>NZ_CP195158.1:2775000-3375000 GCF_051200825.1 Formosa sp. A9 | reverse complement strand
GTACAACCCCGAAGTTTCCATCTCTACACAAAGCACATTATATTGGCTCCATGTTTTATAAGCTTTGGTGTCGTCGGTATAAAATTCATCCGAAGAAAATACATTTCCAGCTTTTATAGGGATGTTTTTAAGTTTGGCGACTTCTATTGCTTTTTGGAATAATTCGAAATCGGCAGTTGGTGCATAGTTAGCGCCTTTAAACCTGAACTTATTGATTCCAGAATTAGACGATGCCGACATGGCAATTACTGTATCCAGAAGCTGTACATGAGGCTGGTAAGAACCTGCACTTCCTACGCGAATAAGCTGTTTAACATCGTATTCTGTAATTAATTCGTGAGTGTAAATTGAAATGGACGGAATGCCCATGCCCGTACCCATTACCGAAATGGGTTTGCCTTTATAAGTGCCCGTGTACCCCAACATGCCCCTAACCTTATTGAAGCATTTTGGACTATCGAAAAAAGTTTCTGCAATCCATTTTGCACGTAGCGGGTCTCCTGGCAATAAAATAGTTTCGGCAATATCTCCTTTTTTGGCTTCTATATGTACACTCATAATTTAATAATTTTCGGTTGATGTTTGCCCTGTAACGATGGCGATTCCAGATGAAGTCCCTATGCGTTTAACGCCTAAATTAATATATTTCATAGCTGTTTCGTAATCCTTAATACCTCCAGAAGCCTTAACCAATGCACTGCCGTTTGCGGTATTTAGCATAAGATTTACATCGTGTAAATTAGCACCAGCCGTACCAAAGCCTGTAGATGTTTTTATAAAATCGGCACCAGCTTCTATAGCCAGTTCGCTCGCGGTAACGATTTCAGAATCTTCTAAGTAGCAGGTTTCTAAAATAACTTTTAAAACCAGGTCGGGCAAACACGCTTTTACTGCTTTTATATCATTTTTTACCGATTCGAAATCTTCACTTTTTAATAAACCAATATTTAAAACCAGGTCTATTTCTTCGGCGCCGTCTTTTAGTGCTTGTTTTGTTTCCTCAACTTTACCAGTAGTACTCATAGCGCCTAAAGGAAACCCAACAACGCAGCACACTTTTACAGTACTGTCTTGTAATGCCGATTTTGCCAAAGCCACATAACTACTGTTAACACAAACTGAAAAAAAACGATAAGTTTTGGCCTCGTTACAGAGTGCAATAATGTCGTTTTTTGTAGCCGTTGCTTTTAAGTTGGTGTGGTCTATATACTGACTTAACTCCGGATGTTTTATTGTGTTAGGCATTGTGTTGAAGCGTTTTAAATTGGAATATAACCAAAGATATTAACTCTAATTCTTTTTTACGACTAAACTGCTTTTAAAATTATGAAGGAATAGAAATACTAAAACGGGTAACCAATAGCAAAATTAAAAACTGTTTCATCGGCTTGAAAATTAAACGCTTTGTCGTCGTAAGCAGGATCGTGTACAGGTGCTGCAAAATCAAATCGGATAACAAAGCCTTGTACGTCTACCCTTAATCCCACACCAGTGCCAATACCAAGTTGACTCATAAAATCGTTTGTGAATTTTCCGCCAGGTAAAGCTTCATTTTCTATAGAATTCCAAACGTTACCAGCATCTACAAATACAGCGCCTTTTAAATACGAAAAAAGCGGAAAACGATATTCTAAATTGGCTTCTAGCCTAATGTTTCCCGTTTGGTCTACGTATACGTTTTCAGTCTCGTTTTCGTTGCGATACGTTCCAGGACCTAAGGCACGGATTCTGAATGCACGTACGCTATTTGGTCCTCCTGCCGAATATTGCTTTATATATGGCATTAATTGGGAGTTGCCATAAGCATAACCATAGCCTGCAAATAATCTGGTGGCAATTTTCTGTTCTTTTTTGAAGTTGAAATGATATCTGAAATCGATGTCAGCTTTAGCATATTGCGCATATTCCAAACCTAAAAAAGTGTCGGAACCAGGCGGATTTTCTTTGCCAAATAGGCTAACAAGATTTCCAGCAATATCTATATTGGTATTGAAGTAAAATTGATGCTTTTTATTAACATCTACCATTTCGTTGTAGGTAAACGAATAGGTTAAGCCAGCAATAAATTGTTGGTCGAAACTTTGTTGTAAAAAGGGATTATCTTCAAGAATCTGATCGAACTCGGGTGTGGTTTTCATTAAGTTATTGTAGTTAATCGAAATGAGATTAAGCTCGTGAGTTGTAAATCGGTTTTCGTTCCAGATATAACCAAATTCGGCGGTAGAGGACAACATGGTGTATAGATCGGTACGGTTTAAATAGTCTATACTTAAGCTGGTTTTGGTTTTAGGAATAGAATATTTAAAAAAATCGTCGCTAATGTGAAAAGGAATTAGCATACGCGGAAATAATAGTTCTCCTTTTAGACCTAACGATGTGTTGCTGGCTCGGTTTTCGTTATCCTTTATACCAACTTGAAATTCGTAACCCACATTTGCGCTTAAATTGAAAATTTCTCCGCCGTTAAATAAATTTCTGTTGGTATGCGTAAACTCTAGCGCTGGGCCTGCAAAACTATTGGATTTTGTTACCGCTTGCAATTCAGCTTTTAAGGCATGTTTGTTTAAGGGTGATAAGTAAATGTTGGCTTGTAAAGCCGCTGTACTATCTGTTAATAACGAATCTATTTCTTCATATTGAATGTTTACATATTTGTAGGTCCCAATTGTAGACAGTCGTCTGGCGGTATTTCTAGATTCAGCCGGATTGTATAAACTGTCTTCTTTTAGAGTTATAAATGGGTCTAGACGTTTGGCTTTAAAGAAAGGTTCGGTTTCAATAAAATTTTTATTATTAAATCTTATGGTGTCTTTAGCAAGCGAATCGTTTTTAATATCGTAATTGGTATGTACATTTATTTTAGATACGGTGTAAGGCACAACAGATTTTTTTGGCACATCGTTTTTTAGGCGTAAATACAAATCGAAATTTCGGTTTTTGTATTGGGTAGTGTCGGCTTCAAAAATTAAAAAGTCGGCATTAAAATTATAGTAGCCATTATTTTTTAAACTATGGTCTATGCGCTGTCTTTCGGTTTTTAGATAATCGAGATCGAACCGCAGGCCTTTTTTAAATTCCGAGGTTTCCATAGTTGCTTTTATGGTATTGTATATGGGATTTTGTAGGGAGTCTAATTGATAGGTTTCTAAACGATAGGGTTGTTTTACATTTAAGGTGTAAATGGCTTCGGATGCTTTTTGGTCGGGATGATCTTCGAGTGTTCCCGATGCAGAACTATAGAAAAAACCATGATTTTCTAATCGATTTACTAAAATATCTTCTACATCGTACGTTTTTACATCTGATTTATAGACTGGTTCTTCACCAATTTTTTTGTAGAGCCAGCGGTTGATGAACCCGGGATGTTCTTTTTGCATTTTATAATGTAAATACAAGCCAGGTTGCATGCCTAAAAACGATGAATTAGGCTCTGGCCGTAAAACGGATTCTAATTCCGATTGTAGTTGCTCTTCTTGTTCTAAGATAGAATCGGTTTCGATAATAACTTTTCCGCCTGTATACAGCATTTCGTCTTCCGGAATATACTTTTGTATGCTACACGAAACCAACACGCAAAGCAAAAGCAAACAGGTGCATAAACGGTATAGTGTATACGGGTATTTAAACGTGTTATGGCGTTGTTTTGTAATCAAGGAGCAGTTTTGGTTTTTAATTTTTCTTCTTCTTTTTGTTGCTTATCGAGTTGACGTTCTTCTTTAGAATGTAACATGGCATCCCATAAATCTCTAAATTTATTGAATTCTTGGGTGAAAATAAGAGCTAGGCCGCTAACAATGGTTTGACCGTCGATAACCGATTCGAATTCGTTTTTTTGAAACGCTTTTAAGCGATATTTTCCTGAAGGTGTTATTAGGTATTCTAGACTTACATCGCCAATTAAAGGAGCTTCCTCGCCAGTAGGGTCGCTGCCTTCTATGTCTACGGCACTACCAACACGTACAATCACACGTTCGTTAAATAATTTTTTTTGTGCCGCAACATCCAATTGCGTGCGCTGTTCTGGCGAGCTGCCTTGGTAATCTGTAAAACTGTTAAGGCCAAAGTCGAGTTCTAGACCTGTGCTTCCTAAAAGTTTATCGGAAAACATGTTTAGTTGGTCCGAAATGGCATCGTTTAAATTGTCTCTGGCAATCGAGGCAAAACCACCGCTACTACCATCGCTACCCGATTCTGGATAAAAACGATTCATTACCAATAACGAAAATACTTGGCGGTTTAATTCGCCTTCTTGCTGGTTTACTTGTTGCACGCGCCCGTAAACCTGTCCGCTTATTGCACCTTGTTCATCTTCGGGCATGTCTAACTTAAACGAAATTTTGGGTTGCATTAATTCGCCGTCTATATTTAAATACACCTCGAAAGGGAGTACTTGCTTGTATTTGTTTTTTACTGCAGGATCGGAGCCCGAAATTTGAGAAGCCATTAAGGGTAAAGACGATGTTTTAACATTGTATAATGCTTTTACATCCATATTAGCATCAAGTGGATTACCCGACCACGATACGCGACTGCCAGGAACGAGCTCGAATTTTCGTCTTACAAGCTGATATAAACTCATTTCGTAATGGCCACCCGATACGGTATACACTCCCGATAAGTTCATGCGACCGTTAGGATCCATTCTAAAAACAAAATCGCCATCTCCAGAGGTTTGGAAATTATCGCCTGTACTTTCGTCTAGTATTAGTGTGAATACTGCTTCTTTAGGTATGGTAAACGAAGCGTTTAAATCGAAGCCTGTTACGGTAGCGGTTTTTTCTTGGGTTTTAGTAAGAATTGCATTTGGGTTTTGTCTATTCACAAAAACAACAACACCATCGCGTTCTTCTATATTTACAGTTGAAGAAGGCATGACGTAAGACAGGTCTGTGGTTGGACTTACAGTGGCTGTTAAATCGATTTTAGGAATGGTTAAATCGCCAGTTATTTGGCCTTTGGCATCAAACGATAATTGGCCATACATCATGTCGTTGTCTTCTTTTGTGGCATTGAGGACCTGAAAATCTTTAGCTTCTAAATCTAAATTGAATTTTGGGTTTGCGAGATCTTCGGTAGTTATTTTCCCATTAAAAACAAAGGCACTTTCGTTATTATCCTTAATAGTAAAGTTGGATAGGCTAATTCCCGAATTGTCTATGTTTAATGTTTCTTTAGTGAAAATAAAATTGGTGTTAAGTTTGGTTACGGTAACATCGGCATTGTTAAAATTTAACTGACCAGTGTATTTTGGCTCGGCCAGGGAGCCTGTAATTTTAAAGTCGCCTGATAAGCTTCCAGAAGCATTAGATAATTCGTTTAGGGAAAGCCCTTCAACAGCTTTCATTTTAAAGTCGTTTATAACAAGATTGGCATTTAAATTAGGTTGCGTGTTAGATGCTTGATAGTTTCCGTTAAAATCTAAATCGACATCGCCATCTTTGGTGCCAAGAGCAAAGGTGTACGTGTTATTGGTGTTGGAGTTGCCTTGTAGTGTTAAAGTGCCCAGGTTGGCATTTAGAACTTTTAGATTGTCGATTGATAAATCGGCTAGAAAACCACTGTTCCCAAAAGGGTTTTGGACAGTGAAATCGCCGTTTAAATTGCCTTGGGCTAAAGCGTTGTCTGGATTAAAATAAGCCAAAAGGTCGTTTAATCCGAATTGGTTAAAAGCTATAGTAATTTCGTCTTTATTGTTTGTAGTAATCCCGTTGGTAATGGCAATAGATTCTTGGTTTTTAGATATGGTAAAGTCCTTAAAATGGAGTGCATTTGGCGTGTAGGTAATTTGGTTGCTGTTTGGAATGTTCCACAATTCGCGGTTAATCATTAACGAATCTGGAACCACCTTAAGGTGTAAACTGTCTCTGTGTCCAGCAATATTGGCTTGCCATTGGGTGAGTACATCGTCTTCATCGAAAGCTATAAATTTTACAGCCATTTCGTGATTATATTGTTTGCCTGAAAAACTGGTACGTTTTAGGCTTATAGGGCCTGCTGCAACATGTTTGAAACCGAGATCGAAATTAAAATCATCTACATCTGTATCGATGTTTAACTGTAAACTATCTAATTCGTAGTCGTTGTAGTTAATATGTGGCGCAGTAATATTAGTTTTTAAAACTTTTTCTTTTTGATTAAAATCGACGGCCAAATTAACGGTGTCGATGGCTTTTAAGTTTGGTAGAAATACATCGTTTAAAATAGGGCCTTGTGCTAGTTTGCCTTCAAGTTTTATGATAACAGGTTTAAGCGAATCGGGTAGGGTGCTATCTCTGTAAAAATAGCTTTGTATGTGGTTTTGTAAGGCGGCGCTAAATCGGTTAGGATTTGTATTCGATTCTAAATTTAAACTTAAAAGTTTGTTGTCTATACTAAGGTAGGTTGTGTCTGGCCTAACATGTGCTTCTGCCAAAATATCGCCTAGTAAATAGGTTTTGTTGTCGTAAACAATTACGCCTTCCTTTATATTTGTGCTCGCATCAAATTGATCGCCGTTGCCTTTAAAATCTAAATGTAAATTAAGGCCAGCTCTTATGTCTTTTTGAACCAAGCCTAAGGCTTGTAAGTTAGCACCGATGAGATCTAGATCAATATTCGCTTCTGGTGATACCGAATCTAAAACCACATGGCTATTTAATTTTAAGTTGATGTTATCGTCTTTGTATTTCGAAACGATATCGCCAGCGCCTTTGTTAAGTTCTCCCGAAATGAGTAAGTCTGTAATCTGATAATTTTGAAGTTTTAGGCTACTGATTTTAGCATCTAAAATAGCATCTAAGTCGTTTACTGAGTTTCCTGTTCCAGTAGCTTTAACAGTTAAACTTAAAGGGCCTAGTTGTTCGTTATTTAATAAGGTGTTAAGCTTAAAACCGTCTATGTCTAACTCGGTGTCGAAAGCAATGCCGTTAAGGTCTTTGTAGTCAGCTTTTAACGTGGCATTGCCAAGCGAGGTGTTTAATGCCAAGTCCGTATTTATATTATTTAACTGACCATTTAATTGTCCTGTTAATACCACAGTTTCTGGTAAGGATAAGCCTAATTCGGTTTCGTTTACAAATTTTAAAAGGTCTTGTTTGGTGATTTCGGCTTTAATAGTGGGCAGATTTAAATACAGACTATCTGTAATTGTTGGGTTTTTAATCTGGCCGTTTACTGCAATTTGTGTGGTTTTTCCCCAGTTTAATTGTGCTTTGTCGAGTTGAATTTCCGATAAAGTGCCTTTGGCATAAAGTTGCCCGGTTATAAAACGCTGACTTAAACTGTCTACATACGCATTGTTTTGTAATTCGGGTTGAAAACGGTAGGCTTCGGTAATATCGAGCTGCAATTTAGAAAGTTCTAAAGCTATTTTAGATTGTTCTGGTTGTTTTAGAAACGATGCGATACTCGGGTAATTGAGTGTTGTTTGCCCTTGCAGTATCGTCTGATTGGCAATTATTTCAAGATGATTCAAATCTAAGATTTGATCTGTAATATTTAAGTTAAAGTTAGCTTTGTTAAGCGCCAGACCTGAAGCTTCACGAAATTCAAATTGATTTAACTCAGCATTAATTTCTTCATTTTTTAAATAGATATTTTGCGCTTTTAATGTGAACGCCGTAATGCTTAAAGCATTGCCGTTAAATACATTCTTTTGTGGTTTTTGGTCGTTCACATAATAGCCAAACGTATTGTTTTGTAAATCGATATGTTTTAATTCTGCCGACAATTGTGGCCAAGTAAAACACGCTCCGGTTGTTGTGTCTGGTTGTTCTGTTGTTTGGGTTGTGGCTGTTCGGGTATTAACAATAATACTTGAGTTTTTTAAGGCAATATCGTCTACAGCATACGTGTTGTTTGCTAAATCTATATTGGGGATTTCGGTTTCAAATGTTGCAATATTGGCATCAAGTGTAAGTTGGTCTGCAGTGGTTTCGTAATGGGCTTTTACGTTTGTTATAGCAAATTCATCTATTGCAATAACTGGTAAAGTGGTACTTGTTGTGTCTTGAGGTTGAGCGGGAACAGGGTGTTGGATGTATGAAATTTCGGAATCTTCTATACGTGCCTCAGACACTCTAAAATTCATTTCATTTAGGTCGAAGGTATCCATGTCTAGATATATTTCGCCTAGCTTAAAATGGCTGTCAATGCCTAAAACTGCATCGTAAAACACAATGTTAAAATGGCTTAAAGCGATGTCTTTGATGATAATAGATAACGGTTCGGCATTTGGGTCTGCGGGAGGCTCGGGTGTGTCTGATTCTGAAGCGAAGGCATCTATTAAAAACTGAAAATTATATCCCGAAATAGAATCATTACGAATTATATTGGCTCGAAACCCGTCCCAAGTAAGCGATTCAATTCCCACGCCTTTACCTCGAATAATCGGTAATAAAGGCACATCGGCTTTAAGTGTTTTGCTGTAAATTAAGGTGTCGCCTTTAGTGTCTTCCAGAAATAGATCTTCCACTTTTAAATCGCCTGAAAAAGTTAAAAATACTTTACCAATTTCTATTTTGGTGTGTGTTTTTTCCGAGACAAACGAGGTAATGTAACCAATAATTGTATTTTGCCCCCACGAACTTCTTATTATTAACACTAGCGTGAAGAAAATAAAAAGTAAAACCATAACAAGCCACTTTAAGATTTTTAGAATCTTACGTTTTTTAGGAGCTGTATTGATGTCTGGTTTTGTGGTTTTCAATAGCGTAAAGATTTGGTTATCAAAAATATCATAATTACACAATTACACCTTGTTTTTTTGAGTTTTTTAATGTGAAAATCGATAAACGTAGTGTGAATGATGTGAAGTAATACCAATAC
This sequence comes from Formosa sp. A9, assembly GCF_051200825.1. GTDB lineage: Bacteria > Bacteroidota > Bacteroidia > Flavobacteriales > Flavobacteriaceae > Formosa. Next base: position 3,366,195 of record NZ_CP195158.1, on the reverse strand, counting down.
GTAGCTACTTTAAAATGTATGTGCAACTGTAAGCGTAAGTTGATTTTTATTTGTTTCAGTAGTTACCTGATTTAAAAAACCTAAGGACATTTTTAGGTGCGCAGAGAATACATAGCCCAAACTTAAATACAAGCGGTTTCTGTCAAAAATATCTACATTTTCAGTGTCGCTAATTTCTTTTTGTCCATTAAAAAACACTTCGTCGTAAAACGATACAAACCAAGTGTTTTTAATTAACAGTCTATGATTTAAAGGGAGGTCGATCCCTAGCGAGTATCGGAACCGTGTTCTAAAGTTTTCGTTTTGAATGAAGCGTTGTTCTATTCTAACCCGTTGTACCAAGTACAAACGTTCGCCGAGTTTAGAAGGGTAGCGTATTTCTTGATAAATTCGGTTTTCACTATTTTTAAATTCACCATTATCCCGATAATGCGACGAAATGTAGGCGTAGCCTAAAGTGAATTTAAACCGAGAGTTTTTTGGTGTAAAATGGCCTCCGCCCCTAATTAAAAGTTGTTGGGTAAGGCCTGTAACATTCCAATTTCTATATTGTATATCGCCATTTATTCCCCATAAACTATTGTCAAAATCAGAGTTAAAGGTGTAGACAAACCAGCTGCCTAACTCGCCGTCTTGTTTTTGTGCACAAACCGAAATGCTAAATAGTAGGCTAGCTAAAGCCATTAAGATTTTGTTCGAAATTCTCATTTAAAGACTGATGTTTAACATTGCGGAGCTGCAGTCGGTTTTGGTGTATAAATGTACTTAACAAATAATAAATGCAAAATAGTTAATCTTATTAATATGTCGTGTAGTTTTACTTTAACAAAATTTTAATAATTTAGTTCTTCTTAACTCCAATACTATGAAATTTATATGTTTTGCCTCTGCAATGTTATTTTGGTTTAATACCGCTTTATGCCAAAAAAAAAGTACACCTGTTAGCAATGAGGCATTAAAAGGTTTAGTGAAAAAGTATAAATCGGATGTTAGAGGGCCTTATAGAGATATTCGTTGGTTTTGCGACGATGGTACTATAAATATGCCCAAAGAGCCTTGCGAAGATGGCGGTGTACAGCATGCCAGATATAAAGATGAAGTGATTGCATTAGGAGAATCAAATCACATATACTTTGGTCAGATTTTGGCTTCTACAAATCAGGATGCTTTTTTAGATCGCGAGCATAATTTTTCCAGATTGAAGCAATATTTGTTAGAACGGTATTTAAAATCTGTAGACGACGGATGGATTAATAGAAAAGCACAATATTACAGGGGGCATATTCAGGCCGAGGATGAGCAGGCTTGGGGAAAAGACTTTTTTATTAAGGTTTTAAAGCACGATGAATTTTTAACGAAACATTTTTACCTGTTACGACAAGCTGTAAAGGATATTCCACATGCTGGCGATGACAACGTTGCCCAATTAATGCGTAGCCAATCTAAAGTTTTGGCAGAAAATTACGAGCCATTTATGAACTTACGTATTAAAATTCATGGCAATCCAGAGCCTTCAGATATCACCAAAGTCAGTACTTTTAAAACCGAACAGGCTAGTAAATTAACCCCCGATTTAAATAAGCAGTTAGATGCCCTAATGTTAACCATGCACACATATTTTGAGCCTGTGCAAATTGAAAGTTTAAACGTGTTTTTAACCGAATTAACCAATGCCGATATTAAAAGTAAAACGGTTGGTTTTATTAATGCATATAAAGATGCAGATGTTGCTACTAAAATTGAAGGTGCTTCAGAGTTAATGTGGTATATCCGCACGCATATTTTGGAAGAGCCATCGGCAAGCGGGCGTTTAGGTTTACTAGATTTATCGCTAAAACTCGAATTGCTAATTACAAAGCAAATCAACGAATATCCAGAACACAACTTACAATCGTTGTTAAGTAAAATTTGTTATTTAAGCACCGCATCGGCGGCATCTGGCTATACCGAAATTTGGGAATGGAAACATTTAGAGGGGCAATTGTCGGTTTCTGAAGCATCCGATTTATCGTTAGAAACATTAACAGAAACCTTAGAAGCTGCCAGAAAACAATTGGAGTGGGGAACGGGTAAAAACAGTGCTGTGTTTAGCGACGTTGTTAGGGTGTACGAAGCTTTTGAACCACTGGTGCATGGTTTTTTAGACGACAGAATTAGAGGTTCGGTTGCTTTGCCTTTAGGGAATAGTATTGGTAAATTAGGAAATTTTATCACTTCGGAATCGGCATTAAATAATCGTGTGTTAAACTTAAGCAATCAGAGCCATGTTCACGGACTTAATCCAGGGTATGCCAAAGGGAAATTAATTGTTGTTGAAGGTTCTGGCGAAGATTTAGAAGTTAATCCTAACCATATTTATATATTTAGCAGACCGCCATCCGATTTAAAACCGATTGCAGGTATTTTAACGGTTTCCGAAGGAAATTTAGTATCGCATGTGCAGTTGTTGGCCAGAAATTTAGGGATTCCAAATGCGGCGGTTTCTTCCGAAAATGTAACCGAGTTTAAGAAATTTCAAGGTCAGACAGTGTTTTATGCCGTATCTAATAAAGGCACGGTAATTATGAAACCAGAAAGCGAGATGACGGCGAGCGAAAATCAGTTGTTTTCTAAAACCGTGCAACAGCACGATATGATTACTGTTCCTGTAGATAAAATTAAATTGGATCGCACTACCATTCTAAATTTAAGGGAAGTGAATGCCGAGTCTTCAGGGATTTATTGCGGCCCGAAAGCTGCTAATTTAGGAGAATTAAAATCTAATTTTCCAGAGCATGTGGTTGAAGGTTTTGTTATTCCGTTTGGTATATTTTTAAATCATATGAAACAAGATATCCCTAATCAAAACACCACGTATTGGGAATATTTAAACAAGATTTTTAATACAGCAAGACAAATGCAGGCCGAGGGTAAGACTTCGGAAGCTATTGAAACGTATCAATTAACAGAATTGGCAAAGCTTAGACAGTTAATAATCGATATGCCACTTTTAGATGAATTTATAATCGATTTAGAAACGCAATTTGAATCCGTTTTAGGGTCTTCAATAGGCGAAACGCCTGTGTTTTTAAGAAGTGATACCAATATGGAAGATCTTAAAAGTTTTACCGGCGCAGGGTTGAACCTGACATTGTTTAATGTGCTCGATCGCGATAAAATTATTGAAGGCATAAAAACGGTTTGGGCCTCGCCTTATACCGAGCGTAGCTTTAAATGGCGTCAGAAATACTTAACAAACCCAGAAAATGTATATCCGTCTATAGTTGTTATACCTGGGGTTAATAACGATTTTTCTGGAGTTATGATTACCAAGGGCGTTAGCAGTGGCAATACCGACGAAATAACCGTAGCCTTTAGCAGAGGAGTTGGCGGTGCCGTAGATGGGCAGGCTGCTGAAACATGGGGTATTAAAAATGATGGAAATACTTTTTTAATCGCGCCATCTAGAGAGCCTTCGTATTTGTCGTTGCCAAAAACAGGTGGTACAGAACGTCATTTCACTACCTTTGAAAAACCAATTGTAAGCGAAAAACATTTAAGTGAGCTTAATGCATTTAGCAAATTGTTAGCCGAAAAAATGACAGCTAAAGGTATTCACGGACCTTACGATGTCGAGCTCGGGTTTAAAGACAATAAAATATGGTTGTTTCAGGTGCGCCCATTTGTGGAAAATAAAAGTGCTAAAAGTTCCGCTTACTTGGAGTCTATTACCCCAGTAGTTAATTTAAACAAAACCATATCTAACACTACGCCATTATAATTATGAAAAAACTAGTTGTTGTTTTAATTGTTGTATTTATGTCTTTAGGGTTTACAGCAGCCCGTTTTTATCCCATAGATGGTTATCAGTTAACAGGAATTAAACGTCTGGTGTATCTGGAGAAAGTGAAAAGTGGCGATGTAGAAAGCCATCGTATTCCCGCAGGCGCATTTATGCCTTTAGATTCTATTCGCTTAAATTTGGTTAATCGCAAGAAGGAAATCCAAAATATGCCAGAAGTAAACGATACCTTACAGCATAAAATAGAGGGGTTGTTTAGGGGCTTAGATAAAAATTACTCGTTAGGGATTGTAGAAATGACTAACGGACAGCCTATTCGTTATGCCCAACATCGGGAGAGTGCCCAATACCAACCAGGAAGTGTTGGTAAATTGGTGGTTTTAACAGCGTTTTTTAACCAGTTATGCCAAATTTTTCCTGAAGGGGATTTCGAGCAGCGTCGGGAATTGTTAAAAACTAAAAAGATTACCGCTGGCAATTGGGCTTTACACGATCACCATACGGTACCCATTTACGATTTAGATACTGAAAAATTAACCAGACGGACCATAAGGGCTACAGATGTGTTTTCACTTTACGAGTGGTTAGACCACATGTTGTCTGTAAGTAATAACGGGGCGGCTAGTGTAGTTTGGCGCGAAGCTGTTTTAATGCATGTGTTTCAAGGCGAATATCCGAATTTAACTTTCGAACAGGCCGAAGCTTATTTTAAGAGCACTTCGAAAAGTGAGTTGTCCGAAATGGCTATTAACTTGGTAAATGAACCTTTACGCGAATTAGGAATTACAGAAGATGAGTGGCGCTTAGGTAAATTTTTTACCGAAGGTGCAGGTGGGTATATTCCGGGTCGTGGCGGTAGTACCGGTACTCCAATTGGTCTTATGAAATTTGTTATTGCATTAGAAAAAGGCGAAGTAATCGATTATAAGTCGAGTTTAGAAATGAAGCGATTATTGTTTTTAACCGATAGAAGAATTCGATATGCAGCCTCCAAGAAATTAGACAGTGCCGCGGTGTATTTTAAATCTGGAAGTTTGTATTCTTGTGCTAAAGATTTAGGCCCATGTGGAAAATACCAAGGAAACAGATATAATTACATGAATTCTGTCGCCATTGTAGAGCACCCAGGCGGAAAACGCTATGCAGTGTGTTTAATGTCTAATGTCTTGCATAAAAACTCGGCTTACGACCACTTAATGCTAGCTTCTAAAATAGACGATATTATATTGAAAGAAGACGAATAACTTCCGGTTTTGTTTATGGTAAATTTACACACTTAGTGAAATACTGCCGTAAGTAGTTTTTTTATTTTTTGTCAGTTTGGTTCTCCGTTATTGTGTCTTTTACTAATGCGTTGTAAATGTAATCAGGTGTTTCTTTTTTTAGCTTTTCCATTTTACTTTGAAAGTGTTTAGTAAGAAATCTTTTTTCCTTTGGGTTTAAACTGTCAAGAATTCCAATCTGTCCGCAGAAACTAATATTTTCGTCATTATTGTGAACTAAAATTAAAATGGGATATCCGTTTTCTATATCGTTAAAATAAATTCCATTGTTTATTTCCGACATGTCAAGATTTTTTTCAATTCCTTTTTTAGGAATAGGTCGGTCTAAGAAATAAGTATAACTTACATTTTTGATTCTGGGACTATCAAAAGGATTCTTATTTAAAGCGACATAATCAATAATTCCTTGAACTTCATAGAAGTCCGATTCTTTATAGTCCCAATACTTCTTTTCGGACTTACAAGAATAAAGTCCTAAGGTCAAGATCAATATTATAGTTAGTGTTTTTTTCAAAATTACTTACAACTAGAATTAAACCAAATGCTTTAAATAAGCTAAGGTTTGCTGGGCTTGTTTTCTTACAGTTTCGCTATGGTCGGTTAACACCATTTCTACAAGTGGTATAAATGTTTTGTTTTTAGTTTTTTCTATTAAATACAGTACTGCATGCTTAATTTTTAAGTCGTGGCGTTGCAATAAAATGCGATAACATTCGGCTTCGCTGTACACCTTCAAATTTAATTTTTTAATGATTTCTTCGGTAATATCATCATTAAAAAAGGCCGATTCGGCTATGGGAATAAGTTCTCGTTTTAAGTGGTAATCTAAAATATTGTCTAAAAATTCTATCGCATTAACGCGTTGTTCTTCTTCGCCATTTAAGATGATGTCAAAAATCGGGTCAATTTCCTTTGGCGGATATTTAATGCCTAAAAATTTAAAAATGCGTTGCAATTGTCGGTCTAAACGTTGTTCTAGAATTTGCATTAAACCATGCCTGGCTTCATCTTCTTCTTCATTAGTTTTGTGTTCGGCTTTTTCTTTAAATTTTATGATGATTTGAGAGTGAATAGACGATAGCATGCTTTGGTAAATTTGGCATTCGTCTAAAATTTTATCAACTAAATAGCGATCCTTTATTTTTAAATGTGGGTGTTTCCATTTTAATCGTCTAAGTGCATCAATGGCTTCAATGGTTACCGAATGTTCTGTGTTGTCTATAAGTTTAAGTAAGGCGTTAATCGATTTTTGAGAAGCAAAACGCTCTATAACTACAGGAATAATGTGGGCGTCGTCTAAATCGTATTGTTCGTTAATGGTTTTTATTACGAGGTCGTCTATTATATGTTCTCCATAACTGTGTAAACTTTTTATGGCTTGTTGGCGTGTTTCTTTTTTAGATAACCAATTAACCATAGAATCTATAAATTCTGTAGACTTGGTTTTGGCAGCGCTTTGCAGTGCAACAATGGCTATGCTACTTGTGTTCGTTTTTAATTGGTTGCTAATAATGTAGTAAAACGACTTGGCGTGAATGTTACCAATGGCTTCTAAAATAACTTTTATTTTATTCGTTTTATAGGTATCGTCTGTAGAAATGCTCCACTCGTTTATTGCTTTTTGTAGGTAATAATCGAAATTGAAGCGTTGCTGGATGATTGGATTGTTTTTTAACTCAAGTGACAGTCCGATTAAGGTTGCGTTTTTTATAGATTCGTCTTCACTCTTTAAATACGCGTTAAATAAGTGTAAGGTATTACGTTTGCTTTTGTGGATTAAATATCTAAAAGCATCTGTTGTAAGTAACTGATCGGGTTTTTGGATTAAGGGTTCTATTTGTTCGGAAAGATCTTCTGTTTTTAGGTAATATAAGTTTTCTATTGCTAATGCTTTTACATGGTCTGAAGGGTGTTGAAGGAGTTGCTTAATTGAAGAAAATAAGCGTTCGTCTGGAGCTTCCAATGTGCGTTTTAGCATGTGTATCATTTGGTTTTCTGTTCCGTGTTCAAAAACTTCAATGATACTGCTTATAATAGATCTTACTGGGCGTTCTTCTTTTTTAGGTTTGTCGTTTTGGATGCTCAAGTGCGGAGGATCCAATAGGTTTTTAAACGCATCTACATAAGCCGAACGCAGTTTAAAAATAACCACAATCCAAACTATAATGAGTACTATGGTAATTAAGCTAACATAAATAGAATGTATTTTTAGGCCGTTAATAAAAAAGATAAGAATAAGTCCCGCCAATCCTGTAGCAATACTGTCTACAACAACATCTATAAATGTTTTGGTTTTTTTCTTGATGTCTATCGGGATGGGGATAGACAATAATTCTGTAGCCGATTTATTTACGGATTGCTTTAAACTACCATCTACTATTTTTATAAAAACGATTACTCCTAATTCGGGAACAAAGAGTAGGATTATAGAGCCTATTAAAATACCAACAGGAAGCCATAATAACGATTTTCCGACTCCAAATGTACCAACAATACGTTTGGTTAAAAAGAGTTGGATAACCAACGAAATAACACTTAAAGTAGAAAACCAAAACCCGAAAAATGATGTTAGTTTTTCCTGATTTAAAATCATTTCGGAAGCATAATGGCTGTATTGATAGTCTACAAGTTTAGCTACAATAACACCTATGCCAATAACCAATGCAATTCTGGATAGCAGTTTAGATTGTTTAATTAAAGCAATAGGAGACTCGCCTTTGTGTTCTGATTTATGGGCGATATTAGCTAAGTTGGTGTTGGCTACATTGGTGTTCCATATATATTTTGTAATGGGCAAACAGCAGAGTAGTAGTGCGGCTGCGACAAATAATAAGTGCTCGGAATTTATAAAATTGGTTAATAACGAAGCGAGATACCCTCCAAAAATTCCCCCAGCAATAGCGCCAGCGCCTATAAAGCCAAAAATGCGTTTGGCTTCTCTAATGTTGTAGACTAAATTTGCTAAAATCCAGAATTGCGATGTGGTTAATAAACCATAAATGGCTACCCAAATGTAGGGGATGTACAATAAATAGCCTAGTTTTAAATGCGTACTTAAAGCAATACCAAAAATAATTAAGGATAGCAAACATCCCCATAGGGTAAGTTCTATTACTCGGTTTAACTTATAACGCTCCAGGAATTTGTCGTAAAAGTAAGAGCCTATTACTGCCGAAGCTGCCGTAAAAATATAAGCTAAAGGCAAGGCTTTAGCGGTTAATTCTGAAAGAAATAAAGAATTTATTGTAGGCTTTACAACCAGTAAGGTTGTAATTAATAAAAAAATATTGAGTTGTAGCAACAGGGTTTTCTGAAGCTCATCTTCATTAATGTCAAAAACGTCTAGTAAGTAGGTTTTAACTTTCTGTATTGGCAGCATTTGGTTTGGAGTTAATAGCCTTTTCTATGGGCTCAACCAAATTACGAATTATTTGCTCACCATTTTCATTTTCAATTAAAGCTACCAAAATATACTTGCGATCTTCGCTCCAAACAAGAATAGAGTCGGAATGCCAATTTCTCCAACTACCAGATTTTCTAAATAATCTAGCATCGGGGTCTATACGCTCTAGGGTATTTACAAATTTATGATGCAATTCTGGATTTTCCATCATGTCTAACATGTGTTTAGAACGTTCTGGAGTTACCAACTTGCCATGTAACATTAAATAATAAAAGCGGCACACCTGATCGGCAGAAGCCGCATGGCTTAGGTTTTTTAAAGGTTCTCTGTTGGTAGGTCCAGAAGCGGCATAGCGCTTGCCTACCCATAAGCCGCCTCCATTATTGGGTTCGTATAAATGATATTCGGGCGCGGTGAGTACACTTTCTATTTTTTGAAAACCAAGACGATCTATCATTCTAGTCGTTGCTTGGTTGTTAGAACGGCTAATCATTTGCCTCATATCGCTTTTAACATCTGGAGTTGCTTGTAACTCGCCTTTTTCCAAGGCGTCTTCGGCAGCTAGTAAAACAGCAATTTTAGGAAGACTTGCCGCATACATCATTTCTTCGCCGTTTATTTGAGCAAATCTAGGAGCCTCTGGCTGGCTCAAATCTATAACACCAATAGACATCCTTTTGTTATCTATTAAGTTTTTCCAGGTTGAATTTTTTGAAATTTCGTTAGTAAGCGAAGTTTCAAAATCAGCATTTTTGTAGGCAAAAAGCGGCTTAAATTCGTGATCTGGTAATGTGAAAGGTAAATTGTTGTAATTATCGACTTTAAAATCTAAACGATGAAATTTATGCTTAGGGTTTATTCTGTATTTGGCCAAGGTTTTTGTACCCAATACAGACGAAGCTGTAAGTAAAACTGCAGCTGCAAAAATTTTGTGTTTAAGGTGGATTTTTTTTGTAAGTCTCTGTCTCATAGTCGTTCTAAATCATTAAATACGAGTGCAATATTAATTTATTTTTAAATAATAAAAAATGACTTTAACACTAAATTTATTTGCCCATACACCTTTGTATAGGCAAATAGTTTCTGTTTTATAGTCTTAAATAAAAACGTGTGAAATTAATTTTATTTCATGACTTCACAATTTTAACATTAGGACTGCTTGTCGTTAAAGCTAATCATCCAATTTATTTTAAACTTGTCTGTAAGCATTCCAAAATAATCTCCCCAAAAAGTATCCTCCATAGGCATGGTTATAGTACCGCCTTCAGACAATGCACTAAATAATCTGTCGGCTTCGGCTTTACTATCTACATTTAAAGATAGACTAATATTATTGCCTATAAGGGTTTTATTAGCCCAATCGCCACCAGTGTCGCTACCCATTAAAATGGTGTTACTGTTAATGGGTAAACTAATGTGCATAATTTTGTCTTTATCGGCTTCGTTAACGGTTACTCCCTCTTGTGGAGGCATTTCTCCAAAGCGCCCTAAATAGGTGAATTCGCCTCCAAAAACAGATTTGTAAAAATTAAAGGCTGTTTCGCAGTCGCCTAAAAATGTTAAGTACGGATTTAATTGTGTCATAATTAGAAGTTTTTAAGATTAATAATTAGTTGACCATGCAGTAGGTTTATTGTTGGTAAGCCAGGCTTCTATTTGGTTTATGGTTTGGTAGTGGTTTATAGTCTTGTTGGTTATTAATTGCTGTTTGTTTATCGTGTTTAATACTTGTGAGCGTGTGGTTTGTAAATCTAAATAGGGTATAAAAACTACATTAACGTCGGTGTGTTTAGCAAGAAATTTAAAATAGCGATACTGATTAGGAATCAGTTGTAAGTGCTTGTTAAAGTTACTTCTTTTTCGTGTAAAATCCTTAGTTTTTCTAAAGTATAAACGTTTGGTGTCGCAGTAAAACACGATATATAAATCTGGGAAAGTGAGGGTTTGTTTAAAAATTTCGGTTTTATAAAAAGACAAAGCATCAGCTAAATTGAAATCTTTAGAATGATATGTCCAATTATACCATAAGGGTTGAAACACATCGCCATCAAATATCACCGAAGTAGATGCATTTAAGCCTAAGCTATACCGCGATAGTTGCTTTTTGTAATACCAAAGGTTTGATGCTGTTTTAGGGCGTTTAAATAGTTCGTTCACTTCTGGAACGCTGTAAAATTGAGTTTTAAGATGAGTACATAATGTAGATTTCCCTATGGCACTGGGGCCTTCAAAAGTTATAAGCATTCGTTTGTTTTTAGGCTTCATAAAGTTCTAAGGGTAAACCGTCTGGATCTTCAAAAAATGTAAACTGTTTTTGTGTGTATTCATCCATACGTATTGGTTCGCAGATAACTCCTAATGTTTTTAAACGTTCAACTTCCGTACTAATATCATCGACTTCAAAAGCGAGATGTCTTAAACCTGTGCCTTCTGGCCTTGATATACGTTTTGGAGGATCAGGAAAAGAAAATAGTTCAATAACATAATTACCGTTCATGGCCAAATCTAATTTATACGATTCGCGATCTGCTCTATAAGTTTCATTTAAAATATCTAGACCAAGAATAGTGGTGTAAAAATGTTTCGATTTGGGGTAATCTGAACAAATTATTGCTATATGGTGTATGTTTTTTATCATTTTTCAACGTGTAATTTATTGAAATGAAGATAATTAAATATTGCAATTTTATTGAAATTGAAGCGAAATAGCTGTTTTTTAATTATTAAATGTTAAATTTTAGTACTTTTCATCGATTTTTAAGGCTTTTTATCGATATAAAATTTGGAAATTAGGATATATTTAACATATATTTACATAGTCTTTTGCTGTAGAAATAGTAGTAAAAGATGTATTAATTCATTAAGGTTCATTTTTTACCAGCTTCCCTCACTATATTTTTTAGTTGTTTAAGTACGTTTTGTACTGCCTTATTTTAAGGCAAACTGTTTAAGATTAGAAAAATTAATATTAAAAATTATACTAAAACAACCTAAAATTGAAGCTTATGAAATCTCTAAGAATTACCTTTTTTGCCCTTGTATTATTTGGATCGTTAACCTCTTGTGTTAAAGAAGATTTAGAAGACGACGATGTACTAGTAGCCCCAGACGATGTTGAAGCCACATATTATACTGGTGGCGTTGTAGACGAAAAATAGAATAGAACTAGTTATACTATCAATAGCCCCGATAAATTATTATTGGGGCTATTTTGTGTTTATAACTTAAAAAAAATAAATACTTTTGGGTAAATTGATACTAATGTAGCCTTGGGGAACGCATATAAAATTTTTATTTGTTTTATAATCACTTTTAGCGGTTTTTACGCAAAGGCTTTGGCACAACGGTCCAAAAAAGATAGTGTTGCTATATTGCTTTCTAGGTCCAGTAATTACGAAAAATACGACTACGATACCAGACTGTTATTTGCTAAACGGGCCAAACAATATGCGGAACAATCGCGTAAAGACTCTTTGGTGTTAAAAAGCAATTTACAGATTGCAGATTTATATAAGGAGCGTAAATTTTTCGACTTATTTTTAAAGGCTAATCACGATAACCTAAAATATGCCGAGCGCGTAGGCGATTCTGTTTATCAGGCTAAGATCTACTCTAAAATGGGTGATTTTTATGAAAAGATTTTAAGCGATAGCGCGTATTATTACTATTATAAATCGGAAAAAATTTATAGACGTTTGCACGATGCTTATAATACAGCTTCCATTTTATTGAGTATCGCCATCATTCAAAAAAATGAAAAGGATTTTATTGGTAGCGAGGTAACCTCGGTTGAAGCAATTAAGCTTTTAGATTCTTTGCCAAAAATTGATAAAAATATCCGTAAGAAAGCCTATTTATACAACAACCTGGGTTTGGTTTTCGACCAATTAGAGCAACAACAAGAAGCCATAAATTACCATAATAAAGCATTGGTGTTAAAGCAAAGTTTAGAGGGCGATAATAGCGCGACCATCGATAATTCCATGAATAATTTAGGAGCTGCTTATAAAAACTCTGGAAATTATAAAACGGCATTAGAGCTTTACAAAAGTGTTTTATCGAATAAAAATTTAAAACAAGAACGCCCATCTTTTTACGCCTTGGTTTTAGATAATTATGCTAATACACGCTATCAATCTGGCGATAAAGAGCAGACATTAAAGTTGTATACCGAAGCTTTAAATGTATGCGATAGTATTGGAGAAAGCTATAATTCTATAATCATTAATCAGCATATTGCAGAGTATTATAACGATATGAAACAAAAAGATTCTGCTAAAAAATATGCCTATCGTGCTAAAAATATATCGGAACAATATCATAACGACGATCTTTTAAAATCATTATTATTGCTATCTAAAATCGAAAGCGATAGCGCTGCCGTTCAACATTATAAAGCCTATATTCATTTAAACGATAGCTTGCAAAAAAGTGAGCGTGCAGTCCGTAATAAATTTGCGAGAATACGTTACGAAACAAAAGAAATAGAGCAGAAAAACATTAAAATATCAAAAGAGCGTTCTTGGTTAATAATTTTGTCTGGAGGTCTTTTAATTACCTTCTTTTTGTTATTCATTATTATCACGCAGCGCAATAGAAATAAATCCCTTCAGTTTAAGCAGCAGCAACAACAAGCCAACGAAGAAATATACAATTTAATGTTACTGCAACAAGATAAAATCGATGAAGCCAGAACGATGGAAAAGCGTCGAATATCCGAAGAATTGCACGACGGCATTTTAAGTAGATTGTTTGGAACACGGCTGAGTTTAGATAGTTTAAATTTTAGTACATCGGCCGAAGCGATCCAAACTAGAGGCAGTTATTTAGACGAGCTGAAAACTATAGAACAGGATATACGTAAAGTGTCGCACGATTTAAATATAGATTTTGTGTCGAATTCTGGGTATATAGATATAGTTAAAACTTTACTCGAAAAACAGGCTTTAGCTTATAATATTATGGCCGAATTAAAACACGACGATAATATTAATTGGGATGCCATCCCTAACAAAACAAAAATTCATTTATACAGAATTATTCAAGAAGCAATCCAAAATGTTTTTAAACATGCAAAAGCTTCTAAAATTGAAATAAAATTTTATCTTGAAAACCAAGAATTGTTTTTGGAAATTTCAGACGATGGCATCGGTTTCGACCTTAATAAATCGAAACAAGGCATCGGACTCAAAAACATGAAATCCAGATTGAAAGAAATTCATGGTCATTTAAAAGTTATTTCCGAAAAACAAAACGGCACAACACTAATCATTAATACCCCAATAAACAATACCTAATAGCATGGCAAAAACAAAAATTAAAATTTTAATGACAGACGATCACCCAATGATTATCGAAGGGTATCAAAACACGTTATTATCTACCAAAAAAGCAGACCAAGAACTCGAGATAGATACAGCGAACAACTGCGATCAGTCTTTAACCGCAATGGCCAATAGCATTGCCAAAGGCGAACCGTATGATGTACTGTTTATAGATATAAAAATGCCGCCGTCTAAAGATGGTAAATTTAATAGTGGTGAAGATCTGGCATTACATGCACGACAAATTTTGCCAAATGCCAAGATTGTAATTTTAACCATGTTTAACGAAACATACCGAATTCATAATATAGTAGAACAAATACAGCCAGAAGGTTTTTTAATTAAAAGCGATTTAACTTCTAGCGAATTAGCTAGTGCCTTTCAAGTTATATTAACCAGCCCACCGTTTTATAGCGGTACAGTGGCTAAGTATTTAAAGCAAACGCTTATTAACGATATTAATTTAGACGATAAAAACAGAAAAATCCTGTATTTATTGTCGCAAGGTGTTAAAACTAAGAACCTTGCAGAGCATGTAGATTTATCGTTAAGTGCTATAGAAAAGCGTAAAAAACAGCTTAAAATGATATTTGCAGTAGAAGACGGACAAGATGAAACCTTATTATATGAAGCGAAAAGATTAGGATTGATTTAGATTATAGGTGAAAAAAATCGATGAAATGCATGTTAAAATTGAAGATTTACGGTTTTTCCGCAGCAAAAAGTTATTTATAGCCTGTATCTTTGAATCAGTATCAACAACACAATACAAAAGTATTAATCCATAAATCCCTCATGAATTAATTGTTGATAATAGCAACTTACAAATTTAACCTCATAATATCTTTATGAGGTTTTTTTTTATCCCAAAATTTCTATACTACTGATATTCTATATGCTAAGGCAAAGTTTACCACATAGAGAAAGCGTCTTTGAATTTCCAAAATACACGCACAAACAATCCAAAGTATATTACCGAAATTATAAACTTTAAAAAGGTTCCCGTTAAAAAACCTAAAAACGAACCTAGTGCAGCTTTGGCAGCTTTTTTATGATGTGTTTTGTTTAACAATTCGCCAACAAAAGCACCAACAAAAGGCCAGATAATAATACCTAAAAAGCCCAATACAGGAAATACTATGGCAATAAGTAGCCCTACAGTGGTTCCTATAACCCCAAATTTACTGCCCCCAAATTTTTTAGTTCCCATTGCAGGAATGGCATAATCTATAATTATTACAGCTAAAGCGATGAGTAAAGTAACTATTAAAAACATCCAGTTATTGGGTATAGCCTTAGTAAGGTACAACAATAAAAGTCCGATCCAGCTTATAGGCGGGCCGGGGAGCACAGGTAAAAAGCTTCCTAAAATACCTATACACATACATACAAAACCTAAAATTAACAGGGCAATATCCATAACAAACAATTTTACTATAACTAAGATATAGAAATAAAAACATTTTTTTGACTAAAAAATTAGTTTAAACTAAATATTTAGTTATATTTGTCTTGTTGTTAAACTAAAAACTTAGTTGTATGAAAGCGTTAACTAAAGCGGAAGAGGAAATTATGCAAGTGCTTTGGCAATTAGAGAAAGCCAATGTTAAGGCTATAATTAAAGAATTACCAGAACCTAAGCCTGCCTATAACACGGTGTCGACCATA
The DNA here is from genome assembly GCF_051200825.1 of Formosa sp. A9. GTDB lineage: Bacteria > Bacteroidota > Bacteroidia > Flavobacteriales > Flavobacteriaceae > Formosa. The sequence continues at coordinate 3,350,736 of NZ_CP195158.1, read as the reverse complement.
GTGAGGATTTTAGAAAGTAAAGGATTTGTAGATTACGAAAAACAAGGTAAAGGGCATACGTATTTTCCTAAAGTGACAAAAGAAGATTATAGCAATCAATCGTTAAACGCGTTGGTTAACAATTATTTTCAGGGATCTTTTAAAAGTTTAGTTTCCTTCTTCGTAAAGGAGAACGATATAAGTTTAAAAGACATGGAAGCCGTACTTAAAGATATTCAGAAAAACGATTAGCCATGGTACATTACATTCTACAAACAATAGCTTTTCAGTTGTTTTTTTTACTGGTATACGATGTGTTTTTAAAGCGCGAAACCTTTTTTAACTGGAATCGATTTTATTTGTTATTTACGCCTATAGCAGCGTTGGTGTTGCCGTTAATACAAATAGATGCTTTTAAAAATATAGTGCCTCAAAATTATGTGGTACAGCTGCCTGCAGTAATTATACATCCAGAGCAAGTACAGCTAAAAACGGAACTCTTGCCAGCTGTATTTATTACGTCGGAGACCACATTTTGGACCTGGGAGTTTATTATATATGCAGGTATAGGTATTGCTTCAGTATTATTTTTATTGAAAATATATAAGGTGCTCAAAACCGTATTTAGTGCAAAAAAGCATCGTGTAAATGGTTACACCGTAATTACCATCAATCAGAGCACTGCAGCATATTCGTTTTTTAATTATGTGTTTCTAGGCGATCAAATTACCGATAACCAATACCAAACTATTTTAATGCACGAGTGCGTGCACATTAAACACAAACACAGTTTAGATTTGTTGTTTTTTGAAATGCTTCGTATCGTGTTTTGGTACAATCCGTTAGTATATATGTATCACAATAGAATGGTGGCGCTTCACGAGTTTATTGCCGATGCAACCGTAATTAAACAGCAGGACAAAGCCTCCTACTATCAAAATTTGTTAAGTCAAGTTTTCGATGTTAAAGATATATCATTCATCAATCCATTTTATAAACAATCATTAATCAAAAAACGAATCATTATGTTAACAAAAACAAAATCAAAACAAGTTCATGCATTAAAGTACGCCTTAATTATTCCTGTCGTGTTGGGAATGTTGTTCTACACCTCTTGCGATAAAGATAGCGACACAGCCTTAGGAGGCGTTGCTGGTCAAGAAGATCGCTCTAACGTGCTTCAGAATATAGAAATTCTAAAAGAATCTATAGCCGCAAAAGGTTATGTTTCAGACGAAGAAGATGCTGCTTTAAAATCGCTTATGGTTTTAGTTTCTCCAAACGGATTTAATAATCCAGATTTACAAGATGTAGTGGCAGATACAGAGGTGCCTTTTAGTTTAGTTACCAGTGTGCCTGTTTTTCCAGGTTGTGAAAGCTTGGACGCAGGAGAACAAAAAAAATGTTTTTCTGAACAGCTTACCAAATTCGTTGCAGAAAATTTCAATACCGATCTTGCTGGAGAAAAAGGATTATCGGGGAAACAACGTATAAGCGTAATTTTTAAAATAGATAGCGAAGGATCGATTGTTGGAGCCAAAGCACGTGCACCAATTGTTGAGTTGGAAAAAGAAGCTTTACGCGTAGTAAATTTATTGCCTAAAATGACACCAGGAAAAATGCAAGGCAAGAATGTAACGGTAGCTTATTCATTACCTATAATTTTTCAGGTGGCCGATTAAGCGCTTTACAGCACAAACATTATAAAGCCGAAGCCTAGCTTCGGCTATTTTTTTTAGAGACTTGTTTTGTGGTAAACCTTCATTGGTCTCAGTCGTTAGTTGAAACTATGCACTTTTAGTGCAAGACTTTCAGTTTCTATAAATATTTTTTCGCCACGAATGCACGAATATTTGACATAGTTTTTATAAAGAATATTAGTGTATTTGTGGCTAAAATAAATACAAATAATCGAACTTTCAGTTTGTTTTCAAACCTATAGACTGGAAGTCTATACTGGTTTAGTTAAACACTTTTTAATTAACATTTGTAGTTGTAAAAGCATTAAATATTAAAAATATTGTATTTTCGGTGTTCATCTTAGACTATGAAACTATTTTTTGTTTTACTTATTTTGGTTTTTGTAAGTGCATGCGACGATTTAAAGGTGAAAAAAACATCGACCGAGGCAATTTTAAATGAAGAATTACAATCGTTTACCTGGAACGAAGTCGATGAATACCCCACATTCTCTTCCTGTAATAATACCGAAACGCAACAGGATAGAAAGCAATGTTTCGAGCAAACATTGTCGGTTGTAATTTTAAACCATTTAGAGCAAGCACGTATTATTGTAAACCACGATGTGTTAGATACTTTGCAAATCCGATTGAAAATTTCGGATGTGGGAGAACTTAGTTTGCTTCAATTTAAAGTCGATTCTATCACTCAAGCAGAAATTCCAAATATTCAAGAACTGATTGCTTCGAGTTTAGATAGTTTGCCGACGATAGAACCTGCTATAAAACGCGGCCAAAAAGTAACAACCGAATTTACCCTGCCTATTATTGTTAAGGTAAATTAATACCATTTAGTACAAAGACTTATTTTGTAAATTCGCGACCTTTCCATTTGTAAGATGAAAACATTGAGGCGCCTACTATAAATGTGCAGAAAAAAGGATACAATACAGCCGAAAAAACATACCACTTTAAGGTGTTGGTTTGCCTAAAAAACGATGCGCTTTTAAAAATCAAGATAAAATCGATACTACATTTTGCTATAAATAGGCATAAAATGTATATCACGTTTATATCTCCAAAGCAAGACCATAAGCCTAAAGTTATTACTAAAGCATTCATTAAAAACACTAAAACGCCAGTTAGTTTGCTAAACGGATATCGATAAGCTTTTGTTTTTGAAGCCCAGCGTTTACGCTGCTGTATTAAATCCGGAATATTGGGTTGTGCATGGGTGTAAACTATGGCGGCAACGTCTTTTACATAGTGTACACGCTTAGGGTGGCGAGAAACCATGTTTTCTAACATAAAAATATCGTCGCCACTGGCAATGGTATTGTTGTTATTAAATCCGTTGCTATTTATAAAGGCATTTTTTTTATATGCTAAATTAGCGCCATTACATAAAAACGGTTTGCCAATGCCAAAACCACCTATGGTTGCGCCTTGTAAACTCATCATATCAAACCACTGGAATTGGTTTAAAAATGAAGACTGAACGATGTAGGTTACAGGGGCAACAAGCATTACCGGTTTGTAGCTTTGTATGTAATTGTTAAACGTATCTAGCCATAATTCTGGAATTAAACAGTCGGCATCTGTAGTTATAATCCATTGGTGTTTTGCTGTTTGTATGGCAGTTTGTATGGCGTCCTTTTTAGGCGATTTAGAATGTCTTTGGTTGATTAATAAGCGAATGTGTAATTGCGGATTGGCGGTAGAAAAATTAGTAATAAGTGCTTCAGAATTATCAGTAGATGCATCATTTACCAATAATATTTCGAAGGCACCCTTAGGATACTGTAAAAGAGCTAAAGTTTGTAAGAGTTGTGGAAGGTGTTTCGCTTCGTTCCTAAACGGAATAACAATAGAAAATGTTGTAGTTGGTTGGTTTATTGCTGTGTTGCTTTTAGGTTTAGGCAGTTTTTCAAAACCAACACAAAAACTGCCTATTAAAACCAAATAACTTATAAGTACGGTAAGGCTAAAAACAATCATTCACTTAAAAACGTTATGGGCTTAAATTTTAAAATGGCATAGTATCCTATAACACTTGGTAATACGGTATTACAGAACCACATTAAGGTTACAGTGCTTAAAACCACACTTTCGGGTATGTTTAAAATCGAAAAAAGATACACCGCAATACCGCCTTTTAAAACAACATCAAAAATAAATAAACTTGGTATTACAGAGGCCAAAAGGTACATGCTGGAAATTAGCATCATGGCCTGTAAATAACTTATTTCGGTTTTTAAACAAATAAGTATAAAGTAAAACTGAAACGAAAACACAGCATATCTTAACAGAGAAATACCAATAGTTGTTACTAGCGTAGCCTTAGAAATTGAAGATATAAAAACTTTTAATTTCTTAAAGTACCGGTATACTGAAGCCTTGTATTTTAAGATGGAATAAATTCCTAAACAGATGCAAATTATAATAGCATATACAATCGAATAGTTTGTATGTAGCAGGCTGATAGAAGGATACATTTTAAGGAGGGCTAAAAGTCCGAAACCACCCAAAATACATGTAATCAGCATCAGCGATATATTACCAATGGCATTTAGGGTCATTATTCTGGTTCTTAGAGATTTTGGGAAATATAAAGCTTTAGCGCCATAATCACCTATGCGATTGGGTGTAAATAACGATGCAGCGTGAGCGCCTAAGGTTTGCATTCCTGCAGTAGCGTAAGTTATTGTTTTAATAGGTTTTACCAATTGTTGCCATTTCAAAAATTCTAAACCCCAATTAATGAAGGAGCAAAGCAGAATAAATAACCAAAGATTTATGGTTTTGCCATTTTCGATCTGGAAAAGCGCTGAGTGCTGTAAGTGGTGTACCCCCAAGTTTTTATCCATTTTTGAATAAATAACATAAAAACTACACGCAATAATACTTATCTTAACCGTTAAAATTAAGAATTGATTAGATTTGTAAGAAAGTGCCTTAGCGTGCATGTTGCAAATTAAACCTTTTATTATAAGATGTCTTCTAAAATTAAAAAACAAAATTGTAAAGTAGTTCTGGTTGTAATGATATTTTTTAGTAGCCTTTATGGGTTTTCGCAACAGGAAGAAGATAAATTAAGATTTCAGTTGGCCGTTGGCTTCAATCATGCATTCGAGCATGGTTTTGCACAGCCAGACCAAGATTTAAGCACAGATATTGCAGGGCATGCCTTTAATTTGCCAACCATTAATGTAGGGGCACAGTATTTATTAAACAAACGTTGGGGCGCAAAATTAGATTTAGGGTATAATCGTATTTCGAATGCCAACGATGTGCCCGATTTTAAAATTAATTATGTACGAATTAATGCGCAGGCAGTTTACGATTATTCACATGTTTTTGGCATTCTTCCAGAAGAATTCACGCTTATGGCGCATGGAGGACCAGGATATACCGTAGCAAAACCATTGGGAACTCTTAAAGACAATAAACAGAATTATTTAAATGTCATGTTAGGTACAGACCTCTCTTACGAGTTAAGTCGTAATACCACAGTCTTTACAGATTTGGCATTTGTGTATGGATTTTCTAATCCCGAAGATTATTCGCCGCCAGAAAATCATTTAGGTGCTTTTAATGGTAGCATCTTTACATTTACCGTTGGGGTTTCCTTATCTTTGAGCGGTTGTTATTTTTGTAATTAAATGAGTAAGGAACGTATTATTTTAGGAATTGATCCAGGAACTACAATTATGGGATTTGGGTTGATTAAAGTGGTGGGTAAAACCATGTCTTTTTTGCAGTTGAATGAATTGGATTTAAAAAAATACGACGACCATTACCTAAAATTGAAGCTTATTTTTGAAAGAACGATAGAGCTTATAGAAACCCATCATCCAGATGAAATAGCTATCGAAGCTCCTTTTTTTGGGAAAAATGTACAGAGTATGTTAAAGTTAGGGCGCGCTCAAGGTGTGGCCATGGCTGCAGGCTTATCGCGGGAAGTCCCTATAACAGAGTATTCGCCAAAAAAAATAAAGATGGCCATAACAGGCAATGGTAACGCCAGTAAAGAGCAGGTGGCAAAAATGCTACAAAGTGTTTTAAAGTTAAAAAGTCTGCCAAAAAATCTCGATGCAACCGATGGTTTGGCGGCTGCAGTCTGTCATTTTTATAACGAGGGCCGTGTAGAGGTTGGAAAAAGTTATTCTGGGTGGGCTAGTTTTGTAAAGCAAAACGAAGCGCGTATTAAAAAGTAATTTACAGACTTCTAACGTTCAACTTTCATTTATAAAACCAATATCATGTCTGGTATTTATATTCATATTCCGTTTTGTAAGCAAGCATGCTTTTATTGTGATTTTCATTTTTCTACCAATTTAAAAAAGAAAGACGAACTTATTGCAGCCTTAAAATCGGAATTAGAAATCAGAAAAAATGAACTGCTAAATCAAACCGTAAACACTATTTATTTTGGTGGAGGAACACCAAGTGTTTTATCAACGGAAGAAATTAATGATATTATAGATTCGGTTTATAAACATTATCGGGTGGTATCGCAACCCGAGATTACTTTAGAAGCCAATCCAGATGATTTGTCTAACGAAAAACTTATAGCACTTTCCAATAGTAAAATCAATCGCTTAAGCATTGGCGTACAATCCTTTTATGAAGCCGATTTAAAATTGATGAATCGTGCCCATAACGCGCAGCAGGCCCAAGCATGTTTACAGGAAGCTGCCAAATATTTCGATAATATTTCGGTAGATTTAATTTATGGTATTCCGGGCGCCTCGAACGTGCAATGGTTAAATAATATCCAGCGGGTGCTCGACTATAACATTCCGCATATTTCTTGTTACGCCCTAACAGTAGAACCTAAAACCGCTTTAGAAAGTTTAATAGAAAAGGGCAAAATTGCTAATATAGATGAAGCCAAAGCGCAAGAGCAGTTTTTTATGTTAATAGAGCAGTTAACAGCTGCTGGTTTTATACATTACGAATTGTCTAATTTTGGAAAAGAAGGCTATTTCAGTCAAAATAATTCAGCCTATTGGCAAGGCAAAACGTATATAGGTATTGGTCCTTCGGCACATTCTTACAACGGGGTGTCGCGGAGTTGGAATGTCTCTAATAATACAAAATATATAAAAGCAATTCAAGATAATATTTTGCCCAAAACCGAGGAAATACTTAGCGAAACAGATACATATAACGAATATGTTATGACGGGGTTAAGAACCATTTGGGGAGTAGACCTCAATGTTTTAGAAACGAATTTTAGTCCGGTTTATAAATCTTACATTTTAGAGCAGGCAGATAAATATTTTAAGGAAGAATTATTGTATATTGAAGATGATAAACTTAAAGTTACCCCAAAAGGAAAATTCTTGAGCGATGGCATTGCTTCGCATCTCTTCAAGATTTAAATTCGAAATATTATGATTGCAACCATTCAAACCAATTCTAAAAAATATCAAATCGATTTAACCAAACCTTTAGATATTTCTATCCCGTTGCGGGCGTCAAAAAGTAATGTAAATGCTTGGTATTTAGACGAACCTAAAATAGAACCGGTAGAAGAAGATGGTTGGGTAGCAAAAGTGTCGGAAGGCGCTAGCGTCAATTTTAATAATATCATGTTTAATCCGCATGCCCACGGTACACATACCGAGTGTGCTGGCCATATTACGGAAGCCTTTTATTCAATCAACCAAAATTTAAAACAGTTTTTTTTTCTGGCCGAAGTTATAACAGTAGCAATGGAAACATTAAACGATGATTTTGTGATTTCAAAAAAACAAATTCAGTTTGCCTTAGGAAACAAAAAACGTCAGGCTGTTGTTATTCGTACCATCCCCAATACCACCGAAAAATTAAGCAAGCAGTATTCGCACACCAATCCACCATATTTGTTAGAAGAGGCCGCAGTTTATTTACGAGAAAAAGGGGTGGAACATTTACTTATAGATTTACCTAGTGTAGACAAAGAAAAAGATAATGGCGAACTTTTGGCGCATAATGCCTTTTGGAACACGAAAGGGAAGTTGCGTTTAAATGCCAGTATTACCGAATTTATTTATGTGCCGAATGCAGTAAAAGACGGGACGTATTTTTTAAATCTGCAAATAGCACCTTTCGAAAACGATGCTGTACCTAGTAAGCCTATTTTATATGAATTGATTACCGATTAATTTTTAAAGCAATGTTTGAAAATGTATTAATGGTACTGCTTGGGGTTTTAGTAACCTATTGGGGGTTTACCTTTTATAAAAAGAAAGAGCAAAAAGATTTAACCCAAAAGCAATCGACCGTACTTTTAGAGAAAATAAAAAGTGTTTGTAAATTAATTACGGTAGAAGGCGAGTTTGCAGAAATTTACCACCACGAAAATATTAAAGAACATTTTTTAGGCTTATTTTCAAGCAAACGCAAAGCGCTTATTGTTATTAATGCCAAAGTACATATTGGTTACGATTTGACACGAGTGAAACTAAAGGCCAATACCGAAACAAAGCAAATTATTGTAGAACATTTACCACAGCCGGAAGTTTTGTCTATAGAACCCGATTTAAGATACTACGATATTAAAAATGGTTTGTTTAATAAATTTGCTTCAGACGATTTAACCGTGCTAAATAAAGAAGCAAAGCAACATATTTTAGATAAAATTCCTGAAAGCAGATTAATGCTTACAGCCAAAAAAGAAGCACTGCAAGCCATTTTAATGATAGAGAAAATTGTTGAAACCATAGACTGGACGCTAGATTATTCTGCTTTAAAAATAGAAGACGAAACAATCGAAAACTTAAAATCATAATGAAAACAATTTTAAAATTAGAAGATTGTGGGATCTTGTTGCTTTCTGTGTTTTTATTCTCGCAATTATCGTTTGCTTGGTGGTGGTTTTTGGTATTGTTTTTAACACCCGATGTGGGTTTTGTAGGGTATGCTTTTAATACTAAAATTGGCGCTTTTTGCTATAATATACTACATCATAAAGGCGTAGCGGTAGTGTTCTATATTTTGGGGACTTTAATGGCAATAGAGTTTTTTCAGCTTGTTGGGGTAATCATGTTGGGGCATGCCGCATTCGATAGATTATTGGGCTATGGCTTAAAATATAACGACAGTTTTCATCACACACATTTGGGATACATTGGTAAGCCTTCCAAACGTCAATCTGAACATAAACGATAATTAATTTAGTATCATGATTAACATAGAACAGCTTTACGAATATTGTTTAAAAAAGCCTGGAGTTACAGAGGCATCTCCGTTCGATAACGATACTTTGGTGCTAAAAGTTTTAGGCAAAATGTTTTTGTTAACCTCGCTAAAAGGGTGGGAAGAAGGCCATCCTGCAATTAATTTAAAATGCGATCCCATCGAAGCCGAAAATTTAAGAGCGCGTTACAACAGTATAACTCCGGGATACCACATGAGTAAAAAACATTGGAATACGGTTCAGTTAAATCAGGGCGATACAGAACTGTCTTTAATACTAAAATTAATAGACGATTCTTACCATTTGGTAGTTCAAGGGCTTCCTAAAAAACTTCGGGACACATTAAAATAATTGATAACTATTTGTTAATCAGTGTAGGTGTTTGGTTTTTTTTATCTAATTTAGAACGTAAATAGTCTTCCCTACAAGAACTAGAATTAATACAGTTTAAAATTGATAAGGTTCATTTTAAATTGAAAATCGTCATGTATTCATTTTAATTCTAGAGTTATGAGGTGTGTAAAAATTGTGTTGTTTATATTATGTTGTAGTGTGTTTGCTTACGGGCAACGTGCCAAAGAAGGTGTTCCGAAGTTTGTAACGGTAACACATTATCATTGGGATTTAGATTTTGATAATTTAAATTTGAACGATTGGAAACGCGGCGAACAGGAATACTTTGATAAGGTTACCAGTAAAAACGAATTTTTAAGATCGTCTACTTACTATTTACATCGGTTTTCTAACGATAGTAGCGAATTGCTTTTAGTGCAAACCTTTAATTCTTGGGAAGATATAAACAATGCCATTAACCGAAACACCGAATTAGAGCAAGAAGCTTGGCCAGATCAAACCAAACGAGAGGCATTTTTAAAGCAATTGGCATCGTATTACCAAGTTTACCATTCCGATGAAATTTATCTTACCTTACCGCAAATTAAGCCTACAAACGAATACGCTACAGTAGATCATGAAATGTTAATGTACATTAGGCGAAGTCATTTTTCAAAAACAGGAAATGGTTTAGATGCAGATTTTCAAAAATTACAAAAGTTGTATCTGGAAAATGTGTTTAATAAAAACGAATATATAAAAGGCTATTATGCGAATGTACATGCTTGGGGATCCGATAAATCGGAATTTGTCGAGGCATTTTATGTGCGTTCCTATCACGATTTAGAACAAATGCTTAAAACCAATATCGCATTAACAGAAAAAGCATGGCCTAATGTTGCAGAGCGTAACCAAATAAATAAAGCCTATAGCGCATACTTTACGGGCATACATGGCGATTATATTTACGTGGCTGTGCCAGAGTTTTCGAAATAAATATAAGGGTTGGAATTCAGCGCGTCTGTTAAGATGATTTTTTAAACATGCTCGGGCTTAACCCTTTTACCGTTTTAAATTGCCTGTTAAAGTTAGAGATGTTTTTAAAGCCAGAAGCGTAAGCAATATCCGAAATCGATAAGTCATTCTCCTTTTTAATCAGTTTGCAGGCGTGTTCTATGCGAAGTTCGTTTAAAAACTGAAAGTAGGTTTTGTTGGTTCGTTTTTTAAAATACTTACAAAACGCATTTTTGGTCATTGCCGATACTTCCGAAATGGTTTCTAAAGTAATATCTTGTTCAAAATGCGTCATGGTATACTCAAAAACATCACGCATGCGTTTTCCCTCGTTGTCGGTATATTTTTTTTCGTAAATAAAAGAGGATAAACTAGTGTAGCTGCTTTGCGAAATAATTTTAAGGATATCTAATAAACTGATGAAACGCTCTAACTTAGTCGCCGAATTTAATTTTAAAAACGATTTGTAAATGGTCTCGTTGTTAGAGGTAACTTTAAAACCATGGGCAGCACGGTTAAAAAAATCGTTAAGTTCGCTAAGTTCTTCCAGTTCAAAAAAATGAGATCCGAACGAGGTTTTGGTAAAAAATAACGTAAGCATGTGCGAAGGAGTTTCGGAAATGGCATCGCTTTTAAAAACATGTGGTAAATTACTGCCAATAACCAAAATGTCGCCAGATTTGTACAGTGTTACCGTATCGCCAACAATTAAAGAGCCTTCTCCAGAAACGATCACGCTTAATTGTATCTCTTCATGTTGGTGAAGCTTGTCGTAAAACACTAAATCTAAATCTTCTTGAAACACTAAACTATCTTGTTCAGGTTTGGGTATTTTAAAAGGTAAAACTTTCATAAAGTGTTTAATTTTGCGCGTATACTATTCTATTTTAACGTAATTTTTTATTTGAAGGACAATATAGTATCAAAAATGGATAAAAACCAATGAAAATCACCTAGATTTATAAATTACTTTTACAGTATCAAAAAAAAATAAGTATGAGTATTCAATGGAAAGGCATCATGCCAGCAGTTACAACAAAATTTACAGAAAAAGACGAACTAGATTTTAAGATGTTCGAAACAAACATCAAAGCTCAGTTAGATGCTGGAGTTCATGGTATTGTTTTAGGAGGTACTTTAGGAGAGGCAAGTACATTGATTGATGAAGAAAAGAGAGCATTAACAAAAACTACTGTAGATATAGTTAAAGGGCAAGTGCCTGTGTTTATTAATGTGGCAGAGCAAAGTACAAAAGGCGCTATATTAGCAGCCCAAAAAGCCGAAGAAGATGGAGCGTCTGGTTTAATGATGTTGCCTCCAATGCGCTATAAAGCCTGCGATACAGAAACTGTACAGTATTTTAAAACTGTAGCCAATAATACGTCTTTGCCAATTATGGTGTATAATAATCCGGTAGACTATAAAATAGAAGTTACACTAGACATGTTCGAGGAGATGTTAGCCTGTAAAAATATAGAAGCTGTAAAAGAGTCTACTCGCGATACTACAAACATTATCCGAATTAAAAATCGTTTTGGCGATCGCTTAAAAATTATGACAGGCGTAGATACCCTAGCATTAGAAAGTTTGCTTTTAGGAGCCGATGGTTGGGTAGCTGGTTTAGTATGTGCATTCCCTGCCGAAACAGTGGCCATTTACGAACTTCAAAAAGCAGGACGCATTCAAGAAGCTTTAGACATTTACCGTTGGTTTATGCCGTTATTAGAGTTAGATATCAGCCCTAAATTAGTGCAAAACATTAAATTGGCAGAAGTCGCTACAGGCATAGGTACAGAAAATGTGCGCGCCCCACGTTTGCCGTTAGCAGGCGAAGAGCGTAAACACGTGCTTCAAACTATAGAGCAAGCTTTAAAAACACGCCCAACCTTACCAGATTATAAAAATTTAAATGTGAGCGTTTAGTTGTTATATAGGGTGTTCCCCTGCGGGTCAGGCTTTCGGCACTCGCTTTTTTAAACCAATTTGGGGTTTAAAAAGAGCTCAAACAAAGCCTCAATCCTTAACACAAACAAAAGTTTGCTAATAAAGGTATTAACCAAAATGGTTTGTATCTTTAAATACATCAACAAAGTGTGGATCGTAAAATAAAGAATCACACCTATAAAATCATCATGTTCAGTATATTGTAAACAGGACATATCATTTAATCATTGCCTTTTGCAACATGTAAAGGCAATGATTTTTGCGTTAAAAATTAGCGCAAATTAACATTAATACAAAGAAACGTTTTAAGCACACACCATTGAATACTGCGCGATAAATGTTTCAAATAAAACACAAAACAAAATGATTACAGGACAAAATTATGTTGGCTTTACGCCATCGGCCAACGGATCAAAAACATACAAAACTTTTAACCCTCAAACCAACACCGAAAATTCAGAAGTGTTTACCGAGGCCACACCGCAAGAAATAGATCAGGCGGTGGCTTTAGCTTCTAAAGCATTTAAAACATTTTCAAAAACATCAGGAAAAGATAAAGCAGCATTTTTAAATGCCATTGCCGACGAAATTTTGGCCTTAGATACTTTGGTAGAAACTTACTGTAAAGAATCGGGCTTGCCAGAAGGACGCGCTATGGGAGAGCGCGGCAGAACCGTGGGGCAATTACGCGCATTTGCCAATTTGGTAGCAGAAGGGTCGTGGGTAGAAGCCACTATAGATACCGCAGAGCCAAACCGAGAGCCTATGCCAAAACCAGATTTAAGAAAAATGAACATCGGTCTAGGTCCCGTAGTTGTTTTTGGAGCAAGTAATTTCCCTTTAGCCTATTCTACAGCAGGAGGCGATACTGCAGCAGCCTTAGCTGCGGGGTGTCCGGTTATTGTAAAATCGCACCCTATGCACGCAGGAACTGGCGCATTAGTGGCCTCGGCAGTTATAAAAGCGGCACAAAAAACCAATATGCCCGATGGTGTATTTTCAAATTTAAACAGTAGTGGTATCGAGGTCGGCGAGCAATTAGTAAAGCATCCTGGCGTAAAAGCAGTAGGCTTTACGGGTAGTATTCGTGGCGGACGTGCTCTTTACGATTTGGCGGCGCAACGCGACGAGCCTATTCCTGTTTTTGCAGAAATGGGCAGTGTAAATCCGGTGGTTATGTTGCCTCAAGCTTTAACTGAAAAAGCTACAGATTGGGCCAAAACCTATGCAGGTTCTATTACTTTAGGAACTGGACAGTTCTGTACTAATCCAGGATTGTTATTCGGGGTGAAAAGCGAAGCATTAACACAATTTATAGATGTTTTAGCTAATGAAATTGTAAAGATAGCCCCGTCTTGTATGTTACACCCAAATATTAAGAGTGCCTACGATAAAAATAAAAGTCAGGCTTTAAGTCAAGACGATATAGCTATAGTAGCCAATTACACAGCCGATGTAAAAGCAAATTATGCCCAACAGGCAGTTATAACTGTAGATGGAAAAACCTTTTTAGAAAATACCACCTTACATCAAGAGGTGTTTGGGCCATTTTCTATGGTTGTACAATGCGATAGTTTAGAAGAGTTAGAAACGATTATCAATCATTTAGAAGGACAACTAACAGGAACGTTACTTGCATCCGATAACGAAGCAGCAGCTTACCCCAATATAGTAAGTGCCTTGCAAAATCGGGTAGGGCGCATCATCTTTAACGGAGTGCCAACAGGAGTTGAGGTTTGTCCGTCTATGGTACATGGCGGGCCTTATCCATCTTCTACCGATAGTCGTTTTACTGCAGTAGGTACGCAATCTATTAAACGTTGGGTACGCCCGTTTAGTTATCAGGATTGGCCAGAGCAATTACTGCCAGAAGCCTTACAAAACAGCAATCCGTTAGGGTTGTTACGATTGGTAAATAATGTGCAAACACGCGATAATATTTAATATATGGCGAGAAACACTTTTTTCTGTGTCGATGCGCATACTTGCGGAAATCCGGTACGTGTAGTTGCTGGTGGTGGACCTCTTCTAGTGGGAGATACCATGAGCGAAAAGCGTCAGCATTTTTTAAAAGAATTCGATTGGATTCGAAAAGGCTTAATGTTCGAGCCTCGTGGTCATGATATGATGAGTGGGAGTATTTTATTTCCGCCACATCAACCCGAAAACGACGTTGCCATTTTATTTATAGAAACCTCAGGCTGTTTGCCTATGTGCGGTCATGGCACTATTGGAACCATTACTATTGCGATAGAAGAAGGTCTAATAACGCCAAAAGTACCCGGGAAAATACGTATGGAAGCGCCCGCTGGATTGGTCTTAATCGATTACCAGCAAACAGGAAAAAAAGTAGACTGGGTGCGTTTAACCAATGTAAAAAGTTATTTGGCAGCCGAAGGTTTAACAGTAGATTGTCCAGAATTAGGCGAATTAATTTTTGATGTAGCTTATGGCGGAAACTATTACGCGATTGTCGATCCGCAAAAGAATTTTTCTGGAGTACACGATTTTTCGGCCAGTAAACTCATTCAATATTCGCAGGAAGTTAGACAGCGTATCAATCATAAATACCCCAATTGGTTTATACATCCCGAAAATGACACCATTCGCGATGTATCCCATATGTTATGGACGGGCAACCCTATAGACCAGAGCTCATCTGGTAGAAATGCCGTGTTTTATGGCGATAAAGCAATAGACCGTTCGCCTTGTGGTACAGGAACTTCAGCAAGAATGGCACAATTGCATGCGAAAGGCTTATTAAAGCCAGGAGACGAGTTTGTGCACGAGAGTTTTATTGGTAGCAAATTTATTGGGCGAATTGTTGAAGAAACCATATTAAACGGTAAGCAGGCTATCGTGCCAAGTATTCAAGGGTGGGCAAAAATTTATGGATACAATACAATTATTATTGATGATGAAGACGATCCGTATGCACACGGATTTCAAGTGATTTAATATGGGAAAAAACGTAGTAATTATAGGTGGAGGTATTATCGGACTCTGTTCGGCGTACTATCTTGTTAAGGCAGGACATCAGGTAACCGTGATTGATAAATCGGATATGACTTCGGGCGCGTCATTTGTAAATGCGGGGTACATTACACCAAGTCATTTTATACCCTTGGCAGCTCCGGGCATGATATCTAAAGGAATTAAATGGATGTTTAATTCGGCCAGTCCGTTTTATGTAAAACCAAGATTGGATAAAGATTTTTTACAATGGACCTGGGCGTTTAACAAATCGGCAACAGCTTCAAAAGTCGAGCGTGCTATTCCTATCATTAAAGCGATTAATTTGTTGAGTCGCGATTTATACGAAGCTTTACAATCGACTTCAGAATTTAATTTTCATTACGAACATAAAGGTTTGCTCATGTGTTATAAAACCGATGCTGCTGGCGAAGAAGAATGGGAAGTTGGGCAACGCGGCATTCAAGAAGGTTTACAGGTAAAACATTTAAGTAAAACCGATTTAAAAGATTACGAGCCCAATGTCGATTTAAATGTTGCAGGTGCTGTGTATTACGAAAGTGATGCGCATATGACGCCAGGCGAGTTTATGCCGGCCATGCTGGATTTTTTAAAGCAAGAAGGCGTCACGTTTTTAGCCAACGAAACGGTTGAAGATATTTCGGTAAACAATAAGAAAATTTCAAAAATAAAAACCAATAAACGCGAATTACAAGCAGATGAGGTGGTTTTAGCAGCTGGGTCTTGGAGTCCGTTGTTAACACAAAAACTAGGACTTAAAATACCTGTTCAGGCGGGTAAAGGCTACCGCATCAATGTGCATCGGGCTACAGGTATACAAATGCCAGCCATTTTGGTCGAGGCCAAAGTAGCGGTAACACCTATGCAAGGGTTTACGCGTTTTGCGGGAACTATGGAGTTGGGAGGTATTAATCATACCATCAATCCCAAACGCGTACAAGCCATAGCCAACGCAGCAGCTTCATATTATAATGACATGACCATCGATGCTAAAGAAATGGCCGATGCAGATTGTGGGTTGCGACCTTGCACGCCAGACGGTTTGCCATATATTGGTAAATCTAAAGTGTGCGATAACTTAACCATTGCCACGGGGCATGCCATGATGGGGTGGAGCTTGGGACCCGCAACAGGAAAATTGGTGTCGGAGATTATTTCCGATAAAAAAACAACATTGAATTTGGATGCGTTTCATCCAGATAGAACTTTTTAATATGCGATATAAACAGATTTCAAATTCACTTTTTATTGACAATAGACTGCGTTTTGAAGCGCAAATGGAACGCAATACGATAGCGATTTTAACATCGAACGATATTAAACATAATAATGCAGACGATATGATGGGGTTTACCCAAAATAACGATCTGTTTTATTTGTCGGGAATCGATCAGGAAGACACTATTTTGGTGCTTTATCCGCAGGCTGAAAAACTGGAAAACAGAGCAATTCTTTTTGTGAAAGAAACATCGGAGCAAATTAAAATTTGGGATGGTGAAAAATTAACTAAAACACAGGCTACAGAGATTTCTGGTGTAGAACGTGTAGAATGGGTACACGATTTCGAAAAGATTTTGCAGCTCATGGCTTTCGAGGCTGATGGGTTTTATCTAGGTCATAACGAACATATAAAACGCTTAACCCATAATCAGCAAACGCAGCAGGACCGTATGATTTTGTGGATTAAAGAGAAATATCCGTTGCACGATTTACATCGAGTTGCCAAAATTACACGCGACTTACGTCCTGTAAAATCCGCTGTAGAATTGGAGTTAATGCAGCAAGCGGCCAATATCAGTATTGCAAGTTTTAAACGCGTTTTAAAAACGACTAAACCCGGAATAAAAGAATACGAAATTGAAGCTGAACTGGTCTATAATTTAACCAAATCTGGTGCTACACGCCATGCTTTTAAACCCATTGTAGCTTCTGGTAAAAATGCTTGTGCCTTGCATTATAACGCTAACGATGCTGTTTGTAAAGATGGTGATATGTTGTTAATGGATTTTGGAGTGTGTTATGCTAATTATAACAGCGATACTACGCGATGTTTTCCTGTAAACGGAAAATTTACCGAGCGCCAGAAGGCCGTGTATGCATCGGTATTACATTGTTTAAAGGAAGGTAGTAAACTGTTAAAACCAGGAGTGTTGTCTGCCGATTACGAAAAGCAAATGGGTAAATTGGTAGAAACCGAACTTATTAAATTAGGATTGTTAACTGCCGAAGCAGTGGCGCAGCAAAATTCGAAAAAACCATTGTATAAAAAGTACTATATGCATGGTTCTGCTCATCATATTGGTCTAGATGTGCACGATGTAGGTTTGTACTCCAGACCGTTCGAGGTAGGCATGGTATTAACCTGCGAACCGGGCATTTACATACCAGAAGAAGGTATAGGGTGTCGGTTAGAAAACGACTATGTAATTATCGAAGATGGTAATAGAAATTTAACAGCAGCCATGCCTATAGAAATTGAAGATATAGAAGCTTTAATGCAAAATTAAAATGAAAATGAGAACATTAGGAATAGGAGGTTCTACAATCGAAGCCGAATTGGCGGCCATAACGCCCAAGGCTCATTTAGTGTCGCCTATCAAAAAGGAAGCATTTCCAGAGCGTATAAAACGAGCCGTGCAACTTATGGCTTCAGAGCAGGTTGCGGCTATGTACGTGCATGCAGGAACCAATTTATATTATTTTACAGGAACACGATGGCATTCCAGCGAGCGTATGGTTGGGGCGTTGATACTGCCAGACGAAACCGTACACTACATCGCGCCGCAGTTTGAAGAAGGTACGATTCGTGATTTTATGGAAGTAGAAGGCAGCATCCATGGTTGGGAAGAACACGAAAGTCCGTTTGCTTTATTGATTTCCGTCTTAGAAAAATATGGGATCGTCGAGGGGCAACTTGCCATAGATGAAGCGACGCCGTTTTTTATAGTAGATGGTATTTTAAAATCGCAATCTAGTTTTACTTTGGTGAATGCAAAACCAATTACGGCAGGCTGTCGTATGGTAAAAACTAAAGAGGAAATCGCAATCATTCAAGCGGCGATGGATATTACTATGGAAGTGCATAAAGCAGTCGTCCGAATATTAAAACCTGGCATTGCAGCGCAAACAGTAGTCGATTTTATTAACGAAGCCCATAAGCGATATGGCATTGTATCTGGGTCTTATTTTTGCATTGTGTTGTTTGGTGTAGATACCTCATTTCCGCATGGCGTAAAACATCCGAAAGCTTTAGAAGAGAATGATGTTGTGCTTATAGATACTGGTTGTATGCTGCACGATTACATTTCGGATATTACCAGAACCTATGTGTACGGAGACATTACAGACGAACAACGTCGTTTCTGGAATTTGGAACGTTTGGCTCAAGACGCTGCTTTTGAAGCTGCTCAGTTAGGAAAAGCTTGTGGTACAATTGATGATGCCGTACGTACAGAGTTAGAAAAAAACGGATTAGGGCCAGACTATAAATTACCGGGTTTACCGCACAGAACAGGTCATGGTATTGGGTTAGATATTCATGAATGGCCATATTTAGTAAACACCGATAAAACAATATTGGAAGTCGGTATGTGTTTTAGTAACGAACCGATGTTGGTCGTGCCAGGAAAATTTGGCATCCGATTAGAAGATCATATTTATATTACAGAAAACGGCCCTCAATGGTTTACACAACCAGCATATAGTATTGAGGATCCGTTTGGAATTTCAAAAGAAAGTTGATGGTTTAGATAGTTAGTGTGTAAACGGCATTGTAGGTGTGACTACAATGCCGTTTTTTTATAGAGGCGTTTCTAATTTAAATCACATTTCAACTTGTTAAGCCCGTCTTTCGGTGTATTTTTGCAGTGTTAAAATCAATAATCATGAGTGTATTACAAACCTTACAAGCACGTAGCAATTCCAGTTGTGAATTGTGTACTGGAACAGAGCAATTAAAACAATATCTTATTCCGCCGTCGTTAAACGAAAACGTAGACAATAGTGTTTTGGTTTGTAAGACCTGTTTAGAGCAAATAGAAAATCCAGAGCTTATGGACGCCAACCATTGGCGTTGCTTAAACGATAGCATGTGGAGCGAACATATAGCGGTGCAGATTATGGCCTGGCGTATGTTGCAACGTTTACGTAAAGAAGGTTGGCCGCAAGATTTGCTGGATATGATGTATCTAGATGATGATGCCTTGGCTTTGGCTAGAGCTACTGGCGAAGATCAGGACGAAAGTGCTAAAATAATCCATCGCGACTCTAATGGTGTTGTTTTAGAAACCGGAGACAATGTTGTACTGATTAAGGATTTAAAAGTGAAAGGGTCTAGTATGGTAGCCAAACAAGGCACCGCTGTTAGAAATATTCGATTAGACCACGAGAATGCCGAGTATATTGAAGGTAAAGTAGACGGACAACAAATTGTGATTATCACGAAATACGTGAAGAAAACGTAACGGTTTTGTTTATTAATACAGCATCTTGACTGCGCCTGTCTGCCGATAGGCAGGCTCGATGTGACATGAAGTAATGCTTTTACAACAGTTGTCAGTTCGAGCGCAGTCAAGAACTATTTTTACAAAAATCGCTTCTGTTTCTGGTAAAAAGCATCGGCTTGCAATTGCATTAGTTCGCGTGCTTTTTTCTTTTTGTATTGATATAATTCATCTTCCTCGCTAATATCATTATAAATTTTATTATTTATGATAGCATCGGTACTTACAATTAACTGACGTTGATTTACCTGTTGTTCTACCCAAGATTTTATTGCAGTTTCTTCGTCTTCCAATTTATAGTCGTATTCACCTTTTGGAGATAATAATTTTGAAAAAATTGGTGCAGTTTCAATACAAAGAAATAATAGGAATATAAAGAACGATGGCAGCCATGGTAGTGTGTTTAACGCAGTAACTCTGGCCATAAGTCCACCGAAATTATCAATTATAGGTTGCGAAGCGTCGACTTCTTTATGAAAATCCGATTTTAAGTTACTAATCTGGGTTTCAAGCATTGCAATTTTTTCAGCATAATTTGTTTTAAGCTGTTGTAATTCTGCTAATGCGGCGTCGTGTTTGTCGCGTTTTTCTTGGTAAACTGGGCCTTTGCCTAGTTTTTTTGTACCAGCAGTGCCTTCTGCTTCCGAAATATACGTGTTGTACAACGTGTTAACTTCGGTTTCTTTAGTCGTGATTTCTGATTTTAAATTAGAAATTTGCTTTTGTAAGGCTTCAATCTCTGGATGAAACTGATTGGCAATTTGTGTCTGGTTGGCTAAGGTTAAATCGTTGCGTTGTTCTAATAACACCTGATTAATTTCCTTTTCGAAAATTTTTAATTCTAAAGGTTTAGAGATAACAATAGCTATAATAACAGCTAAAATTAATCGGGGAATAACTTGTAGAAATTCATCTAAAAACGATCCCCTTTTTTTTATGGTAGAGACGATAAATCGGTCTAGATTAAAAATAAGTAAACCCCAAATAAGTCCAAAAATTATGGCTAGTATGGTGTTGTCGAACACCATGTGAAGTGCAAAACCTGCCGCTATACTTGCCATTAAAGCTGTAAAGAATACAGTGGCGCCAATACCTGCATATTTATTTTGCTCGCCGTTACTACACTGGTTTAAAATAGTTTGGTCTGCGCCAGAACACAGTATAAAAAATGATTTTAACATAACGATTGATTTGATTGATGATTACTATAAGAACGTCGTTTTATGTTAAATGTTACATAATTGAAGCGAAATAAGTGGTTTTTATACTGAAATTGTGATGTTTTTGTCAAGGTTTAAACAGTAAGTGGTATTCTCGTTTTGTGGGGTTTAACGAGATGTTTGTAAAATGATGACAAAATAAATTACTAAGAAGCAGATTTAAGTTTGGCTTTTTTTTGAGCCCTGAAACTTTCAAAAACAACAGTAAATAATATAATACAGCCGCCTAGAAGTGTTTTGTTAGCAGGAATTTCGTTTAAAAACAAATATGCGATTATAATACCAAAAATAGGTTGAATACTATTAATGATACTTGCCGTGCTTACCGAAAAATACTTTAAACTACTTACCAGTAAAGTATGGCCGATAGCTGTGGTAATAAGAGCTAGAATTATTACATAGGGAAATTCGGTTTTAATGGCCGAAGTGTCCATAAAAAATAATGTTGGAGCAAGTATAATGGCTATAATGCTAATTTGATAGAGCATGATGGCCGAGGCGTTGTAGCTGGCAATTAGTTTTTTAGATAAGATGTTGCGCAATGCCAAACAAATGGCCGAAGCAATGCCAAATAATATGCCTTGTGTATAAGCACTTTCTAGATTGAATTCGGGAGCTAAAGTATAAATGCCTAAAAGCACTAATATGCCTAAAAAGAGATAGGTAACATCAAATTTTGTTTTTAAAAGTAGCGGTTCTAGTAAGGCAGAGAAAATAGGATAAGTAAATAAAGCTAACATGCCTATAGCAACATTAGATAATTTTAGGGCGTAGAAATAGAAAATCCAATGTCCGCAAAAGAGTAATGCGCTTGCTATAATTGTTGTCCAGTCTTTTTTAGAGCTAAGTTTTAAATTGAATTTTTTGTATTTGCAAAATAGAAATAATAATAACGCAGCTAAAATAGCGCGCCACCAAATAACAACAGGCGTTGGTAAATCGATATATTTCCCCAGAGCTCCAGAGGTACTAATGCAAAACGTGGCTAATATGAGTTGAAAAAAATGGGACTGATTATTGACTTTCATGAGTGGATTAAATCTCGCAGCTGTGTTAGCGATTGTAAAGGAAATCCTTTTGCATCGAGCAAAAGATTGTATTGGAAAGCGCGACCATATTTCGCTTAAAAAAGCGAAATATGGTAACACCCAAATATTAGTTGTGCATGGCTGCAAAATGCTTGTAAAACATAGGTATGGTTTCTATACCTTTAAGGTAATTCCAAATGCCAAAATGTTCGTTTGGCGAGTGTATGGCATCGCTATCTAGGCCAAAGCCCATTAAAATAGTTTTGCTTTGTAACTCTTGTTCGAAAAGTGAAACAATTGGAATACTGCCCCCAGAGCGCTGTGGAATTGGGGTCTTTCCAAACGTATCTTCGTAAGCTTTCGAGGCGGCTTGATACCCAATACTGTCTATTGGCGTAACATAACCCTGCCCGCCATGGTGCGGTGTTACTTTAACGGTAACGGCTTTTGGAGCAATGTTTTCGAAATGGGTTTGGAATAGTTTGGTAATTTCTTTCCAGTCTTGGTTAGGTACCAAACGCATAGAAATTTTGGCGTAGGCTTTGCTGGCAATTACAGTTTTTGCGCCTTCGCCGGTGTAGCCGCCCCAAATTCCGTTAACATCTAGGGTAGGGCGAATGGAATTACGTTCGTTGGTTGTATAACCAGATTCGCCGTAAACATCTTGTATTTTTAAGGCTGATTTGTAGCGTTCTAAATCGAATGGTGCTTTGGCCATTTGTTTGCGTTCGTCTTGCGATAGGTCTTCAACGTTATCGTAAAAATCGGGTATGGTAATGTGGTTGTTTTCGTCGTGAAGCGAAGCTATCATTTTTGTAAGGATATTTATAGGATTGGCGACAGCGCCACCGTATAATCCAGAATGTAAATCGCGATTTGGTCCAGTAACTTCAACTTCTACATAGCTCAATCCGCGTAAACCAGTGGTTATGGAAGGAACATCTTTGGCTATCATGCCCGTATCGGAAATTAAAATGACATCGTTTTTGAGTTTCTCGTGATTGTTTTTTACAAAGGTTGCTAGGTTTACGCTACCAACTTCTTCTTCGCCTTCAATCATAAATTTTACATTGCAAGGTAGTTGGTTGGTACTGGTCATAAACTCCAAAGCTTTAACGTGCATGTACATTTGGCCTTTATCGTCGCAAGCACCACGAGCAAAAATGGCTCCTTCTGGGTGCAAGTCGGTTTGTTTAATAACAGGTTCGAAAGGCGGAGAGGTCCATAAGTCTATTGGGTCGGCAGGTTGCACGTCGTAATGCCCATATACTAAAACGGTTGGCAACTTAGCATCAATAATTTTTTCGCCATAAACAATGGGGTGGCCATCGGTTTTGCATAATTCTACGCAATCGCAGCCCGCTTCTTCTAATCTGGCTTTTACAGCTTCGGCAGTTTTTAAAACATCGTTTTTATAAGCAGAATCGGCGCTTATAGACGGAATTTTAAGCAGCTCTATAAGCTCGTTTACGAATTTGTTTTTGTTGTTTGTTATGTATTCGGATAAGTTGTTCATGTGGAAAAGTTGTGTTTAACGCAAAAATACAAAAGATATTAATTTTTTATGGGAGAAGTATTTGAATATTAAAAGTAATTTATATATTTGCAAACCTTATTGCGGGCGTGGTGGAATTGGTAGACACGCTAGACTTAGGATCTAGTGCCGCGAGGTGTGAGAGTTCGAGTCTCTCCGCCCGCACGATAAGCAAAAGCCGACTTTAAAAAGTCGGCTTTTTTTGTTTAATTTTTTTGAAATTTTACTCCCTCACGTACACATCTGTAAAACAATCGAAGCAATCGTGAGTAAGTTTTAGGTTGTTAGTTTCGAGAGTAATAATGCTTTTTGAACCGTTATCATCAATGATCATGGTTCTGGTATCGTTGTATAACACCGAAGTCTTTTTTGCTATACTGTAAGCGCTTTTATACGAAAGTGTTTGGTTAACATAGGTCTTTATAGAGTCGGTTGTAATAATAAGTCTTCGTTGCTCACCTGTGTTTTCGGGTGTTAAATTCTCACCAGTAAAACCGCTAGATGAATGTTCCCATTGCCATTGGCCTTGAATACTTGTGAAAGTACTATCGTCGTCGGTATTAGAGCAATTTAAAAGTAATGCAGCAGCTAGTGTAAAAATGAAGTTGTATTTCATGGTTAGATTGGTTTTTTATTAAGATGCACGGAACCTAAAAAGGTTGCGTGTAAACACGTGTTTATTTGTTTTTTAAATGCTTTGTTGGTTTGTGGTGAAGCATAAAAAAGATGTGTGACTTCTAAGATCGTTAAACAAAGGCAACATTAGTTTTGGGTTTTACGTTAACCCTTTGTGAAGCTTTTGTTTTTAATTGAAATATTTCAATAGTTTTACGCTGTAAATTATAACTCATCAGATTGAAAAAGAAAAAAATCAGTAAAAAAAAGCATTGGGGTTTTGTAGTCTTCAAGCTCTTAGGTTTGGGTATTGTGTTATTTGGGCTGTTTGTTGCTAGTATTTATATAGGTCTTTGGGGAAAGCTTCCTACCCGACAAGCTTTATCCGATTTAAAACAAGCCGAAGCCAGTGTGGTTTTAGATCATAATCAGGAACTTATTGGGAAATATTTTGTGTTCGATAGGCAGATTATAGCTTTTAACGACTTACCAAACTATTTAGTTAATGGTTTAGTCGCTACCGAAGATGCCCGATTTTACGAACACGATGGTATCGATTATCAAAGTTTTATACGGGTGTTTTTTAAAAGTTTGTTGCTTCAGGATAATTCGGCTGGAGGCGGAAGTACCATAACCCAACAGTTGGCAAAAAATCTATTTGGGCGCAAATCCTACGGATTTTTATCTATGCCCATTAATAAGATAAAGGAAATGATTGTGGCGCGCCGTATAGAAGCGGTGTATAGTAAAAACGATATTATTGCTTTGTATTTAAACACCGTGCCGTTTAGCGAAAACACCTTCGGCATTGAAAGTGCAGCCCAGCGTTTTTTTAATACCAGCACCAAAAACTTGTCGCTATCGCAAGCTGCTACTTTGGTGGGGACTTTAAAAGCTAACCATAGTTACAATCCGCGGTTATTCCCCGAAAGGAGTCAGTTACGTCGCGATGTGGTGTTTCAGCAAATGGTGAAATACGGTTATTTAGAAGAAAACGAACGTTTGCAATTAAGCAATCAGCCGCTGGAAATCGATTATCATAAATTCACTTACAACGAGGGTTTAGCGCCATATTTTAGGGAACAGGTTAGACAGCAGGTTTTAAAAATTTTAGATAGTGTAAATCGTGCAGACGGTACGACTTATAATTTGTATAAAGATGGTTTAAGCATTACCACCACGTTAGATTACACCATGCAGGAATATGCAGAAGCAGGCATGAACAAGCACATGAAAGTTTTGCAACGCCAATTTGAAGCAGCTTATGGCAATAACGCACCTTGGCTAAAAAACAAAACCTTAATTGACGAATTGGTTAAAAACCTTCCGCAATACAAACAGTTAAGGTCTCAAAAATTATCGGACGGTCAAATTTTAGATTCTTTACAACGGAAAACAAAACGCCCGTTATTTTCCTACGAAGGGGATACCATTGTTATGGCTTCAACAATAGATAGCTTAAAGCATTATTTGAAGTTTTTAAACACGGGGTTTGTGGCTGTTAATCCGCACTCGGGAGCTGTAAAATCCTATGTGGGCGGTATTAATTTCGAACATTTTAAATACGACCACGTACTAACGAGTAAACGACAGGTGGGATCGACTTTTAAGCCGTTTGTGTATACAGCTGCTTTGGAGTCTGGTATGGATCCGTGTACCTATTTTTCGCTTCGGGAAGTAACGTATACAGGAGAAAAAGCTTGGACACCTTCTAATGCATCGTCGGATGAGGACGATCCGCACATGAATTATTCGTTAGAAAAAGCCTTAAGTCATTCGGTAAATACCATTGCGGTTAAAGTACTCGAGCAAGTCGGGATCGAATCTGTAATCTCACAAGCGAAAAAAATGGGCATAAATTCAGCATTACCAGAAGTACCGTCTTTAGCTTTGGGAACCGCTGAATTATCACTTTTAGAATTAACAGCTGCTTATACCAGTTACGTGAATAACAGTGTCGCGGTTACGCCATATTTTATTGAAAAAATTGAAGATAAAGACGGTAAAGTGCTTTATCAGCATCAAAATTCAAAAGCATTAAAACCGGCCTTTAGCGATGCTACCCGGCAAACCATGCTCGCGTTTATGCAAGCGACTGTAGATGAAGGCACGGCCAAACGCCTGCGTTCAACTTATGGTTTAAAAAACGATTTGACTGGTAAAACGGGAACGACGCAAGATAATAAAGACGGCTGGTTTATGGGGGTTACTCCCAATTTGGTAATGGGGTCTTGGGTTGGAAACGATAACTACAACATCGGGTTTAGTAGTACCGGTATTGGTCAGGGAGCTAATTCAGCTTTACCTATTGTAGCTAATTTTTTGTTGAAATTGAATAGAAATTCAGAATATAAAACCATAACGCAAGCGACTTTCGAAACGCCTTCCAACGAGGTGCTTGAAGCTTTGGATTGTAATCCAGATAAACGCGATGGTTTCTTTAAGCGTTTATTTAAGAAGAAACAAAAAAAGAAAGCTTTTGGTGAGTAATACTAAATAAGTTATTGTTTGCAACAAATATATTTAGCCACAAATTCACGAATAAAAAAACTTTAAGATATTCGTGAATTCGTGGCTATAGTCAGTTTTTGAAATATAGGAGTTAGAAATACTTAATAACAATTATTCATGTATTTTAAAGTAAAGCTTCTTTTTTTTAGAATTCGATATTACCTATTTTTGAAAAACTAATGGTTTAAATGACAATTATGTACCAAGCAAAAGATACCAGATACGAAACCTTGCCATATCGCCGCTGTGGAAAAAGTGGCCTCATGTTACCGCCAATTTCTATTGGATTGTGGCATAATTTCGGCGATGTCGATGTTTTGGAAAACGGCAAGAAGATGCTACATACGGCTTTTGATAATGGGATTACCCATTTCGATTTAGCGAACAATTACGGACCGCCACCAGGTAGTGCCGAAACCAATTTTGGCCGTATTTTAAAAGATAGTTTTTTACCGTATCGCGACGAACTCATTATTTCCACAAAAGCAGGTTATACGATGTGGCCAGGACCTTATGGCGATTGGGGTTCTAAAAAATATTTGGTTTCCAGTCTGGATCAGAGTTTAAAACGTATGGGCTTGGACTATGTCGATATTTTTTACCATCATCGGCCAGATCCCAATACACCTTTGGAGGAAAGTATGGCTGCTCTGGATTTAATTGTACGTCAAGGAAAAGCCTTGTATGTGGGCTTGTCTAATTATTCGGCTGAAGATACTTTAAAAGCTTCAAAAATATTAAAAGCATTAGGGACAGCGTGTTTAATTCATCAGCCACGTTACAGCATGTTCGATCGTTCGGTGGAAGATGGCCTGTTGGATGTGTTAGGCGAGGAGGGGATTGGCTCTATTGTATTTTCACCCTTGGCACAAGGCTTGTTAACCAATAAGTATTTGAAGGGGATTCCAGAAGATTCTAGAGCGGCCAAATCTACAGGGTTTTTACAAAAAGATACTGTTACCGAAGCGGTTATAAATAAAGTGAAGAAATTGCATGAAATTGCTCATAATCGCAATCAGAGCTTGGCGCAAATGGCCGTTGCATGGTTGTTGAAAGACGAGCGTGTAACCTCGGTTTTAGTGGGTGTAAGTCGTGTAGAACAGCTTTTAGATAATTTGGATGCACTAGATAATTTGAAATTTTCAGACAGCGAATTAGAGCAAATAGAAACCGTTCTAAACTCGTAAAACTAATACTGTTTTAAACAGTCTCACGACTTTTTATTAGAAGCACTTAATTATTCAGCTATTTGATAGTAGAATATTAGATTAATCTAATGGCGTGTCTAGAGTGTTCCACCAATATTTTTTTAATAGTATTATACAAATTACTAAGAGCACTAAAGAAATATAAATGGGCTCAACCTGTTGGAAAATAATATACATGGGCAGGATAACAAGAACAGTTTGCGCCACTATACCTATAAAAACATTAAACATGTCGCGTTTAAAATGGGTGTTGGGTTTTAGGTTTTTATTTTCGGCTTGTAATTTATCTTGTATAGGTTTCCAAAATCCCCAAGGTCTTACATTGGTGTAAAACGATTTTAAGGTTGCTTCGTCTGTTGGTGGAGCCGCGTAAGTACCTATTAAGCATCCTAAAATGGAAGTTATTAATAATACGGGAAAGTAGTAAAGGTCTAAAACGCCATCTAAAATAGCAGGGAGTATTAACGCAGGGATCATACCAGCAACCATACCCCAAAAGAACCCTTGGCCATTAAAACGCCACCAGTGCCATTTTAAGACGTTGGCTACGACATAGCTGCCAAACAGAGCAGATACTAGCCATTGTAGAATAGAGTTTACATCTTCAACAAAAAATCCTAAAATAATACTTATGGTAACGACTAGAATACCAGAACCATAATTCATGAGTTTGATTTTTCCGGAAGTCACGTTAGTCGTACTGTATTTTAAATAAATATCGTTAATAAGGTAAGCTTGTGCAGCGTTTAAGGTGCCTGCAAAAGTAGACATGAATGCAGCAAGCAGGCCGGCTAATAAAAGTCCTAGTAACCCAACGGGAGCAAATTGTTTTATGGCCGAAGGTAAAATGAGTTCAAAGTCAATAGCTCCTGTAGCGGTTATTAAATCTAATTTGTCGTAATAAATCAGTGCTAGGGCGGCAAATCCCGCAATCATTAAATAGCGTATGGGCATTAAGACTACACTTACAAAACCGCTCATTTTTGAAGCATCAGCAGGCGATTTAGTCGATAATATTTTTTGCATATCGTAATTCGGTGCAGGACCAGCAAGACTAACTAGAACCCCTTTAAACACCATCATCATAAAGAAAATAGAAAACAAACTGTACCCGTCTGATTGAATTTTCTTGTTTACTTGAGGTATAATCTGGCTCCAGTCCATTTGTAATTCCCAGCCAAAAAAGGGAGACATCCAACCTTCGGGAACCAACAGGTTATGTTCGCTTACGGCATTAAAACCAATGTATGCGATTACCAAAGCCGAAATGGTCATGATAGCAAATTGTAGTACATCTGCCCAAACAATGCCCGACATGCCGCCTAAAAGGGAGTAGAATACGGCAAAAAGGGTGAAAATGATGCCGTAAAAATGAGGAACGTATTGCGCCGATACATTAAAAGGTACATAGCTGCTTACAATTTCCCAAGGCAAAAATATTTCTACAAATTTCCCAAGACCTATAAAACCATAAGCCAAAAAGCCAAGGCAACTTAAAAGGGCAAAAACGACTACAATAGTATGCGATAGTTTACCGCCTTTTCCGCTCCCAAAACGCGTTTGTATCCATTCGGCTCCTGTGGTAACGTTAGAGCGTCTTAACCATTTAGATAGGTAAACCATTAAGAAAATTTGATTAAAAACTGGCCACAGCCAAGGAATCCAGGCGCTTTTTATACCGTAAACAAACATAAGGGTAACCAGCCAAATGGTTCCAGAAATATCGAACATTCCCGAAGCGTTCGACAGACCAAGCATGTACCACGGTATAGATTTGCCACCTAATAAATAATCGTCAGTACTGCGCTGTGCGCGTTTTCTTAATACTAAGCCTATAATTATGGTGGAAACTAAATAAATTAAAATGATTGAAATGTCTATTCCTTTTAGCATTTGTGCCTGAAATTTAGAAGTGCAAATAATTTTTAAAAATAGAGCTTTTAAAAAGGAATAAAAATTTTTTAACTAAGAAGTGTTTTACTTAAAAAAGAAGTTGTCGTTGTAAAGGTTCATTACTGTTGAAATATAGGGTGTTAGTTTTTTTAGAAGATTGAAATTTTACAGTAGTTTCTCTTTTTTTATTCTTTAATTCTATAACTTTATAAACTAACTTTAAAAGCTATTAATTATGAAAAAAACAATAACTGGTATAAGTTTTGTGTTTGTGATGTTATTAACACTTGGTCTTCAGGCGCAAAATATTAAATTACCATCTCCAGATTTTTCAAAAGATATGTTGTCTGCTTTAAATCCAGGAAGCGATTTAGGATTGTCGTCCGATGTTAAGTCTAAAGTGGATAATGAAATCAAAAGTTTTGTAAATGATGTTGTAGGTATTATGGGAAGTTCGGATGATGACGAAACTAAAAAACTAAAAATCAATAACAGAAAAAAAGAACGCGATGGTATTTTGGGTTCGGCTTTTGGTAGCGATAATGCCTTGAAATCTTATAAAAAAGATTTAGAAAAACAGTTAAAGCCTTTTAAGCGAAAGTATAAAATGGCCAGTTGGATATTTTAAATAAAAAGCCCGTTGTAACATATTATTACAACGGGCTTTTTTATTAGAAAGAATACCATTAGTTTCCTTGAATGGCATCGTTTGTTTTGTCGGCAGCATCTTTTACAGCATCTTTGGTGTCTTTAGCGGCACCTTCAACAGCATCGGCAGCATCATCAATAGCGTCGCCTGTAGCATCTACGGCGTCGTCGATTGCATCTCCAGTAGCTTTTGCAGCATTATCCATAGCTTCACCAGCTTCATCTGCAGCGTGGTCTAAAGCATCTGCTGTATCTTCAGCAGTTTCTTTAATAGCATCTCCAGTAGCATCTGCAGCGTTTTCAACAGCATCTGCTGCGCTTTCAGATTTTTCTTTAACATCTCTACAAGAAGTAAAGGTGCTTCCTAAGGCTACTAATAAAGCTGTGCTTAAAAGTAATTTTTTCATAATTTAAGGTTTTTTAGTGTTATAATTAGTGTAACAAGTTACTAACTTCTTGATTAACTTGTTTTAAAAATGTTAATTATTTTAACATTTTTACTAATAATTGATTTTTAAACCTTATTTACGAAGAAAGTCTAGTATTTGGACGACAGAACCTTGATTGTTTTTAATGTAATTGGAGTTTTTATGGCCAGATTCTTCTCTAAAGTATTCGTTGTTAATGAGTTTGTCTAAAATAGAATTTAGTTCGGTTTGCGAAGAAATACTAAACATACCCTTTTGGGCAATCATGGCTTTAGCTTCGGGGAATTTTTGGTAATGCGATCCAATAATTATTGGGCAACCAAAAACTGCCGGTTCCAGGGTATTATGCAGACCTGTTGTGCCAACGGCTCCTCCAACATAAGCGATATTAGCGTAATTGTATATTTTAGTTAAAAGTCCAATCGTGTTAATTATAAGTACTTTGGCTTGGATCAGCGTGGCGCTGTTCATCTCGGAATACAACACACTTTGCACGTTTAAACTATTTTGTAAATGCTGTATTTGGTTGCTTTTAATATTATGGGGAGCAATAATGTATTTTACAGCGTTGTTTTTGTTTTGATTGATATAATGAATTAAAAATGCCTCGTCTTCGGGCCAAGTACTTCCGGCAACAACACAAATGTTATTCTGTTTAAAGGTTTTTATAAACTCTAAAGTATTGTCTGTTTGTAATTGATTGGAAACACGATCGAACCGCGTATCTCCAGAAACAGTAACTGCATTATAATTGATGGATTTTAAAAGTGATTTTGAAGCTTCATCTTGAGTGAAAATGTGTGAGAACCCGAATAATGCGTCTCGCATAAATTTACCATAGCCTTTAAAATACGATTGGTTTTTTCTAAATAAGGCAGAAATTAAAATAGCGTTTCTGTTTTGGGTTTTAAGGGTTAAAAGATAATTTGGCCAAATATCGTATTTAACAAAAACGGTAAGTTCTGGTTTTACAGCATTAATAAAACGCTTTGCATTGTATGGGGTGTCTAGTGGTAAGTAAACCACGCAATCTGCAACCGGCGCGTTTTTTCTGATTTCGTAACCAGATGGCGAAAAAAAGGTGAGTACTACTTTGTGTTTGGGGTATATTTTTTTTAATTCGTTAAACACAGGCAATCCTTGTTCGTATTCGCCTAAAGAGGCACAATGAAACCAAAGTGTAAGGTCTGATGGTTGTAGGTGTTTCGCTAAAATGGTAAATGTTTGTTTGCGCCCATCTACACCTTGTTTTATTTTGGTGTTAAAAAGCGCTACGACTTTAAGCAGGTATTTGGCAGCAAAAATGCTTAAATTATAAACAATCTTCAAAATCCTTAGTTTCTAGCAAAAATACATTTCTTATCTAGATTTTCATTGGTTAGCGTTGCTGAATTTTGTAATTTCGTTAGCTTGATATCCAGTACGGATTTTTTAATTTATAGTTCGGTAGTAATACGTTACGGACTTTAATTTCTTTCACATGAAAAATATTCAAATGGTTGATCTTAAAGGTCAATATAAAAAAATAGAAGCCGTTGTAAATGCTTCTATTTTAGAAGTTTTAGATACAACAGCATTTATAAATGGCCCAAAAGTTAACGCGTTTCAGAAGAATTTAGAAACCTATTTAGGTGTAAAGCACGTTATTCCTTGTGCCAATGGTACAGATGCTTTACAGATTGCCATGATGGGCTTAGGTTTAAAGCCAGGCGACGAGGTAATTACCGCCGATTTTACTTTTGCAGCTACAGTAGAGGTTATTGCGCTTTTACAGCTTACGCCAGTTTTGGTTGATGTAGAACCAGATACTTTTAATATAGATGTTGAAGCCATTAAAAAGGCTATTACCCCAAAAACAAAAGCGATAGTGCCGGTGCATTTATTTGGACAATGTGCCAATATGGAAGCTATTATGGAGATAGCCAATGCTCATAATTTATACGTTATTGAAGATAATGCGCAGGCAATAGGCGCCAATTTTACGTATATTAACGGAGATAAGAAAAAAGCTGGTACAATTGGTCATGCTGGTTCTACATCGTTTTTCCCTTCAAAAAATTTAGGATGTTATGGCGATGGTGGTGCTATTTTTACTAACGATGACGATTTGGCACATACCATTCGAGGAATTGTAAATCACGGAATGTACGAACGCTATCATCACGATGTTGTTGGGGTGAATTCTAGGTTAGATTCCATTCAAGCTGCTGTTTTAGAGGCTAAATTACCGCATTTAGATGCTTACAATGCAGCGCGAATAGCTGCCGCCAATAAATACGATGATGCTTTCAAAGACGAAGATAAAATTACTGTGCCGTTTAGAAATGGTAGTGAAGATAACCATGTTTTCCACCAGTACACGTTAAAAGTTACGGGCGTAGATCGCGATGCTTTGGTAAAACATTTAAATGAAAATGGGATACCATGTGGCGTGTATTACCCGATTCCTTTACATAAACAAAAAGCGTATACAGACGAGCGATATAATGAAGCCGATTTTAAAGTAACAAATCAATTAGTTAAAGAGGTGATATCGTTGCCTATGCATACCGAGCTTGATGATGAACAAATTGATTTTATAACAACAACAATTAAAACATTCATAAATGAGTAAAGTATTAGTAACTGGGGGTCTAGGTTTTATAGGCTCTCATACGGTTGTAGAACTTCAAAATGAAGGATTTGAAGTTGTTATAATAGATAATCTTTCAAATTCATCTATCAAAGTATTAGATGGTATTACTGCCATAACAGGAAAAAAGCCAATTTTCGAAGAGTTGGATTTAAGAGATAAGGCAGGGGTACAGCAATTTTTTAAGACTCATAACGATGTAAAAGGCGTGATTCATTTTGCGGCAAGTAAAGCTGTTGGCGAAAGTGTGGAAAATCCATTGTTGTATTACGAAAACAATATAAATACGTTGGTTTATGTGCTTCAGGAATTAGATAAGTTAAAAGATGCCAATTTTATTTTTAGCTCATCTTGTACCGTATATGGCCAGGCCGATGAATTGCCTATAACCGAAAATGCACCTGTAAAACCAGCAGAATCGCCTTATGGTAATACTAAGCAAATAGGTGAAGAAATTATAAAAGATAGTTGTCGAGTTATACCGCATTTAAAAGCAATAGCATTGCGTTATTTTAACCCGATTGGGGCTCACGAAACCGCGTTAATTGGAGAGTTGCCAATAGGTGTGCCTCAAAATTTAGTACCTTTTATTACGCAAACTGCTGTAGGTTTACGAGAGCAATTATCGGTGTTTGGAGACGATTATCCGACAGTCGATGGTACTTGTATTCGCGATTATATTCACGTAGTCGATTTGGCAAAAGCGCACGTTGTGGCTTTACAACGCTTGTTAGGTAATAAAAACGAGACAAATTACGAAGTGTTTAATTTAGGTACAGGCACAGGAAGCTCGGTGTTAGAAGTGATTAAATCTTTCGAACGTGTTTCTGGAGAAACTTTAAATTATAAAATTGCACCACGCCGGGCAGGCGATGTTATTGCAGCTTATGCGCAAACCGATAAAGCTAACGATGTATTAGGATGGAAATCTGAATTATCTTTAGATGACGCCATGCGTTCTGCTTGGAAATGGGAGCAAAGCATTAGAAAAAGTTAAATTAAGTAAGTGTTAATTTTGTTAAAACCTTCATTGCAAATTGATGTAATGGAGGTTTTTTTATGTCTGTTTTTAAACGAAAAGCCCCTAATTTCTGCGGTACTTTTATCAGAAAAGTAGGTGAAAGATTCTTATTGAAACAAGAAAATCGTTGTTAAATGCTTAATTATAAGGTTAAACCGTGGGGTTTTGCTTCAATTTCTTGGGCTTGTCAATCTATTTAAGTAATTTCGGATGAAATGATAAATGATATTATGAAACTGATAACAGTAAAACGGGAAACCAAAGACGAAAAACGATTCACACCAAAAATGGGTGAATTAATTACAAAAGTCACTTACATTAAAATGCAATTTTTGAGTGTGCCTTTTAAAACGCTTCACAAATATAGGGAAACCTATTATGGTGAAATTAAAGATTGTGCAGATTGCCGCTTACAAGCTTGATAATAAAAAAAGTCCCCGAAATATTTCGGGGACTTTTCAATTATAAGAGTTTCTGAAAATTATGTTGTTGTAGCTTTCTTCGATTTAAAATTGGTGTATAATAATAGTCCCATGCCTAGCATAACGGACATATCTGCGACATTAAAAACGCCAGTTTTAAAAATGCCGCCCAAGTCTATATGAAGAAAATCGGTTACCGAGCCGTAAACAATTCTATCGTATACATTGGCTATTCCGCCTCCAATAATACATGCAAAAGCAAATGTAGATAGTTTATCTAACGCGGTGTTGCTAAGAATGTAATAGGTAACATAACCCAAAACCAAAATGGGTAAGGCTAATAAAAATATACTTTTTAAAGTTGGATTTAAATTGCTGCCTAGACTTAAAAAAGCACCTGTGTTTTCTACATTGGTTAAAATAAATTTATCGCCAATAAGTTCTGTGGTTTTATAAGGCGTAACATATTGTCTTACTAAGACTTTAGAAATTTGGTCTAGTGCAATGTTTACAACTATAATTGAAATTATAGATAAGGTTCTAGAAAATTTCATGTATTATGCTTCGGTTTCAAAAGTAGCAGAGCTAGTTTGTGCGTCTCTGTTTATCTTTTTTACTAATCCTTGTAACACTTTTCCTGGGCCAACTTCAATAAATTCTGTAGCGCCGTCGGCAATCATTTGTTGCACGGATTGCGTCCATTTTACAGGCGATGTTAATTGAGAAATTAAATTGGCTTGTATTTCATTTTTATCTGTTACCGCACTGGCCGTTACATTTTGATATACAGGACAATTTGGAGTGTTAAAAGTTGTGTTTTGTATTGCAGTTGCTAATTCTTCGCGGGCAGGTTCCATCATAGGAGAGTGAAATGCACCACCAACAGGCAGTACTAATGCGCGTTTTGCTCCAGCTTCTTTTAAAGCTTCGCAAGCTTTGTTAATGGCTTCTACTTCTCCAGAGATTACCAATTGTCCTGGGCAATTGTAGTTTGCTGCAACTACAACACCATCTATAGCAGCACAAATATCTTCTACGATAGTATCGTCTAAGCCTAAAACAGCAGCCATAGTACTTGGTGTAATTTCGCAAGCTTTTTGCATGGCTAAGGCACGTTGGTATACTAGTTTTAATCCGTCTTCGAAATTTAAGGCACCAGAAGCTACTAGGGCAGAAAATTCGCCTAAAGAATGTCCTGCAACCATGTCTGGTTTAAAGTTTTCGCCTAAACTTTTTGCTAAAATTACAGAGTGTAAAAAAATAGCGGGTTGGGTTACTTTGGTTTGTTTTAGTTCTTCTGCTGTACCTTCAAACATAACGTCTGTAATGCTAAACCCCAGTATATCGTTAGCTTTTTCGAAGAGTTCTTGTGCTAATGGAACGTTTTGGTATAAGTCTAAGCCCATACCTGTAAATTGTGCGCCCTGTCCAGGGAAAATATATGCGTTCATAAGTTTTATTTTAAATGGCAAAAATAGTAATATTAAATAAAATAGGGCAGATGTTATAAGTCGTTGTTAGTGATGTTTTTAATAACTCTGGCCGGATTTCCTGCAATAACAACATCATCAGGAAAGCTTTTAGTTACTACAGACCCAGCACCAACCACTACATTATTGCCAAGAGTAACGCCTGGGCAAATGGTGCTGTTACCGCCAATCCAAACATTATTCCCGATAGTTATGGGTTTGCCTAATTCCTTACCACTGTTTCTGGATTTAGCGTCTATAGGATGGGTTGCGGAGTAAAGCTGAACATTGGGAGCAAACATAACATTATCGCCAATAGTTACTGTGGCTACATCCAGAATACAACATCCGTAGTTCATAAAAACACGATTTCCAGCCTTAATGTTAGAGCCATAATCGCAGTGAAAAGGAGGTTCTATACATAAATCCTGTCCTGCTTCGATTAAACTATTATAAAGCGCGTCGCGTTCTGCTCTGTCGGCCTCGGTAAGGGCATTTGCTTTTTGAAATGTAAGTCGAGCGTGGTATCGCGCTTTTGTAAGTTCGGGATCGGACGGATTGTACATTAATCCTGCTAACATTTTTTCTTTTTCTGTCATGATGTTAAATCGTAAAGTTAAAAGTTTTGAATTGCAGCTTCGGCACAACGTTCGCCATCCATGGCTGCAGAAATAATACCGCCAGCATACCCACCACCTTCGCCACAAGGGAATAAGTTGGTGATTTGTGGATGCGCTAACCGTGTGTTTCTTGGAATGCTAATTGGCGATGAGGTTCTGGATTCTACACCTATAACATTTGCTTCGGCAGTGTAGTAGCCCTTCATTTTTTGTCCGAAAGCTTCAAATCCTTTACGCAAACTTTTCCCAATTAATTTGGGTAAAATAGAATGTAAGGGTACGCTTTTAATACCAGGTTGGTACGATGTAGGGTTCAAACCTGTAGATAGTCTGCCTTCTACAAAATCTGTTAAGCGTTGTGCTGGCGCAACTTGACTTTTTCCTCCAGAAACGAAGGCTAGTTTTTCTAAATCTTTTTGGTATTCTAAAGCTTTTAGCGGACCAAGATGATCGTATTTATATAAATCTTTTTCGGCATTAATTTCTACAACGATTCCCGAATTGGCAAATTCGTTATTGCGCTTAGATGGGGACATGCCGTTAACCACAACTTCGCCATTGGCGGTTGCTGCGGGAACAATAAATCCGCCTGGGCACATACAGAAAGAATAAACGCCACGTTGGTTAACTTGCTGTACTAAACTGTAAGATGCCGCAGGTAAAAGTTCATGTCTATCTCCCGAGCAATGGTATTGAATAGAATCGATGATGTGCTGTGGGTGTTCTACACGTACTCCCATAGCAAACGACTTGG
Organism: Formosa sp. A9; assembly: GCF_051200825.1. Lineage (GTDB taxonomy): Bacteria > Bacteroidota > Bacteroidia > Flavobacteriales > Flavobacteriaceae > Formosa. The sequence goes on along the minus strand of NZ_CP195158.1, from coordinate 3,313,102 downwards.
CTTCGATGTCGATGTTTTTTTTGTGTAGCAAATAAAAAATATCTCTAGCCGAGTGCCCAGTGGCTAAAATAACTTTGTTAACGGGCATTTCGGAGCCGTTTTGAATCTGTATGGCAGTAATGTTATTATTAGAAATTTTGAAATCGCTAACACGAGATTCAAAATGCACTTCGCCTCCATATTTTAAAATCGTTTCTCGAATATTCTGAACAACCTTAGGGAGTTTGTTGGTGCCAATATGCGGATGGGCATCTATTAAGATTTGTGGTGTAGCACCATGATATACCAAGTTTTCGAAAATGCGTCTAACATCGCCTCGCTTTAAACTTCGGGTGTACAATTTTCCGTCGGAATACGTACCAGCTCCACCTTCGCCAAAGCAATAATTAGAATCTTCGTTAACGTCGTGAAACTGATTAATGGCTCTTAAATCTCGACGTCTGTCCTGTACGTTTTTACCGCGTTCTAAAACAATAGGTTTGTAGCCTAATTCTATACAACGCAAGGCGGCATACATGCCCGCTGGACCAAAACCGATAATGTGAACAGATTTGGCTTTAGTAACATCTTGATAATTGAAATTATAAGTTGACGTTTCTGGAAGCTCTTCATGTATAAATACAGCTACTTTATAGTTGAATATAATATTGGGTTTTCTAGCATCGATAGATTTTCGAAGAACTTTTATACCTGTTATATCCGATGTCGAAAGGTGTAATAATTGTGCTGCTTTTAGCTGCAAAATATTTTTTTGCGAGGCTTCTTCTTGTAAAGACACACGCAGTTGCACTTCTTTTATCATGGTGCAAATTTACTTAAAATTTGAACGCATTATAGCATTATTATATTAAGTGCTACTATTTTGTAGGTGTCTGTAAATTGTTAAAGATTACTGTCTTTCGTAGGTAATGAACGAATAATCGTGGTCGTTATTTTCGTCTTTTGGATGAAATGTTTTAGAAGTTTCTTTCCAGTGGTTTACATCTACTTCTGGGAAAAACGTATCAGCATCAAAAGTGTCGTGTACTCGGGTTAATTCAATTTTGTCTGCAAAAGGCAAAGCTTGTTTGTAAATTTCGCCACCACCAATTATAAAAGGCTGCTTGTCTTCTAAAGCCGCATCTAAGGCATCGGCAATGTTATGTACAACAATTACACCATGTGGCACTTTGTAATTGCTTTGATTGGTAATTACTATATGGGTGCGGTTAGGTAAGGGTTTGGGGAAACTTTCAAAGGTTTTTCTACCCATTATAATGCAATGTCCAGAGGTTAGTGTTTTAAAACGTTGTAAGTCGTCTCGTAAATGCCAAATTAAGGTATTGTCTTTACCAATGGCATTATTTTCTGCTACAGCAGCTATAATGGTTACCGTTTTATTGATCTTCAGCTTTTTTTTTTCAGGCGTTTTTAGCTCAGGTGCATTTATCTGGTGCTTTTGTTCTAGCTTAGTGATGCCTTCTTTTTGTTTGGCTACTAACTTGTCTAGTTGTTGTTGCTCCCAATCTGCCCCCATAAATTTATTAACCACAAAAACATTAAACGCATGGTATAGTAACAACAACAGCCAAAAGCCAACCACAAATACAAACCAATCTACATTTAAAGGTCTAAAAGTTTCGGCAACATGCAGCCCTAAATTAACAACAATTAGTGCTACCGAACCAATTAAGAACAATATAAAATGCGTATATAAACGCTTTTTTTGTTTTATGCGTTTTTGGGCGTTTTTAATAAGCTCTAATTGTTCTTTATCTATTTGGGGCGTGTTTTTTTTGTTTCCGAACATATGCTTAGTTGTTAGTTAAGTAAAGTTACTATTTTCTTCATTATTTTTAATGGAAATTGTAAAAATGATGCTTTAAGGACTTTGTTTTTTTGATAAATTTAAAAAAATGATATTCAAATTTTAAGACATTAAATTTAAATGAATTCATTTTTAAGAAAACGATAATTATTTGTCTTGTAGTGTGTTAAATCGCTTCGGCGTGTTAAACTTTTGTATTTTTGTAAGAAATTTAAATTAAAATAATATGGCAATTTCTAAGCAATATTTAAAAAGTAAACCAGTATGTAAAGTTACATTTACTGTTCCTGCCGAAGATGCAGAACAAGTAGTGGTTGTAGGAAGTTTTAACGGTTGGAATCCAGAAGCGGAACCATTAAAAAAGCTGAAAAATGGTACCTTTAAAGGGGTGTTAAGTTTAGATAAGGATGCGTCTTACGAATTCCGGTATTTAATAGACGGAAGTTATGCCAACGAAGCCGAAGCCGACGGTCAAGTGTGGAACGATTTTGCAGGTGCAGAAAATAGTGTGTTAACCGTATAAAAAAAGCATTTCAATTTTAAATTGAAATGCTTTTTTTTAAATAGCTACTGTACCCTTAATATGAGGGTGCGGATTGTAATCTAGTAATGTAAAGTCTTCGAATTTAAAATCGAAAATATCTTTTATTTCTGGATTTAGCACCATTTTAGGTAACGGTCTTGGCGATCTAGAAAGTTGTAGTTCTAATTGCTCAAAATGGTTGCTGTAAATATGGGCGTCACCAAAAGTGTGTATAAATTCTCCTGCTTTATAGCCACAAACTTGCGCCACCATCATGGTTAACAAGGCATAAGATGCAATGTTAAAAGGGACTCCTAAAAAGATGTCGGCACTGCGTTGGTATAATTGGCAAGATAATTTGCCATTTGCGACGTAAAATTGAAAAAAAGCATGGCACGGTGGTAGTGCAGCTTTGCCATTTGCAACATTGTCTGCAAAAGATTTAGAAGTATCTGGCAATACCGAAGGATTCCAAGCCGATACCAACATACGTCTGCTGTTCGGGTTGGTTTTTAAGGTTTCAATAATATCTTTAATTTGGTCGATTTCATCACTGTTCCAATTTCTCCATTGGTGTCCGTAAACAGGGCCTAAATCGCCATTGTCATCAGCCCATTCATTCCAAATTTTTACACCGTTTGAGGTTAAATATTCAATATTGGTGTCGCCTTTCAAAAACCATAATAGTTCGTAAATAATAGACTTTAAGTGAAGTTTCTTAGTAGTAACCATAGGGAAGCCTTCACTTAAATCGAAACGCATCTGGTAACCAAAAACACTTTTTGTGCCTGTACCAGTACGATCTCCTTTTTCATTTCCGTTTTCTAAAACGTGTTTTACAAGGTCTAAATATTGTTTCATGCCATCGTCTTTTTCTGTGGGTAAAAGTACAGAATACGTCTGTTAATTTTGGTGGGCAATGTCTTAAAAATCAGAAAAGTTATTAACGGGCCGTTAAATAAGTAATACGCAGCTTAATACTAAAATGGATAAGCAGCTTACCCAATAATCATTCCAGCAATGGTGGCCGATAAGAGTGAAGCTACGGTACCGCCTATTAAAGCGCGAATGCCGAATTCTGATAAAGTTTTACGTTTACCAGGTGCTAAAGAACCAATACCTCCAATTTGAATACCAATAGAAGCAAAATTAGCAAATCCACAAAGCATATAGGTAGCCATGATTACAGATTTTTCGAATTTAAAATGTATTGGGTTGGCCATGTTTTTAAGTTCTGCAAGTTGTATGTAACCCACAAATTCGCTAGCGGCAAGTTTAATACCTAATAGTTGCCCCATAAGCGCCATGTCTTCTTTCGCTACACCAATAATCCACATTAAAGGCGAAAATACATAACCTAAAATAAACTCTAAAGAGAAAGCGGTGTATGGTGTGTGCGTGGCAATCCAATGGTTTAATTGGCCTAAATTGCCCAGTTTGCCAAAACCATAATTTATCATGGCAATAAAGGCAACAAACACTAAAAGCATGGCTCCTACATTGGCGGCCAATTTAAGGCCTTCTGTCGTTCCGTTGGCAATAGCATCCAGAATGTTAGATCCGATATGGTCTTGAGAGACTTCTACTGTTGCATTAATTTTTTCTTGTTGCGGATAGAGTAATTTTGAAATTACTATAGCTCCAGGAGCAGCCATGACAGAAGCGGTGAGTAAGTGTTTGGCATAAAATATTTTTAAAGCTTGGTCTTCGCCTCCTAAAAAGCCAATGTAAGCCGCCAAAACACCACCAGCAACAGTAGCCATACCGCCAACCATTACCAGTAAGATTTCAGATTTTGTCATGCGTTCTAAATACGCTTTAATCATTAAAGGAGCTTCTGTTTGTCCTAGAAAAATATTACCGGCAACACTCAAGCTTTCTGCACCAGAAATCCCCATGAGTTTTGTTAATACCCAAGCCATACCTTTAACTACAACTTGTATAACCCCTAAGTAGAATAGTACTGATGTTAATGCAGAAAAAAAGATGATGGTAGGTAAAATTTGAAACACAAAAATAAACCCAAAACTATCAACATTCATTAAACCACCGAGAAGGAATTCGCTTCCTGCCTGAGTAAATTCTAAAATTTTCACAAAAATTTTCCCAACAAATTCAAAAGCATTCTGAACGATACCGATTTTTAAAACACCAATGGCTAAAATAATTTGTGCACCTAAGCCAATACCTATGGTTTTCCAATTTATGGCCTTTTTATTGGCGCTAAGTAAAAAACAAATCACCAACAAAACGCACATGCCTAATAGCCCACGTAACACACTTTTTGTAGAAAACCCTTGGCTGGGTATAATTGTATTTTGTGGTGCAGTAGCAATATCGCTTGGCCGATTGCTAATAGGTGTTTTAAAGGCGTAGGTTGTTAATTTATCAGATAGAACAAGAGTAGAGTCTGTGTGTTCTGTAATCTTATAATGTTTAATGTCTGCTTTAGGAGCGTTGTAATAAAACACCAATAATTTGTTCTGGATCATATAGTCTCCAGAAATTGAAACACTATCTTGATGTTTTTGTTTAATATAAAACTCACCGTCTTTTAGCCGAAGCGATGCTATGTTGTTAACGGAATCTTGAGCTGTAGAGGTTGTTTGGTCTAAGCTCCATAATTTTTCTATACTTTGCGCAAAAGCTGAATGTAATAAGCCAAAAAATAAAAAGGTAAGGGCGAATAAACAGTGTTTCATGCGCAATGGTAGTTGATGGGGTTAGCGTTTAGAAATTTCGTCTCGAATTTTTGCAGCTTTCTCGTAATCTTCGTTGGTCACGGCTTCGTCGAGCAAACGGTTGAGTTCTTCAAGCGTTTTGCCTTTGTAATCTTCCTGATGTATTGGGGTTTCTGCATCTTCGGTAACCAAATCTTCTACTAATACATCTGGTTGATGCTCCTGATCTTTCTCTGGATTGACCTTTAAATAAATCCCTGCTTTATCAAGAATATTTTTGTAGGTAAAAATAGGTGCTTGAAAACGCAAGGCCAATGCTATGGCATCGCTAGTTCTGGCATCTATAATTTCTTCAATTTTATCGCGTTCGCAGATCAGGCTCGAATAAAATACACCATCTACAAGTTTATGTATAATAACTTGTTTAACGGTTATGTCGAATCGGTCTGAGAAATTTTTAAATAAATCGTGCGTTAATGGTCTTGGAGGTCGAATTTCTTTTTCTAAAGCTATGGCAATAGATTGCGCTTCGAATGCTCCAATTACAATAGGTAGCTTACGGTCTCCGTCTACTTCGTTGAGAATTAATGCGTAAGCGCCGTTTTGTGTTTGGCTGTAAGAAATTCCTTTTATATTAAGTCTAACTAAGCTCATAAATTAAAAACACAAAAGACTGTTTAAATTAGGACTTTACCAAACCTATTTAATTTTTTTTGTTAAAATTAGGATTAAAATAGGTGAACTCCTTAAAATCTTAGATTTAAAATTAGAAGGGTAGGAGTCTTTTAAACAGTCTTTTTTATAACTACAAGTTAATAAAAAATTAAGCGTTTTGAGCTTTAAATGCTTTTAATTTTTCAATTAATGCCGGTACTACTTCAAAGGCATCGCCAACTACACCGTAGTCTGCTGCTTTAAAGAAAGGTGCTTCCGGATCGGTGTTTATAACCACTTTCACTTTAGATGCGTTAATACCTGCTAAATGTTGTATGGCACCAGAAATACCAATGGCAATGTATAAATTGGCGGCTACAGGTTTACCTGTTTGTCCTACGTGTTCGCCATGAGGTCTCCAGCCTAAATCTGAAACAGGCTTAGAACAGGCGGTTGCAGCACCCAAAACATCGGCTAATTCTTCAATCATGCCCCAATTTTCAGGCCCCTTTAATCCGCGACCACCCGATACTACTATTTCGGCATCTGCAATCGTTACCTTATCTGTGGCTTTGTCTACAGATTCTACATGTACTCCATTATCTAAAATAGAAGGTGAGAATTCTGTTACCTCGGCAGTTGTTGAGTTTTCTTTTAAACCAAAAGCGTTTTTAGAAAGACCTACCAATTTAACTTCTGTACTAATGCTGGTTTCGTTAAATGCTTTGTTGGTAAATGCTGTGCGTTTTACAGTAAACGGATTTACGCTAGATGGTGCTGCAACAACGTTAGAAGCATAGCCTGCTTTTAACGCAACAGCTAGTAGCGGTGCTAAATATTTACTGTCGGCACTAGAGCTAACAATTACCACTTTGGCTTGTTCTTGTTCGGCTGCCTGCTTAATGACATCGGCATAGGTTTTGGCGTTAAAAGTGTTAAGTGCATCGTTTTTTACCTGTAATACATTCGAAACGCCATAAGTGCCCAATGCAGAAGCATCGTTAGCATTTATTGCAATGGCGGTAACGGTTGTACCTAATTGGTCGGCAACAGTTTTTGCGTAAGACGCCACCTCAAAAGCTATTTTTTTAAATTGTCCTTGTTCGGATTCTGTATATACTAAAACTGACATGTTTTTATGGTTTAGCATGTTTAAAGATTAAACATGTGTACTGTTAATAATTGATTTTTTTAATGATTAAATGACTTTAGCTTCGTTGTGAAGTAGCGTAATTAATTCATCTAAATTATCTGGAGATACTAAAGTAACAGCGCCTTTTGGAGCCGGTTTCTCGAATTTCACCGATACAGTTTCTGTTGAAGCTTCTACGGGTTCTAATACGGTTAATGGTTTTTTACGAGCCATCATAATACCACGCATATTCGGAATACGTAAATCGCTTTCTTCAACAATACCTTTTTGGGTACCGATAACTAAAGGCAGTGTTGTAGACACTGTTTCTTTTCCGCCATCTATTTCTCTTACCGCTTTAGCATTAGTGCCATCTACTTCTAAATCAATACAAGTGTTTACAAAATTAGCGTTGGTAAGTGCTGCTAACATGCCTGGTACCATGCCGCCATTGTAATCTATAGATTCGCGTCCGGCTATTACTAAATCGTAACCGCCGTCTTGTACTACTTTGGCTAGTTGCTCGGCTACAGCATAGCCGTCTGTAGCTTCGGTGTTTACTCGAATTGCGGTGTCTGCACCAATGGCTAATGCTTTGCGTAGTGTAGGTTCGGTTTCTGGGCCGCCTACGTTTACTACATCTACACTAGCGCCTTGTTTTTCTTTAAACCACATGGCTCTGGTTAAACCAAATTCGTCGTTTGGATTAATGATGTATTGTACACCATTAGTGTCGAATTTCGTATCGCCATCGGTAAAGTTTATTTTTGAAGTCGTGTCGGGAACATGACTTATGCATACTAAAATTTTCATAGTTATGTTTGTTATAAAAGTATAAAGTTATCTTGGTTACGAAGTTATTGAATTATTTTTTAATTTTACTATGCATGCATAGTAAATATTTTGTATTTTCTTGATTTTTTGATTTCTGAAAACCCTCGAAAATTGAATTAACAATGTGCGCTTCAATAAAGTTTAAGTATAAATATTATTGAAGCTTCATAAAGAAAACTAAACATTCTAACCAAGAATTACAGAAAAGTAAAAGTAAGGAACGTGCTACATTTTTTAGCTTTGTTTAGAAATAACAAAACTTGTTAAAATTTTAAAAAATCTTTTATAGAAAGTTTTTCAATTATTGTTATTTTTGCTGTTCTTATAAATAATGATACATGAAAACAATTCAATTCAGAGAAGCAGTTTGCGAAGCCATGAGCGAAGAAATGCGCAGAGATGAGAGCATTTTTTTAATGGGTGAGGAAGTTGCAGAATACAATGGTGCTTACAAGGCATCTAAGGGCATGTTAGACGAGTTTGGTGCAAAACGTGTTATAGATACACCTATTGCAGAGTTAGGATTTGCTGGTATAGCCGTAGGTTCTACCATGACAGGTAATAGACCGATTGTAGAATTTATGACCTTTAACTTCTCGTTAGTTGGAATTGATCAGATTATAAATAACGCTGCAAAAATCAGACAAATGTCTGGCGGGCAATTTAAATGTCCAATTGTATTTCGTGGGCCAACAGCATCTGCTGGACAGTTAGGAGCAACACACTCGCAAGCTTTCGAGAGTTGGTTTGCCAATACACCAGGTCTTAAAGTAGTTGTGCCATCTAACCCTTACGATGCTAAAGGACTTTTAAAAGCTGCTATTCGTGATGACGATCCTGTAATTTTTATGGAAAGCGAGCAAATGTATGGAGATAAAGGTGAAGTTCCTGAAGGAGAATACACAATTCCGTTAGGCGTTGCAGATATTAAACGCGAAGGAAAAGATGTTACTATAGTATCTTTTGGTAAAATCATTAAAGAAGCTTACAAGGCTGCCGACGAGTTAGAAAAAGAAGGCATTTCTTGCGAGATTATAGACTTACGTACCGTGCGCCCAATGGATCACGATGCCATTCTGAAATCGGTTAAAAAAACAAACCGCTTAGTCATTTTAGAAGAAGCTTGGCCTTTTGGAAACGTATCTACAGAAATTACCTACCAAGTACAAGCACAAGCTTTCGATTATTTAGATGCTCCTATAGTAAAAATTAATACCGCCGATACTCCAGCACCATATTCTCCTGTATTGTTAGAAGAATGGTTACCTAATAGTAACGATGTTGTTAAAGCTGTAAAAAAAGTACTATACAAGTAAAATATATTTTTTGTACTATTAAAACTTCATCAACATAATTTCTTGCTGATGAAGTTTTTTTTTAACTATGAATTTTAGACTTAGCCTCATATTCTTCCTGTTCGGATGCCTATCTACACTAGCTCAAACCAAAGTTAGCGGCTATGTCTACGACGAAAATAAAGATCCTGTAGCTTTCGCGAATGTTATTTTTAAAGGGTCGTCGCAAGGTACAATTACTAACGAAGATGGCCGTTTTTACATGGAATCTGATGCGGTTTGGGAGTATTTAACCGTATCGTTTGTCGGGTATCATACCGAAGATCTTGCCTTAAAACGCGGTGCCAATTATAATCTTGAGGTCGTTTTAAAAGAGGAAGCTGCCGAATTAGATCAGGTGGTTATTGTTTCGGGAAAACAGCCTAAAAAAAACAATCCTGCAATAGATATTCTGCGTAAAATTTGGGAACACAAACGCCGTAACGGTCTCAGAAAATTCGATCATTACGAATACGATAAATACGAAAAAATTGAATTCGATTTAAATACCATAGACAGTACCCTTACCAAAAATAGAATATTTAAGGGTATGGAATTTATTTTTGAAGAAGTCGACACCTCTAATGTTACAGGTAAAACGTATTTGCCAATATTTATTAACGAATCTGCAAGTAAGGTTTACGGCGATAATCGTAATAGCAGAGAGCGCGAAGAATTAAAGGGTAATAAAATGTCGGGGTTTAGTAACAATCAGTTTATTTTAGATTTTATTAAAGACCTGTATTCGCAATACGATGTATACGACAATTATCTTAAATTTTTCGAAAAAAGTTTTGTGAGCCCACTCTCAAAAACTGGTATAAATACCTATAATTATGTATTGGCCGATAGTGCATTTATAGAAAACAAATGGTGTTATAACATAATATATTACCCACGACGAAAAAACGAACTCACTTTTAAAGGCGATTTTTGGGTGAACGACACAACTTTTGCTATTAAAAAAATTAATATGCAGGCCTCTAAAAGTGCCAATATAAACTGGGTAAAAGAGATTTACATAGAGCAGGAGTTCGATGTGCTAAACGATTCGCTTTTTCTTATTAAGCGCGATTATTTTATGTCGGATTTTGCCTTCAGAAAGAAAGAAGAAGCACGAGGGGTGTACGGAAAGCGAACAACATTATACGATAATTATGTGTTCGATAAACCTCGGGAAGAGCATTTTTATAAGGAAGAGGTGTTTGATTATAACGAAGAGACCTATAACAGAGACGATGCCTTTTGGGAAGCTAATCGTATGGAAGACTTAAGTAAAGATGAAAAAGGAGTGTACAAAATGCTCGATACTTTGCAAACGGTTAGTAAATTTAAAATGCTATATGGTGCCGCCACAATTTTAGCATCGGGGTATATAGAAATTGATAAATGGAATATAGATTACGGTTCCATTTATTCAACTTTTGGGTTTAATGAAGTAGAAGGAATTCGTGTGCGTGGAGGCGGACGTACGTATTTTGGCCCCAACGACCCATGGCGACTTGAAGGTTTTGTGGCCTATGGTTTTAAAGACCAAAAAGTGAAATATGGTATTTCAGGAAAATGGTTGCTCGACAAAGAAAATCGGTTTATCATTTCAGGAGGGCATCGCAAAGATATCGAACAGATAGGTGCTAGTTTAACCACATCTACAGATGTTTTAGGGAGAAGTTTAGCATCATCGGCATTATTTGCCAAAGGTACAAACGATAAATTATCGCATATAGAACTTACTAGTTTGGCGTTCGAGCTAGAGCCTGTAAAAAACGTTGTATTTAGGCTGGGAGCAGATTATAGAACATTAAGTTCGGCATCGCCAACGTTTAATTTAGATTATTATACAGACGATTCGTATACCGAAATCGCATCAGAACTACAACAGTTCGAAACGGCCTTGTCTGTAACGTGTTTCCCCAATAGGCGTATGACGGGGTTTGGTGTAGAACGGGCAAGGGCAAACGATAATTTTGCAACCCTATTTGCACAGATTAGTATTGGCGAGAAGAATTTGTTACAAAGCGATTTCGATTATACTAAGGTTCAGTTTTCTTACACCCAACCTTGGCAATTGGGTGGTTTTGGTAGACTGTTAACCACCATAGAGGCAGGAAAGACTTTTGGAGAAGTGCCTTTGGGTTTGTTAAGTGTTATTCCGGGAAACCAAGCGTATTTCTCAATCTATAATACCTTTTCGCAATTAAATTTTTACGAATTTATTACAGATACCTATGCTTCTGCACATTTAGAGCATAATTTTAATGGTCGGTTATTTGCTCGAATCCCGTTGCTTCGTAAATTAAACCTTAGGGAAATTATAGGAATTAGAGGGGTTTGGGGCGATATTTCTGAAAAAAACATCGCATTAAATGCCTCTAATATTACGTATCGTGCGCCAACAGATAAAGTTTATTACGAGTATAGTTTTGGTATAGGTAATATTTTTAAAGTGTTTAGAATCGATTTTAATTTTAGGGGTAATTATCTCGAAAATCCAGACGCCAGAGATTTTGGGGTAACAGGCACATTTGGTTTTTATTTTTAAACCAACTTAAAAAAATGGTATAATCTTCAGCCTAGAAATATACTCAGTATTATCTAATCATTATTTTAACAAATCAATTAACATTTAAGTTGTCTAAAAGTAAAGGGTTCAGTATTTTTGCTCCTTTTAAAATTGTAATTTATGAGCCCAAAAGGACAAAAGACCTTCGATGTTTTAATAGAAATTCCAAAAGGAAGTAGAAATAAATATGAATACGATTTCGAATTGAATAAAATTCGTTTCGACCGTATGTTATTCTCTTCTATGATGTATCCGGCAGATTACGGATTTATTCCAGAAACTTTAGCTTTAGATAGCGATCCACTAGATGTATTGGTGTTAGGTAGCGAACCTACATTTCCAATGTGCGTAATGGAGGTGAAGCCTATAGGCGTATTCCATATGACTGACGAAAAAGGACCAGACGAAAAGATTGTATGTGTTCCTGTATCAGATCCTATTTGGAATAAATTAGAGGATTTATCAGATATGAATCCGCATTTAAAAGAAGAAATCACTCACTTCTTTCAAGTGTACAAAGATTTAGAAAAGAAAAAAGTAGATGTAGGCGGTTGGGGCGATGCTAAAGAAGCTTACGAAATTCTAGATAAATGTGTAGAGCGTTACGAAAATAGCGAACACAAAGCCAAAGGAAACTATACCATTTAAGTATAAAATCTTTAAAATATTACAAAACCCTTTTTGCTCTAATCAAGAAGGGTTTTTTATTTCTGTCTGATTTTGTTACATTTAGGAGATTAATAACTAACCTAATTGATATAATATGGAATCAAACATGATTTTTGTCCCAATGGTACTCGCAGTACTTGGTTTACTGTTTATGTTCTCTAAAATGGCATGGGTAAAAAAACAATCGCCAGGTAGCGATAAAATGCAAGGTATATCTAAAGCCATAAAAGAAGGAGCACTTGCCTTTTTAAATGCCGAATACAAACTGCTCTTAATTTTTGTAATAATAGCCTCAATAGCTTTATTTGGTATTTCCATAGTGGTAAAAACCACAAGTTGGATGATTGTACCTGCATTTATTATTGGTGCTATCTTTTCGGCACTTGCAGGAAATGTGGGCATGCGCATCGCTACCGAAGCCAATACACGAACAGCCGAAGCAGCCAAAACCAGCCTGCCGCAAGCCTTAAAAGTGTCGTTTGGTGGTGGTACCGTTATGGGGCTTGGCGTAGCTGGATTAGCCGTTTTTGGCTTAAGTTTTCTGTTTTTCATCTTTATAAAATTATTTATTGTAGGCTCAGGGTCTTTTTATGATGAAATGACAATGGCCTTAGAAACCCTTGCAGGATTTTCTTTAGGAGCCGAATCTATAGCACTATTTGCCCGTGTAGGTGGCGGTATTTATACAAAGGCAGCCGATGTCGGTGCCGATTTGGTAGGGAAGGTTGAAGCTGGTATTCCTGAAGACGATCCTAGGAACCCAGCAACTATAGCTGATAATGTTGGTGATAATGTTGGTGATGTTGCAGGCATGGGAGCCGATTTGTTCGGGTCTTATGTGGCCACGGTATTGGCGGCAATGGTATTGGGAAATTATCTGATTAAAGATATGTCTACCTTAGGGACATATACCGATAGTTTTAATAATATGGGGCCTATTCTCTTACCCATCGTTATTGCTGGAGTTGGTATTCTGGCTTCAATAATTGGAACTTTTTTAGTGAAAATATCAAGTAATAATGCCAAGGAACCCCAAGTTCAAAAAGCTTTAGATACGGGTAACTGGGTAGCTATAGTGTTAACACTTATTGCTAGTTATGTGCTTATTCAATACATGTTGCCAAAAACATTGCACATGAAATTTTTTGGCGAGGGTTATGTCAATATCCCGTCAATGCATGTGTTTTGGGCATCTTGTATTGGTTTGGCTGTAGGTGCATTAATTTCTATGGTAACAGCATATTATACCAGCTTGGGTAAAAAACCAGTGTTAGACATTGTTACTAATAGTTCTACAGGTGCTGCAACAAATATTATTGCAGGACTTGCCGTAGGTATGAAATCTACATTTTTATCTGTAATATTGTTTGCAGCTGCAATATATGGCTCTTACGAATTAGCTGGTTTTTATGGTGTAGCTTTAGCAGCTTCGGCCATGATGGCAACAACTGCAATGCAATTGGCGATTGATGCCTTTGGTCCTATAGCCGATAATGCTGGTGGTGTTGCCGAAATGAGTGAATTAGATCCAGAAGTACGCGAGCGTACAGATATTTTAGATTCTGTGGGGAATACCACTGCAGCGGTTGGTAAGGGTTTCGCCATTGCTTCTGCTGCTTTAACGGCTTTGGCATTATTTGCAGCTTATGTTACTTTTACGGGTATAGATGGTATAAATATTTTTAAAGCCGATGTTTTAGCGATGCTGTTTGTAGGCGGTATGATACCTGTTATTTTTTCGGCTTTGGCAATGCAATCGGTAGGTAAAGCAGCCATGGAAATGGTACAAGAAGTACGTAGGCAGTTTAAGGAAATTCCTGGGATTTTAGAAGGTACTGGGCAACCTGATTATGCAAAATGTGTGGCCATTTCTACTAAAGCAGCATTAAAAGAAATGATACTTCCGGGTTTAATAACCATAGTAACCCCAATACTTATTGGATTAATTTTTGGGGCAGAGCCTTTAGGTGGTTATATGGCAGGAGTTTGTGTTAGCGGTGTTATGTGGGCTATTTTTCAAAATAATGCTGGTGGCGCTTGGGATAATGCTAAAAAGTCTTTTGAAGCTGGTGTGGAAATTAACGGAAAAATGGAGTATAAAGGCAGCGATGCGCATAAAGCAGCCGTTACAGGAGATACTGTAGGCGATCCGTTTAAAGATACATCAGGGCCTTCTATGAATATTCTTATAAAACTAACCTGTTTAGTTGGTTTAGTAATTGCTCCTATTCTAGGGGGACATCAAGCAGAAAGTCGATATGCGTCCGAAGCTTCAAAAACCATTCAAGTTGAAGTTGATTCGGATGGCGGTATAGCTAAAGCTATTATTACAACAGAAACAGAAAAAGATGGAGAAATAGTAATTGAAGAACAAATTATTGAAGGTACAGAAGAAGAGGTTAAAGCAGCTTTAGAGGCTATAGATGCAGAACCAGGAGGTGCTTCAGCCATAAAAAGTATAAATATTATTAAAAATAAGCGTTAATTGCTCCGTGCATTTGCGTTAAAAATCATTAAAACTCCGATAAATCATATCGGAGTTTTTTAGTAATATTATACAATTGTACTTCTTATGGATTATGATAAAATCATTATACTCGGTATTTCTTTTGGTTTAGGTATGCTTATTGGGCTTCAGCGCGAAACGACAAAAAATCGAATAGCAGGAGTGCGAACCTTTACCTTAATTGCGATGTTAGGAACCCTTACTGGGTTTGTGGCAGATGTTTTTAATAGTCCGTTGTTTATTGCCACAATTGCTGTTGTATTGGCAGCTTTTCTTGTGATGGCCAATGTAGTTAAAGTAAAAAAGTTGAAAGAGCCAGACATTGGGCAAACTACAGAAGTCGCTGCCATTTTAATGTATAGTATTGGTGTGTATTTGGTGCTGGGCGATAAATTAATTGGGGTGACTGTCGGTGGTTTGTTGGCCATTTTATTGTATGTGAAAGAACATTTACATGGATTTATAGATAAGTTGAAGGATAAAGAATTATCTGCAATAATGACCTTTGTGGGTATTTCTTTAGTTATTTTACCTGTGTTGCCCGACAAAACCTTTGGCCCGTTAGATGTTTTAAACCCAAGAAACATATGGCTTATGGTGGTACTTATTGTAGGTATAAGTGTACTGGGGTATTTTATATACAAATGGTTGGGTAAAAATGCAGGGCTTATTTCTGGAGGTGTTTTAGGAGGGATAATAAGTAGTACGGCAACAACCGTAAGTTTTGCTAGAAAAACCAAAGCAAGTGCCTCTAGTGGTAAACTAGCAACTTTTGTAATATTAGTGGCCATTACTGTGTCATTAATCCGTGTTTTAATAGAAATTTTTGTAATTATACCTGTAAAAGCCAAAGCCATAGTGTTGCCAATACTGGTTCTGTTTGTATTTATGTCTGGGTTATGCGTATTTTTGTTTTATACCATAGGAAAGGATAAAAAAACAAACGAATTACCCGAGCCTAAAAATCCGGCGCAGTTTAAAAGTGCACTTATTTTTGCTGTTATTTATGGTGTTATTTTATTGATAGTGGCCTACACCGAAAAGGAATTTGGTAACCAGGGATTGTATATCGCTTCGGCAATAGGAGGGCTGGCCAATAAAGATGCCATTACGCTGTCGCTGTCTAAAATGATTGCAGGAGGCATTTCTACAACTCTTGGCTGGCGGTTAATTATGACGGCTATAATTTCCAACTTTGTATTTAAAGCAATTATTGCTATGGTAATTGGTAATAAGGTGTTAAAAAAATGGCTTTCTATTTTTATGCTTATTTCTGTGGTTTTTGCACTACTTTTAATCCTGATTTGGCCAGATAATTGGCATTTATAAACGTATAGATATGAATCTTAAATGGTTTGAAAAAGATCCATTACAAATTGTGGCCTTTCAGAGTTATGGTACAGCTACACATTTTTATTTAAGGGGTAGGGCGATAGAAGATGAAACCATAGATTTAGAGCAAAAAGGTCTTTTTAAGCTTTTAATAAATACGTACAAACGTTTTGAAAGTGACGAAATTAAGTATGTTGAAATTAATTTAAGATTACCTAACCAAAAAGTATTAAAAGTTAAAACCGATGCACATGGCTATTTTAAATGCGAAAAAACAGTGCCTGGTTTAGATGTACTAACTAATAACGAAGGTTGGTTGCAGGTTGAAGCTTCGTATAGCGATGTTAATATTAAGCGCACAATAACCAATAGTAACCGGTTTCCTGTAAATGTGCTAATACCTTCAAAACGTGCAGATTTCGGGGTGATAAGCGATATCGACGATACTATTATTCACACTGGTGTGGCATCGGTTTTAAAATGGCGTGTATTAATTAATACATTTTTTAAAAGCGTTTTTAGTAGAATACCTTTAGAAGGTGCTGCAGAATTTTATCACTTACTACATCGTGGAGCCTCTGGCGCCAATGCCAATCCTATATTTTATGTGAGCCATAGTCCGTGGAATTTATACAGGTATTTAGAGCTCTTTTTGAAGCAAAATAACTTTCCAAAGGGGCCAATTTTATTGCGCAGTATGCATTCTATTTTTAAACGAAAAAAACAGAATGAAAAGCCCGAAAAGCAGAAAGAAATTTTAAATATCTTAAAAACCTATCCGCAATTAAATTTTATATTAATTGGCGATAGTGGCGAACACGACGCCGATATTTATATAGAAATTGCCAAGTTGTATCCCGATAGGATTTTAGCGATTTATTTAAGATGCGTTGGTCACGAACATAAAAAGGTAAGGGTAAAAGGCTTGTTTAATGCCTTTAAAACTACCCCTGCTTTACTTATTAATACCAGTGCCGAAGCCATTAAACATGCAAAACGACAGGGGTTTATAAAGTCAGATTAGAATAATCCGTTTATTTCGGCATCTATTCGGTTAATCACATAACCTAAATCTTCGGGATTGTCTACAAAGTTAAGATTGTCTACATCAATAATTAACAGTTTACCACTATCGTAATTATGAATCCAGGCTTCGTAGCGTTCGTTTAACCGACTTAAATAATCGATACTTATAGAATTTTCGTATTCTCGGCCACGCTTTTGTATTTGGCCTACCAAATTAGGAATAGAACTTCTTAGGTAAATTAATAAATCTGGCCCTTGAACAAGCGAGGCCATCAAATCGAAAAGCGATTTGTAGTTTTCGAAATCGCGATTCGTCATTAAACCCATGGCGTGTAGGTTAGGGGCAAAAATGTTGGCGTCTTCGTAAATGGTGCGGTCTTGAACAATATCTTTTCCGCTTTGTCTTATTTGTAAAACCTGTCTAAAACGGCTATTTAAAAAGTACACTTGCAAATTAAAACTCCAACGTTCCATTTGGTTGTAAAAGTCGTCTAAATACGGATTGTCTACAACATCTTCTAATTGCGCTTCCCAATTAAAATGTTTAGCAAGCAGTTTGGTAAGCGTGGTTTTTCCAGCTCCAATATTTCCGGCAATAGCAACGTGCATAGGTTATTTTGTTTTTAAGAGGAATTGATATAGGGTTTCGTTACTGTAAATATACAAGGTTTCGTTGGTTACCAAAAACTGTTTTATTGTTAAATCTGGGATTAGTATGTCTTCAGCCGTAGTTTGGTCTTGTTTTAAAAAGTATAACTGGTTGTTTTTTTGAAGTATTAAATCGTCGTTGGCTAGTACAAACTTATTAAATCCTTCATTTTTAATTTTAAAGACCAACGAGCCCATGTAATTAAATTTATAGATATATGTGTCGGTCAATAGCCAACAATAGTTATAATTACTAATAAGGTCTAATACAGGGTTGTTAATGGGGGTTGTTGTGGTACGTGTGGTATTGTTTTTATAGTCGTAAAGTTCTAGTTGTTGGGTGATGCTGTTAAAAATCCAAAGCGTATTGTCGTAGCCAGCGGTTATAAATTCGGGATCGCGATAAGGTGTTAATTGGTTAAAATCGATTTTATAAATTTCAGCAAGTCGATTGTCTAAAATAACAACCGTATTAAAAGGTTTGTAGAATAAACTCAACTTTAAAGGGTTAAAAGTATTTACTTGTGTTAAATTCCCCAATTGAAGGTTAGAATAGCTGTAAGTTGTGCTAGGGGACTGTTTAATGAGTTCGTTCTGTTTGCAAAAGTATTTTGTATTTAAATTATCGATATCTATTACAGTAGTTGCCTGGAATTGCTCTTTTTTAATGAGTTTAGCGTTTATCTGGGCCAAAGTGTTAAAGCAAAAACAACAGCTTAAAAGTATAAAAGGGTAAAGTTTCATGATAGAAAAGTACAAAATTCCATGTATACTGTTTTATTAAAATTAAAAAAGCGACTCTTTTAAAATTAAAGAATCGCTTTTAATAATTAGTTTTAGGGGAAAACTAGAATTTATTTTTTAACTACCTTAAAATTGGTTACTTCGTTTCTGTCAGACTTGGCAGTTACGATGTACATACCCGAAGCTAATGCCGATAAATCTAATTGTGCATTTTTAGAGTTAGGATTAACCGTCATAACCGTTTTACCTAAAAGGTTATTTACAGTTAAGCTTGTAAGGTTGTGTATGTATTTTACATTTACTACATCTGTAGTTGGGTTAGGGAAAAACGCAAATCCGTTTTTATCAAATTCCGTAACACTTAAAGATGAATCGTCGTAAGCTGCAATTTTAAATTTGCCGTATTGGTGTGCCCAAGGATACACACGAAATAACACCTTGTCGCCAGGGGTTTTATTAGTAAAACGCATGCCGGCAAATTCATGCCCTAATTCTTCGTTTTCGTAAAAAGACTTGTTGCAATATACATCTTGATCATAACCAGGATCACTATAACGGTATGGTTCTAGGGCATCACAAGTGCCAGCTACAAAAGATTGCATGCCCGTATCGTTTAAAAATTGTTCTTCAGCGTCGCTAAAGGCACGGGTTTCTACAATTAAATTTCCAGAGGCAGGTATGGTGGCTGTAAACCAGACATCTTTACCATTTCCGTTTGGCGATACCCATTCGAAAAAATCGCAGTTTGGTCCTATATGGCGTTCTTCTCTTGTTGCCGAAGTGATATCTGCAACTATGGCACTTTTATCAAAATCGCCACCTACAGTTAATTCTATAGCGTTGTCGCAATTATCGTTGCTTGGTGGGGCTGGGGTTTCGTAAGTGCATAAATTAAAATAGGTTACACGCGAGGTATTACCTATAGATACATTTACATAGTAAGTGGTATTGGCTTCTAATGTTACTTTTGCACGATTACCTTCACATCCAACAGCAGTAATATCGTCATCACCATAGCTTATCAGACTTAAGTTTCCTGGTGTACCTTCATAAACACCAACACCTGAAACGGCCGAGTTGTTAATGCGTTCCAAAATAAAAGTGTAATTACTAGTTGCGCTAGGAGTAAAGGTGTACCAAACATCGTCACGATTGCCGTAGCATGCATTTTCTTCCGAAACTGTAGCGCCTATAGCATGTCCGTACATTTGGTTTTCGCATTCACCATAGGTAGATAGTTCCATGGCAATGGCATTTTCAGCTTCATCATTACTAGGAGGTTCTGGTAAAGCAAAAATACAGGCTGCATATTCTGTAGTACTAAATTCACCTGTTATGGACAAGTAATATGTTTTTCCGGCTTCAAAATCCATTTGGGTATATCTTGTAGAACAGCCACTTGTAATAGCTGTTAAATTACTTGCGGAACCTTCATATATAAACAGATTTACACCGCCTATACCTAACTGGTCTACTGCAATAGCATATCTCGCTGTTTTTGCGGGTTGTAATCTATACCATAAGGTTTTAAATTCTTGCTTACCTGGGCAAGTAATCGCTGCCGAAGGCGAAAAGCCCTGGAAGTTTCCAGTTACTTTATTTTCGCATTCGTAAGAGGTCGACTCTTCTAAAAGTGTTGTGTTTGCTTCTGGCTCATCGGTTTGTGCCCATAGGCCATGACAGGCCATGACTAGACCTAAAAGTAGTAGTTTTTTCATTTTTCTCTATTTAATTTCTCTTGCACAAATTTAATATAAAATTAATAATATGAAATTCTGAAATGTTAAAGTCTTGTTTTGTAGGTCGGTACATTATTTTAATGTTGTTTCCTGTAACTATTTGATATTTAACATGTTGTGTTTTGGAGTGAAAATATATTTTGATGTTTTATTAATAAAAGCTGTGTTTATTTAACGAATAACGAAAAGAGATTGTTAATTTTTAAGGAATTTGAGTCTGTGGGTTTCGTAATTTTTTAATAATATTGCTTCTAGAGAAAATTAACTAAAATTAAATAGAGAATGAAAAACTACTACTTACTAGTAGCGGTGTTTGTTATGTCCTTTTGGCAAACATTCGCTCAATGCGATTATTCAGAAAACTTTGAAGAGATTTCAAATAATCAGGTGCCAGAAAATTGGACTTTAATAAATACTACGGGAGTTACAGCGGCTGTATACGCAAATGTTCAAAATGTTAACGGATCAAGAAGACTCCGTATGTATAATAATACGGCATATTTTGGAGAAGGATCAACAATCCCAGAGAATAGTGTATTAATGTCGGTATTACCAGGACAAGATGCAACATTGTTCGATGGTAATCACAGATTGTCTTTTACCGTAGTAGGTACTGAAAATGCAACGTTTACAGTAGGTACCATAACCACAAATACAGAGGATGCTGTTTTTACGGCCATTGAAGAGAATATATTAGTAAATTCAAGTTCAGAGTCTACTACTATTAGAGTAATGGTGCCAAGTACAACAGATAGGTATATAGCTATAAAGCATGATTTAGGAGCAAGAGCGCAGCAAATAAATTTTGATGATTTTTGTATAGAAGTATTGCCAACTTGTCTTGAAGTATCAAATATAACATTGGATACTTTTGATGCACATAGTGTATCGTTTTCTTGGGATGCTAGTGCTTCAGGAGAGAGCAAGTGGCAAACGGCAGTGTTAACGACTAACGAAGGCGATCCAGTTTCAGGAATTTTAGATGTAGAAGATGCTACTACGCATACCGTAGACGGTTTGGATGCCAATACCGTTTATTATGTATTTGTAAGAGCGTATTGTGGTGAGGCTGATGGTTACGGCGCGTGGCAAGGCCCTGTGCCTTTTAGAACGGCTTGCGATGTAGAACCGGGAGAGTTTTGTCAAGATTTTGAAGATGATAGCTATGCTTCAGGGGATATCCCGATGTGTTGGGAAGCTATAGATGGATATAATGGTAGAAGTTTTGGAATTAGTAAAAGTTCTTATAGTGCTTTCGAGGGCGATTATTATTTTACGTTGTCTATAGCTAGTACAGCAACCGCCAAAGATGCCATGTTAATTTCAGCGGAAAGCAGTGTGGCGACAGATGGCAACCATCGTGTAGTATTTATGGCAAAGGGGAGCAGTGCAGAGGCAGGAATTATTGTAGGAACAATAACAGATCCCGCAGACGCATCAACGTTTACAGCGGTAGATACCATTTACCCGGGTAATACAGCCTATAAGGAAATTAGAGTAACTCTACCTGATAACGCAGATGGGTATTTTGCCTTCAAGCGTACCAACGAGGTTAACAATTCTAGTGTATATTTAGATAATATTTGTTTACAGACTTTGCCATCATGTTTAGAGGTAGAGGACATAGCGGTATCTAATGTAACGGCTACAAGTGCCGATGTAAGCTGGACAACAAGTGCTTCGGCAGAAACAGCTTGGGAGTATCTTGTTCAAGAAATGGGAGCGGAAGCCCCAACGGCTGAGACCAGTGGTGTGGCAGTAAATGGCGAAGCTACGGTTTCGATTACCGAAGGATTAGATCCTAATACGAACTATAGTGTATATGTTAGAGCCAATTGTGGTGAGACCGATGGTTTTAGTGCCTGGGAAGGTCCGATAGACTTTTTAACCTTGTGTTCGGCTTTTGAAGCGCCATTTGCAGATAGTTTTGAATCTGGATCAGCTAATCAAGACATTCAACCATGTTGGACGTCTGTACTTCCTAGCGGAGGAAATATGCGTACAGTGTCAGGAGGAGGAATAATCCCAGCGCCTCACGATGGTGCGTTGGCAGTTCGTTTTTATGGAGCAAATTTAACTACAGAGATGTATTTAATCAGTCCAGAGTTATCTGATTTATCAGCAGATAAAACTATTAAGTTTGCATTCTACGATGAAAGTACTGCAGAAGATGAAGACGAAGTGTTTTTAGAAATTGGTACGGTTTCAAGTCCAGAACAATACGAGACATTTACTTTATTGTCTACAGTAAGTAGTAACGATATAGAGTACAATAACGAATGGCAGGATGTAGAGGTTAATTTAGAGAACTACACAGGAGACGATACGTTCTTGGTTATAAAATATGTAAAGCCAACAGGAAAGACAAGAGCAGTTTTAATAGACGAGTTTAGTTACGAGGTTAACGAGTCTTTAAGCATTGCGCAACCAGAATTCGAAAGCTTAAAATTGTATCCTAACCCAACTCAAAATATTCTTAATGTTGCCGGTGCTAAAATAAATAGTGTGTCTATCTACACTATTAACGGACAAAAAATAAATGCAACATTAAACAACAACCAGGTAGATGTGTCGAATTTACAAAGTGGATTCTACTTTTTAGAAATGACTACTGAAAATGGTGCTGTTGGAAGACAGAAGTTCATTAAAAAATAGTTTAAAACATAAGTATTTAAATGAGGCTGCCTGAAAAGGCAGCCTTTTTTTGTTAAATAATTAATGGTGAAATTAAACGAATAGCACATTTTAAAGTCTTAGGGTTATAAATTAACTTAATCGTTACCATTATGCGAATTAAAAACGTATTTCTCCTTATCTTTTTTACTGTGTTAACTACAGTATCACATGCGCAAAGCGATTTTCAGGGCGTCGCGTATTACGAATCTAAAACCACTGCAGATATGCCAGATTTTGGTGGACGCCAAATAAGCGAAGAACAAAAAAAGCGCATCGAAGAGCGCATGAAGAGCATGTTGGAAAAATCGTATGTGCTTACCTTCAACCGCTCAGAATCCCTTTACAAAGAAGAAGAAAAGCTGGAAGCACCTACTCAGGGTTCTGGTCGCGGATTTAGAATGATGGGAAATTTTACCTCGGGACCGCAGTATAAAAACATACAAACCAATCAATGGCTTCAAGATCAAGAGTTTTTCGGAAAGCAGTTTTTAATTAAAGATAGCTTGCCAAAATTAACATGGAAAATGGAGAACGAAACCAAGCAAATTGGGCAGTACACCTGTTTTAAAGCTACAGCAGTTAAGATAATTAGTGGCTCGGATATCAGAAATATGAGACCGCCACGACCAGGCGACGACAATAAAGATCAAGAGAACCAATCACGTGAAATTACTGTTACTGCATGGTATACACCTCAAATTCCAGTAAATCAGGGGCCAGGAGAATACTGGGGATTGCCAGGGTTAATTTTAGAAGTTAATGCCGACAGGACTGCAATTTTATGCTCTAAAATTGTGCTTAATGCAAAAGAGAAAGAAGAGATAAAAGCGCCTAAAAAAGGTAAAGAGGTTACTCAAGAAGAATACGATGCTATTGTGAAGAAGAAAATGGAGGAGATGCGAGAAATGTTTCAGAGTAGAAGAGGTGGCGGTCGCCCATAATTAACAGCCCAATTCAAAATTAAATATGAAACAATTACTTACAGTATTTGTCTTGCTTGTAGCTACACAAATGTTTGGTCAGTTAAAATTAGAAGGCGTCGTAAAAGATAGTGTTGGAACACCTTTAGAATTAGCAAACGTCATAGCCATTAATAAAGAAACTAATGCCTTAGAAACTTACGGGATTACTAACGATAAAGGTAATTTTAGGCTTTCTGTGGCTAAAAATACGACGTATAGTGTGCAGGTGAGTTATATAGGTATGAAAACGGCCCAGGCCGAAATTAGTACCCAAAGTACCGATGTATTTCACGAATTTGTCTTAGAAGCCGATAATGCTTTAGATGAAGTAGAATTGGTTTACGAAATGCCGGTTACTGTAAAAGGCGATACTCTTATTTATAATGCCGATTCGTTTAAAAACGGAACTGAGCGTAAATTAGAAGATGTATTAAAAAAACTACCAGGCGTAGAGGTTAACGATGATGGCGAGATAGAGGTTGAAGGTAAAACCGTAACTAAGGTTATGGTAGATGGTAAAGATTTTTTTGATGGCGATTCTAAATTGGCTACCAAAAATATTCCATCGAATGCGGTCGATAAAGTTCAAGTGTTAAAAAACTTTGCCGAGGTAAGTCAGCTTAGTGGTGTTACCAATAATCAGGATAACGTAGCAATTAATATTCAGTTAAAAAAAGGCAAGGAAAGTTTTTGGTTCGGAACCATTACTGGTGGGGCAGGTGTAGCTGGAGCAACAGACGAAGACGGTTTGTACGTGTTGCAGCCCAAATTGTTTTATTACAGTCCGAAATACAGTGTAAATGTAATAGGCGATTTAAATAATATTGGAGAAATAGCATTTTCCAGACGCGATTATTTCAATTTTACTGGTGGTTTTAGAGCGCCTAGTAGAAGCAGTGGTACTAACATAGATTTAGGAAGTAATAATTTAGGATTTGCAGCGCTTCAAAACAATAGAGCTAAAGCTATTAATACAAAGTTTGGTGCCGCTAATTTTAGTTATTCCCCTAAAAAAACATTAGATATAAGCGGATTTGGTATCTTTTCGAGCAGCCGAATAGATATGCAGGAAATTAATAGTATAACCTATACCAATACCGATTTAGGAGTACCCGACGAAGTTACCGAAAGTAATACCAGACAGCGTAGCGATTTGGGAATGGCAAAGTTAAGTTTGCTGTATAAGCCCAATGTCGATAATCAATTAGATTACGATATAATGATGCGTGTGTCTAAAGAATCGCAAGATGCCGACGAACTTTCTTCGGTAATAGGTAATACTTTGCAATACGAATCGTCGAGTCCGTTTAGTATCAATCAAAATTTAAATTATTACTATACGCTAAGCGACAAGCATATTTTTGCATTCGAAGTTCAGCATTTGTGGCAAGACGAAGATCCGTTTTATAATGCTATTATTGAGGAGAAATCTACTTACGATAATACAGCAGATATTTTAGGTTTGGATATGGATCAGATTAACTACAACGTGAATCAAGATAAGCGCGTAAAGTCTAATCAGATGGATGCTAAAGTCGATTATTTTAATGTGCTGAATACAAAAAGCAATTTAAATTTTACGTTAGGAACAATCTATAGCCATCAGGCTTTTAACTCTAATATTTTTCAATTGTTAGACAGTGGCGAAAGTTATCAACCTACACCTACAGTAAATGATGGTTTAGTCGAAAACGACATCGAATATGGGTTTTTAGATTTGTATGTTGGGCTTCATTATACTTTAAAAGCAGGCATGTTTACTTTTACGCCGGGAGCAACGATACATGCTTATAATACCGATAATACCCAGTTTGGTGTAAAGTACAATAACGACTTTTTTAAAATATTACCCGATTTTGATGCGCGAATTCAGTTGAAAAAGAGCGAACAAATTGTGTTGACCTATAACATGCAAACACAATTTACAGATGTTACCCAATTGGCTAGAGGTTTGGTTATGAATGGATATAACTCGTTTTTTAGTGGTAACGAATCGCTAGATAATGCTTTGTCTCATAATCTTAGATTGTCTTATTCTAGCTTCAATATGTTTAATTATACCAATGTTTTTGCCAATATTAATTATAACAAAAGTATCGATCAGATTCGTAATATCACTAATTTTGAAAGTGTAATTCGGTCGAATTCCCCTTTTAATTCGGCTTATGCTGACGAAACTTTGTCTGCTAATGGACGTTTTCAGAAGCGTTTTGGAAAGTTTCAAGCTTCTGCCAATGGGCGTTTTAGTTATTCTAAATTCAATCAGTTTATTCAAAATATAAGATCGGTAAACGAAAATTATACTCAAAATTATGGTTTGGAGTTAAGAACGAATTTTAGAGAAGCCCCAAATTTTGAAATTGGATACAATTACAGCATTCAGGATAACGATCAAGGCGATACGAGAACTAAATTTTATACCTCGGCGCCAAGAGCAGAGTTTGATGCTTTAATATGGAAGGTTTTAACCTTTAAAACCGATTATACGTATAATAATTTTAAAAATGAAAGTGAAACGCTTAATACTTACGAATTTTGGAATGCTTCTTTAGCATACAGAAAAGATAAAGACAGTAAGTGGGAATTTGAGTTAAAGGCAACTAACCTTTTAAATACCAAAGCGCAAAGCCAAAGTAGTGCTAACGATGTGTCTGTAAGGGCTACAGATTATATTATACAGCCGCGATATGTAACCTTGCGTGCTATATATTCGTTGTAAAATGAAGGTCTTTAGCTTCATTATCAGGATGTAAGATTGTAAAGGTGAAAATTGATGCGTTTTTTGTTTGATACAAATAAAAAAGTGTGGTATATTTGCACCCGGTTTTGGGAAGATACTCAAGCGGCCAACGAGGGCAGACTGTAAATCTGCTGACTATGTCTTCGCAGGTTCGAATCCTGCTCTTCCCACGAAAAGCAAGCTATATAGCTTGCTTTTTTTGTTTGATTCCTTTAAATGCCATATCTTGCCAGCTACGAAAAATTTCAAAATAAATTATTTTATCAGTAATGACATTAACTAAAAACAAAAAAGTATTTGTTTCTGGCTGTTTCGACATGTTACATAGTGGGCATGTTGCTTTTTTTAAAGAAGCTGCGAGTTTTGGCGATTTGTATGTAGGAATCGGATCGGATGCTACGATCGAAGAGTTAAAAGGGCGCCACACAATCAATTCTGAGCAAGAACGCTTGTACATGATAAATGCGATTAAGCATGTAAAGCAGGCTTTTGTAAATTCTGGATCTGGCATGTTAGACTTTGAAGCCGATTTAAAAGCATTGCAACCAGATTTTTTTGTTGTTAATGAAGATGGATATTCGCCAGATAAAGAGGAACTGTGTAATGCCTTAAACATAGAGTTACACGTGTTACAACGTATTCCAGATGCAGGTTTGCCTGAACGTTCTACAACAGCCATTAGAACATCGGCGGGTAATTGTTCTTTACCTTATCGAATAGATTTGGCTGGAACGTGGATCGATCAGCCGTATGTTTCTAAATATCATCCGGGATGGGCTTTAACTGTGTCTTTAGAGCCAATTATAGAGTATAACGAGCGTTGTGGTATGTCTACCTCTACTCGTAATGCAGCTAAAAAAATATGGCCATATTATCTGCCATTAGAGAAGCCGCAAAAACTGGCGGAAATTTTATTTAAATTCGAAAACACACCAGGATCTACATTAATATCAGGCGCGCAAGATGCCATTGGTATTTGTATGCCAGGTTTGGTTAGACATTATTACGATAATGCCT
This sequence comes from Formosa sp. A9, assembly GCF_051200825.1. Classification (GTDB taxonomy): domain Bacteria; phylum Bacteroidota; class Bacteroidia; order Flavobacteriales; family Flavobacteriaceae; genus Formosa. The sequence goes on along the minus strand of NZ_CP195158.1, from coordinate 3,285,515 downwards.
ATTGGCCATTAAAATTTGAATCTATTCACGACGAGTCTATTTTATCTTGGTTAGAAGCGCATATTAGTATGGCTTTGCTTTGGCCAAGAGAAAAGGATTTGGATTTATTAAAAGAAACCTACATTACAGAATCTAATGTGAAGGCGCTGGCGCTGGCAGCCGATGCTGTATGGGATGCTATAAAAGCTAAGGATTTAAAGCAGTTTGCAGCAGGCTTTTTAGAGTCTTTTAATGCGCAAACAACAATGTTCCCCGCTATGGTAAACGCTAAGGTTAATAAAGAAATAGAAAAATATAAAGATAAAGCCTTGGCTTGGAAATTAGCTGGTGCTGGTGGTGGCGGTTATCTAATTTTAGTATCGGAACAACCAATAGAAGGCACTATGCGCATTAATATCCGTAGAAAAGATATTGTTTTGTAAAGAGAAGAAAGAGATGTTTTTTTCGGTGTATTAAACAATACGTTTTATAGTATAATTTAATATTTATATATCAAGGGGATTCTAGAAGTAGAATCCCTTTTTTAATTATTAGATAGTTTGTAATTGATCATTTGGTAAATGAGTGCGCTCTTTTGGAATGAATTCTATAAAATTGACCAAATTAGAGGAAGATATTTGTTGATTGTTTATTCTTTAGTGATTTTCTTCTTTTTGTTAATTATGTTCAATAATTTATGAAAAATCATATATTATGTTAATATAGTCTTATGTTCTGCTAATATTAACTTTCTGTTACGATAAATTTTAAAATAAGTTTACAAAGGAATAATTACACGTAAATAAGTGTAATTATAACACTTATTAATTAACAAACCAAAATATCGTATTATGAAATTAACTAAAAGTTGTTTTTATCCTAAAGGAAAAGGATGTTTACAAAGGAGTTCTTTTATTCTCTTATTTTTTATTTTAATAGGCTTTACTTCATTTGCTCAGGAAGAAATAAGGGGTAAAGTTGTTGATAATAATTTTATACCCATTGCAGGCGTTTCAGTGAAGGAGAAGGATGTACAAAATGGAGTGATTACGGATTTTGATGGTGATTTTAATCTTACCACTACTACCAATGATGCTGTTTTGGTATTTTCTTATATGGGGTTTGAAACTCAAGAGCTGCAATTGAACGATTCTGAGGTGCACCATATAGTGATGCAAGAAAATTTAGAAGAATTAAAAGAGGTTGTTATTATTGGTTTTGGGACTCAAAATAGGGAGGAGGTTACTGCTGCCATAGCGACTGTCAAATCAGAGGAGTTTGTTCAAGGAAACGTTAAGGATGCTGCTCAATTAATTCAGGGGAAAGTGGCTGGATTAACAATTTCATCTCCCTCGGGAGATCCTACAGAAGGGTCTCAAGTAAAACTGAGGGGAACTTCTTCTCTTACTGGAGGAACTGACCCCTTGGTTTTAGTGGATGGTGTTCCTGGAAATTTAAATACAGTAGCCCCCGAAGATATAGAGTCTATAGATGTGTTAAAAGATGGTTCGGCTACTGCAATTTATGGTACAAGAGGTACAAATGGCGTTATTATTATCACTACTAAAAAAGGAAATTATAGCACAAAACCAACAATAGATTATAATGGTTATACTTCTCTTTCAACAATAGCTAATAAAATGAATTTTTTAAATGCAAGCGAATTAAGGGAGAAATATGCTGAAGGTTATAATTTTATAGGAGCGAATGTTCAGGATTTTGGTGAAGATACAGATTGGTTAGATTTAATAACAAGAGATGCATTAAGTCAAGTTCATAACTTAATTTTTCGAGGAGGGAATGATGTTACTAATTTAACAGCATCCTTAAACTATAGAGATTTAGAAGGTATTTTTATAAAATCAGAAACGGAGAAATATACGGGGAGAATAAGTGTTAATCATGCTATGTTTGATAAAAAACTAAAAACAAATGTATCAATTATAGCGAGTGAGCAAGTTTATAATGCATTAGGAGATGGAACAAGTTTTAACCCTTATATTTATAGACAAGCAATAATTCGTAACCCGACAGAGCCGGTAAGAAACGAAGATGGTTCATGGTACGAAAGAGATGTATATTTTTACGATAATCCAGTTGGCTATATAGAGGAAACTATAGGGGAGAACAGGTATAGAAATTTAAGATTAGATTTAAGTCTTAGTTATGAGTTAAATGATAATTTAGAAATAAAAGGATTATATACAAGGAAGGGAAACTCTAATATTAGAGGATTTTATCAAACTAAAAACCATGTGTCAACTGTAAAATATGGGCAAGATGGTTTTGCCTCCCGTGGGACAGATGATTATAGAGGTAACTATGGGCAATTAACTTTAGATTATAAACAAACTTTTGGAAAACATACAGTAACAGGTTTGTTGGGTTATAATTACGAAGATAATGTGAATGAAGGATTTTGGTCTACAAATAGAAGGTTTCCAACAGATGCATTTACATATAATAATATAGGCTCAGGGTTAGGATTGCAATTGGGTGAAGCAGGAATGGGAAGTTATAAGAATTCTGATAAATTAATAGCTTTTTTTGGAAGAATAACATATAACTACGACGATAGATTTTTATTATTGGCTAGTTTAAGACACGAAGGTTCATCGCGATTTGGAGATAATATGGATGGGGCGGACAAAGTGAGCCACCCTCGGCGGGTCAAACTGAGCATAGTAAACTAAGTGCTCAAAATCGATTCATTTGTGTTTAAATTTAGTGTTATTTTTTTAATTTTTTACGCATAGATTCTCCTTTAATATCAATACGATGAGCTGTGTGTACAAGCCTGTCTAAAATGGCATCTGCAATGGTGTGTTCTCCTATCAGTTCATGCCAGGCTTCCACAGGTAATTGCGAGGCAATAATGGTACTGTGTTTACCATGGCGGTCTTCAATAATTTCCATTAATGCATGACGGTTCATATTATCCAGAGCTCTAAGACCAAAGTCGTCTAAAATTAAAAGATCTTGTTTTTCTAGTTTACTAATCTGTTTTAAATAGGAACCATCTGCCTTAGCGGTTTTTAATAAGGTAAACAGTTTATTGGTATTATAATACACAACCTTGTAGCCTAGAGAACACGCTTGATGTCCTATAGCAGAGGCCATATAGCTTTTACCGGCACCAGTACTTCCAGTTATAAGGATATTTTGTTTATTTTTAATAAAATCACAACAAGAAAAACGTTGGATCTGGTTTTTATCGAGTGCTCTTGACGGATCATAGTCTATAGCTTCCATGACGGCACTGTACCTAAAGTAAGCCGATTTTGTTAAGCGTTCTATTTTACGGTTTTGACGATCGTCCCATTCAGATTGGGTAAGATATGCTACGAGTTCGTCGCTGGTGTAGTTAATGCTCTCGGGCGTTAAACTATTTTCAAAGGCTCTATGCATACCAAAGAGCCTTAGTTGCTTCATTTGTTCTAATGTTTTTGTATTCATAATCTAATTTTATTTATAATAGTGACTGCCTCTAATGTTATTATGGTTGGGGATATCAACGGGTTCCTCTATGGTTTCATCTAGTTTGTCCCATCCTTTTTTTAGTATGTTTTCTATCATATTATAATTATAAGAGTCATAATCCAAAGCACGTCTACAAGCATTATCTAAGCGCTGTTTTCCCACTTTTTTGGCTAAGTGAAGTATACCTAAACAGGATTTATAGGACTGTTCTGGATGTTGTTTTTTGTTCAGGATTTTAATAATCATGGTTTGGCAATGTACTCCTATGTGGCCTGCCCAATCGATAAATTTTTCACTGCTCCATTCACTAACAAAGCGATGGTGTGAGGGCATATGTTCCTTGGTGGTCGTATACCCGTATTTCTTAGGCGCCCTTGCATGAAAGGTCAACAGTTCATTTTGATGGTAGATCTCAATGACACTCTCAGAGTATATAACTTTAACACGTTTGCCAATATGTTGGTAAGGCACACTATAATAGTGTTTGTCTTTACCAAAGTATATATGGCTATTTTTATGAACGGTAGCTCTGGACTGCCTCTTAATTTCATAGCGCTTTTCTGGTAAGGGTTTCAAGGCTTGTTTTTCGATTTCTTCAAACAAAGAATATCTGGAGTACTCGCGCCCTCTAAAAGACATAGCATTATGCTTTTTAAGCTGCTCTAATATGGCCTTGTTAAGCTCTGATTTACTATGAAAGGTTTGATGGCGGAGCGGTGCAAATACACGGGTATATATGATGCGAACGGCATTCTCTACAATGGCCTTATCACGAGGTTTGTAGGCTCTTGTAGGTAATACTGCAGTGTCGTAATGTTCTGCAAAATCTGCAAAATCTGCATTAACTCTAGGTTCATAGCGACTACTTTTATTAACAGCTGCCCGAAGGTTATCGGGCACTAGAGCCTGTGGTACGCCTCCATAAAACCAAAGTGCATTTTCTACACAAGCCATAAAGTCTTCTTTCTTCTGGCTCTCACAGGCTTCTACATAAGTATATTGGCTACTGCCCAAAACACACACAAAAACCTCTAAATCCTGGATTTCTCCTGTGTGCCTGTCCACTATGGTGAGTTTCTTTCCTGTAAAATCTATAAATAATTTATCGCCGGCTTTGTGTGTAAAATGCATTACAGGCGACACTTCCTTGCTCCATTCTCGATACCAGTATCTGAACTGGGATAGTTTATAGCCATTAGGATGCTTGGCATAATATTCCTGCCATAAAAGTTCTTTGGTAACGCCCGTTTTGCGAAGCTCCTTATCAAAATAAGGAAAGTACTTTTCTAATATAACAAGCTGTTCGGGTTTGGTTTTTTGGTCCGATTTAAAAAGTCTGTCCAACTCTTCTAAGGTCATGGCTGACACTTCATAGCCTGTTAACCCATATCGTTTGAAGAAATCGATGTACTTATCGATGGTATTACGTGAAATGTCAAGTTGGAGGCTTATTTTTCGCTTGCTGACACCCTCACTGTAAAGCTTAAATATCTGTTTTATTTTACGCATATCTATTTGTTTATTGGCCATGATCTTTTTAGGTAAAAGATCGAAAATGCCGTACAAATAGAATCGATTTTTTTAGTGGCTCAGTTTCATCCGCTGTGGGTGGCTCAATTTCATCCGCCGCACTATGCTCACTTTAATCCGCTGCAGGTGGCTCACTATGGCCGTTTTTTGCATAAAGACGGTTTAACGCAAACAATTAATTATAAAGTGATAAAATCTGAATCGGATGTGGTTAAGGATTTTGGGCATTTTCTAACTACAGAACAATGGTTCGACAAAGCAGATCCAATCTTTAAAAGAAATCCTTCGGTTATTAGTTACGATTATGAAACCAAATCTCAATTAACCCAAGATAGTAGAGCGTGGGTGGCAGGTTTAAGTGACGAAGGTGGTGCAGGAGGCTGGTTGGCTGCAATTATGAAACAACTCATTCAGCCAAACAAAGAGGAAATAAATAAGCTCGAACGCTTTGTAGATGAAACGCTTTGGGGAACCATTCAATATAAGGAAGGTCCACGTAAATATGGGGTGAAACGAAGTGTTTTTTACTACGAACCAGATTCGCTTCCTAAAGGGACATATAGCGATAAAATAGACTATTCGTCCTGGGCGGCTTGGAGTAAAGAGCATGCCGATCAACCAGATAGGTCTTATAATTATCCGCATGTTGCAGCTGCATATTGGGTAATGTATCGTTTAGCTAGATATCATGATGGATTGGTAGATAATCGTACCTGGAATTGGTATTTAGAAAACGCTTATCATACAACCATAGCCATGGTCGAGCAGGCGCCATATTATGCCCAATTTGGACAAATGGAAGGTTCTGTATTTTTATATATTCTGGAGGATTTAAAACGAGAAAATTTAACAGAAATGGCAAGCGATCTCGAAACAAGAATGAAAGCAAGAACAGACCATTGGCGTGCATTGCATTATCCGTTTGGTAGCGAAATGCCATGGGATTCTACGGGACAAGAAGAAGTGTATATGTGGTCCAACTATTTTGGATATGAGCATAAAGCGAATGTTACTTTAAGTGCTATTTTAGCCTATATGCCTACCATGCCTCACTGGGCGTATAATGGTAATGCGAGACGGTATTGGGACTTTTTGTACGGAGGAAAATTGTCGCGTGTAGAGCGTCAAATTCATCATTATGGATCGTCTTTAAATGCGATCCCTGTTCTAGAGCAATACAGGAAAAAAGGCGACGATTTATATCTGCTAAAAGTGGGGTATGGCGGACTTTTAGGAGGCATCTCTAATATCACTCAAGATGGGTTTGGCCCTGCAGCATTTCATTCGTATCCTTCAACTTTAAGAATTGATTACCTCTCTGGCGATTATGGTTCTGGATTTTATGGTTACGCTGTAAATACCAGTTCTTATTTAACTAAAGACGATGATTTGGGCTGGTTGGCCTTTGGAGGAAATGTGGAAGTAAAAGGCGATGAGGTAACAATGCAACTTACTACAGCAGCCAAGTCTAAGGTTTATATTGCTTCAAAACAATTATGGTTAACTTTAGATGCGGGACAATTTGAAAGCGTAACGTACAATACCAAAACAAAGGATTTAACAGTTACCTTATCACCAGCCACCGAATTTACACCTAAAGCGTATTTAAGAGTAAGTTCAGATAAGACTTTATCTTATAATAAAGTTAGAGGAGCTTATGAGATTCCTTTGACCAAGAAAAGCCTAGAAGTGAAATTTTAATACAAAAATAATTTGGAAAACTATGGCGTTGTGATTGTTTTCGCCATGGGGTTATTTTTTTGTATATTTTTTTTCAAAGGCAATTTTCATCGAAATTGCCTTTGTTTTTTTAATCGTAAAGTTTAACAAATGAAATTACATTTTTTTTCTACAATACCCTTTTTTTTGTTAGTGCTGGTCGCCGCTTCCTGTAAAGATACTTCAAAGACGCTTAGCCAAGTAGAACTTGCTGCAAACAAAAATGCATCTGCTATAGGAAACCCTATTTTACCTGGGTATTATGCAGATCCTACTATAAAGAAGTTTGGAGACCTCTATTATATTTATGCGACCACCGATAATGAAATGTTGGCATCTGGAGCACCTACAGTTTGGTATAGTAAAGATTTACAAAATTGGTATAATTATACCATGGAAATCCCGTCTCTATCTTCTGTAAATCTTCGTAATTATTGGGCGCCAGACATTATTGAAGGTCAGGACGGAAGGTTCTATTTGTATTTTGGTAATTGCCAAGCCGGTTGTAATATTTACGGCTATGTTTCAGATACACCTGTTGGTCCTTGGGAAAAATTAAATGAAGACGACACGCCAGTTATTGCTCATAATTATCCACGAAAAGGATTTCCGTCGTTAGATGCGCAATTTTTTACCGATACCGATGGCAAAGTTTACGCATATTGGGGTACTTGGGTGCATTACAATGGCGGTTATGCCGTTGGTGAACTGAATACAGACACCATGAAGGATATTATGAATCCGGAAAATATTCCCTTGGAGCAAACACCAAACTCGTTTGAAGCGGCTTACATGATGAAAAAAGGTGATAAATACATTTTGATGTATTCTGGCGAATCTTGTCACGATGAAACTTATAAAGTTCTTTATGCTTATGCCAATACGCCATATGGACCTTTTACTCCTGGTGAAAACAATCCCATTTTAAGTACTAACGACGACCAAACGACGCATGGTCCTGGGCATCATTCTGTGTTAGAAGACGGCGACGATTATTACATTGTGTACCACAAACATGATTACCCTATGACGCGTGGTGGAATGGCAAGACAAGTATGTATAGATGATTTAATTTTTGAAAACGACTCTACTATCAAAAAAGTTGTGCCTTCTCAAAAAGGTATTACGCCTATCGTAAAATCGGAGGTGCCAGAAAATATTGCATCTCGGGCAGCTGCATCGGCATCGTCTTCATATCACTTAAATGTTTTAGGTGAATCGTATCAATATAAACCAGAAAATGCTACAGATAACAATAATGCGACCATGTGGAAAGCGGCTAATAATACATTTCCGCAGGATTTAACAGTCGATTTAGGTAAAGTAACACCAATTAAAAGAGTAATGGTTCAGTTTGAGTTTGCGAGTTATTATTACCAATATGTTTTGGAATATTCTAAAGATGGGCAAACTTGGGACGTGTTTGCCGATAAATCTAATAACACAACCTCTGGAAGTCCAATGATCGACGATTTAGAAGTCGAGGCAAGATATGTGAAGCTAACAGTCTTAAATACCGAAAAGCAAGGCTTATTAGCAGCTGTTTGGAATATTAAAGTGTATCGTGATTTATTTGAAATCCCTTTACAATTACAAAATAAACCATCTGTAGAAGGTCCAGCTCTACACGTGGAAAACAGTATGATAGCAGCCATAGATGTAAAAAATGTAAGTGCTGAAAACAAGAATCAGTTTTTAAACGCAGGCTCTTTAGGTGGAGAATTTATTGCAACAGGCGACGTGTCCTTAACAACAGATGAAGATACCAAACTGCCATTGAATTTAAGAAAGGTGCTTTAATTTTAAATAAGGCAGTGCCTAAAAGTTTAGAATGGAATGGTGCTTTTACGGTGGCAACGTGGGTGAAAAATCCAGAGATTAGCGCAGAAGGTGAATTTTTAGCCTCGTGGTGCGATAGACATGCCTTAAATTTAGCGAATTCGTACAATGCTTTGGTATACAATAGTGGGCATTACGGGGCTGCATCACATTTAGATGGTCATTTTGATATGGCCTATAAAATACTACCAAAAGCCAATGAGTGGCATCATATCGTTTTAACTTTTGATGGCGTGGTAGAAAAAATATATGTTGACGGCGTAATAGATAATGCTCAAATCATGCTTTTATCTTCTGCAATAGATAATGCAAAACTTATTGTTGGTGCATCCGATGTTGGTGAGCATTATTCGGGTTTAATGGCTTCATTTCAAATGTATAACTACGCATTAAGTGAAGATGAAATTATCAAACTTCAGAAAAAAAACAAACCGTAAATGGTTAATTTTTAATTGTTGGTGTTGTAAAAGTCTTCTGTTACTAGAAGGCTTTTTTTATTGTCAAATAAATGGTTAGTTGTATTGGTTAACTTATACTAATAAAAGCCTATCACCAGGAATTTATTTTATAAAGGTGAGTTCGCAAAACAAACAAGAAACCAAAAAAATAGTAATAAAATAGAAACCGGAATTGTGTAAACGGTTTTTATTAAGTGTGTGCTACACCTCGATATCGAGGTGTAGTTTTTTTTTTAGAATAGTTTGTACCTAAATTATTGGTTAAAATTGTATCAATAATAGCTACTTTCGAACCAATGATTTTTAATAAAGATTAATATTTTTAATTTCTCAATTAAATTTAATTCTTGTTATGAAATATATCTTACTTCTAGTCTTTTTCTGTACCGCCAGTTTCTCTAATTTAAGTGCACAACAGTATCAAGTAGAATCTCCAAACAAAACGATACAATTATTGGTAAATATAGAGGACGATATCTCATGGTCTGCCAACTTAAACGGGCAAGTCGTAATAGAAAAAGCAAGTGTAGGAATGCAATTTTCTAAGGGCGTTAGTTTTGGAATACAACCGCAGGTTTTAAATCATAAAATAAAGCATAATTCCGAATTTATCTATCCTGTTATCCCTCATAAAGATGCTAAGATATTAGATGAATATACCGAATTGCTAGTATCATTTAAAGGTAAGTACAGTTTAAGTTTTCGTGTGTATAACGATGGGATTGCTTATCAATTTGCCGATAAAAATAAAGTAGAGCGAAATGTGGTCTCAGAGCAATTAGATTTAACTTTTCCAGAACATACTTCAACATTTTTTCCAAAAGAAGAATCCATGTACTCGCATAACGAAAGGTATTATGTAAACTCATCATTAAAAGACATCTCTAAAGACGATTTTTGTAGCTTACCTGTGTTGTTTGATGCAAAGAGTGCAAAAGTTTTATTTACAGAAACAGCGTTACATGATTATCCAGGATTGTTTTTAAAAAGTAATGGTAATGAGACTTTGAAAGCAATATTTCCTAAATATGTTTTGGAAGCAGTAGATAAAGATGGAAAATCGGATAGAGTACAAACCATTACAAAAGAAGCCGATTATATTGCTAAAACCAAAGGAGATAGAACATTCCCTTGGCGCGTATTTGTAATAGCAAAAGAAGACCGCACATTAGTAGAGAGTAATTTAACCTATCAATTGGCAAAGCCAACAGCACTTAAAAATACCGATTGGATAAAACCAGGTAAGGTGGCTTGGGATTGGTATAATAATAACAATATTTATGGCGTAGATTTTAAATCGGGTTTAAATACAGAAACTTATAAATATTATATAGATTTCGCTGCTAAAAATAATATTGAGTATGTGATTTTAGATGAAGGTTGGACAAAATCTACTACAGATATTCTACATGTAAATCCAGATATGGATGTTAAGGCGCTTATAGAGTATGGTAAGGAAAAAAGTGTCGGTATTATATTATGGGTACTTTGGAAACCTTTAGATGCCAATCTTCAAGAAATTTTAGAAACCTATAAGCATTGGGGTGCCAAAGGTATTAAGATAGACTATATGCAAAGAAACGATCAGTACATGGTAAATTCTTATGAGCAAATAGCAAAATTATGTGCCGAATTAGAATTGTTGGTCGATTTTCATGGTGCATTTAAACCTTCGGGATTAAGAAGAACTTATCCTAACGTGGTTAATTATGAAGGTGTTAAAGGAAGCGAAAATAATAAATGGAGTAATGAAGTTACACCAGAGCATAATGTTACTTTGCCATTTATAAGAATGGTAGCAGGTCCTTTAGATTATACTCCGGGAGCAATGTCGAATACTCAGGAAATCAATTTTTCTATTAGCTTTGATAGACCTATGAGCCAAGGAACACGTGCGCACCAAGTAGCCATGTATACAATCTACGAAGCTCCATTACAAATGCTTTGCGAATCGCCTTCAAGATATTATAAGGAACAAGAAACGGTCGATTTTATAACGCAAATCCCAACGGTTTGGGACGAAACCAAAGTGCTGCATGCTGCTGTAGGAAATTACATAGCCATAGCCAGAAAGAAAGCCAATACTTGGTATATAGGCGCAATGACAGATTGGGATGAACGCACTTTAAATATAGATTTATCTTTTTTAGATGACGGGGATTATAACATGCAAATATTTAAAGATGGCGTTAATGCCAATAAGTTTGCAGAAGATTATAAAATTGAAAATTTAGAAGTAAATAAGCAATCTGTCATCCAAGCAAAATTAGCAAAAGGAGGTGGCTGGTCAGCTATAATAGTAAAAAAGTAAGATCAGTATATTATGCTAATTCTAAATTAAACAAACGCGAGTCTGTTTAATGATTTAGTAAAATATATTTTAGATTAAACTAACTACTTTGCTTGTATTTGCCTGGGCTGACGCCTATGCGTTGCGAAAAGGTTGAGGTAAAATGTTGTAACGACGAGAACCCAGAGGCATAGGCAATCTCCGAAATACTTTTTTGCCCTTCGTTAAGCATCTCTATGGCTTTTTCAATTTTTAAATTGATGATGTAGCTGTTAGGCGGATAACCTGTTACTTTTTTTACTTCGTAAGTAAATTTAGTTTTACCCATGCCAAACATATAAGCCAAATCGTCTATAATCCATTTTTTACTTAAATCTTTAAAAACAATTTGGTTCAATTTATCAATAAAGTGATCTTGTTCTATAATTTGTTTTTCGTTGCGAAGTAAATACCTGTACAAATCTATAAGTAGGTTTTCTATAAGGTTTCCTACTATAATTTCGTAACCTTTTTCATGTTTGGTTAGCTCGTGGGCTAAGGTTGTAAAATAAGTTTTAAAACTATTGGCTTTTTCTAAAACCAAACTTTTTTGGTTGGCAATTAAAGCGCCCAAATCGTTTTGGAACGTAGCGCTTAATTTGGTCCATTTACCGAGGTCTAGTGGCGAATCTTGGCTATAGGCCTTAGGTTTAATAACCATCCACATAATTTCTCCAATTTCCATTTTACCGCTTGGGCTTCCGTTATATTGCCAAGGGGCGGTAACCGAAAGGTTTCCTGGTAAGAGTTTTATCTGTTCGTCGTCAATGGCCCAATTGTATTTTCCGCTAACAACAAAGTGTATTTCTATACCATCGTTTAAATGAGGTTTCATGGTAGGGTCTATCTTCACCTTCGAAAATTTCATATTACCGAACTGGACTAAAAATGGTAAATCTGCTAAAGGTCCTTTATCAGACTTATGCCACCACACTCCAGAGCTACCAGTTTGTGCGTCTTTAATACTATGCATTAGGGGTTGAATTTGTTATATCCAAAGATATAAAATAAGCCACTATTCTATGTGATGTGCGACAAACTTTGGGATGACCTTACAGAATAAATCGTTAAATGAATACAATTCGATAAAATACTCCCCAATTATTAGCGTGTTTTAATGGTTTTAAACCCATTATTAAGTGTGTTAACAATAGTTGTATTTTAATTGTAAGGGGTAAAGTAGTTAAGAAAATATTCTAGGAGTGACTGATATTAATGTTTTGTTAAGTATGTTTTTTAAGAAGTGTTTCAGGTTTTAAAATGTTAAATTTATAGTATGCAAAAATTTTCTGAAGACTCGTAGAGTATAAGTTTTAATTATTTTAAAATAAAAAATATAAATAAAATTGATGCAGTTGTGGGCGGAAAATTATTGTAACTTGAAAGAACATTAAAATAACTAAACATGGAAACACACAATCACACACATTCAAGTTCTCAAAATACTAATGGGCAAAGTAAATGTCCGTTTTCAGGAGGCGCACCAAAACAAGTTGCGGGTGGTGGTACCCGAAATCAGGATTGGTGGCCTAATCGGTTAAAAGTAAATATTCTAAGGCAGAATTCTTCATTGTCTAATCCAATGGATGCAGAGTTTAATTATGCCGAAGCTTTTAAATCTCTAGATTATGAAGGATTAAAAAAAGACTTGCATGCGTTAATGACAGACTCTCAAGATTGGTGGCCAGCAGATTTTGGACATTACGGAGGCTTGTTTATTCGATTGGCATGGCATAGTGCAGGAACGTATCGTATAGGCGATGGTCGTGGTGGCTCAGGTGCAGGTCAGCAACGTTTTGCACCACTTAATAGTTGGCCAGACAACGCAAGTTTAGATAAGGCCAGACGCTTACTTTGGCCAATTAAACAAAAATATGGTAATAAAATTTCTTGGGCAGATTTATATGTGCTTTCAGGAAATGTAGCTTTAGAGTCTATGGGATTCAAAACTTTTGGTTTTGCTGGAGGTAGAGAAGATGTGTGGGAACCAGAAGAAGATGTGTATTGGGGATCTGAAACAGATTGGTTAGACGATAAACGATATTCGGGCGATCGCGACCTTGAAGATCCGTTGGCAGCTGTTGTAATGGGATTAATTTATGTAGACCCAGAAGGACCAGATGGTAACTGGGATCCTGTGTCGGCGGCTAGAGATATTCGCGAAACTTTCAAACGTATGGCCATGAACGACGAGGAAACCGTAGCGCTTATAGCTGGAGGGCATACTTTTGGAAAAACCCATGGCGCGGCTAATCCAGGAGAATTTGTAGGGCCAGAGCCAGAGGCAGCGCCTATAGAAGATCAGGGATTTGGATGGAAAAATAGTTTCGAATCTGGGGTTGGGGCTCATGCCATAACTGGAGGTCCTGAAGTAACCTGGACAGAAACACCAACACAATGGAGTAATAATTTCTTTAAGAATTTATTCGAATTTGAATGGCACCCACATAGAAGCCCTGCAGGAGCAAAACAATGGATTGCTAAAGATGCAGAAGCGACTATTCCAGATGCTTTCGATCCTAATAAAAAACATAAACCTACCATGTTAACAACAGACTTGTCGTTACGCATGGATCCAGAATACGAGAAAATATCCAGACGTTTTTACGAAAACCCAGACGAATTTGCCGATGCTTTTGCGCGTGCTTGGTATAAATTAACGCACAGGGATATGGGGCCAATATCACGTTATTTAGGCCCAGAAGTACCACAAGAGGAGCTAATTTGGCAAGATCCTATTCCGGAAGTAAATCACGAATTGGTAACTGAAGCCGATGTGCTTCAATTAAAAGGTAGAATTATAGAGTCTGGATTAACCATTCCAGAATTGGTGTCTACGGCTTGGGCTTCAGCATCCACATTTAGAGGCTCAGACAAACGTGGTGGCGCTAACGGTGCACGTGTACGCTTAGCACCTCAAAAAGATTGGGAGGTTAACAATCCAAAACAATTGGCTAAAGTGCTTAAGGTATTAGAGTCTATTCAATCTAACTTTAATTCAGGAGCTAAAAAAATATCCTTAGCAGATTTAATTGTATTAGCAGGAGGCGTTGGGGTAGAGCAGGCTGCAAAAGCAGCAGGTTATACTATTAACGTGCCATTTGCTCCAGGTAGAATGGATGCAAGTCAAGAGCAAACCGATATTGAAGCGTTCGACTATTTAGAGCCTTATGCTGATGGTTTTAGAAATTATAGAAATACAAAATTCGATATTGCAACCGAAGCGTTGTTGATTGATAAAGCACAACTTTTAACCTTAACAGCACCAGAATTAACCGTGTTGGTAGGTGGTTTAAGAGTGTTGAATACCAATTGGGACCAGTCTAGTAAAGGGGTGCTTACCGATAATCCGGAAACCTTAACTAACGATTTCTTTGTGAATTTATTGAAGATGGATACGGTATGGACAAAACTGTCGCCAGATAACGACGAGGTTTTTGAAGGTAAAGATAGAGTGTCTAAAAAGCTGAAATGGACAGCCTCTAGAGCTGATCTTATTTTTGGTTCAAACTCTGAATTGAGAGCCTTAGCAGAGGTATATGCTAGCGATGACGCTAAAGATAAATTTGTAAACGACTTTGTTGCTGCATGGACAAAAGTGATGAATTTAGATCGATTCGACTTGTAGTAATTTATAGTCTTTCTTAAAACAGAAAAGGCGGTTGTCCATAATAGATAGCCGCCTTTTATATTTTTTTCGGGAAAAATCACTTTTTGGTGTATTTAATATGTTTAGCTGAGTTTTTTCGACTAATAAGCATGGGCAACGAAACTCCTGCTGTGAGTGACAGCACTATAAACGCAGCTTTTATGCCGTTGTTTATTGTTTCATCTAAAGCGATGTCGTAAGTAGAAGCATGAATGTCTCCTGTTAATTTTATAAAACCTAACATAGATTTATAAGCAAATGCACCCGGTATCATAGGAATTACAGCAGGAATAGAAAACACTAAAGGAGGAGCATGTTTGCCGTGAGCGGCTTGTATGCTCAGAAAACCAATAATAGTAGCGCCTACAAAAGAACTTAAAACAATGTGTACATTGTAATGCATTAAAATAAGTTTGGATAAGCCTCCAATAGCAGCTAAAAGAGCAATCATACCTAGTGTGCGCTTAGGCACATTAAACAATACTCCAAAGCCTATAGCCGCAGTCGCCAGCCAAAATCCCATTTCTAAATAAAACAATGCATTCATAGTTTAAAAATTATAAATATACATAGTGGCTAACATGCCAAAAGCTATCGAAAGCGCTATAAGCATGGCGTGTGTGCCGCGCACCAAACCATTCATCGTGTAACCTTCAATCAGGTCTGAAAAAGAGTTGATAAGCGGTATACCTGGTATTAAAAATAAGACAGCAGTATTAAAGGCCAATTCTGGATGGTGACCAATACCTAGTTTTACTGCTCCCCCGGTAATTAAACAAGCAATACATGAAGCAAAACTGATACACAGGTAAGGATTGAATTTCAATTTTAAAACATAATGCCTCGCCAAAAATGCAATGGCTGTGGCTGTAAATGCAGTGGCCATATCTACATGCGAAGCTCCAAATAATCTGCAAAAGGCAGCGTCGGCAAGACTTACTAAAATTAGTGTGGTAAGAAGGGAGTATCTTGGTCGGTGTTTTAAAGTGTCGAGTCTGTTGTTTATTTCGGCAATAGACCATTGCTCTTGAATGACTTTCCAACTTAATTTACTAATGCCCGAAACTAAATTGAAATTTGCGCCGTGAGGTGGTGTTTTTCTAAAAGAATTATAAGTTGTGTTGTCTGTTTTATGTTTTACAACTATTAAAATGGTACGGTGTGTTGCTAGTAGTTCTGTGTCGTAACCCAAGCCATGTGAAATTCTATCTATAGTAAGTTTTATGCGGTTGGTACTGGCTCCAGCTCCCATTAGTAAAGCTCCCACTTCTAGTAAGCAATCAGAAACATTTTTAATATTATGCGTAGTGCTTGTATTCATTATTGCGCAGCCGTTTTTTACAGTATGAAAATACCAATAAAGTAAACGCTAACCAATTTTTTTACAGGTGAAGTGAATGGCGTTTACATATAAAAAAAATGGGCAATCTGTATTTAGATAGACCATTTTAAAAAATAAGAACTTCGTTCTAAGGGATTACTTTGTTAACTGTTTTATAGTTTTTATTGCTTAATCACTATTTTATCGATCACTTGTGTATTGGCAAAGACTTTAACAAGGTAATGACCCTGACTTAAATCGCTCATGTCTATATTAGAGACAGTGCCTTTTATGTCTTTAACCAGTACCCCAAGCAGATTATAAACTTGAATTTTTTCTATACGAACAGTCGATGACAAATTAAGTTTATTAGCAACTGGGTTAGGATATAGTTTTATGTCTTTAGCCGTTATCGTGTCTTGGTCTATAGAAAGTCGGTTTGCATTATACGTTAAGCTTATGTAGTATAAATTGGCAACATCTGCTTTAGTAATGGTGTGCGATCCGCTAGCTAGCGATACGGTAATGAGTCCGTTATTAACAGCGTGTTCTGTACCGTCAATTTTGATGTCTCCAGACCAACCTTCGTTAAATACTAAGGTCAGGTTTCCTGCTTGTGTAGCATTAAAACTGATGTTGGTACTCGATTCAATTTTCAAGCATTGCGTTAATGTTAATCCGTTATAACTAACAGTTCCTTTAGAATCGGAAAGGTTTCCAGAAATACTATAAAAGTTACTTTGGTCGTCTGAAACCGTAAAGTTGTGAATTTCATCACTGCTTGGTGTTGGATCCTCATCGGTATTTGGTGTTGCCGAAATTGCATCAGAATTTAACGAGCCATTTACTTTAATCCAATAATAGTATGTCGTGCCATTGGCTGCGGTTTGGTCTGTATAACTTTGGCTAGTTGCCGATACGT
The DNA here is from genome assembly GCF_051200825.1 of Formosa sp. A9. Taxonomy (GTDB): domain Bacteria; phylum Bacteroidota; class Bacteroidia; order Flavobacteriales; family Flavobacteriaceae; genus Formosa. The sequence continues at coordinate 3,268,289 of NZ_CP195158.1, read as the reverse complement.
TAGCTAATTTGGTTCTTCCGCTAGGGTCTGCATCAAGATCTCTATACACTTCAACACTGGTAACATCTACATAGTTAATAGTCCATGATAAATTTACAACACCATCACCGGCTGAAGCGGAAAGATTAATTTCCGGATCGCTAGGCGGTGTTATCTCGCCTCCAAATTCTACAGCACCTAAATCGGGAGCAGTACCATTGTAAGCAATTCCAGAAGCGCTAACACCAGCATCTATAAGGGCACTCGTACTTTTTAGATTTAAAAAGCCATTACTTGTAGGTTGAGCGTTAGGTCCCTGAGATAGGGTTTCGAAATCGTTTTGACTTACCTCTAGGCTGCCGTCTACATTAATAAAGGCATTTGGGGCTGAATTATTACCTCTGATGCGGTCGGTTTGAGAATTGCCAAACGACACATTGTTTTTCCATACGTGGTTTGCTCCATCGCGCGTATGGATGTTGTATTCTGCATTGTTGTAAGCAGTGTTATTGGTAAATTCTATTGCGCCAATATTACCGTTGTCTGTAAATCCATGCTTTCCGTTATTAAAGGCTATACAGCGACGTACAATATGGTTAATTTGATGTGCAGACGACCCTAATTTGAATCCGTTTTTGTCTCCTCCGCCAGACGATCCGCCTGTCGTTAAGGTTCCGTTGCTGTGTGCAATGCAATCTTCGAAAGTTACAATGCCTATTGGACCAGTATCGCTTTTTGTGTATAAATCCCAACCGTCGTCTATATTATGATGCGACACACAACCACGGAAAATATTACCTTCTCCACAGGTTAATTTAGCGGCAAAACCATCTGCATCTTCATTATCTGAATCGCGATTATCGTAGGCTTCACAATTTAAAATAAGGTTGTGGCTAGGCCAATCGCTAATGGATGTTGCTGAGGTATTGTAACGGCTTAGTTGTAAACCTGTGTCGTGATTTTTTCTGAAAATACAGTCTTCAATAATATTATGGTTTCCAGATAATAGCATGCCGTTATCGCCAGCTTCTTCAATAGTAATACCTTTAAAGTGCCAATAATCGCCATCGAGAACAATACCACGATTAGATGATGCTTCGCTCATAGCCGAAAAGTTGAAAATAGGCGTGCCTTCGTAAGCTTCAACTGTAATTAATGCATTGGCACTCCCGTTGTTGGTTATAATTATAGAAGCATTGAAATTGTAAGTTCCTCCTTTAACATAAATGGTTCCACCAGAACTTACATTGCTTAAAGCGGCTTCGAAAGTAGTTGGAGAACTGCTTGTTCCCGAATTGCTTGCGCTACCATTTGTTGCTACATAAATTGCTGAAGAATTTATAGGAGGAGTTTCATCGTTTTCCGGTGTTGCGCTAGCCGAATTGGAATTGTATTCCCCGTTTATTTTAATCCAATAATAATACGTCGTGTTGTTGCTTGCTGTATTATCTGTATAAGTGCGGTTATCTGAAGCAATACTCGCAATTCGTGTTCTTGTTGCAATATCTGCTGATGTGCTGCGGTATACTTCTTGACTAGTAACAGTTACTTGGCTTGCGGTCCAGTTTAAATCTACACTATTATTTCCTGCTATAGCAGTTAAATTAATTTCTGGAGTTTCGGTAGCATTTGGAGTTGCCGAAGCGGCGTTCGAGGAGTACTCGTTGCTTACTTTTATCCAATAATAGTAGGTTGTGCCATTATTTGCTGTAAGGTCTGTGTACGTATTGGTGTTTGCATCAATATAAGCTAAGCGTGTTCTTCCACTAGGATCTGCATCAGTATCGCGATACACTTCTAAAGTTTCGGTTGTTATATTGTTGCTGGCCCAATTTAAGATTACGCTAGCATCTCCTGCAGTGGCGGTTAAAACAACCTCTGGATCTTCTATAGGGGTTTCGTCGTCTTCAAAACTTAAACTCATATAATAAAGATTTCCAGTATCGCCTTTGGTTATGGTGTGAGCGCCTGCAGCCAAAGCGGTATTTAATACGCCAGAGGATACGTCGTAATTGTCTCCGTCAATTTTTATGCTTCCAGACCAGCCGTCGTTAAAAACTAAAGTAAAGTTTCCTGCGGTTTGTGTAGTGAAACCAATATTTGTGCTCGATTCTATTTTAAGACATTGGGTAAGCGTGAGTCCAGCGTAATTAACAGTGCCTTTAGAGCTGGATAAATTTCCATTGATGCTGTAAAAGTTACTGGAGGTTCCAGAGGCGGTAAAGTTATGGTCTTGGTCTCCAGTAGAACCATTTCCGTTGTTTCCAGAAGTTGGTGTTGCTACTGCAGCATCGGAATCTATAGTTCCGTTAGCCTGTACCCAATAGTAATAGGTGGTGTTGTTAATAGCAGTATTGTCTGAATAACTGGAAGCGCTAGCAGCAAGATCTGCAATTTTTGTTCTTCCACTCGGGTTATTGTCGGTATCTCGGTAAATGGTAAAGGCTGTAGCTGTAAGGTTAGCTGTAGTCCAGCTTAAATTAACCGAACTGTCAGAAGTTGTAGCCACGACGTTAACGACAGGATCTTCGGTTATTATTGGGGCTTCGCCTTCGCCTTGCACATACACGAGGTTTGTGTTGTAGTTTGTTAATGCCGATTTTAAGCCGGTATTTACATCGTACGAGGTATCGTCTACAGCATTGTTAAAGGTCCATGTAAAGTCTCCGCCTTCAATACGTCCGGAGTATGTTGTTACCTTATTTTTTGCATTTTCTGGGCTGTCTGCTGTATAATTGTACATCACAGCGCTGTTGGTATCGAAATTATTATAGCTGTTCGAGCCGTATGCAGAAGTAACGCTATTGCTTAGAGTTTGGTTTCTGCTGCTTACTACATAGGCATCAAAGTCTGTAGTGGCGTTTGGATAATTATTGTCTCCGTAGGCTACAAATCGTCTTGCGCCTTCTATGTAATTGTTGAAAGCTTTAATTGTACCACCGTCTTCTTTAGAAAATGTAGGCATGTCTGAATAATCGTTGCTGCCTTCACTTTCGTTGTAAACATCGGAGCCTTGCATGGAAGTTAACATTGGATATTTACAATTTCTGAAATAATTGCCTTCAGAAAAAATTGAAGATGCTTCGGTAGATCCGATGCCATATTTCGCGATTCCATCGTAATAATTGTTGTAAACATGTGCCGAAAAATAGCGAACTCTTGGGTGTCGCGAGTCGGAATGGTCGTACCAATTATGGTGATAGGTTATGTATAGGCCAGATGTGGTATTCTCGCTTAAACCTAGGAGATTGGATTTTCCAGAATCCCAAAAGTGATTGTACGAAAATGTAACATAAGTAGATTTTTTACAGTCTAAGGCGCCATCGCCTTTAGCTTGATCGGAATCTCCACCAGCATCGCCATAAAAGAAATCGCAGTTATGTACCCAAACATATTGGTTGTTTTGTTGCAGACCAATATTATCGCCTTCGCCGCTATCGCAGTTCATGGTTCCTAAGTTTCTAATTTCAATATTGGTGGCATTTTTAACACGTATGCCCCAGCCGTCTGCGGTGGCATCGTCTCCCACACCCTCTAAAGTTATGTGGCTCGATGCGTTGTTGCTGTTTTCAATAATAATGTCGCCGTTTTGCATGTAAGACATATCGGTTACCTGCCCAATGAGTCTGATAATTAACGGTCTATTATCCTTTCCTTTTTTGAAGCCTTCTAAAATGGTTTGAAGGCCAACGCAAGGGTTGGAGGTTGCACCTGTAACATCCAGGCTTACTGTGTTTTTGGTGTTTTCGGTAATGTACAAGATTATAGCATTGTCCTTTGGGGTGCCGTCTATTTTGTAAGCACCAGGCACTCGACCGTTACTAAACGCAAAGCCGGCACGATCGTGAGCTAAAACCGTTATAGGGGTAGATGTTGTAGCGCTACCTTCTGCGCCGTTAATTACTGGTACAACTTTTAAGGTGTATTGGCCAGCTTTTAAACCTAATACGTCTGCACGATAGTAGTTACCATAACTGCGTATGAGTTGTGTGTCTATTTTTTGGTTTGTGAAACCTTCGCCAGTATAATATACATTATAACTGTCTGCTTCAGAAATGGGAGTCCACTTAATATAAGCAGACTCTAGCCATCCCTGAGCGCTGTTAATTGATACGGTTTGTGCGGTTGTTACAAGCGCTACAAACAGTAAGCCTAGGGAGAAAAGTGTTTTTTTAAACATGATTGTGTTTGTTGGTTTTTAATTGTTAGTTTGTGAAATAAAAAGTTAAAAAAATAAGTAATTCATGATTTAAGTCTTAAAAATTAATATTGTTAACAATGTAATCGATTACATTAAAAGTATAAACTTTTTTAGAAACTATCGTTTAATTTCTAATTTTTTCGATGAACGGTAAAAGGGGAAGTGCTTGATTTTGATGTTGATAAGTAGCTGTAAAGCTCACAACCAGTGGTGTCGTTCGCTTTTGTTGTTGTTTATAAAAAAGATTAGATTTTTTAAGTGTTATTTTTACATTTTTCAGGTGAAAATGTGATTTTTTATAAAAAGTTATAATGACGTATTGATAACCCAGAAAAGAAAAACTATTTTTAGTAGGTTTTGGTTATGAGTCGTTTAGGTGCTTGTAATGAATCTGTAATTATTTCGAATTCAATGACGCCCAGAAGTAGTTCTTCTTCGGTTAATACATGTACACTCCATAAACCTGGTTTAATATTATTTTTGTAAGTGTAACCGCGGTAACCTTGGTCGCGTCCGCCCGTAATATTAAAGGCAATATCATCAGCCACTTCCCAAGTGTCTTTCACTTTGTTAAACCACATCCATCGGTGAGTGATTGATTTTTCTAATGCCGTTGGCGCAAAAACCGACGAAAAAACGTATACCGGTGTATTGGGGGTGTGTATGTATTTAGATCTGTAATCGCGCCAGAAAATGAATTGTTTCTTTTGTTCGTAAGTAATGGTGTATTGGTTGTTTTCTTTAGTAATGTTATGGGCAACAATACCAGTTTGTAGCGCAAGTGGTACGGGAGGTATAAGTTTAAAATAATAAAACAGATTTATGCTTAGGTATATTGATAGAATGATGCTAAGTAATTTTGCTAATTTAATCTCAGCTCTGGTGCTTGGGCTTTTCGCGTAAATAAAAAGAATTAAGCAAACCGTAACGCATAAACTTACACCTCCAGATATTAAAAATATATTTGGATTCATATCCTTTATAAACACAGGAATCATAAAGGTAAAGAAGGTAAAGCTGATGAAAAAGTAAATACTGAATTGTAAATATTTGTTAGAAATACGTTTTTTTAAAAATTCGTTGGCTAATAGTAAGACTACCAAGATTACAAAAAACGATGCGGTTTTAGAGAGCGATACACTTCTGGAAAAATAGATAACGTAGGCGCTAGATAAGCCCCCAAAGAAAAATTGAATGGCTAGCGGAAAATAGGGTTCAAACCGTTCTAGGGCTGTGTGTTTCCATTTGCCGTCATCGGCTACATTGTATAGGTATAGCGTTATGCTAAGTGCAGACATATGTAAACACAGTACTACTAAATCGTAAGTGCGGTCTATTCGTCCAAGCGTAAGTGTATCAAAAATAAATCCGCCAATAAAAAATAAAATTGGTGCATACTTTTGGTGTCTACGAATAAAATCCGTTAAGCCACAATGTTTTAACTTTGAAAAAGTACGTTTCATAACAGACGTTAAAATGCCTAAAATTTTTGTTAGACCTCATTTAGGCTAAACCACCGTTTACACAAATATTTTGTCCAGTAATCCAGCGTGCATCCTCGCTCGCCAAAAATAATACAATAGGGGCAATGTCTTCGGTTTCTCCAATACGGTTAAAGGCCGATAAGCTTGCGAGCCTGTCTAAAAGTTCTTGCGATTTTCCAGCTTTAAAAAGCTCGGTGTTTGTAGGTCCTGGGGCAACAGTGTTGGCTGTTATGCCTTTGTGGCCTATTTCCTTGGCAAATACACGTGTCATTTGTTCTACCGCAGCTTTAGATGCAGAATACATGCCGTAATTAGGAAACATAACTCGGGTTACCGTGCTGGAAATGTTAATGATTCTACCATTGGGTTCCATTTTGGCTGCTGCTTCCTTCATAGAAAAAAAGACGCTCTTCGTATTTGTAGTAAACGTATTGTCGAAATCTAATTCGCTAGTTTCGCTAATAGGTTTCATAATTAAAACACCAGCATTATTAACTACAATATCTATTTTTCCAAATGTATTAATTGTGCTGTCGTAAAGTTTGGTAATTTCTTTAGGTTTACTAATGTCGGCTTGTATGGCAATGGCTTCTCCGTTTTTTGCTTTAATTTCAGAAACTACAAGGTCGGCTTGCGTTTTGCTTTTGGCATAATTAATTACAACTTTAGCCCCGTGGTCCGAAAATAATGTTGCAATAGTTTTTCCCATACCTCTAGAGCCACCAGTAATTATAGCAACTTTATTTTGTAAATTAATCATAATAAAAATGATGTTTTGGATTATTGTAAATATAACCCATTAGCATGAACGCATGAAATGAATACAGGATGTTTATTTGTAATAAAAATAAAACAAGGTTTACTAAAACAGTTGTTTTTAGTAAACCTTGTTTGTAAAGATATTGTGTTTTTATTAATCTCTAGAAATTCTGATGCTAGAGGTACGATCGTTCATGTCGTCGTCGGTTAAACAATTTACATCATTGTAATAGGTTTTGCTTTTACCTCCGTAATTTTCGTTTTGATATATGGTTATTTTATAACCACGAGGAACCTCTATAGACGATAAATTGTCGTTACCAATTCCTAATTCGTCGTGATTGTATCGCCCTTCATCTAAGGTTACACTGCTGCCTCTAAAACCACAATCTTTGTATAAAGTAACCCCTCTGTTAGAAGAATGGCTGTTACTACGGTGACTGCTGTTGCGGCTACTGCTACTACTGTAATTCGAGTCGCCACCACATAAAGATGATGATACTTTGGTAACTGAAGATACTCTATCGTTTTTAACTAACATAAGTAAACATTTGTCGTTACGCTCTTTATACCAATACAACGAAATTAAAGACGAACCATAACTTTTTTTAACCACGTATCCGTTATCTTGTAATCTGGAAGATGCACTAGGTTCAGACATACCGCTAAGTTCATACAAGTTGATGTCGTCGCGGTCGTTTGATGAATGATGAGAACTTGAGCTGCTTTTACCGCAATCGAGCTCTGGAGCTTTTACTACAGATTGCACTCTGCCATCTACAAGACGTACAGAAACACATTGGTTTTTACGGCTATTCCACCAATTTTGGTAAATTCCTGCAGACGATTTGTCTACACTCTCTAAATGATAACCTTTGTCTTCTAAAACTTGTTCCGAAGAACTACCACGCATGTCTACAATTTCTCTTAAATCGTAAGCTGTTTCTTGAGCAAATGCAAAAGCATTAACAAAGAAAAGTAAAATAATTACTAAGCTTTTTTGTGTTTTCATTGGTTTGTTTTTAATTGATTAAATATTGAGTTAACTGGTTTTTTGATGAGGTATTACTATAAAATTTCAGGGTTTTAAATATGTTAAATTATAATGTTGTGTTTTAAATTCATTATAAAGTTACTAAAAAAATAGCGTTAAATAAGCTGATAAATATCATGTTTTTATCTAAATAGCTATTTCAATCGTTTTTTGTTAATAATTTTTGTTTTGGTAAGGTGGGTATTTGTAGTGAATTTAATCTTTAATGTATATAATGTTGGTTTCTAAACCTTGAACGACTAGTACAATTTCTGTGTCGGATTTTTTTCTGTAGTGGAAATCCCCGCCTTTATTTCCATATTCTATTGTGAATTTATAATCGGTATCTGTGATAGATTCGTTTTCTACCGAAGCAATCTCGTGAGATTGTTCAATTAATGCTTTAAAACATTCTGTAGTTCCCGTAATGATATTACAAAAATCATCAGATGTAAATCTAACGCCAGTTAAATCGTTCGCATTTGCGTACCAAGTTCCCCGAATCCAAGATGGTGGGTGAAATCTAGAGTGGTCATCAGCATCATTGTTGTCATCGGAAGAATCGCAGGCAAAACATAGCATTAAGCTTAATACAAGTAAAAGTTTTTTCATAAAGGTATTTTTAGGTTTTACTGCAAGTTACATATTTTAATACATGAAAACTATAAAAAAAGCCCCAGATAGTTCTGAAGCTTTTTGTCTGTATAGTTCTGAATTTTAAATATTTAATACTTTATTAGTTTTAGGGTTTGCGTTCTTCCGTTACTAGTTGTAACACCTATTAAATATAGGCTGGCTGGTAATTCGGAAATGTTAAAGGCGTTGCCAGTTTGAAAATTGCCTGTAAAGGTTTTTATGGTTTTACCTGTAATATCGAAAAGTTCTACTTTTGCGACCTCGGTATTTATATAAAACTCTGAAGCCGTTGGGTTAGGGAAAATTGACAACGGCGTTGTTATAACATCTTGCTCTGTACTTAATGTTTTTGCAGGATTATTACCATAAATTTTGAAGGTTCCAGGTTCTAGAACGATGGCGTTTGTAGCTGGTATATTCGTGTCGTCCATTAAATTATACCAAGTGCCATTGCTCGAAAATTCTGGATTTACAGTTTGCGCTGTGGTGTCGAAATTGGCAATAATTACCACATCCGATAATTCGGAGCTTGGCAAGGTATTATCCCAAATACGAATTAGCGGGGTTAAATTGCCCGAAGTAATGGTATAATCGCCTTCAAAAACAGGCTCGTTAATTTTTAAAGCATTTAATCTAGCCCAAGTATCGTAAATGGCTTTTCTGTTGCTGTTTGCAAGCCAGTTGTTGGTCCATTGTGGTTGCGGTTTGGTAGCTAATTTGCAGTCTACGTTTTCAGACACACTTCCGTCGGAACAGGTGTTTATTGAATTTTCCATACCCAAATCGCCAAAATGCCATATCATTTTAGGGCCAGGAATGCTTAGACTTACAGCGCCTAATGCTTCCATGCGTGCTAAAGCTGTGTTTAAGTCTTTTACAGAATACGATCCCGAGGCGGCGCCATATTGCAGGTTTTTATACATCAGGCGTTCTTCGTCATGACTTTCGGCATAGCCTACTAAACGTTTGCTGTTGAAGCCATGGGATTTGTGTCCCATACGATTAATATTCGAGTTTGAAGCATAACCCATTGTTAGCTGGTTGTACGGGTCGGTCATTTTTCCCCACATCATAATGCCTTTGCCTTCATCGGTTCTGTAGTTCGCCCATTGTTGTTCTTCGTTATCTTGGCCAAGATGTTCAAAAATAACGTAGTGAGAAGCATCTAGGCTCCAGGAATAATCGGCGTATTGTTTTAAAATATCTACACGATCTTGTTGGTAGCTGTTGGTGCAGGATTCATTATTAGACGTACAGTTTTGAGTGAATCCTTTGGTTAAATCCCAACGAAATCCGTCAATATTAAATTCTGTAATCCAGTGCTCAACCACACGCTCTACGTAATATTGGGTGCGTTCCTGCTGATGGTTAAAATCCATACCCACGCTATAGGTGTGTGTAGCGTATTCGTTAAAATACGGGTTTTCACTACTAGGGTTTCCCCAGCCGTCGCCATCGGTGTCATCCATCCACATACGCACCATAGGATTTCTGCCGTAAGCGTGATTTAAAGCGAGATCTAGTATAACTGCAATTCCGTTTTGATGGCACACATCTACAAGCTCTTTAAATTTATCTTCTGTACCGTAAAATTTATCTAATGCCATATGGAACGCCGTGTTGTAACCCCAGCTTTCGTTGCCTTCAAACTCCATGATAGGCATGAGTTCGATAGCATTGATGTTTAGATTTTTGAAATAATCGATGCGATCTATTATATCTTGAAAATTACGGTCGGCATCGAAGTCACGAATTAAAACTTCATAAATGACTAAATCTTCTTTTTTAGGTTTTTCAAAGTTGGTAACCTGCCAATTGTATTCGGTTTTTCCAGTTTGTAATACGGTAACTTCTCGTTCTTGTCCGTTAGGGTAGGCGGGTAAGTTAGGGTAGGAGCTTGCCGGAATATAAGGATCGTCAAAAGGCGATAACACCAGTGTCGAAAACGGATCGGCTGTTTTTACTAAAGTAGGTGAGTTGCTTACCGGATTTTCTGCAACTACCCAATACTGGTAAGTTTCGATGCTTTGAGGGGTAAGACCTGTAAGTTCTAACCAGAATTTACCTGAGCTCGGATCTTTTTTCATGGCGTATGCCGATGTAGGCTGCCAATTATTGAAACTTCCTACCACATAAATAAAATCCTTAAGCGGCGCATCTAAAACCAAGGTCGCTTTTGTAGCATCGGCATTATTGTAGTTTATACCATTTTCTAAGCCAGCAGGTATAGCCTGAGTTATAGTTCCTGGGTTTAGCAATACGGAAAAAGATTTTGTAATAGTTTCGGTGCCTTGGGTGACGGTAAGTGTATAATTTTGATTTGTTGTGATGTTGGTATGTGTGTACGTGTAATCCGATGTGTTAGAATCGGTGTTTAAAGTGGTGCCATTACTAGATAGGGTGTAATTGGCATTGCCATTAGTGTTTGAAGCTGAAATTGAAAAATTTCCGCCTGTATTTAAAATACTGGTGCTGTTTTCTGCAGGAGTGTTTAGGGTGACTTGAAAGCTTCCTACATTAATAAAAAAATCGGAACAACCAGATGCTTTTAACTCTTGATTTCCTGCCGCATTTCTAAATACCAAACCTATTTTGGTGGCCGATGTGGCTTGTGCATCGCTTAAATTGTAATAGGTTTTTGGTACAAATGTAATGCTCCAGATGCCATTGCCATTATTGGTCATTTCTCCAATACCATCGTCTTGTCCCCAATTGCCAATAACGCTATAGCCCCAAGGGTTCGCGTCGTCGCCAATACCAGAATGCAGGTATACTTTAGACGGATTGTTTAATGAGTTACAGTTGGTGTTAGAACTATTTATGTCTACGGTTATAGTTACGCTGTCATCTGTATTAAAAGTTGATGGTGATGTAGACACTTGCGCAAATACGCCTAGATGATATGCGAAAAATAATAAGGCGAGTAATTTTGTTTTCATAGTCTTTAGTTGAAAGTGTTAAACAAAAAAGGCTATGATTTCTCATAGCCTCTTTTTTGCAATAAGGTATTACTCTTGAGCTATTAAAATATAGCTACCATCTAAATCGTTAAACCAAATATTATACGTTCTTGTAGTTACAGGAACATTAGGGCCGTCTTGGGTTGCGTAACCACTAAAGGCGGTAGAACCTCCCCAGTTATTATCCCAAGCATCTTCGGCTCTAAATTTTAATTCGCCATCGCCTAAACTTACGTTGTTAATGTACCATAAGTGCGGATCGAACTCAGATTGAGTCATATCGGTATCGGCATCCCAACCACCTTCGGTGGCATCACCTATAATTCCAATAGTGTTGTAAGTAGCCGCAGCCGAAGCATCGTAGGTATCTAAAGTATAGGTCATGTCTGTAATATTCATATGGAACTCGTAGTATCCGCTAGCAGCAATAGCAAAAGCTTTAGGATCGTCTGTAGAACCATCGTTTACAGCTAATATGCCGTTTTCGCCACCCCATTGTGGCTGCCAAGCCATACCTTCTAATAATTTAAAGCCTTCTCCGCCACCTTCAAAATAACCAATAAACGAGTAAACGTCTTCATTCTCTGGATTTCTAACAATTGGTGTGTTGTTATTTTCTGGACTCCATCCTGCGGCTGTAGCATCGCCTACTAAGAATAAGTTTCGGAACGTTGGGAAATTATCGCCGCCACCTTCTTCTAAAATAGTTAATGTTAGGGTTTGCACAGCGGTATACATTTCTATATCGGTTTCTGTGCCAGGGTAAGCACGAACTCTAAACGATACATTTCCTGTGCTAGGGTTTTCGGTTTCAGGATCGTTGTCTAGTCCAGCTTCTTCGGCAAGGCTTAATAAATCGCCAATAGTAACAGCTGTTTCGTTGTCGCTGGTGGTACTAATTACAACACCATCGGAAAAGTCGCCAATGATAGAACGCTCTAAATCGTAAGAGACATTAGTTTGTAAATCGAAATCGGCATCGCTCCAGGTAAAACGCTCTCCTAAGTTGCTTGACGTTGCAGAAGATAACAGATATTCTGATAAAAACGCATTGGTGAATTCGAAATCGCCTTGCGGAGTTGCTATATAGGTCAGGCTGTCGTCGTCTATACAGGAGTTTAATGTTAACGCGCTTATTACAAATAAAGCTAATAGTTTTATATTTTTCATTGTCTTATAGTATTAATGTTAGTATCCGTCGTTTTGAATTAAGTTAGGGTTTGTTAAAATCGTGTTGTTTGGAATAGGGAAAAGCTTTCTAAAGGCGTCGGTTGCAGAACCATTACGTTGATTCGCTTTAAATGGCCATAGGTAACTTCCGGTTGTGAAGTAGTTGAAACGAATTAAATCGGTACGTCTTTGGCCTTCCCAGTACAATTCTCTAGAGCGCTCGTCTATTATAAACTGAAGGTTTAACGTTCCTGCAGAAATATTACCAGAAGAGTTCCCGTAGGCACGCTGTCTTATTTGGTTTATTAAAGAAACTGCAGTGTTCATGTCTCCGTTTCCACCACGTAAAACGGCTTCGGCATAGTTTAAATAAATTTCTGGTAAACGGATGATGGCTAAATCGGTGTCTGTAAATTCACCTGTAGTATCGTTACCGATATTGCCATTAGAGTCTACATTTTTAAATTTAGTTGAAGCATACCCGTTACTAAACTGAGGAATGTTTTCGATTTCCAACGATTGTCCATCGGTATAAAACATGCCACGCGTATCGTTAGGTGCAAATTTTTCTACCAAAGCTTTGGTTACGCGGTTACCACCCCAACCACCGTTAACGCCAAATTCTGTTGGATCCATAGTTCCGCCAATTGCGGCATGAATTAAAAAGGTAGATCCGCCATAAGTTGTAGTTTGTGTACCATCGAATAGGATGGCGAAGATAAATTCGTTTTGGGCTCCGTTAGTATCGTTGTCGGCTAAAAACAATTCGTCGTAAGCATTGCCGTTACCATTGGCATCGGTGGTGTTAAGACGATACGTTGAGTTAATAACTTGGTTAGAATAAGTAACACAATCGTTATATCGTGCTGTTCCCGACCAAACTTCTGCATTAAGGTACAGTTTAGATAGTAATGCCCAAGCAGCTACTTTGTCTACACGACCGTATTCGTTAGATTGACTTTCAGGAAGTAAATCCTGAATTTCTAATAATTCGGCTTCAATAAAATCGAAAACTTCGCTACGCGGACTTTGCGATGGTAACTCTGTAGAAATACTGGTTAACAACGGTACGTTTCCGAAAAAATCAATTAAATTCATATAAGCAAATGCTCTTAAAAATCGCGCTTCGGCTATAAAAGATTGTGCTTCTGCACCTTCTAAAGCAGCTGCATTTTCTATAAACGAGTTACAGAACGATACTTCCTGTGCTAAACGTAAGTACATGGCACCAGAAAACGAGTTGCTAGACGTCCAGTACATACCGTGTAAATCTGGTAAGCCGGAATCTCCCCAACCAACAACGGCGTGGTCTGTGGTTAATTCGTTTAAGTTAAAAAGCATACGGGTGTATTGCGAAAAGCCTTGGTCGATATCCGAAATATCTGGTGAGCCACTATCGCCTCCTTCTTGTCCTGTTAAAGCTAAACTTCCGTATAATTTGGCAAGAGCACCTTTGGCTTCATCTACATTGGCAAATACATCTTGCTCGGTAAAACTATCGGGATCTATAGGATATTGGTCTAGGTCGCTATGACAGGCTGTCAAGGTAACACCGATAGCTATTATTGGGATTATTCTTTTTATAATATTTTTCATAATTCAATTTTTTAAAAGCTAACATTAAGTCCTAATACGTACGTTCTTGGTCTAGGATAGAAACTGTTGTCTATACCGCCATCTATTTCAGGGTCTAATCCGTCGTAATCGGTTATTGTTACAAGGTTTTGTACCGAACCGTAAATTCTAAAAGAGGTGTCTTTTATAGCGTTATCTAATGTGTAACCAAGAGTAATGTTATCGATTTTAAAGAAAGACGCTTCTTGAATCCAATGGCTGCTTAAAAAGTTGTTATCGGTTTGGTTTACAAAACCATCTGTTAAATAATCGGAATGGATGTTCCATAAAAAGTTGTTTGTTGTTGGTATAACACCGTTTAGGTACGAGTTACCAGAAGCCACATTGTTGTAAGCATAATTACCAATGCTGGCACGGGTAATTACGGCTAAGTCCCACTTTTTGTAGTTTAAGTTGGTGTTTAAGCCCATTAAAACATCTGCATACGGATTGCTGTGTATGTATTTGTCGGCGTCGTTAATAACGTTGTCGCCATTACGATCTACAAAAGCACCTTCGATAGGTTTTCCGTTTTCGTCGTACACTTGTTGAAACACATAAAAACTATATGGAGCTTCTCCTTCAGTGTGTAGTTGAACGTTGTTACCAACACCACCTGCAATACCTCCAACAACTTGATCGAAAGGTAGGTTGGTTATTTTATTGTCGTTAAAGGCAATGTTGTAGTTTATAGACCATTCAAAGTCCTCTGTTCTTACAGGAATTAAGTTTAATGCAAACTCGATACCTTTGTTTTCCATGTCGCCAATGTTTTTGTCTATTTGGCTACCAAAATTGGTAAAAGGGTCTATAGATGCAAAGGCGATAAGGTCTTTGGTTTGCTTAATATAGGCGTTAACCGATCCCGAAATGCGACGGTCTAGGAAACTATAGTCTAAACCAACGTTAAAAGTGTTACCCACTTCCCAGCGTAAATCCGGATTTATTGGGTCTGGTCTGTACGTTTGATAAAAACTATTGCCAAACTGATAATTGGCATTAGATTGACTGCCAGTGTAACGCGTTAAAAATAAATAATCTCCTAGTCCATTTACGTTACCAACTTCACCATAACCTACTCGTAATTTTAATTCGTTTAAAGAAGAGTCTTTTAGGAAGGATTCGTTATGAATATTCCAAGCTAATGCTACAGAAGGAAAGAATCCCCATCTGTTATCTGGGTTTAGTTTTGAAGAGGCATCGGCTCTTAAAGTCGCGGTAACTAAATAACGGCTGTCGTAGTCGTAATTGAAACGTCCGAAATACGATAATAACACGTTTTTAGATTTATCTATAAATTCGTAAACATTACCACGTTGTTCGGCTTCGCTATCGTAGCTGTAATTGTCATATTCAAACGATTGATAAGAATATCCTAAAACACCTGTAAAATTATGAAGCTCGTTTACAGACTTGTTGTATGTAAAATAAGCGTCGAATAACTTGTTGGTCGATTCGTTTCTGTAAGTCGATCTAGATCCGTCCCAAGTGGGGTCTGTGCTAGGCATAAGCTCCGAAGTGATGTTGCGCCCATGGCTGTTTGATTTGTCGATACCAATGTTTACGGTGGCTACAAGGTCTTCAAAAAAATGCAATTGATAATCAAATTTAGCATTACCAATAAAACGTCTTACTTCCGATTCGTCATCGTTTAAATTCAATAAGGCTACTGGATTGGTGTTGGCTAGGCTAGGCTCTAAACCTGTTGCAGGGTCTATCCAAGACGAATATCCTCCGTAAGGCAAACTGCTATCGTAAACAGGTTGCGTTGGAGCATAGGTGTTGGCCGAACCAATGGCACCGCGGTTTGCGAAAAAGTTTTCGGTGTAATTACCTCTGGCGTTTAATTCTATTTTTAAATGATCGTCGAATAATTTAGGCGTTAAGCTCAAAGAGGCTGTGGTACGCTCGTAGCTGTCGCGCTTTAGAATTCCTCCATAATCGGTGTAAGAAACCGAAGCTCGCATGGGTATACCCCAAGCAGCACCTAAGGCGCTAAACGAATGATCTTGACCAAACGCATTGGCGTAAATTTCGTCTTGCCAATCGGTGTCGTAATTTTGTAAAAGACCGAGTGTAGTTTCGTTGGCTTGCGGATGCGTAGTAACTACTTGTCTAAATTCGTCGGCGTTTAATACATCAACTTTAGAAATTGGTGTTCCTACAGAAGTTAATGTGTTTAGGCTGAATTTGAAATCACGATCTTTACCTTTTTTTGTAGTCACCAAAATAACCCCGTTAGCAGCACGCGAACCATAAATAGAGGTTGCAGACGCGTCTTTTAATACGGTCATGCTTTCAATATCGTTAGGATTTACCATGTTTAATGGGTTACGAGACCCTCCAACACCACCTTGATCTAACGGAATACCGTCCAAAACAATTAATGGGTTGTTGTTTAGTGACAATGAGCTGTTACCACGAATTCTAATTTCTTGGCCATCTCCAGGGGCTCCCGAAGAAGAGGTTACCGAAACCCCGGCAACTTTACCAGAAATTAGCTGAGGTGCATTTACAACAGGGCCTTGGTTAAAGTCTTTGTCGGTTACTAAATCTGCAGCTCCAGTAAGGTCTTCCTTTTTAACGGCACCATAACCAATTACAACCACTTCGTCTAAAAGTGCTGCGTCTTCAGTTAAGGTTACGTTTAAAGGCGATTGCCCAGTATATGTTACTTCTTTACTGGTGTACCCGATAAAAGAAAATACTAAAACATCGCCGTTATTAACGGTAAGCGTGTAGTTTCCGTCAAAATCGGTGGCGGTTCCCGTTGTTGTTCCTTTAACTATAATATTTACACCGGGTATGGGTAAATTGGTAGTTGTTTCGGATACAGTTCCTGTGACAGTGTCTTGCGCCAACATAACAGCTGGGTATAAGAACAATGCCAGTAATAAACTATTAATAATTGTTTTCATACAATGTAATTGAGTTAAATATGTATTAGTTTGTTTTTAATTATACTTTTACTTCTCGAGGTTAAAATTATGTAAATTTTATGTAAAAGCAATTTTTAAATTTACGAAATTCTCAACGATAACGTTTGCGTGTTGGTAACTTTGTTGTATTTAGGTAATTTAAAGGTTTTAAATTGAGGATATGTGAAAATTGTGTATTTCTACTCAATACCATATCTTTATCCCAAAGAACCCGTTACAATGAAAAGAAAAATTACCTTAAAGCAAATTGCTAAAGAATTAGATGTCTCTATAGGAACTGTGTCGAAAGCTTTAAGGAACAGTAAAGAGATAAGCGAAGAAACCAAAGAGAAAATACAAGCTTTTGCTAAGTTTTATAATTATAAGCCTAATAATATTGCGTTAAGCTTAAAAAATAGAAAAACAAAAACGATAGGAATTCTTATTCCAGAAATTGTACATCATTTCTTTTCAAAGGTTATTCAAGGTATCGAGCAGGTTGCCAACAAAAAAGGCTATAATGTTATTATTGGTTTGTCTAACGAATCTTTCGACAAAGAGGTCATAAATATGGAAATGTTGGCTGGCGGGAGTATAGATGGTTTTATATTATCTATTTCTAAAGAAACCTTATTGCAGCAAGATTATCATCATTTTAACGAAACTATTAATCAAGGCATGCCCATTGTGATGTTCGATCGGGTGGTGAGCGATATCCGCTGCGATAAAGTGATAGTTGATGATTTGGAAGGCGCTAAAAAAGCAGTGAATAAGCTTATAGAAAACCACTGTAAACACATTGCAATTATTACAACTAAAGACTATGTGAGTGTTGGTAGATTGCGAACGCAAGGGTATATAGAGGCCTTAAATGCACATGAAATGCATACGCAATCCGATTTAATTTTAAAGGTTGATGATAAGTTGGCGTCCGAAGATTATATAGATGTTTTAGAAGAAGAAATTAAAGCACTTTTATTAATGAATCCAGAAATAGATGGTGTTTTTGCGGTAAACGAGCTGTATGCTGTTACCACTATGAAGGTCGCTCGAAAATTAGGGAAAAAAATACCAGACGATTTGCAAGTAGTAGGGTTTACCGATGGTGTATTGTCGCGTCATGCCACGCCAAGTTTAACAACCGTTTCTCAGCATGGTAAAAAAATAGGCGAGGTCGCAGCAGGTTTGTTAATAGAAAAAATAGAGAGCGAATCTTTAGATGAACCTGTAAGAACCATAGTTATAGAAACCGAATTAATTGAAAGAGAATCAACTAAATAGAAAAATATAACGGTAAATAAAAACTTTTTGTATATTTGCCAAACTATCAAGACTTATACTTTTACTTCTCACTAATAAGTTTTGATAAGTTTTACGCTTATCAATAGTATTTAATTAAATATACTATAATGAAAAAGCGCACCCTGAGTTTCTGGGAAATTTGGAACATGAGTTTCGGTTTTTTAGGAATACAATTCGGATTTGCATTACAAGGAGGCTTCATGTCTCGAATATTTCAAACTTTAGGAGCCGATAAAGATGCTATTCCTTTGTTATGGATTGCAGCACCTTTAACAGGATTATTGGTGCAGCCAATTATTGGTTATATGAGCGACCGTACGTGGAGCCCACGGTGGGGTCGCCGTAGGCCTTACTTTTTAATTGGGGCTATTTTAAGTTCTATCGCCTTGTTTATGGTGCCGCACTCGCCAGCTTTATGGGTAGCTGCCGGTTTTTTATGGATCCTAGATGCGTCAATAAATGTATCTATGGAACCGTTTAGAGCCTTAGTTGCCGATAAATTACCAGAGTCCCAACGGTCGTATGGGTTTGTGGTTCAAACCTTAATTATAGGTATCGGTACTTGGGTGGCCAGTAATTTGCCTTGGCTAGTATCGCAATTAGGTGTTAGCGATGCGGCGCCTATGGGGGTAGTGCCTATGTCTGTAAAAGTCGCTTTTGCAATGGGAGCAGTGGTGTTCTTAACAAGTATTTTATATACGGTGTTTACAACTACCGAATATCCTCCCGAAGATATGGCCGCTTTCGAGAAAGAGAAAGCGAAGAAAAATCAATTTATACCAGACATCCTTAATAATATTGGCAATATGCCAACCACCATGAAAAAATTAGGGCTTATTCAGTTTTTTAGCTGGTTTGCTTTTTTTACAATGTGGAGTCTGGCAAACCCAGCACTTACAGAGCATGTGTTCCATACACCCGCTCCAATCGAGTCGGCTTACGATTTAAGTATACCGGCGCAAGCAGAAGCTTTTGATGTTGCTAATACGGCATTCCAAAAAGCGTCTAATTTAGTTGGTTCGGCATTAGGTGTATATGGTTTATCGTCCATGGCATTTGCTTTGGTGTTGGCATTTTACACATCTAAAAGACGAATCAACAGAAAGTATGTGCACATGGTTGCGCTGTTTTTAGGGGGAATCGGGTTTCTTTCTATGTATTTTGTGCCATCGCCAGAATTTTTAAAATATTCATTTGTACTCGTTGGTATTGCTTGGGGCAGTATTTTATCGATGCCTTACGCCATGTTATCTAGCTCTGTAGATCCTAATAAAATGGGAGTTATTATGGGCATTTTTAATATGTTTATTGTAATACCGCAAATTATCGCTGCAATTGGTGGTATTAATGTGATTTCAAATTTAATAGGAGATGAGGCTATTAACGCAATGTTAGTGGCTGGCTTTAGTTTAATTATTGCAGGATGTTGTAACTTGTTAATTACAGATAAAAAAGCCATTTCTTACCAACCAGAAAAAGAATAGTTATGCATAGAAAAGGATTTATTTTTGATTTAGACGGTGTGATTGTAGATACCGCAAAGTATCATTTTTTAGCCTGGAAAAATCTAGCTAAAAATTTGGGTTTCGATTTTACCGAAGCACAAAACGAACAGCTTAAAGGCGTGAGTCGTGCCGATTCGTTGCAGAAAATTTTAAACTGGGGAAATACCTCGGTTTCCGAAGCAAAATTTCAGGAACTTATGACCCTTAAAAACACCGAATACCTTGGGTATATCGATAAAATGGATGATTCCGAAATATTGGTCGATGTACCGCGTGTACTGGATTTTCTTAAAGCCAATAATCAAGGTATTTCGTTGGGTTCGGCCAGTAAAAACGCCAGAAAAATATTAGAAAAAGTGCACCTGTTACCTAAATTCGATGCCATAGTAGATGGTAACGATGTCAGTAAAGCCAAACCCGATCCCGAAGTGTTTTTAATCGCAGCTAAAGCGGTTAATTGTAAACCTGAAGATTGTATCGTCTTTGAAGACTCGGTAGCCGGAGTAGAGGCTGCGAATCTGGCAAATATGATTTCCATAGGTATTGGAAGTAAAGATGTGTTGCACGAAGCCGATTATATTTTTAAGGACTTCAGCGAAATTTCAGAAGCATTTATAACAGAATTAATAAACAAGTAGAATTTAAAACTCAGAATAAAGCAGGAGAATCTTCTAAGCGCATTGTTGCATGGATTTTAAACTTTGTTCTTTCATCTCAAAAATAAAATGAATCAAGATTATATTAAACCAGACAATTGGTCGATTATTGAAGAAGGATTTGATGTAGAGCGCGTTAAATCGTCAGAGAGTTTATTTAGTATTGGTAACGGCGCTATGGGGCAACGTGCTAATTTTGAAGAGTATTATTCCGGTCCAACCTTTCAAGGCAGTTATATTGCAGGGGTGTATTATCCCGATAAAACCCGTGTGGGTTGGTGGAAAAATGGCTATCCAGAATATTTTGCGAAAGTACTAAATGCACCAAGTTGGATTGGTATTAATGTTTTTGTAAATGGCAATACCTTAGATTTATACCGCTGTAAAGAGGTATCTGATTTTAAGCGTGAGTTAAATATGAAAGAAGGTTGGTTATCGCGTTCGTTTACAGCCACGATGCCAAATGATGTTGTGGTGAAAGTAGAAACCAAGCGTTTTTTAAGTCTGGAGTTGGACGAAGTCGGTGCTATAGAATACAATATCACACCACTTAATTCTGATGCAGAAATTACTTTCGAGCCCTATCTGGATTCAGGGATTACAAATGAAGATACCAATTGGGATGATAAATTTTGGGAAACAACAGCAATTACACAAAATGGAAGTCAGGCGTTTATTGAAGCGCATACCATGAAAACACAATTTCACACCTGTACTTTTATGGAATCTGTTTGTGCATTAGCAGGAAAAGTTTTAAATCTTGAAGCTAAAGTATCGCACACAAATGTGCGTATTGCTTACGAATATTCGGCTAAAGTAAAAACAAACGAAACCTTTTCGATACAGAAATTCGGAGGTTATGTAGTTGACAGAAATCACGATAAAACGCATCTGGTGGCAGCAGCAAAAAGTGTGTTGTCTAAAGCGATAGATTTAGGTTACAACACCTTGTTAAATCAGCAAAAGGAAGCCTGGACTAAAATCTGGGATATGGCCGATATTACCATTGCTGGCGATGTTAAAGCGCAGCAAGGAATTCGTTTTAATATCATGCAACTAAATCATACGTATTTAGGGAAAGATGCCCGATTAAATATAGGTCCAAAAGGCTTTACCGGCGAAAAATACGGCGGAAGTACGTATTGGGACACCGAGGCTTATTGTATTCCGTTTTACATGGCGACTAAAGATCAGCAGGTGGCTAGAAATTTGTTGGAATACCGCTATCATCATTTAGATCGCGCTATCGAAAATGCCGAAAAATTAGGCTTTACTAACGGTGCCGCTTTGTATCCAATGGTAACGATGAACGGTGAAGAATGCCACAACGAATGGGAAATTACCTTCGAGGAAATTCATAGAAACGGCGCTATCGCTTTTGCTATTTTCAATTATTACCGATACACGAACGATTATAGTTACATTCCCGAAAAAGGCTTGGAAGTGTTAATCGGAATTGCACGATTCTGGCAACAACGCGCCACTTTTTCAACAGCAAAAAACAAGTATGTAATTTTGGGTGTTACAGGGCCAAATGAGTACGAAAACAACGTCAATAATAATTTCTATACCAATTATATTGCGAAATGGTGTATCGATTATGCGATCGAAAATATTAAAAAGGTAGCCAAAGACCACGAAGCCGATTTCGATAGAATTCAGGATAAAGTTAATTTAACAGAAGACGAATTAAAGCAATGGAAAGCCGTTGCAGGCAATATGTATTTGCCATTTTCTGAAGAAAAAAATGTATACCTTCAGCAAGATGGTTTCTTAGATAAAGAATTAATTACGGTAGCCGATTTAGACAAGTCGCAGCGCCCAATCAATCAAAAATGGTCTTGGGATCGTATTTTGCGTTCGCCGTACATCAAACAAGCAGATACACTTCAAGGATTTTACTTTTTCGAAGATCATTTCACAACAGAGGAATTAGAACGTCATTTCGATTTTTACGAGCCATTTACGGTTCACGAAAGCTCGTTATCGCCTTGTGTTCACAGTATTCAGGCGGCCAAATTAGGACGTATGGAACAAGCCTACCAATTCTATTTACGCACCTCGCGCTTAGATTTAGACGATTATAACAAAGAAGTTGAAGAAGGATTACACATTACCTCTATGGCCGGAACGTGGATGAGTATCGTAGAAGGTTTTGGAGGCATGCGTGTTAAAGATAATGCCTTATCGTTCGAGCCAAAAATTCCAGAGCAATGGGATGGCTATTCGTTTAAAGTAAATTTCAGAAACCAAATTTTAAAGATCGATGTGGCTAAAAAAGGCACAACCTTTACGTTAGAAAATGGAACGGAATTAGACTTGGTATGTAATGGCAAGGCGGTGCATTTAACTGCGAATGCCGCTCAAGTTGTATAATAAATAATAAACGAAGTTCTGCTTTAAGTACTAAAGTGTCATCTCGAGCGCAGTCGAGAGGAATTTTATATTCAACATTATAAGGTCTCGACTGCGCTCGACCTGACGTGAAAAATAAAACAAAAATGAAATCATTACTATTAAGTTTTACCCTCCTGTTTTCGGCGGTAAGTGTGGTTAATGCACAAGATTTGAAATCGCCCGATGGTAATTTAAACATGTATTTTGAATTGACTAGCAATGGCGCGCCTAGCTACCAATTAAGTTATAAAAATAAGACCGTTATAAAAACCAGTACTTTAGGTTTGGAGTTGAAAGACGATGAAAAATCGCTGTTGAATGACTTCCAAATCAGTAATACCGAAAATAGCACTTTCGATGAAACTTGGACGCCGGTTTGGGGTGAAGAAAAGACTATTCGCAATCACTACAACGAAATGGCGGTGACTTTAATTCAGCAAGGCACCGAGCGCATTATGCGTATTCGTTTTCGTATGTTTAACGAAGGTTTAGGCTTTCGTTACGAATTCCCAAGGCAAAAAAACTTAGTGTATTTTACGGTTAAAGAAGAGCACACGCAGTTTGCCATGACGGGCGATCATACCGCGTTTTGGATTCCCGGCGATTACGATTCGCAAGAATACGATTATACCGAATCGAAACTGACTGAAATTCGTGGAAAATTCGATCAAGCCTTAACCGATAACGCTTCGCAGGAACAGTTTTCGAAAACTGGTGTACAAACGGCATTAATGATGAAAACAGCCGACGGTTTGTACATTAATCTGCATGAAGCGGCATTAATCAATTATTCATTAATGAATTTGAATCTGGACGATAAAAACCTAATTTTCGAATCGTGGTTAACGCCAGATGCACAAGGCGATAAAGGCTATTTACAAGCCCCGTGTACGAGTCCGTGGCGGACTGTTATGGTGAGCGACGATGCGCGTGATATTTTAGCGTCTAAAATGACCTTAAATTTAAACGATCCTTGCGCTATTGAAGACACGTCGTGGATTAAACCGACGAAATACATTGGCGTTTGGTGGGAAATGATTACAGGAAAAAGCAGCTGGTCCTACACCAACGATTTTCCATCTGTAAAACTAGGTGAAACCGATTATGCCAATGCAACACCCAACGGTACGCATGCAGCCAATACGCCGCATGTAAAATCGTATATCGACTTTGCCGCCGAGCACGGTTTCGATGGGGTTTTAGTTGAAGGTTGGAACGAAGGTTGGGAAGATTGGTTTGGACAGTCTAAAGATTATGTGTTCGATTTTGTAACGCCGTATCCGGATTTCGATGTGGAAGCCATTCACGAGTACGCTAAAGCCAAAGGCGTAAAAATGATTATGCATCACGAAACCTCGAGTTCGGTTAGAAATTACGAGCGCCATTTAGATACCGCCTATCAGTTTATGAACAAATACGATTATCCAGCCGTGAAAAGTGGTTATGTAGGTGATATTTTGCCACGTGGCGAGCATCATTACGGACAGTGGACGATCAATCATTTTCAATATGCAGTTGAAAAGGCTGCCGATTATAAAATTATGGTTAACGCCCACGAAGCGGTTCGTCCAACAGGAATTTGCAGAACCTGGCCTAACTTAATCGGAAACGAATCGGCTAGAGGAACCGAATTTCAGGCTTTTGGCGGATCGAAACCAAATCACGTTACCATTTTGCCATTCACCCGTTTAATTGGTGGGCCAATGGATTATACCCCAGGAATTTTCGAAATGGATATTGCGAAGTTGAATCCAGATAACAATTCGCATGTAAACAGCACGATTGCCAATCAGTTGGCCCTGTATGTCACCATGTACAGTCCGTTGCAAATGGCAGCCGATTTGCCAGAGCATTACCAACAGTTTATGGATGCATTTCAGTTTATAAAAGATGTCGCGATAGACTGGGATGAAAGCATTTATTTGGAAGCCGAACCGGGACGTTATATCACGGTAGCTCGTAAAGCCAAAGGTACAAACAATTGGTTTGTTGGGAATGTAAATGGCACGGAAGCGCGCACGTCTAAAATCACTTTAGACTTTTTAGAAAAAGGTAAAAAATACGAAGCTATTATTTATGCCGATGCGAAAGATGCGCATTACAAAACCAACCCGCAAGCGTATACGATTAGCAAAAAAACAGTGACTTCTAAAACCAAATTGTCGCAGTTGTCGGCGCCAGGTGGAGGCTTTGCGATTAGCATTGTAGAAAAGAAATAAAACTGTAATTCATATTGAAAAATTAGGGTTGTTACACCTTGTCGAGTATGCATATGCTAATCTCGACAAGGTATACTGTACCTTCAAAATAATTTAAAAACATCGCCTTATGAACGCAAAAACAAAGTCATTTCAACCACATAAAACAGCCATTTTTACAGTAGTTGTTTTGTTGTTGTCGCTAACAATTCATGCGCAAATCGATCGTGTAGAGCCGCCAAATTGGTGGGTTGGATTCAATAATCAGAATTTACAATTATTGGTTCATGGTAATAATATTGGTACGGCGGTACCGAGTATCGATTATGAAGGCGTGTCTATAGTTGAGGTTCATAAAGCCGATAGTCCAAACTATGTGTTCATCGATTTAAAAATTGAAAAAACGGCAAAACCAGGTACTTTCAATATTGTTTTTAAACCGAAAAAAGGAAAGAAAATACAATATGCATACGAGTTGAAATCCCGTGCCAAAGCAGCAGATACTTATGTGGGTTTTAATAGTTCGGATGCGATTTATCTAATTACTCCAGATCGTTTTGCGAATGGTGATACAAGTAATGATGTTGAAAAAACTATGAACGAAAAAGTGTTGGACAGAAGCAACGATTACGGTCGCCATGGTGGTGATATTCGCGGAATTATCGATAATCTGGATTATATTCACAGACTTGGATTTACAACCATCTGGCCAACACCGATGTTGACTAACGACATGCCAGAATCCTCGTATCACGGCTATGCGATTACCGATTTTTACCAAGTGGATCCGCGTTTCGGAACTTTGGAAGAATATCAAGAATTATCGCACGAAATGTACGAGCATGGTTTGAAATTAGTCATGGATATGGTGGCGAATCACTGCGGAAGTGAACATTGGTGGATGGAAGATTTACCGTTTACAGATTGGGTGAATCAGCAAACGATTTTTGAAAGCAAAGGTGAATTGAAAAATTCCAATCACAGACGCACTATAAACCAAGATTTGTACGCTTCAAAAATCGATAAAAAAGAAATGACCGAAGGCTGGTTTGTGCCTTCGATGCCCGATTTAAATCAGCGTAATCCGTTTATAGCGAATTATATCATTCAAAATAATATCTGGTGGATTGAAACTTTGGAATTAGGAGGCATTCGTCAGGACACTTATCCGTATCCCGATAAAAATTTCATGAGCGATTGGGCAGGTGCTATTATGAATGAATATCCAAATTTCAGCTTAGTTGGTGAAGAGTGGAGCGTCAACCCATTGTTGGTTCGTTATTGGCAAACGGGCACGCCAAATAAGGATGGTTACGAATCGCATTTAAAATCGACTATGGATTTCCCGATGCAAGAAACCATCGTAACGGCTTTAAACGAAGATGAAACCTGGGGAACGGGTTTTGTAAAAATGTATGAAGGTTTGGCTAACGATTTTGGGTATACCAATCCAGAGAACATCCTCATTTTTCCAGACAATCACGACATGGATCGCGTGTTTACTCAGTTAAAAGAAAACGTGGTCAATACTAAAATGGCTTTGGCGTATATGTTTTTAATGCCGCGAATTCCACAAATGTATTACGGTACCGAAATTTTAATGCAAAACACCGCAAAACCACACGATCACGGTTTAATCAGAACTGATTTCCCTGGGGGTTGGAAAGGTGACACGGTAAATGCATTTTCTGGTGAAGGCTTAACAAAAGACCAAACCGATATGCAGCAATTTGTAAATAAAGTATTGAATTATCGCAAAGAAAGCGACGCGATAATTAAAGGGAAAGTCTTGCATTTTGCACCAGAAAACGGCGTGTATGTATTGTGTAGAATTTCGGGAGATGAAACCGTAGTGCTCATTTTAAATAAAAACGAAACCCCTATCACGCTCGATTTGTCGCATTACAGCGAATTAGGATTAGAAGGGGAAACCTTGAAAGATATTGTTTCAGGAAAAACGATGCAATGGGGGAAAACGCTAACATTAGCAGCTAAAGGGCCACTGGTACTAACTACTAAAAAATAGGGTATGGGACGCTTATGGTTATTCATTTTAGTAATGTTTTTTAGCATAAATTTAAAGGCTCAAAATATTGAAGCTTTGGAATTGCCTTATGCGCAAATTTCATCTGGAACAGTCTATAGAATCGCCAAATTTCCTTCAAAATATATTACACCTCGTGCAGTAGATATCTGGTTGCCAAATGGGTATTCCAAAAATAAACAATATGCGGTGTTGTACATGCACGACGGACAAATGTTGTTTGATAGTACCACCACTTGGAATAAACAGGAATGGAAAGTCGACGAGGTAGCTTCGGATTTGATGAAATCAAAAAAAATAAAAGATTTTATTGTAGTCGGGATTCATAATATCCCCAATTTAAGATATGGCGATCTGTTTCCGCAGCAGGCCATAACTTATTTAAATACCAATGCTAAAGCGGAGTTTTTATCGTATGCTAAAAACGATAATCCTGATTTTAAACTTAAAGGCGACGATTATTTAAAATGTATTGTTACGGAAATAAAACCGTTTATAGATAAGGAATATGCCACGTACCCAGATCGTGAGAACACATTTGTGGCAGGGTCGAGTATGGGTGGGCTGATGTCTTGGTATGCCATTTGCCAATATCCGGAAATTTTTGGAGGCGCGGCTTGCATTTCAACGCATTGGCCAGGAGGCGATCCCGAAAAGTCACTCGGATTTCCAAAGGCTTTTTTTGACTATATAAAAGCCAATATGCCAAATCCCAAAACGCATAAGTTATATTTCGATTTTGGAACTGAAACCTTAGATAAATATTATCCCGCGTTCGAAGATTCGGTAAATCAGCTGTTCAGGAAGGGAGGGTACGACGATTCTAATTTTAAAAATTTAAAGTTTGAAGGAACAGACCATTCCGAGTTGTCTTGGCAAAAACGCTTAGATATTCCCATCACCTTTTTACTTAAGTCTTAATAATAACCTAAAATTAAATTTCCGATGACGTTTAAAGTTTGTAAACTGTCTGTTTCGCTCATATTATTTGTATTTTTAAGTTGTGAAAAAGAACCTAAAAAAACAGAATCTATGAATTCAGACACCACAGAAGTAATAGATACATTGCGAAGAAAAGAAGTCGTTTACCAAGTGTTTACACGCTTGTTCGGAAATACAAACCAAACCAATAAGCCTTGGGGAACCATTGAAGATAATGGGGTTGGGAAATTCAACGATTTTACGTCAATAGCATTGCAAGAAATAAAAGATTTAGGGGTAACGCATGTCTGGTATACGGGTGTGCCACATCACGATGTGATTACCGATTATACCGAATTCGGAATTTCTAACGACGATCCCGATGTGGTGAAAGGTCGCGCCGGATCGCCATATGCTGTAAAGGATTATTACAATGTAAACCCCGATTTGGCCGAAGATGTTTCGAAACGTCTAGATGAATTCGAAGCTTTAATTACACGAACGCACAAAGCCGGTTTAAAAGTAGTCATCGATATCGTGCCGAATCATGTGGCGCGAAATTATAAGAGCATTACCAATCCAAAAGGCGTAACAAGTTTTGGGGAAGACGATGATACAACGGTAACCTATCACGTCAATAATAATTTTTATTACAATCCGGGTGAAGCATTTAAATTACCGGAATGGCATCATGGTTATCAGCCTTTAGGAGGCGATAAACATGCTTTAGCCGATGGGAAATTCGATGAAAATCCCGCCAAATGGACTGGAAATGGTTCGCGATTATCGCAACCCGATGCTAACGATTGGTACGAAACAGTAAAAATAAATTATGGTGTGTCGCCAGATGGTCAATACGATTTTGATCGTTTGCCAGACGGTTTTGAAAATGAAAATTATCAAAAACATTTCGAGTTTTGGAAGGATAAAACCATTCCAGATTCTTGGGTGAAATTTAAAGATATTGCCTTGTATTGGCTAGATAAAGGTGTGGATGGCTTCCGTTACGATATGGCCGAAATGGTGCCAGTAGAATTCTGGAGTTATATGAATTCATCCATCAAAATGAAAAATCCAGAGGCCTTCCTTTTAGCCGAAGTGTACAATCCGAGTTTGTATCGCGATTATATCAAAAAAGGAAAAATGGATTATCTGTACGATAAGGTACAGCTTTACGATACCTTGAAGCATATTATGCAAGGCTATGGAAAAACAGATTATATCGTGCCGATTCAAAATGAATTGAGCGATATCGAACATCACATGCTACATTTTCTAGAAAATCACGACGAACAGCGTATTGCCAGTCCAGATTTTTTAGGTCATCCTAATACGGCTAAGCCTGGAATGGTGGTGTCGGCAACCATTAGCACATCGCCAACTTTAATTTATTTCGGACAAGAATTGGGCGAACCCGCAGCCGAAGATTTAGGTTTTGGCGATCCTACAAGAACATCTATTTTCGATTATGGTAGTGTGCCAACTCTGCGACGTTGGGTGAATAATAAACAGTTTGATGGCGGCCAGTCTACCTCAGAAGAATTGGAGTTAAGAGATTTTTATAAACGTTTGTTAAATATAACCATTTCCAGCGATGCGCTTATGGGGCATTACGCCGAGACGCATTCCTATAATACAGATCACACCGAGCATTACGGCCTGAAGCAATTTTCTTTTGTCCGCTGGAGTGATAACGAAAAACTTTTGATTGTTAATAATTTTGATGCCCATTATGGCACCGAATTTGTATTTAAATTGCCGCCCCATATTGTTGAAGCGTGGGGCTTAAAGCACGGAGAATATGTGTTAAACGATTTATTGTACAATAATTACACGACTACATTAGCGGTTTCAAAACAGGGGGCTATGGCGAAAATATCTGTACGACCGTTGGAGTCTTTTATTTTTAAATTACAGTAACATGAAGCGAACAGTACTCTCCGTTTTAATTTCAGGAATTATGCTTTTAGGATGTCAAAATAAATCAAAACAAAGTGTTGTTGAAACGCCTGCGAAGGAGGTAAAAGTGCCTTTTGTTTGGGATGCTGCTACCATTTACTTTTTATTAACCGATAGGTTTAACAATGGAGACCCTCTTAACGATGTTAATTTTGGTCGAAATAAAAACACAGGAGTACTTCGCGGGTTTGAAGGTGGAGATATTAAAGGCGTGATTCAGAAAATTGAAGACGGATATTTCTCCGATTTAGGAGTTAATGCCATTTGGATGACACCGATCGTGGAGCAAATTCATGGCGGAACCGATGAAGGGACGGGGTTAACTTATGGTTTTCATGGCTACTGGACGAAAGACTGGACGAATTTAGATCCGAATTTTGGGACAAAAGCCGATTTACATCGTTTGGTAGAAGTCGCTCATAAACACGGCATTCGTATTGTGTTGGATGCTGTTGTTAATCACACTGGGCCAGTAACGGATAAGGATCCTGTTTGGCCAGACGATTGGGTGCGAACAGGTCCTGCCTGCGACTACACCGATTTTGATAGCACTGTAACCTGTACATTGGTAGAAAATTTACCAGATATAAAAACAGAGGGTAATGATAATGTAGAATTACCTCCCCAACTTGTTGAAAAGTGGAAACAAGAAGGGCGATACGATAAGGAAATATCATCGTTAAATACCTTTTTCGAGAAGACGGGATACCCTAGAGCGACTCGGTTTTATATCATGAAATGGTTATCAGATTATATTATTGAATTCGGTATAGATGGTTTTCGTGTAGATACGGTTAAACACACCGAGCCGTATGTGTGGCAGGAATTTAAAACTGTGTGTGATGACGCTTTTGCAAATTTCAAATTAAATAATCCTGATAAAGTTCTAGACGATAATTCCTTCTATTTGGTTGGTGAGGTTTATAACTATGGTATTAGCGCTGGTCATGCGTTCGATTTTGGTGATAAAAAAGTAGACTATTTCGATAAAGCCTTTCAAAGTCTAATCAATTTTGAATTTAAATGGGATGCCTCGCAATTAAGTAAAGAAAACCTGTTTAAAAAGTACGATTCATTACTTCATGGTAATTTAAACGGTTATAGTGTGTTAAATTATTTAAGCTCTCATGACGATGGTCAGCCGTTCGATGCTAAACGCGAAAAAACTAAGGAAACGGCAGAGTTTTTACTGTTATCTCCTGGAGCTGCCCAAATTTATTACGGAGACGAATCAGCAAGAATACTAGAGGTTAAAAATGCGGTTGGCGATGCTAATTTGCGTTCTTTTATGAATTGGGATGCCATTAAAACCGATTCGAAAACTCAAGAGGTTTTGGGGCATTGGCAGACATTGGGGAAATTTAGAGCCACGCATCCAGCTATTGGTGCGGGTAGACATAAAATGCTTTCAGAAGCACCTTATGTGTTTGCCCGAACTTTAGAGCAAGGCGCTTTTAAAGATGCGGTTGTTGTCGCTTTAGATTTGAATGTGGGCGTAAAAGATATTCCTGTGTCTAATATTTTTTCAGAAGGCACTATGGTTCGCGATGCTTACTCCGGACAGTCCTTTATTGTTGAGAATGGAAAGGTTAGTGTAAATTCAGAATTCGATACGGTGCTTTTAGAAATAGCTCGTTAAAAATGCATAAATTTAGGGTGTTATTGCTGTAATATTTTACAGAATAATTTAAATAAAAACCACCCAAAATGAAAAGAATTTATGTGTTCGCAAGCGCAATGCTATTCTTAGTGGCTTGTAAAAACGAAACCCGTAAGACAACTCCAGAATTAGATGGTATTCATTCTGAAGAAGCACCTGTTGGGGCTTCAGGAATTGAAGCTGATACGACAAGCATTAATGTCGATCAAGATAAACCCTATGTCGTAGCATCGACCAACGAAATTGCTCCGGTATCGGATGCTATGATGGAAAATGCTGTCATTTATGAAGCTAACATTCGGCAGTATTCTTCAGAAGGTACATTTAATACGTTTACCGCAGATATTCCAAAATTAAAAGCTCTAGGTGTAAAAATTATCTGGTTGATGCCGGTTTTTCCAATTTCTGAAACGAAAAGAAAAGCAACAGGTGGCGGATTTGCAAGTGAGATTGAAGATCCTAAAGAACGTGCTAAAATGCTGGGGAGTTACTATGCGGTTTCCGATTATACCGCAATAAATCCAGAATTCGGAACCTTACAGGATTTTAAAAATCTGGTTACCACGGCTCACAACAACAATATGTATGTTATCCTGGATTGGGTGCCTAATCACACAGGGTGGGATCATAAGTGGATTACAGAACATCCAGACTATTATACCAAAGATAAGTCTGGAGAAATTTCGGAAGCTCTAAATAATGATGGCACTCTTGCGGGTTGGGCCGATGTTGCCGACTTGAATTACGACAACCCCGATATGCGGAAAGCGATGATTGCCGATATGAAGTATTGGGTGACCCAAGAAGGCGTTGATGGGTTTAGATGCGATGTGGCGGGATCTGTTCCCTTGGATTTCTGGGAAATTGCTATTCCAGAATTACGCCAGGAAAAACCGTTGTTTATGCTTGCCGAAGCAGAAGAGCCAGAATTGTTGAAAGCTAATTTATTCGATATGGTGTATGCCTGGAAAGGCCATGCTTTAATGAATGATATTGCTCAGGGTAAAAAGAAAATAACCGACTGGGAAAACTATGAAACCAAGTTGTTTTCCGATTATGAGTCTGACGATATTTTAATGAACTTTGTTACCAATCACGACGAGAATTCATGGAACGGTACGGTTACAGAGCGCATGGGCGATGCGTCTGAATTAATGCTGGCGTACAGTTATATTGTTCCTGGCATGCCATTAATTTATTCGGGGCAGGAATACGATTTAGATCACCGTTTAAAGTTTTTTGAGAAAGATTCTATTGGTAGAACTTCAGGGAAAATGTGGGCTGTACTAGAAAAACTAGGGCAGTTAAAAGCTACTAATCCAGCTTTAAATGGCGGGAAGAAAAAGGCATCATCTTTAAAGTTCGATACAGGGAATGATAACGTGTTGTACGTTACGCGAAATAAAGGTAAAAATAGTATCGCATTTTTAGGGAATTTTTCTTCGCAGCCCCAAAGCTTTCAAATCATGAAGGCATCGTATTTAGATTATATGGCTAACACCGATTTTAAGATGGAAAATGGGACGGTACATTTAAAGCCTTGGGAATATAAAATTCTTATCAGAAAATAGAGAGAAAGTCAGAATACAGTTAGTTTTGTAAACGCAATCCGACTAAATAATAGTCCTAAAAAAAGAATGTATGCTAACATGGAAACACATTATCGATTTTGCGGTTAATGGCAATCCGCAGCCTGAAAAGCGCATTGAAAAATCGGATAAAGACTGGCAGGCACAATTAACACCAGAACAGTTTAGAATTACAAGGCAAAAAGGTACCGAAGCACCACATTCTGGGGCTTTATGTTCGGCTTTCGATTCAGGTAAGTACAGCTGTGTATGTTGCGGAACGCCATTATTCGATTCTATTATAAAATTCAATTCCAGTTCGGGTTGGCCTAGTTTTACACAACCTATAACACCAAATGCAATTAAATACGAAAAAGATTCCAGTTTTGGTATGGTGCGGGTAGAAATTATGTGTAATACCTGCGATGCTCATTTAGGACATGTATTTCCAGACGGACCAGAACCCAGTGGGTTACGGTATTGTGTAAATTCGGAATCTATAATTTTAGAAAAGGAAAATGAAGGGTAAACAAATAGAAGTGGCTACCGTGGGTGGCGGATGTTTTTGGTGTGTGGAAGCTGTGTTTTTACAGCTGAAAGGCGTTGAAAAAGTAGTTTCTGGATATTCTGGCGGAACGGTGCCAGGAGTGCCAACGTATCGTGAAATCTGTTCGGGGTTAACAGGGCATGCCGAAGTGGTTCAAATTACATTTGATGCTAATAGTATTTCTTTTGAAACGATATTAACGGTGTTTTTTACTAGTCACGACCCAACAACATTAAATCGCCAAGGTGCCGATGTAGGTACACAGTATCGTTCTGTAATTTTTTATCATAATGAAGCTCAAAAAGCAATTGCCGAGCACGTTATTGAAAAATTGAATCCGTATTTTGATGATGAAATTGTTACTGAAATCAGTCAGCTAGATAAATTTTTTGAAGCCGAGGAATATCATCAAAATTATTACGAGAATAATAAAACACAGGGCTATTGCAGTGTCGTTATTAATCCAAAATTGCAGAAATTACGACAGATGCACGCCGATAAATTGAAATGAGGCTACTTAAGAAGCTAATTAGTTTGTCATTCTGTGCTTGACACAGAATCTCAACAACTATGATAACCGTTTCTAATCCGAAACTAACCAAATTAGATTACTCCAATAAGCTGAAAGGTAGCTGTTAAAATTCAATAATGTACAATCCAATTTAAATTTTGAAAACTTTTAAAAACCATATAAACGATACCTTTACAGCGAATTTGCCCGCCGATCCGATTGCGGAAAATACGCGGCGACAGGTTACAGAATCCTGTTTTTCGTACGTAAGCCCTAAAGCAACAAGTAATCCTGAATTATTACATGTGTCTGATGACATGTTGGAGACGCTCGGTATTTCAAAAGCTGAAAGTGAGTCGGAGGAATTTCTAAAGGTGTTTACAGGTAATGCAGTGCTCCCCAATACGCGCCCCTATGCTATGTGTTACGGCGGACATCAGTTTGGAAACTGGGCAGGACAATTAGGCGATGGACGCGCCATAAATCTTACCGAAATTACATATAAAGAGCACCATTGGGCACTACAACTTAAAGGTGCTGGCGAAACACCGTATTCTAGAACGGCTGATGGTTTAGCTGTTCTACGATCGTCTATTCGTGAGTATTTGTGTAGTGAATCCATGTACCATTTAGGAGTGCCAACCACGCGCGCGCTGTCTTTGGCTTTAACAGGCGATCAGGTGTTGCGGGATATGTTGTATAACGGCAACGCGGCTTACGAAAAAGGTGCCGTGGTATGTCGTGTGGCACCTAGTTTTTTGCGTTTTGGGAATTTTGAAATTTTTGCGGCTAGACAAGATGTAGCAACATTAAAAACTTTAGTCGATTATACGATTAATCAGTTTTATCCAGAGTTAGGCACGCTTTCAAAGGCGACTTATGTTCAGTTTTTTAAAGCGGTTTCTGAGCGTACATTAAAACTAATTATCGAATGGCAACGTGTTGGTTTTGTGCATGGCGTAATGAATACCGATAACATGTCTATTTTAGGATTGACCATCGATTACGGACCTTACGGTTGGTTGGAAGGTTTTGATTTTGGATGGACTCCAAACACCACCGATAGTCAGCATAAAAGATATCGTTACGGCAATCAGCCTAATATTGGGTTGTGGAATCTGTATCAGTTGGCTAATGCTTTGTATCTGTTGATAGAAGAAGCAGATGGATTACAAACTGTTTTGGATGACTATAAAACTGATTTCGAAACACAATCTTTACAGATGATGCGGTCGAAATTAGGATTACAAACAGAATTAGATGACGATTTACAATTGATTCAAAATCTGGAAGATTGTTTGTTGTTAACGGAAACCGATATGACAATCTTTTTTAGAAACCTCGCGAAATTTGAAAAGGATAAATCCGGAAACGGTCTGCAAATTATTCAAGATGCATTTTATCAGTCAGAATTAAACATAGAGATTGCCGAAAAATGGAATGCTTGGTTTCAACAATATGCAAAACGCCTTCAGCAGGAACTCATTTCCGATGCCGAGCGCGCTACATTTATGAACAGCGTTAATCCCAAATATGTGCTTCGAAATTACATGGCGCAACTCGCTATAGATGCTGCCGAAAAAAGTGATTACAGTTTGATAGACGAATTATATCAACTACTAAAACAGCCTTACGACGAGCAACCAAAATATGAAAAATGGTTTGCCAAACGCCCCGAATGGGCACGACACAAAGTAGGTTGTTCGATGTTGTCTTGTAGTTCATAGACTTTTGAATAGTTGTTAATTGTTAACTAGATAAAGCATTTTTGACACAATATGCTTTATGTAGTTAACAATTTTGAGTATTTTTGCTTTTTATAATGAGCAGTTATGGAGGATTTGTTATTAGAATTTCAGTTTAAAATCACAGCGATTTCATTAGATATACAGCGTTATCTGGTTAATCAAATAGATTTAAACAACAGGTTGATTGCTGTTAAAGGCGCACGAGGTTCTGGAAAAACGACTTTGCTTTTGCAAGTTGCTAAGTTGTATTTGCCACTCCAATCGAGTCTTTACGTGAGTTTGGATCATATTTATTTTTTTGATAATAAATTGTACGATTTAGCAAAGCAGTTCACGCAGTTTGGAGGCACACACTTGTTGCTGGACGAAGTGCATAAATATCCCAATTGGTCTAGAGAAATTAAGCTGATTTATGATAATTTTCCTGAGCTTAATGTAATATTTACGTCGTCTTCTATGCTCGAAATTTACAAATCGGAATCCGATTTAAGCCGAAGAGCCATCACGTATTATTTAAAAGAGTTATCCTTTAGAGAGTTTATCACTTTCGAAACACAAAAAACACTTCAGCCTTATACGTTATTAGAAATTTTAGAGCAGCATAATACCATTGCAGCTCAACTTTTAGAAAATATAAAGCCTTTGCCTTTGTTCGCGAAATATTTGAAAATTGGTGCGTATCCTTATTATAAAGAAAATGAAGATCAGTATTATCAGAAATTGCAAAATACCATCAATCTCATTATAGAAATTGATATAAATGCGGTTGAATATTTGCAATATGAAACGCTGGTAAAATTAAAAAAGTTGTTAATCAGTGTGGCTTCGAGTGCCCCGTTTACGCCCAATATTACCAAGTTGAGCGAAAAAGTAGGGGTTTCGAGAAACATGTTAGTGCAAAGTTTAAAAATTCTAGAACGTGCAGGTTTAGTTAACGAACTTTATAAAGATGCTTCAGGTATTGGAGCTTTAACGAAACCCGAAAAACTGTATCTAAATAATACCAATTTAATGTATGCACTCGCAAAAGAAAACAGTAACATAGGGAACGTTAGGGAAACTTTTTTCTTAAATCAATTTAAAGGATTGCATGTTATTAACCGATCTGAAACTGCTGATTTTTTAATTGATAATACCTACACTTTTGAAATAGGAGGAAAAAACAAAACTAAAAAACAAATTGGCAACACAGCTAATGCTTTTGTTGCAAAAGACAACATAGAAATAGGTTTTGGAAATATGATTCCGGTGTGGCTTTTTGGTTTTATGTATTAGAATTTATTTCGAGTTTTGTTTCTAGATTGAATTCATGCAGCTAAATTTTCAAATTTTCTTTTGAATCTTTGCGACTTAGAATCTTGGCTTCTTTGTAACTTTGAAAACCAGAAACCCAACACATGAAAACACAACTAGGATTAGGCCTTGCGGCTATTGGTCGTCCAGAATACATCAATATTAAAAAGGAAAATATCAATCAGTCTGAAACCGCATTTCGGGAGAATGCCATGCGGGTTTTAGACAATGCATATAGCAGTGGCATTCGTATGTTCGATACGGCGCCGTCTTACGGAAAAGGTGAATCGTTTTTAATCGATTGGCAGACGTCGCGCCAGCATCAAGATGTGTTTTTGAGTACCAAATGGGGTTATACCTATATGGCAAATTGGGAGTTAGGTTATGCGGGTAAACACGAAATTAAAGAACATTCTTCAGCTAAATTATTAGAACAATGGCAAACCTCTAAACAGTTACTACCACAGTTGAAACTGTACCAAGTACATTCAGCGACTTTAGACAGTGGGATTTTTGAAAACAAAACAGTTCATCGGCAATTACTCGAAATTAAAAAGGAGACGGGTTTAAAAATAGGGATTACTACAAGTGGCGCACAGCAATCCGAAATTATTGAAAAAGCTTTAGAAATTGAAGTTGATAATGAAGCGGTTTTCGATAGTTTTCAGGTAACTTATAATGTATTCGAACAATCGACTTTCGCTATTTTGAAACAACTGCTAGACATGCAAAAAACAGTAATAGTAAAAGAAGCAATGGCAAATGGTCGGGTGTTTCCAAATGATGTTTTTTCGCATTATTTAGATATGTATGGCGTTTTAAAAACGCTGTCTAAAAAATATAAAGTTGGTGTAGATGCTGTGGCCATTCGTTTTATAATTGATAGTTTACAACCAGATTTTGTGTTAAGCGGTGCATTAACCACGCAACAGCTTCAAGATAATTTAAAGGCCTTATCATTTCATTTAAATCCAACCGAAATTCAGCAATTAAAAACAATGGCTTGTAAATCCAACGCCTATTGGAGCGAACGCAGCGAACTACATTGGCAGTAGCGCTTATTTAAAATTTATTACGTCAATTTTTAATTGTTTAGCGTTAAGCCAACATTTACTTCTGGCTTAAATTTGTGATAGAAAGTTTAATCATTAAAAACAAAATATCATGAGAAATACATTTTTAGGCGTAGTAGCAGGTACAGCATTAGGAGCAGCAATGGGTATTTTATTCGCGCCAGATAAAGGTAGCAAAACAAGAAAAACCATTATTAAAGAGGCCGAAAATACCAAAAATAAAATAGCCGATCAGGCGTCTGAGTTTGCCGATGTTGTGGCTAAAAAGGTGAATGTTAAAAAAGCGACTTTAGAAGAGCAAATAGAATCTATAGTAACAGATTCTACCCATAAATCAGACGATTTAATTGATGCTCTGGAAAAGAAATTGGAAATTTTAAAAACCAAAAACAGACATTTTAGAAACAGTACAAAGTCTAAAACAGCGGCTGTATAACATATTAAGTTTAGAAAAACCAGCTCTAAATATTAACTTTAAAATGTTTGCCAATGACTATTTTTGAAGCCATAAGACACGATCATGACATACAACGCAACTTGCTAGACCAATTGGTAGCAACCTCGGGCGATAGTAAAACACGAGATGCGTTGTTTAAAGCTGTAAAAAATGAACTTGAAGTACATGCAGATGCCGAAGAACGACATTTTTACAAACCATTAATTTCAACAGATATGATGCAGGATCATGCCAGACATGGTATTGCAGAGCATCATGAAATAAACGAATTAATAGAAGCTTTAGAAGATACCGATTACGATTCGTCGGCTTGGTTAAAAATTGCCAAAAATCTTAAGGAAAAAGTCGAACACCATCTGGAAGACGAAGAACGAACCTTTTTTCAGTTGGCGGGTAAAACCTTATCCGATACTCAAAAAACAAAATTAGCTTCGAGTTACGAAAATTATATGAAAAAGAACAGATAACACAGGTTGGTTAGTAATTATTGGTAGCGCCAAATTTATGTATTGCACATAAGTTTGGCGTTTTTTGTTTGCTTAAAATGGGAGGTCAAAAATCATTTTGGTAATTTTGAATATTCAATTTTATAGAGATTATGACTTCTGCAAACGAACTATTACGCTTATTAGAATTAAAACAACTAGATGAAGCTACATTTGAAGGTGTTAGCAAAACCATTGGCAGTCCTAATGTTTTTGGCGGTCAGGTTTTGGCCCAAGCCGTAAATGCTGCTTACAGAACCATACATAATAATCGTGTATTACATTCTTTGCACGGTTATTTTTTAGAGGCCGGCGATTTGGAGCAGCCCATACAGTTTTCGGTTAACGAAGTTCGCGATGGAGGGAGTTTTTCTACAAGACGCGTTCTAGCAAGCCAAAGCGGTAAAGCTATATTTATTTTAGCGGCATCTTTTCATAAAGACGAACAGGGTTACGATCATCAAATCGAAATGAACACCAGTTTAAAACAGCCAGAAGAGTTGTTGAGTTGGAGCGAAATGCTAACGCAATTTGGACATGTTTTACCAG
Organism: Formosa sp. A9; assembly: GCF_051200825.1. GTDB lineage: Bacteria > Bacteroidota > Bacteroidia > Flavobacteriales > Flavobacteriaceae > Formosa. Next base: position 3,228,662 of record NZ_CP195158.1, on the reverse strand, counting down.
TGTTAACCAAACGGTTTTTAGAAATAGATCGGCCTATAATGTTTAAGCCTGTAGAGGTAGTTAACCCTTTAAAACAAGAAAATTTACCTCCTTATTCTAACGTTTGGTTTAAATTGAAAGCACCATTAACAGATTCTAGTTTGGCGGTTAAACAACAGATTTTAACCTATATTTCCGATTACAATATCTTGGCGGCAGCTTTGTTGCCACACGCCAGTAAAGCACATTTTGGCAATACACAAATGGCTAGTTTAGACCATTCTATGTGGTTTTTTAGAGATTTTGATTATAACGATTGGATGTTGTATTCTATAGAAACACCAAATGCATCAAACGCGCGCGGATTTGCCAAAGGCAATATTTTTTCTAGAGAAGGAAAGCTTATTGCTTGTGTGGCACAGGAAGGTTTAATGCGACCATTAGTAAAATAAATAGAATATGACAAAAACCTGTTTGGTTATGGGGCATCGCGGAGCAAAAGCTTATGTGTCTGAAAATACTTTAGAATCGATTCAAAAAGCGTTGAGTTTTAACGTTGATGGAATAGAAATCGATGTGCATTGCTGTGCTTCTGGAGAATTGGTGGTGTTTCACGACTTTACACTCGATCGTATGACTAATGGTGAAGGCGAGTTGGCAAAGTATTCACTTTCGGAATTGAAAGCATTAAAAGTTGCTAATCAGTTTTCTATTCCCACTTTAGATGAGGTTTTACATTTGATTGATAAAACGTGTTTGTTGAATATAGAATTAAAAGGAAAATTTACAGCAGAAGCAACCTGTAAGACCATTCAGAATTATATTAAAAATCATGGCTGGCAGTATTCCAATTTTTTAGTGTCTAGTTTTCAGCATAGCGAATTAGAGACCGTTTTTAAATTAGATAATAAGATACCGTTAGGTGTGTTAACCAAGGCGAATGTGGCAGAGGCCATGGCATTTGCTCAAACAATTGCTGCCAAAGCTATACACCCTGATTTTGCTTTAGTCACCCGCGATAATGTAAAACAGGCACATAGTAAGGGGTATATGGTTAATGTGTGGACGGTTAATGATAAAGAGACAATAGAGCGTATGAAATACTACGGTGTTGATGCAATAATTTCTGATGTTCCAGATTTGGTATGATACAGTTTAACGTGATAGTGATAGGTGCTGGTGCGGCAGGTTTTTTTACGGCAATTAATATTGCAGAACAAAATCCAAAATTAAAAGTCGCAATTTTAGAACGCGGCAAAGACGTTTTACAAAAAGTGAAAGTGTCTGGCGGTGGCCGTTGTAATGTTACTCATGCCGAATTTATTCCGCAGGAATTGGTGAAATACTATCCGCGTGGCGAAAAAGAATTGTTAGGGCCGTTTCATCAATTTATGACAGGCGATACTATGGGCTGGTTTGAGGAACGTGGTGTGCCTTTAAAGATTGAAGACGACGGACGCATTTTTCCAGAGAGCGATTCGTCGCAAAGTATAATTGATTGTTTTCTTCATCAAGCAAAAAAGCATCATGTACAAGTGTTGACGAATCATGCTGTTAAGGCTGTTCGGAAAGAAGGGGAACTGTGGGGCGTAGAAACCAATCAAGGTCATTTTCAAAGTGAACAATTGGTAGTAGCTACGGGTAGCAGCCCAAAAATGTGGAAGTTGTTGCAAGCCTTAGGGCATAAAATTACCAATCCGGTTCCGTCGTTATTTACCTTCAATTGTAAAGATGTAAGGTTAAAAGGTATTCCTGGTGTGGTTGCTCAAGATGTTGCGGTGCAAATTGTATCTAGTAATCTATCTTCCGAAGGACCCTTATTGGTTACGCATTGGGGCTTGAGTGCTCCGGCTATTTTAAAATTATCGGCTTTTGGTGCGCTGGAATTGGCAGCACGTGATTATAAATTCGATATAGAAATTAATTTTGTGAAGCGCAGTTTTGCTGATGTTTTAGAGGTTTTAAAAGCTGTAAAACAAGATAGTGCGAAAAAAACCGTATTTAAATCGGTGCAGTTCGATTTGCCAAAACGTTTATGGCAACAATTGGTTTTGGCTTCAGATATTGATAAGCGTATGCGTTGGGCAGAGGTTAATAAGTTTCAGTTAGAAAACTTGTCGAATCAGTTAACGCAAGCCGTGTTCAAAATTGATGGAAAAAGTACGTTTAAAGAAGAATTTGTTACGGCCGGTGGTGTCGATTTAAAGGATGTCAATTTCAAGACTTTCGAAAGTAAACTTCATAAAAACCTGTATTTGGCGGGTGAAGTTTTAAATATCGATGCGGTAACAGGAGGCTTTAATTTTCAGAATGCTTGGACTGGCGGGTTCATTATTTCGAAAGCAATAACAGGTTTGTAATGACAACTTATATTGCCTTATTACGCGGCATAAATGTGGCAGGACAGAAAAAGTGCCAATGGAAGATTTACGAATTTTGTTAAAAAATCTGGGCTATCACAATGTGAAGACTTATATACAGAGTGGGAATGTTATGTTTCAATCGGAAACTAAAGCGAACACGGATTTAGCGCTTGAAATTCAGAAGGAACTGTTTAATTATTTTCAATTTGAAGTGCCTGTTTTGGTGAAAACTCTAGAAGAATTACAAGCTGTTTTTGAGGCGAATCCGTTTGAAGACTCTAAACGTTTAGCTACTTATTTTACGCTTTTGCATAGTAAACCTGACATTACATTGATAAGCCAAGTACAAGCCGAAAATTATCCAGGCGAAACGTTTGCCATAACACCCGAATGCGTTTATTTTTATTCTGAAACCGGTTACGGAAAAGCCAAATGCAACAATAATTTTTTCGAACGGAAATTAAAAGTTTCAGCCACCACGAGAAATTTTAAAACCATGCAGAAGTTGTTATCTTTGTGCTCTGATTTTTAAATTCATGACCGAACAACACTTTATTTCGCCGGTGTATTCCAAAGATATTTCCGAAGGAACAGTAACTTGGGAATCGCCAAGTAATATTGCTTTAGTAAAATATTGGGGCAAAAAACAGCATCAAATTCCTGAAAATCCATCCATAAGTTTTACGCTTTCGGCCTGTAAAACCATTACGAGTTTAACGTTTCAAAAGAAAACAGCAACTGAAAATTTTGATTTCGAGGTGTATTTAGAAGGTGAGCGAAAGCCTGATTTCGAGCCTAAAATTGAAACCTTTTTCAAACGAATTGAAGCTTATGTGCCGTTTTTGAAAGACTTTAAATTCAAAATTGAAACCAAAAATACGTTTCCGCACAGTTCTGGAATTGCCTCGTCGGCGAGTGGTATGAGCGCTTTGGCATTGTGTTTAATGAGTTTGGAAAAACAATTCAATCCTGAAATGACGAGGGAGTTCTTTAATCAAAAAGCATCATTTTTAGCGCGATTAGGTTCGGGATCTGCCTGCCGAAGTATTGAAGGCGATTTGATAGTTTGGGGCGAAAACGAGACCGTAACAGCAGCATCAGATTTATTTGGTGTCAAGTATCCGTTTCCTGTTCATGAAAATTTTAAAAATTATCAAGATACCATCTTATTAATCGATAAAGGCGAAAAACAGGTGAGTAGCACGGTTGGACACAATTTAATGCATGGCCACCCATTTGCGGAGCGTCGATTTGAACAAGCCCACGAAAATTTAGCGGCTTTGAAATCGGTTTTAGAATCGGGCGATTTGGATGCTTTTATTGCGATTATAGAAAGTGAAGCCTTGACCTTGCACGCGATGATGATGACCAGCATGCCGTATTATATTTTGATGAAACCAAATACTTTAGAAGTGCTTAATAAAATATGGGCATTCCGTAAAGAAACCGGCTTGCATATTGGTTTTACGCTCGATGCAGGAGCGAATGTGCATGTGCTATATCCGAAAACCGAATCAGAGAACATTTTAAAATTCATTACTACGGAATTAGCGCCGTATTGTCAAAATGGGCAGTTTATTTGTGATGAAATCGGGATGGGAGCGAAACAGCTTAATAATTGACAATTGATAATTGATAATGAATAATACTGGTTATGAAGAGCAATAATGTTATTAAGACTAAGAGTTATCAGTTTGCTGTTAGAATTGTCAAATTGTACAAATTTTTGGTCGATGAGAAACGAGAGTTTGTGCTTTCTAAACAATTATTACGATCAGGCACTTCAATTGGAGCAAATGTAAGAGAGGCTGAGCATGCAGAAAGTAAAGCAGATTTTATTCATAAATTATCAATTGCGCTAAAAGAAGCAAACGAAACAGAATATTGGTTGGAGCTTTTAAGAGAAACCGATTATTTACAGAATTCAGAGTATTTAAGCATTCAGTTAGATATTCAGGAAATTTTAAGAATTCTAACTAGTATTGTAAAAACTTCAAAGCAGAAGTAATTATCAATTTCTAATTATCCATTGTCAATGAACATCTTTAAAATTCATAACATTCGATATGTTAAGGCTGAAGGTGAAGAAAGGGCGGCTTTGTCTAGGTTATAATGTTATTCAAAATAAAAGCTGACAATTTACTGGAAGTGTTGTAAATTTGCATAAATTTATGTTAACAGAGCAGGTATTCAGTTGTTTAAATAATTTAGAGTATCTTAGTATTCAGTTACCTATTTATTAAAAAATCTTACGAGTATCGTAAAGCATCAAAACAAAAATAATTATCAATTATAAATTGTTAATTATCAATTGAAGATTATGAAAGGACCTTTATTTTATTCTAAAATTTTACTTTTTGGAGAGTATGGTATTATAAAAGATAGCAAGGGGTTATCGATTCCTTACAACTTTTATAACGGGGCTTTAAAAATGATGAAGACACCAACCGAAATTACCAAAAACTCTAATGAAAGTTTAAAGCGTTTTGCATCGTATTTATCGGAAATTGATGCCGATTTGGTGGTTTTCGATTTGAAATCCTTAAACGCAGATATTGATGCGGGTATGTATTTCGATTCATCTATTCCGCAAGGGTACGGTGTGGGAAGTAGCGGCGCTTTGGTGGCTGCTATTTACGATAAGTACGCACAGGATAAAATTACGGTTTTAGAAAATTTAACGCGAGAGAAATTATTTAAGTTAAAAACTATTTTTTCGGAAATGGAATCGTTCTTTCATGGCAAATCTTCAGGTTTAGACCCGCTTAACAGTTATTTAAGTTTGCCAATCCTAATCAATTCAAAAGACAATATTGAAGCTACTGGCATACCTTCCCAAAAAAGCGACGGTAAAGGAGCTGTGTTTTTATTAGATAGTGGTATTGTTGGCGAAACTGCACCAATGGTTCAGATTTTTATGGAAAACATGAAACAGGAAGGATTTAGAAACATGATTAAAGATCAGTTTGTTAAACATACCGATGCTTGTGTAGACGATTTTTTAAAAGGCGATATTAAGTCGTTGTTCAAAAATACTAAGCAATTATCTAAAGTGGTTTTAAATCATTTTAAACCTATGATTCCGAATCAATTTCATGAGCTTTGGAAAAAAGGCCTGGACACCAACGATTATTATTTAAAACTTTGTGGCTCTGGTGGTGGAGGTTATATTTTAGGTTTTGCAGAAGATTTTGAAAAAGCAAAACAAGCTTTAAAAGGCCATAAGTTAGAAGTGGTTTACAATTTTTAACACTCCCAAAACTAACAGGATTTCTGTTTAAAATACCATAACGCGATTGCATGTTTAGCAGAAAACAAAAACATATCTTGTTAAAATTTTTTAGCATGTTTTCTGTAGTTCGAGGGTATAATGTGCTAATGGTTGTTATTGCACAGTATGTAACAGCAGTGTATATATTGGCGCACGACAAACCGGTTAGGCAAGTCGTTTTCGACGAGAATTTGTTAATGTTGGTTTTGGCCTCTTCGGCGACTATTGCAGGGGGATATATCATCAATAATTTTTACGATTCTGAAAAAGATTTAATAAATCGCCCTCAAAAGTCCATGCTCGACAGGTTGGTTAGTCAGAATACCAAATTATCATTTTATTTTGTTTTAAATTTTTTAGCCGTAGTAATGGCTAGTTATGTGTCGTTTAAAGCGGTGTTGTTTTTCTCGATGTATATTTTTGCGATTTGGCTGTATTCCCACCGCTTAAAAAAATTGCCGTTTGTAGGTAACATTACATCGGCCATCCTAACAATTGTGCCTTTTTTTGCCATTTTTATTTATTATAAAAATTTCGAGCATGTTATTTTCGTACATGCTACTTATCTTATTTTAATCATTTCGATGCGCGAATTGACTAAAGATTTAGAAAATATTACAGGCGATTTGGCGCAAAACTATAAAACCATACCCATAGTGTATGGCGAAAAATATTCTAAAATAATGCTTAGTATTCTGGCCTTGCTAACCTTAGTACCTACTTATTTTTTGCTTACAAAATACAATGTGGGGCATATGTCTTATTTTTTTTATTTCACTATGGTTTTGCTTAGTGTTTTTTTAGGGTTGTTGTGGCGTTCCAAAACCAAAAGGCATTATGTAATTCTTCATAATATTCTTAAATTTATAATAGTTTCGGGTGTTTTTAGCGTGCTGTTAATAGACGTTAATGTGGTTTTAAACAGACTTTTTTAAAAGCCATAGTAAAAATCATAAATCGAATAATTATAGTTTATCTTTGTACAAAAATTAACTTACATGAGCAGACAACAAGGTAGTAACAGAAAAGGAAAAGCTTCAGGGCGTGGTGCCAACAATACACGCAGTAAAAGTTATGCAAGAGGCAATGCCCCTATAAAAAAACAGGGAGCAACTACACCTGCTAAACAGGATGCTAAGACTTCGGAATCTAATGGTGTGCGTTTAAATAAATATATTGCGAATTCAGGTATTTGCTCACGTAGAGAAGCCGATGTACATATCGCTACTGGTCTGGTAACTGTAAACGGTAAAGTGGTTACCGAAATGGGATATAAGGTAAAGCCAGACGACGAGGTGCGTTACGATAACAGTCGCGTAAGTCCAGAAAAAAAGGCTTATGTATTACTTAATAAACCTAAAGGTTTTGCTACCACAACCAGCGAAGGTAAGGGCAGAACGGTAATGGATTTAGTAGCGAATGCAACTACATCCAGAATTAAGCCAATTGGCCGCTTAGGAAGAAATTCCTTAGGTTTAATTTTATTTACCAACGACGACGATATAGTAAAGAAATTTACAAATTCTAAGCATGGGGTTTCCCGTTTATTTCATATAGAATTAACCAGAAATTTAAAACATGAAGATTTTAAAAAGATTGAAAGCGGATTTAAAGTTGATGGTAAATTAATAACTGTAGAAGAGATTAGTTATATAGAAGGCGCTTCAAAAAAAGAAATAGGCCTAAAAATTAAAAATACGGGCAATACTATCATTAGAACAATTTTTGATTATTTGAAATACGATATCGAAAAGATAGATTGCGTAAGTATAGGACAATTAACTAAAAAAGATATCCCGCGCGGACATTGGAAACATCTTACCGAAAAGGAAATAATTAGCCTTAAAATGCTGTAAATTAGCGGGTAAAAGTTTTTTAAAAAATTTGAAAAAAAACTTTTTTTTTCAAATTTTTATAGCACATTTGCAGTAGCATTTAGCTGAACATTATGAACAGTGTTTTTACGTTCGGGCTTTTGAAAATTAGGAAGTCATATTCAAAAGCCGCTTATAAGATGAGCAACCGAATTTTAGAGCTAACTTCCGCTTATGCCATTGTTAAAAGCCAACATGTCTATGGCTTTATGCCTACAACCCAAAGTCAAATACAAATTTGATAAATAGTTAACACTTTTATTTTTGTTACCCAGATTTCTCTGTGTAATTTAAACGTTTTTAACTGTAATTATTATATCAAATTTTACTCATGAACACAAAATATATTGATCTAATCAATCAATCATTTTACTTTCCTCAAGACGAATTCAAATTAGAGGATAAAACCTTACAATTTCACGACATAGACTTAATGGCATTGGTAGAAGAATACGGTGCACCATTAAAATTTACATATTTACCACAAATCTCTAATAATATTAATAGGGCGAAAGGCTGGTTTGCTTCGGCTATTAAAAAGAATAATTATAAGGGAAAATACAATTATTGTTACTGTACTAAAAGTTCGCATTTTAAGCACGTATTAAATGAAGCTTTAAAAAATGATATTCATATAGAAACCTCTTCGGCTTTCGATATAGATATTGTTGAAAATTTAAAGAAGGAAGGTAAAATTACCGATAAAACCTTTGTAATAAGCAATGGTTTTAAACGTGCGCAATACATTACCAATATAGCCCGATTAATAAATAATGGCCATAAAAACTGTATTCCCATAATCGATAATTATGAAGAAATAGATTTATTGTCCGAAGAAATAAACGGAAAGTATAATATAGGTATTCGCATTGCTTCGGAAGAAGAACCAAAATTCGAATTTTACACCTCGCGTTTGGGTATTGGTTACAAAAATATTGTGCCATTTTATAACAAACAGATTAAAGATAATAAAAAAGTGAAGCTTAAAATGTTGCACTTCTTTATCAATACTGGAATCCGCGATAATGCTTATTACTGGAACGAGTTATTAAAGTGTTTAAAAGTATATACGGCACTTAAAAAAATATGTCCGTCTTTAGATAGCTTAAATATTGGTGGAGGTTTCCCTATTAAAAACTCGTTGGCTTTCGATTTCGATTACGAATACATGGTCGACGAAATTTTAAATCAAATTAAAACTGTTTGCGACGAAGAGGAAGTAGATGTGCCAAACATATTTACAGAATTCGGAAGTTTTACTGTGGGCGAAAGCGGCGGTGCTATTTACGAAGTGTTGTATCAAAAACAACAAAACGATCGCGAAAAATGGAACATGATTAACTCGTCGTTCATTACTACATTGCCAGATACTTGGGCTATTAATAAACGTTTTGTGATGTTGCCAATAAACCGTTGGCACGACACTTACGAGCGTGTATTGTTGGGTGGTTTAACTTGCGATAGCGACGATTATTACAATAGCGAGCAGCATATGAATGCGATTTATCTGCCAAAGTATAATAAAGATAAACCGTTATATATAGGTTTTTTTAATACTGGCGCTTATCAAGAAACAATTGGTGGTTTTGGCGGCTTGCAGCACTGTTTAATTCCGTCTCCAAAGCATATTTTAATAGATAGAGATGCAGACGGAAACATCACAACAAAATTATTTAGCGAACAACAAAAAAGTGAAGACTTACTTAAAATATTAGGTTACAATGAACAATAAAACCTATGCTGGAATACCTGAAGAATATGGCAGGTTAGAAACAGCTAAAATTGTATTAATTCCTGTGCCTTACGATGGCACAAGTACTTGGCAGAAGGGAGCCGATAAAGGCCCAGAAGCCTTTTTAGATGCTTCGGAAAACATGGAAACTTACGACATAGAAACCGAAACCGAAGTTTATAAACAAGGGGTGTATTTGGCCAATGCAGTAACCGAAAATAGTTCGCCAGAAGCTATGGTCGATGCTGTACATAAAATCACTAAAAAGTATATTAAAAAAAATAAGTTTGTAACGTTGTTTGGTGGCGAGCATTCTATCTCTATAGGTTCTATTAGAGCGTTTAACGAATGTTTCGAGAATTTAACGGTTTTGCATATCGATGCTCATGCAGATTTAAGAAAATCGTACCAAGGCTCGTCTTGCAATCATGCCTGTGCTGTTTACGAGGCTAGTCAAACTACAAACTTGTTGCAAGTAGGTATTCGGTCGATGGATGTTAAAGAAACGACAGTCATGGATCCAGATAAAACTTATTTTGCACACGATATGGTAAACGATGAGTTTTGGAGCGATAGTGTTATAGACCAAATGACAGACCATGTGTTTATAACATTCGATTTAGACGCTCTAGATCCTTCTATCATGCCAAGCACGGGCACACCAGAACCGGGCGGATTATTTTGGTACGAGACCTTAGATTTCTTAAAAAAGGTTTTTGCCGAAAAAAACGTGGTAGGATTTGATATTGTAGAACTTTGTCCGAATAAAATCGATAAATCTTCAGATTTTTTAGCTGCAAAATTGTATTACAAAATGCTAAGTTATAAATTTATGGATGAAAATATAGAAGACGATTACGACAATACCTACGAAGGTTCAGCACAAAAACATAACACGATTAAATTTAATGACGACGATGAGTACTAAAGGCACAATTTCAAACTTTATAGAAAAATATTATTTACACTTCAACTCTGCAGCATTAGTAGATGCTGCAAAAGGGTACGAAGCACAATTACAAAATGGCGCAAAAATGTTGGTGTCTTTGGCAGGAGCCATGAGTACAGCCGAGTTAGGAAAGATTTTTGCAGAAATGATTCGCCAAGACAAAGTTCAAATTATCTCTTGTACAGGTGCCAATCTGGAAGAAGATATTATGAATTTAGTGGCACATTCGCATTACAAACGCGTACCTAATTATCGCGATTTAACACCGCAAGAAGAATGGGATTTGCTAGAGCAAGGACTTAATCGTGTAACAGATACTTGTATTCCAGAGGAAGAAGCTTTTAGACGTTTACAACAGCATATTTTTAAAATTTGGAAAGATGCCGACGATAAGGGCGAGCGTTATTTACCTCACGAATTTATGTACAAAATGTTGCTGTCTGGTGTTTTAGAAGAATATTACGAGATCGACTTAAAAGACTCTTGGATGTATGCCGCAGCCGAGAAAAATTTACCTATCGTTTGCCCAGGTTGGGAAGACAGTACCATGGGGAACATTTTTGCAAGCTATGTTTTAAAAGGCGAGTTAAAAGCAACTACCATGAAATCGGGTATCGAGTACATGACTTTCTTAGCCGATTGGTATACAGAAAATTCTGAAAACGGAATTGGATTCTTTCAAATAGGCGGTGGTATTGCTGGCGATTTCCCAATTTGTGTCGTGCCAATGTTGTATCAAGATATGGAGCGTACAGATACACCATTTTGGAGCTATTTTTGTCAGATTTCAGATTCTACAACCAGCTATGGGTCTTATTCTGGTGCAGTACCAAACGAAAAAATTACTTGGGGTAAATTAGATATAGACACCCCAAAATACATTATAGAAAGCGATGCTACCATAGTGGCACCTTTAATTTTTGCTTACTTATTAGACATGTAACCCCAGTTTAAAAAATATGAAAAGAATAATTGTAGACTACCAAAAGTTAAACGAAGATATTTTAGATCTTTTAGTAGACAAATTTCCAGATGGTTATGACGATTCAGACATCATATCCTTCAGAAATGCAAAAAACGAAATTGTTGAAGCCGTAGAAGTGCGTACCGAAGACACTATTTATTTAGTAAAAGTAGGCGTACGTTTAGCTCAAGCTATGGAAAACTATATCGAAGACGACGACGATGTAAGTCCAGACGACGATTCGAGCGTAGATTTTGATGAAGTGAAATCCGACGACGGTGATGACGACGATAATGATTAAAATAAATTAATAATGAAAGTTGCTGTTTTTCAATCTTACAAAAACGGTTTGTATACGTTTATGTTTGAAAATGGCGAGGATATGATTTTTGATGATATTCATCCTCGCGCTTTAAAACAATTCGATTTAAAGAACGATAAAAGTTTTATCGACCAAACCTTTAAAATTACTTTCGTAGAAGTGCCAGAAGGCAAAGACGACGATGTAATTTACCGAATTGAAAGTTTAAAATTGGTAGACGCCTAGAGTAACCAACACTTAGCTGTTTGTGCTAATAATTACAACCTTAAATTGGGCAAGTACCTACAAAGTATTTGCCCAAATATTATGGTTTTCTTTCCTAGATTACACATAAAAACTATACATTTTTGAATCATGTTTTCTGTTGTTGCGTATCAAGTAGCAAGTACCATTCAAATTAAAGAATGTAAAGCCCAGTTTCATTGGCAATTGTTGTTTTCGGATAGCGACGAGCTGTTTTATCAAGTTCAGCCCAATGCTTATATGTATATTTTTCAGTATGGCATTGTGAGTTTTTTCAATACACCATCAAAAGACATCGAAAAGTATTTAAAGCAACTCCTGCCGTTTTGTAAAAATTATAATACAGAACGCATTTCTGAAGATATTCAAGTAGTTGTGCAACCCGAACAATTAAAGGTAGAATTCCAACGGATTATTTTGCCCGAATTAGATGCAGAGATGATTCGTTTAATCATGCTTAATGCTTCGCAATCTGTGGCGTTGGATATGTATTCTGAACTGTCTGAAGCTTTGTTGTTAGACACGCATAAGCATACCCAATATTTAGAGCAGAATGGTAAATTAGATATTTCTGGCCATAAGCTAAAACGGTTTATAGGTAAAACATTGAATATTAAAAATAAGATTGCCGAGAACTTATATATTTTCGATTCGCCAGATAGTACGTGGGAGAGCGAACAACTTAACCGTTTAAATTTAGGCTTAAAACAAACATTCGATTTAAAAGACCGATACAGGCTTATTCACGATAGGATTGCCATTATTAAAGAAAATCTAGAGCTGTTTAAAGATATTATGGACCACAACGAAAGCAGCAAGTTAGAGTGGATTATAATTATATTAATTCTGGTTGAGGTGGTCGATATGTTTATTGCTAAATTGTTTTTTTAGCATCGGATAATTGTAAAAAAAAAAATCGGCTGTCTAAAACTTAATTTTAGACAGCCGATTTTTTTTGTCTTGTTTGGTTTTAGGCTTTAGATGTTAACGATTTAAAAAATACATAACCAAATCCTAAAAAGAGCATCAGGTGAAATGGGAATAGTCCGAAATCGCCGCCTTGGTCGCCAACCACAAAAGCACTGTACATGCCAAAGGCAAAGTAAAGCGTTAAAATGCCTTCAAAAATAACGTGAATAGATACGTTTTTCTTTAAATATTTATTGCCTTTCCAGCTGTCTTTAATCGAATTGATATTGAATTTAGGCGTGCGAACAAATTCGCTGCGTTTACCAATATGCCCTTCTAATACAGCTATCGAGTTGTGTAGCGAAAAGCCCATAGCAACTGTAAAGAAGGTAAAAAACATACCAATGTACCGTATAAAATTCTTGATGCCGCTGCCGTAAATATTTTTAAACATAAACCAGTAACAGATAAAGAAAATAACACTGCTTACCACAAAAAAGCTCATTACATAAAAATAAGGTTTTAAGTGAGCATATTCGTTTTTAATGTAAAGCATAGGTATACTAAGTACAGCTACAATAAATACGTTTAAAAACATGGTGCTGTTTAATAGGTGAAGCACACCATGAAGTTTGGTTTTGCCAGAAATATTATCAGATTTAAGAACACGCCAAAGCATTTTTCTGAAATTTTCTGCGCCTCCTTTATTCCATCTAAATTGTTGTGAGCGTGCGGCACTAATTACTACAGGAAGTTCGGCAGGCGTTTCTACATCTTCTAAATATTTAAATTTCCAATTCTTTAATTGGGCGCGGTAGCTTAAATCTAAATCTTCTGTAAGGGTGTCGCCTTCCCAGTTTCCGGCATCTAAAATGCAGGTTTTACGCCAAACACCAGCTGTGCCGTTAAAGTTAATAAAGTGCCCTTTACTGTTACGCCCCACCTGTTCTAACGTAAAATGTGCATCTAGAGCAAAGGCTTGAATTCTGGTGAGTAAGGAATATTCGCGGTTTAAATGTCCCCAGCGGGTTTGTACTACACCAATATCTTCGTTTTCGAAATAGGGTAAGGTTTGTAATAACCAATCGGATTTAGGAAGAAAATCGGCATCGAAAATAGCAATAAACTCACCTTTAGCAATTTTTAAACCAGCTTTTAGTGCGCCTGCTTTAAATCCGCTACGATCGGTTCTAGTTATATGCGTAATGTCTAAGCCAGATGCTTTTAAACGATCAATATGTTGGCGTGTAGAGCTAACGGTTTCGTCTGTAGAATCGTCTAGAACCTGTATTTCAAGTTTATGCTTTGGGTAATTGATATTCGCAATATTATCTAACAACCTATCCATAACATACATTTCGTTATACACGGGAAGTTGTATGGTAACTATTGGTAAATTGCTTGTGTTGTTAACATCAAGTGGTGGTAACTGATCGTCTTTTTTTTGAGCAGAAAGGTAATTAAGTAATAAGTTAAGCTGCGCTAGGGCATACATAAAAATTAATGCCAAAGCAGTAGAGTAAATAGCAATTATAATAATTTCTATTATCATGATTATGAACTATTTTTAGTAAATATCGAGTGTTTTTTTTATGCGGCAAATATAGTATCTTTTAATATTCGCAATACGTTTTGTATTATTTATTTACACTTAGATTATTTATGTCTTTTTTGACGGGAAAAATAGTATCAGTTCCAGTGTCAGTAGTTGTTGCAGCGTGTTTTGTGTTTTGTTTTACAATGTAAAATTACTAAGAAGATAAATTTTTAATTCATTGGTCTCAGTCGTTAGTCGAAACTATGCACTTTTGCTGCAAGACTTTTCAGTCTCTATAAATATTTTTACGCCACGAATGGCACGACTATTTGACATAGTTTTTATGAAAACATTCGTGTATTTGTGGCTAAAATGAACACAAATAATCGGACTTCCAGCCTATAGTGATTTAGTCTATTGAATCTGTATTTGTTTTTGGTTATTCTATGTCTAAACTTTTAAAATCTTTTATGGCTTGGTTGGGCTCTATAATGTTATAGCCTTTCCAGAATTCGGAGTCGTAAGCAGGCAGATAGGTAGGGTTTACTTGAGCTTCTTCTTTAAAATCTTCAAATGTGTTTGGGTTTATAGTTTCAGTTTCAAAAACAACCATCTCTTTTTTAGAGCGGTTAGAAATCTGGAAATTAATATCTGCCGAGACTTCATTTTGTTTTCTTCGGCCTTTAACGTGCTTGTTTTTTTCAATAATTTTAAGTGGTCTATCTACGCCCGCTTTTTGTGCGCTTTCTATTTCGGCATATTTTAAACTATAGGTGTTGTTGGAGTTTTTCGCGTACAGTAAGGTGCCTTTTTTTAAAAATACATTAAGCGAAATGCCTAAAAGTTTAAACGTTTTTATGGGGTTTACATTGGTGTATTCTAAACGGATCACAGCAAAGTCGTCGGTGTTTACATACAAAACGCCTTTGTAATCTTCGCCGCGTTTGGGTTCGAACGCTATTTTATACACATATTGGTCGTTAATATGTGTATAATTTAAAAGTTGAAACTGATAGCGGTTGGCTTTGTGAATTATGTTTACATCGGAATCTTCCGATAAAAAATTATGCTTATCTATATTGCTGATGGTTTGTTTGCGATATTTTAAGAAGTTCTTTTTTTTGTCTTCTTCTAATTGTTTTTGTTGTGCTAGATATGCGTCGGTTTTTTTTGTTGCATCATCGGCAAAAATTGTGGAATCCATATCTTCTTTGGTGCCAAATATTCCCGATTTTATTTTAAAGTACGAATCGCGTTTGATACGTTTTTTAATGATGGAATTAAATTTTTCTTCGTAAGCATTTGCAGTAATTTCGTTGTCTTTATCGTAAAGATGCGAAGCTTTAATAATGTCTAATTTGGTGTCGATATCTTCTGGTTCTGCACTGTTGTTTTTATATAGTGTGCCCAGTATTTCGGTAAAGTTATCGGAATTGTTTGGGAGATCGTTTAATAAGCTGTCTGTAAATTGTTGATTGAATTCAGGTATAGTTGAAGTTTTAATAGTAACCTCTTTTTTAATTAACGAAGTATAATACGATTCTCTAAAAAATAAAGTACTTTTGGTGTAATTTGTTGTGTAATTTTTTTCTAGTTGTTCCTTTACTTTATCTATAATTTCTTCAACAGTATAGTTTTTGTTAAATAGCATTACTTCGTTTAAAGCAATGGATTTTGTTGCGAGCACGACTAAAGAATCTGTGAATTGTAAAGCAGCAATAGTTTTTGGTTCGTAGCCTAGACAGCTAAAGAATAGCGAATCGCTTTGGGTTGGTGTTGTTTTTAAATGCAGCTGAAAATCGCCATTTTCGTTACTAATAACTCCAGAAATGTTGTTGTACGATACCGTGGCGAAAGGTATTGGACTTTGGGTTGTAGAGTCTATAATTTTAGCTTGTAAAAGTGTCTGGCATTGGTGGGTAAGTGGTGTAAAAAGGCAAAGGCAGACAATGGCAAAGTTGATTTTCATAGTGCTTGTTTTACGTGAAAGTAAAATATTACACTAAACTATGCTTACACTTTAAAATTTAATTAACTAAAAGCTAGATGATAAACTCACAGCAAATTGGCAAACAAGTTGCTATGAGTTTAAATAGTTGTACTAATTTTAAAGTGATTTAATCAGGGCTTTAAATAAGGTAATCATTTGTGGTTCGGCTTGAGCGGCCATATTTATAATTTCCGAAATGTTTACAGGATGTAAATTGTCGGGATCGCCTTGGTCTGTTATTACCGAAACTGCTGCCGCTTTTAAGTTAAGGTGGTTGGCTACAATAATTTCAGGAACTGTACTCATGCCCACGGCATCGGCACCTAATATTTTAAGCATGCGGTATTCTGCTCTGGTTTCTAACTGTGGGCCTACCATGCTGGCATAAACGCCTTCGTGTAAGGTAATGTTTTGTGCTTTGGCAATTGCCTTAAATTTACTGTTAATCTCCGGGTTATAAGGTGCGCTCATGTCTGTAAAACGCTCCCCTAATTTAGAAACTCCTTTAAAGGCTAAAGGCGATCCACCTTGCAGGTTTATATGGTCGTCTATAAGCATAAGTTCTCCTGGTTTAAAATCTAAATTTACAGCGCCAGATGCATTAGAAACCAGTAAAGTGTGTATGCCCAGTTTTTCCATAATGCGTACGGGATAAGTAATGTCTTGCAGCGTATAACCTTCATATAAATGAAAACGCCCTTGCATCACAATTACTTTTTTGCCTTCTAACTCACCATAAATTAATTTGCCTTTATGAAACTCGACAGTTGCGGTTGGGAAATACGGAATGTGGTTGTAGCTTACTTCGTGTAAAATAGTTACCTCGTCTAACAGTTTACCCAAACCAGTACCTAAAATAATACCTATTTCTGGAGTGTCGAAACCTTTGTTTAATAAGTATTCTGTTGTTTCATTTATATATTTAATCATAATTATTGTCTAAAAATTACTTCCCGATGGGAATCATCAGTTCAAAAATATCGATATCATTTAACTCTTCCATACGAAATTACGCATAAATTCAATTTATTTTAATAATAGCGTTTGTGTATGCATGCCCGCAAGCACTATCCGTGTTAAAAGCCATCCTTTTTTAAGCATGAGTTTTTGAAGTGTTAACTCTGTTCGAAAATGAATTACCTGTAAAATTTATTGGTGTTACTTGTTTTTAGACTTGTACAAGTGCGTATTAATGGCGTACTTTAAGTAATAAATTGATGTCTATGGATTATTTTACCATTATAACTACGTTGGTACTTATGGCTGCGGCCTTTGGCTATATAAATGTGCGGTTTTTAAAATTGCCCAATACCATTGGTTTGATGCTGATTACCTTAGTGTTTACCTTGGTGGTTTTGGCTTTAGCTACCGTAGATAAAACTTTGTTGTTGGCAGAGCGGGAGCTGATAACGCAAATCGATTTCGAAACTGTTCTGTTAGATGTTATGCTAAGTTTTATGCTGTTTGCAGGAGCCTTGCATACCAATTTCGAACAGCTCAAAATTCAGCGTTGGCCGGTTCTAGTATTTGCTACGGTAGGGACTTTGGTTTCTACCTTTTTAATTGGTGCATTGGTGTTTGGTGTGCTCTATGTTTTAGGCTTGAATATCGATTTTATTTATTGTTTATTATTCGGAGCTTTAATTTCACCTACCGACCCCATAGCGGTTTTGGGTATTTTGAAGAAAGTAGGGGTTCCAAAAGATTTGGAAGCCAAAATAGTGGGCGAATCGTTATTTAACGACGGAGTAGGTGTGGTTGTTTTTTTAACAATTTATCAGGTAGCTCAAGCTTCGGGAGGCGATGGTGTAAATGCTTTAGGGATTTTAGAACTTTTTGGTCGCGAAGTGTTAGGTGGGGTGTTGTTAGGTTTATTGCTTGGCTATGGCACGTATAGATTGATGAAATCGATAGACGATTACGATATTGAAGTGATAATTACTTTAGCCGCAGTTATGACAGGTACTGTTATTGCCCAAAAATTACATTTGTCTGCGCCTTTAGCTATGGTAACCACAGGATTAGTGGTGGGGAATGATACTGTTCGCGGTAGTGCCATGTCTGAAATTACCGAAAACTATGTCGATAAATTTTGGGAACTTGTAGATATTCTGCTCAATACTATTTTGTTTGTGCTTATAGGTATGGAAATGCTGGTGCTTGAATTTAGGTGGGATTATGTAGCTGCCGGATTAATCGCTATACTCGTTGCCCTGGTTAGCCGGTTTTTATCGTTATATGTACCTATTAATGCATTCGAAAAACGCTTGGATTTTAGACCAAAAACCAATATGATTATGACTTGGGGCGGGTTACGTGGCGGCATTTCTATAGCGTTGGCTTTAAGTTTGACCCATAGCATGCATCGCGAATTGTTTTTGGTGATGACCTATATTATTGTTGTGTTTTCTATATTGATACAAGGGCTAACTGTGGGAGGATTGGTGAAAAAACTGATTAAGTAACTTAAGTTTTTTTATAGATTGAAGTCGTCTGAAGGCACTAAACTAATATTTTGGTGTGTAGCCAATACTTATATAACCTTTCAATCCAGAGGTGTATTGGCCTTTAGAAACGCCTAAAGTTATAGGGCCAATTATAGAGTTGTAGCTGCCCGATAACATGGCGCCGAATTGTCTTTTTTTTGTGTTATCTTCAATTGTAATATGGTCGTTAATCCAAGACATGGGGTATTCTAAATCGAGATAATTCAAACCTAAATTAAAATAGATATTCGATTTTGGATTCCATTGTAATTGTCCAGAAGCATATAAAAAATTTGATGAGGATATGTATTTCGAGTCAATTCCCCAAAAGGGCTGCACATAAATACCTATCGGATTAAAACCACCAATAAAGGTGTTTAAAGCAAAATTTTCTAAGCTGGAATCGCCGTCGTTTACAACAATTCTCAGATTGGTTAAGCCTGTTAATTTATGCGATATTTTTATGGCGCTCCCAAATTGGGTTTCTAATTTCCAGATAGGTTCTGGGTTTAGTACCGTTGTTATGGTTTCTTCATTTGCTTTTAATTTAATGGTAGATTTCGAAGTCATGTAATAATTAACATTGGTTGAAAAATAAATACCCTGCGTAGGGAAATATACTTTATTGAAGGTGTTGGTTGTGTAAAAACCTTGTAGATATAATGCTTTGTTTTTTAGTTCGTTAATGCTTAGTGATATGTCCTCGTCTAGAGCAAACTCATCTACTATAGCAGGGGTGAACCGCTCGTAATTATAACCGAATCTAACACCAAAGGTACTATTGGTAGAATTGGTAGTTTGCAAACCAAAATAGCTAGTCCAGCTGGTTTGGTCTAATAATCCTGTTTTTTGAATTTCGATATTTTCATTGTCGTGCGTAATGTTGGAATAGGAAGGCGTTTCGGATTTAAATGCAGTTGATGCTAGGGTTAAGGCAACATTTTGGTTTTCGCCTGTATATTTTAAATAGTTGAGGCGCAATCCCGGATTTTGCGCAAAATTTAATTCGGTTACGAATCTGGAATTTGGTAAAAGCATATTTCGTAATGTGATGTTGAATAAAAGGCTTGCATAATTTTCGGAGTCGTAATGTCCTGCAATTTTTAAAGCACCATTTGCCGCTTCTTTTACTTTTAAAAGTAGTGTATTGTCGTTTTCTATCGTGTACACAATTTTATCGAAATATTGCGAGCCGTAGAGCTGAATAATTTTTTGTTCTAGTTCATTAATAGTTATTTCGGTATTGGGTTTAAGTTTCATTTTTCCCAGAATTAAACTTACCGGAATATGTTGGTTGCCAGTAACAACAATGTCTTCTATAAAATAGGATGTTTTATGTGGTAGCGGCTTGGGTTTAGATCTTAAACCATAAGGTTTTAAAGAATCTGCAAGTTTTTTAAATTCTGGTAAAAATTTTTCGCCAGCTTCTTCGCCTCGTTTAATAATGTCAGGAGTATCTTTAAAACTTCCTGCGCTATAACCTTCTAGATTGGGTTCTATAAAAATATCTACCAATTCTTTTTGTTTGTTGGTGTCGTGTGCGCTCGATAAAAATGCCGATTGCATCAAAACGTCTATCATAGACGATAGTTTGTTTTTTTTGTATAAATCGGAGCTAACAGATACTCCAATAACAATGTCGGCGCCCATATCTATAACTTCCTGTACGGGAAAATTTCTGGTTAAACCACCATCAACATATAATTTGTCGCCTATTTGCATGGGGGTGAATATGGAAGGGATAGACATACTGGCGCGCAGTGCTTCTGGTAATGAGCCAGAATTTAATACTTCGGGATCTCCTGTTTCTATATTGGTGCCAATACAAGCAAAAGGTGTGGGGAAATCGTTAAAATCTTTAATGTTATGTGCTTCTCGAGTTAGTTTACTTAATAATAAAGTCAGTTCTTGTCCTTCTATTGCGCCTTGTGGCAGGTATACTTTTTTGCCTCGGATTGGAAATTCGGTCATGTAACGGCCATAGAAATCTTTTTCCTCGAAAGCAACTTTGTTAAGTAATATGTCGTTAGAGAGTACAAAGTTCCAATCTATTTCTAGTGCAATGTCTTTAATTTCGTCTGGTGTCCATCCTATGGCATATAATCCGGCAACAATACTGCCCATACTTGTTCCTGTAATGTAATCTGGGTAAATACCAGCTTCTTCTAATGCTTTAAGAACTCCAATATGTGCCATGCCTTTTGCACCACCTCCACTAAGAACCACTCCAATTTTTGGTCGTTCGGTACTTGTAGTTTGTGCTTTTAATGAGGTTTGTAAACCTGCAAAAAAACATAATACAACGAGTGTCTTAAAAAAAGTGCTAAGGCTCATAAGTTTTAATCTTAAGCTATGTGTTAACCGATTAAGATAAGTTTAAACGATATAAATATAAATGACTTTAAGTTAAAATTGAAAGAATTGCTTTTTGAAGGGTTATATATTTTAATTTTTCATTTGAGTTACTATTAATTTTTTTGCAACTTTAAAAAGTGTAAAGAATTTGATAATATGCAAAACACATAAAATTATGCTTATAATGGATTTAAAATTTTCGAAGGCTTGGGAAAAAATGTTAGAAAAACTAGATAAATGGTTAGACGACATAGTCTTGGGTTTACCTAACTTTATTTTGGCTATAATTGTTTTTGTGTTTGTACTGTTTCTTTCTAAGTACATTACCAAATTTATTGTGAGGCTGCTCGATCGTACCAATCTTCAGGCTTCAATGAAGAGTTTAATATCTAAGTTGGTATCGTCTGTCTTTATTTTATTCGGACTGTTTTTGGTGTTGGGTATTTTAAATTTAAGCGATGCTTTAAAAACCGTTTTAGCTGGTGCCGGAGTTGTTGGTTTAGCTGTTGGTTTGGCATTGCAAGGGGCTTTGGCTAATTTGTATTCAGGCGTAATCTTGTCTTATGTTCATTTTATAAAATTTGGCGATTGGGTAGAAACCAATGGTGTTGAAGGCGAAGTTATTAATATAGATTTGCGATCGGTAACTTTAAAGCAGGCCGATAATAATTTGGTGTACATGCCCAATAAAATGGTTGTAGAAAATCCTATAAAAAACTATTCAACAACAGCACAGTCTCGTGTAATTTTAGGATGTGGTGTCGCTTACGATTCCGATTTACGATTTGTAAAAAAACTGGTTATAGATACTATAGAAAAGTATTTTGATGAAATAAAAAGCGAAAAGGATGTTATTTTTATTTATAAAGAATATGGCGATAGTTCTATAAATTTCGAAACGCGATTTTGGATACAATCCACTTCGGCATTAGAAGTCGCCAAAGCCAAGTCTGAAGCCATTATGGTTATAAAAGAAGCGTTTGATGCCAACAATATTAACATTCCGTTCCCGATACGCACTTTAGATTTTCCTGAAGGTTTTAAAGGGGTAACTACTGAAGGGGACGATAGTACAACTTCAAAATAACCATATTGTGAGTGTTTTTGCACACATGAATATTATTATTTTAAGTCTTGTTCTTCAATCTCAATCTATGGCTACAGTAAAAATTTCAGATTATCATACTGCTCCTAAATCGCTAGAGGAAGAAGCACGTGTAGCTTTATCCCATTATCCGCAGTTAGCAGATGTGGTTATTGATATTCGGTTTAAATCCGATATAAAAAAGTCTACTATGCAGGCTCAGCCTGTGTTTGCTGATTTGTTTAAATCGAAACAGCAACGTCGTTATGTGATCTTTATAAGTAAAAAGGTTAAAATAACCGATAGCGAGTTTTCTACAAAGTATATTCCGTCGAACGTGATTATAGGTTGGTTGGGGCACGAACTAGGGCATATTTGCGATTACCAAACCAAGAGTGGCTTTGGTCTAGTGTTTTTTGGATTGAAATATTTGTTTTCGAAAGCGTTTATAAAAGATGCCGAACGGGCAGCCGATACCTATGCCATTCGGTATGGTATGTACGAGTACATTTTAGCGACCAAACATTTTATATTAGATCATGCCGATATTCCTGAGTCTTATAAAAATAGAATTAGAGCCTATTACCTATCGCCCGAAGAAATTATGATTTTGGTTGATGAGTTAAAGTGATGATTTTTTATGTACTAAAAATTCAAAGTGTTAATTATTCGATTTGAAAATTTGAAGATGTTTCGATGCGGAAATGTACAGATTTGAAATACATCACAATTTAAACTAAAAAATATTTCATTACATCAAGTTTCACTGTTGATTCACAAATGCTTCCCAAGTTTCAAATTTATCTTCACCCATAACACGTTCCATTTTTACTTGTCCGCCTTTTTTCTTGTTCGCAGCATTCCAATTATAAAATATTTCGGGTGCTATTACTGTAACTTTTACGCCCTTAAGGGCTTTAGATCGTGCTACTTTGTAATTTTTATTAGCGTCTTTTAAATAAGTGTCAATCGTTTTTGCAATATCGGCGGTGTTTAAACTAGTGCTTTCGGTACCCAAATACCAGCAGTGGTAAAAGCCATCGTCGAATTGTTTGGCACAAATAGTGAATTCGGGTATTTTGGTGTTAAAAGTGTCTTCTAAATGCAGCATGGCATTATTCATTTTGTTAACCGATAATTGCGAGCCAACAGTGTTTAAAAAGAACTTGGTGCGCCCTGTAATTTTAATTTCTGCTCGTTCAACATCGGTAAACTGTATGGTGTCTCCAATAACATAACGCCAAGCGCCAGATACAGTACTTATAATTAATACGTAATCGGTGTAGGGTTTAACTTCTGCTAGTGTTAGGGATGGTGCGTTTTGGGTAATCGAGCCATCTTCATTAATAAACTCGGGTTTAAAAGGAACGAATTCGAAGTAAATACCATTATCGGTTACCAGTTGCATGGCTGTAGTTTCTGGTCTGGCTTGAAAAGCCAAAAAACCTTCGGATGCCAAATAGGTGTCGATAACGGTTATGGGTTTGCCTAGTAAAGCGTTAAAGCTTTTTTCATAAGGTTTAAACGCTACCCCTCCCGAGGTGTAAACTTGTAAATTGGGCCAAATGTCGTGTATGTTATTAACGTTATGGTATTCTATTACTTTTTTAAGCATGAGTTCCAGCCACGACGGAATGCCGCTAAGGGCACCAATATCCCAGTTTTTAGCTTGTTCGGCAATATGCTGTATGCGTTCATCCCAATCGTCTATTTTGGCAATGTCTTCGCCTGGCTTATAGTAGCCGCGAAACCAACTTGGGATGTTGCTGGCGCTTATACCGCTAATTTCGCCTTCTAGATGGTCTTCTTTTTCGGTTAAATCGGTAGAGCTGCCCAGCATCATAATTTCTTTTTCGAAGAAATCTGCAGGTAAATCGAAATTACTAAGCGCAAATACTTGGGCGATGCCAGCATTTCGAATAGCTTCAATCATGTCTTGAGTAACAGGAATGCGCTTACTGCTTTTTCCGGTAGTTCCAGAACTTAAGGCGAAATAATCTGGATTTCCTGGCCAGGTTACATCTTTTTCATTATTGTGGAGTTTGTGCCACCATTCGGCATTGATTTTATTATAATCGAAATACGGAATGCTTTCAGCAAAGGCCTTAGGTACATCGTCGCTGTTTAATAGATCTTGAAAGTTATAATGCTCGCCAAACTGCGTATGTTTGGCAGTATTTAGCAGATGTTTTAACACCGCTAGCTGATCGTCTATGGGGTTAGGCTCTGGTGTTAATGTGTCTTTTAATTGAATGACGCCTTTGATGATGTTTCCTATAACTGCCATATAGATAGAAATTAAGATTTATAGTAAATGTACGGCGATTATTAGTGAAGCGTTATCCCGAAACAATAAAATATTAGCTCAAGCTTTAGTGTTTGGAATCTATTTGTTCAAGTCTGGTTTGAAATATTCTTGCAAAATAGTTTGTAAAAGGCAATAGAATTAAACCAATGGTTAGATTAAATATTAAATGAGCAAAGGCAACTTGGTATGTGATGTTAGATGATATGTTGGTAATTAACATCTCGAAAAGTTTGTAAAATGGTAAATATATTAAGACGCCTATCGTATTGAAACATAAATTGGCAATTGCAGAAAGTTTTGCGGCTTGCCCTAGTTTTAAGGAGGCTAAAAATGCAGTTGTGGTAGTGCCAATATTAGAACCGACAATAATACCAATGGCACTATCCAAATTTAATATCCCTTGCGAAGACAGAATGATTACCAGTCCAACTGTAACCGAACTCGATTGGCAAATAGCTGTTATTACGATGCCAAACAGTATGCCAAAAAACGGGTTGGAAGCGAGGCTTAAAAACTCAATCAGTTTTGGGCTTTCTTTTATAGGTTCTAGGTTGGCGCCAATAAGCTCTAAACTAAACAAGATAAGTCCTAAATAAAAAATAGGCTTGGAAAGCAGTTTTATTTTACCAGAAAAATAGCCTAAAATAAAGCCGATGGCGATTAAAAAAGTGCCTAGCATTTCCAGTTTAAAGGACACTAACCATGCAGTGATAGTTGTTCCTAGGTTGCTGCCCAGCAAAATAGGTAATGAGCTTTTAAAAACTAAAACACCTGCATCTACGAAAGATACTACTATAGAGATAACCGCACTGCTAGATTGAATAATAGCTGTGGCCGTAAACCCTAACATAAAAGCGCGTAGTTTGGACTTTGAGATGTTTAATAAGATTGACTTCAGTTTGGAGTCGGCTTGCGCTTGTAGATTTTTAGAAAAACTTTCTAGGCTATGTGTAAAGAGTCCAATAGCCGCAATAATTGAGATGCTGAGTTTTAACCAATTCATACGATGTATTTCTGCTGTTCTAAAGGTATTTAGAAATCTGCAGATAGACAATAGTGGTAGTTGATCTCTCAGAATAAAGTAATCAATATTGAGATTTTAGACGGCTAAAATTAGACAGCTAGCGCTTTTTAGGATTACATGTAAAAAGCAAAAACCCCGAAAACAGTGTGTTTTCAGGGTTTTCTGGTGGTGCCTCCAGGAATCGAACCAGGGACACAAGGATTTTCAGTCCTTTGCTCTACCAACTGAGCTAAGGCACCAGTGCGTAATTGCGAGTGCAAATATAAGAGCTTTTTGCAATCTGACAAAATAAAATTTATAAAAAATGCTTTTGTAACTTAGCGATTTTAATTTTAGATATGAATTTAATAATTGATGTTGGGAATTCCTTTGTGAAACTCGCTGTGTTCGAGCAGGATAGTCTAATGGATAAAAAAATAGTGCCGCTACAAGAATTTTCAGAAAAAAATATAGCGCATATAGTGTCCGATGTAAAAATCGATGCCTGTATTGTGTCTTCGGTGGCAAATCTGGAAGATAATGTGCTGCAAACACTAACCGAAAAGGTGTCTGTTCTGGTATTGAATCAGATTACACCAGTGCCTTTTAAGAATTTGTACGCTACGCCACAAACTTTGGGTATAGACCGTATTGCCTTGGTAAGTGCCGCTACCATTCAATATCCTAAAATTCCCGTTTTGGTTATTGATGCCGGAACCTGTATAACCTACGACTTTGTAAATGCGCATGCCGAATATTTAGGAGGGGCAATTTCGCCAGGCTTAAATATGCGTTACAAAGCGTTACACGATTATACAGACAAATTACCTTTGCTAGAAGCCGAGCAGCCGTTGCGCTTAACAGGGCACTCTACAGCATCTTCAATTCATTCGGGAGTGGTTTATGGTATTTTAAACGAAATCGGGGGAATTGTAGATAATTATCAAAGTAAATATCCAGATTTAACAATTATTTTAACAGGTGGCGACGCGAATTTCTTGTCTAAGCAATTAAAAAGTAGCATATTTGCCAACTCGAATTTTCTTTTAGAAGGATTGAACTCAATTTTACAATTTAATTCACACGAATGATTAAAAAACTTGTATTAGTTTTTATTGCCTTATTTGCAATTAATAGTTATGCCCAAGATGGTGGAACCACATCGCCATATTCGTATTTCGGAATAGGAAGCCTTAAATTTAAAGGTACTGTAGAAAATAAAAGTATGGGTGGACTTAGCATTTATTCCGATAGTATTCATGTGAATTTAAGAAACCCAGCGTCTTACGCTACAGAAAATTTAAAGTATTATCGCGAAGAAACGCGTCCCGTAAAGTTTGCAGTTGGTGGTAGCCACTCTCAAGTAAAATTTAAAAGTGATGCTGGTTCCGATAAATCATCATCGTCTACCTTCGATTATATTTCTATGTCTATTCCTATCGGCCGTTTTGGAGTTGGTTTTGGACTTTTGCCATACACTTCGGTTGGATATAAATTACAAACCAGAAACGATGACGGTGAACTTCAGAATAAATTTGCTGGTGAAGGCGGTTTAAATAAGGTATACTTATCTGTAGGTTATTTGGTGGCCAAAGGTCTTAGTGTTGGGGTCGATGCCCGATACGATTTTGGGACCATACAAAATAGTATTGTAGAATATGTTTACGATACTAGTGGCGATTTAACCAGATACCAATCTAGACAGAATGACCGTTCCGATTTAAGTGGCGTGAGTTTTAATTTTGGTATGACCTACAAAACCATGATTTTGAACGATAATTTTGAATGGGTGAGTTCGGCAACATATAATCCTGGAAATAGCTTAACATCCAAGAACGAACGTTATTTTTCTACCATTACCATAAGTTCATCAACCGGAGCTGAGTCTATTGTAGAAACTATCGATGGCGAACAATCCTTGGTTGATGCTGGGCAGTTGGAAACTTCTGTAAACGTACCTTCCGAATTTTCTATCGGTACAGGTATTGGGCAGCCAAGACATTGGTTTGTAGGGGTAGAAACTCGCTTTTTGCAAACAGGAAGTTTTGAAAACGAATTGTACAGAGGTACAGAAGTAGAATACGAAGATGCCTTTGGCTTGTCTGTTGGTGGGTTCTATATTCCTAAATACAATGCCTTTTCGGGCTACTGGAATCGCGTGGTATATCGCGCTGGATTTCGCACGGAAAGTTCTGGTTTAGTGATTAATGGCGAGTCGATAAACGAGTTTGGCATATCTTTTGGAGCAGGCTTACCATTAGGGACTATGTTCTCTAATGCCAATTTAGGATTTGAGTTTGGAAAACGCGGTACAACCAACCAAGGTCTTATTCAAGAAAACTTTTTTAACTTTAGCCTCAGTTTGTCGTTAAACGACCGTTGGTTCCAAAAACGTAAGTATGATTAACAATTGCACAAATATAAAAATTATGAAATCGAAAGTGACTTTGCTAGTAGCATTGCTATGTTTAGGGCTTAATAGCTTTGCCCAAAATGAAGATGAGTGTCGATCGAAATTATCGATATTTCATGAGTACGTAAAAGCTAAAAATTATAACGCTGCCTACGAACCTTGGATGGACGTAAGAACTAAGTGTCCTAAATTTAATAACGCCATACATATTGATGGTGAAAAGATTTTAAATTATAAAATAGAGAACTCTACAGGAGCCGAAAAAACAGCTTACATTAACGATTTATTGAAACTTTACGACGAGAAATTGGTGAATTTTCCAAGTAAAGCTAAAGAAGGTGAAGTGCTTGCAGATAAGGCCCAGTTAATGTACGACAACAGAAAAGAATTAGGCTTGTCTGATTTAGAAGTTTACAATGCTTTCGATTTAGCATTTACCAAAGACAAAGAAAACTTTAAAAGCCCTAAAGGTCTTTACACGTATTTTTCTTTAATGGTAGATTTATACGATGCTGGAGAAAAATCGGCTCAAGATTTGTTTAACAAATACGACGATGTTGTAGAAAAAGTAGATGCCGAAGTAGAAAACTATTCTGAAGATTTAAACAAGCTTATCGAAAAAGAAGAAGCAGGAACGGCATTAACAAGTAAAGAAGAAAAATACAAGAGATATTATTCTAGCTACTTAGATGCTTACGATAAAATTGGTGGTAGTATCAACAGTAAATTAGGAGAGCGTGCTAACTGCGAAAACTTAATTCCGTTATACACTAAAGATTTCGAAGCGCACAAAACAGATGCTGTTTGGTTACAAAGAGCTGCTGGTAAAATGTCTGAAAAAGACTGTACTAGCGATCCGTTATTCTTTAAATTAGTAAACGCTTATCACGGTTTAAATCCGTCGGCAAGTTCTGCTTACTATTTAGGAATCTTAAAAGATAAAGAAGGAAAACCTAGCGAAGCCCTTAAATATTACGAGCAAGCATTAGGTTTAGAAACCGATAGCTATAAAAAAGCAAAATTATACAGTAAAGTTGCCGATAAGTTAAAAGGTAAAGGAAGCTATTCTAAAGCGAGAAGCTATTACAGAGAAGCTTTAAAATTAAACCCATCAAACGGACGTCCGTATTTACAAATTGCATCTATGTATGCCGCTAGTGCTAACGATTGTGGAGATAGTGCCTTCAATAAGCGTGCTGTATTCTGGTTAGCTGCAGACGAGGCTGCTAAAGCAGGTAATGTAGATCCTACATTAAAATCGCATGCTGCGCAATCGGCTACAAGTTACAGAGCTAAAGCACCACAAAAATCAGATATATTTTCTGAAGGTAATGCAGGTGCAACCATTAACATTGGATGTTGGATTGGTTCTAGCGTTAAGGTGCCAAGTATTTAATAATGCTTAGTAAATCACATAATTTATATATCATGGTCATAGCTTTTGCTATGGCCATGTTTGTTTCATGCGGAAAAGACCTTAGTGATGTCCAAAAAATAGGTCTGGCTGCTAACGAGCCTATAGGAGTGGCTCAGGACATCAACTTAAAATACACCGATTCTGGACGTTTAAAAGCGAATTTGATAAGTCCTAAAATGTTAGATTATTCCAACAGAGATTTTGCTTTTTCAGAATTTGACGAAGGCATTCATTTGTATATTTACGACGACGAAAACAATAAAAGCACAGTGATTTCCGATTACGCCATTGTATACGATCGTACGGGGTTAATAGACTTGCAGGGGCATGTGGTTTTGGCTACTTATACTAACGATACACTATTTGCAGAACAGTTGTATTACGACCAGAACAGACAGTGGATGTCTACCAACCAACCTGTAACGTTTAGAACAGGTTCCGATTTAATACACGGTACAGGTTTCGATTCCGATGTGCACTTTAAAGAAGCCGAAGTGTTAGAAATAAATGGTATTATTACACTTGACGAATAATTCGTTACCTTTACTTTAAATTAAACTTATTTCGATTACATGAATATATTTAAGATTTTTCAATATGCTTATTTAGTATTTGCTGTATTGTTTCTTTACGATGCCATATCTAAGTGGAATAACGACCGCATGGGAGCTTATATTTCTTTGGGGTTTGCCGGATTAGGTGTTTTTATGTTCTTCTTTAGAAAACGTTTCAATAAAAAATTCAATAATAGAGATCCAAAACAATAGATGACTTTAGCCATCATCATTATCGTTTCGTCGTTATTACTGTCTGCTTTTTTCTCGGGCATGGAGATTGCGTATGTGTCGTCTAATAAAATCCATATCGAAATTGAAAAGAAGCAAAAAGGCTTTTTGGCCAAAGTGCTTACCAAATTAACGGCAAAACCTTCAAAATTTATTGCCACCATGCTTATAGGTAATAATATAGCCTTGGTAGTGTATGGGTTTTTTATGGGCGATTTGTTGGTCGACTGGTTTCAGTCTATGTTGCCGTCTAATTCTGGTTTTGTAAACTACATGTTTGTAGAGTTGAGTTTGTTGTCGCAAACTATAATTTCTACACTTATCATTTTAATCACGGCAGAGTTTTTACCTAAAGTGTTTTTTCAGATATACGCCAATTCATTGCTAAAGGCTTTGGCTATTCCTGCGTATGTGTTTTATTGCTTGTTTTCTTGGGTATCGGATTTTGTTTTATGGATTTCCGATTTCGTACTCAAACGTTTCTTTAAAACCGAAGGCGACCAAGTACAGTTGGCTTTTTCGAAAGTAGAATTGGGGAATTACATAAGCGAGCAATTGCAGAAGGTTGAAGAACATGAAGAGGTAGATAGCGAAATACAAATTTTTCAGAACGCCTTAGAATTTTCCGAAGTTAAAGCCAGAGAAGTTATGGTGCCCAGAACCGAAATAACTGCTATAGAACTTCATGAAACACCAAAAAATTTAAATGTGTTGTTTACAGAAACAGGACTGTCTAAAATATTGGTGTTTAAAGATACGATAGACGATATTTTAGGCTATGTTCACTCATTCGAGTTGTTCAAAAAACCAAAATCTATCAAATCTATTTTAATGCCAGTAGAGTTGGTGCCAGAAACCATGCTTATTAAAGATGTGTTGAGCGTGCTTATAAAAAAGCGCAAAAGTATTGCCGTGGTGCTGGATGAATATGGTGGGACTTCTGGAATTATGACTGTAGAGGATATTGTAGAAGAACTGTTTGGCGAAATAGAAGACGAACACGATACCGTGGTTCTGGTAGAAGAGAAAGTAGACGATAATAACTATACATTTTCGGCGCGTTTAGAGGTCGATTATCTTAACGAAAACTATAAACTTAATGTGCCCGAAAGCGAAAATTACGAAACGCTAGGGGGCTTTATTGTTAATCATACCGAAGAGATTCCTACTAAAAACGAAATGGTAGTCATCGATCAATTTCAGTTTACCATTTTAGAAGTTTCGAATACCAAAATAGACTTGGTAGCTCTAAAAATAGCTGATATAGATTAATTTTCTAAATTCCAAGAAATTAATAGCATTATTGCAATTT
Organism: Formosa sp. A9; assembly: GCF_051200825.1. Classification (GTDB taxonomy): domain Bacteria; phylum Bacteroidota; class Bacteroidia; order Flavobacteriales; family Flavobacteriaceae; genus Formosa. The sequence goes on along the minus strand of NZ_CP195158.1, from coordinate 3,197,366 downwards.
TCTCCTTTTTTTATTAAAATGAAAATGGTATTTTCGCGGCCTATATTTCATAAAAATTTAAATGACAGATGGCAGTTTTAAATAAAATTAGACAGCGTTCACTTTTCTTAATCTTAATTATTGCATTAGCATTATTCTCGTTTGTACTTTCAGGATTATTCCAAAACAGCGGCGCCTTATCGGCAAAAGCTCAAAATGTAGTCGCCACTATAAATGGTAAGGAAATTTCTAGAGAAGACTTTTTACGTAAAGTTGAATTTGCACAACGACAAATGGGGCCTAGTGTAACCAGTACACAAGCTATGAACCGCGTGTGGGAGCAAGAAGTAAGACAGGCAGTAATGGAGTCGCAATACGAAAAATTAGGGTTTAGCGTAGAGCGCGATCAAATGCGCGATTTATTAAAAACAAATCTTGCCAGTAGTCCGGAATTTCAAAATGAAGCTGGTATGTTCGACGAAAATAAGTTAAACGAATATATCGCGAACATTAAAGCAACATCTGCAGAAGCTTACCAACAATGGATAGATTACGAAAATTCTATCGCTGCAACAGGTATGCAACAAGAATACATTAATATGGTAAAGGCTGGCGTAACTGGTACTTTGGCAGAAGGTAAAATAGAGCATGATTTAGAAGGCAACAAAGTTGATATTAAATATGTGCAAGTACCGTTTACATCTATACCAGATAGTACTATTACCGTTTCTAAATCTGAAATTTCTAGTTATATAGAAAGCCATAAAAAGCAATTCGAAGTAGAGGCTTCAAGAGATATTAACTTTGTAGAGTTTAGAGAAGTAGCTTCGTTAGAAGATGAAAAAGAAATTTCTGCTGGGTTATCGGCAATGTTAAACAATTCGGTGGTTTATAACGACATTACTAAAGCAAACGATACCGTATTAGGTTTTGCAAATGTAACCGATAACGAAGCGTATGTTAACACGCATTCCGATATTAAATACAATGATGCTTATGTGTTTAAATCAGGATTGTCTAAGCCATTAGCTGATAATTTATTCGATAAAGAAGTAGGTGCAGTATATGGACCATACAAAGAAAACGGATATTTTAAATTATCTAAATTGGTAGCCGAAACTATGATGCCAGATTCTGTAAAGTCTAGACACATTTTAATTCCTTTTGTAGGATCTCGTGCTGCAACTGCAGAAACTGTACAGAATAAAGTTGAGGCTAAAAAGACTGCCGATAGCGCTATGGCTATTATAAAAGCAAATCCTTCAAAGTTTGTAGACTTATTAGATTTGTCTGCCGATAAAGTAAGTAACGAAAAAGAAGGCGTTTTAGACTGGTATACTTACAATGCGATGGTGCCAGAATTTAGAGACTATACATTCCAGAATAACACTGGCGATATTGCTGTAGTAGAAACTGATTTTGGTTTTCATATTATCGAAATTTTAGATCAGAAAAGTAAAGAGAAAGCTGTTAAGGTAGCAACTATAGCAAGACAAATAGAGCCGTCTGAAGCAACAATAGATAAAGTGTTTAGAGATGCTTCTAAGTTTGAGATTGCCGTTGGCGATCAGGATTTCCAAGAGGTGGCAAAAACAAATAACTATACCGTACGTCCTGTAAAAGGAATCGAAATTTTACAAGAAAACATTCCAGGTTTAAGCAATCAACGTCAAATTGTAAAATGGACTTTCGAGGAAGAAACACAAGTAGGCGATGTAAAACGTTTTAATATTCCTGGTGGTTATGTATTGGTACAGCTTTCAGCTAAAAACAAAGCGGGTTTAATGTCTGTAGAAAATGCATCGGCTATAGTTGTGCCAGAAATTCGTAAAGAGAAAAAAGCAGAGCTATTAAAATCACGCATTACCGCAACAACTTTAGATGCTTTAGCATCTGCAGAAAAGCAAACTATAAGAACAGCATCGGCTATCAATATGAAAAACCCAACCATTTCTGGAGCAGGTAGAGAGCCTATAATTGTAGGTGCTGCTTTTGGGTTAAATGAAGGTGAAACGTCTAAGCTACTAGTAGGTAACAATGGTGTTTACATGGTGCAAGTAACTAAAGTAACGCCAGCAGTAGAATTAGATAGTTACCAAGCTTTTGCTAATCGTGTAGGACAACAAAAAGCAAACGCAGTAAATTCAAGGTTATACCAAGCTTTAAGAGAGGCTTCAGATATCGAAGACAATAGAGCACAAACCGTACAATAAGGTTTTAAATAGCTTTACAACATATAAAAATCCCCATCTCGTGATGGGGATTTTTTTGTTTGTAAAAGTTTATGATTTTTTTAAGAGAGTTTAAGTTGAATAATTAAAAAGGATGACAATTTGTGTTGTCCACATCAATCTGTTGAGCATTTAGTATTTTAATGCAAGCGTGATTGAAATTTATAAAATCATCTCATTGTAAGATCGTATGGTAGTGTAGCCTTTTGCTTTAAAATAGTCTTGCGGTGGGCTTGTACTCGTTACTAAAATAAAATCGCCTCCCCAAGCACCTAAACTTTTTATACTGCCTTTAAAATCGGGAAACAGCCGTTGTTTTACGGGTTGCAAATCAATTATTTCGGAAATGAGGGTTTCATGCTCGTCAATTAAGGCATTAAATTGGTTTAAATTATGGCAATCAACGAGTGCTGAAGTTATGTGGTTAATGGTTTTAATAGCTTCAGTTTTGTTGGTATTGTAAGCCTTGTAACGGGCAATACCTTCGCGGCTATTTTGTTTTTCGTTTAAGTATACAAAATAGAGCTGTTCTTTAAATTTGGGATTAAATCTTACAGCTTGTACTACCGGTTGTTTATCCTGTAAGGTGTAACATATAGGCGTATTATGGCTGGCGCAGGCAATATCGTAGCCGCTACCTCCAAAGGTACGTGCCAATAAAGTATAGGGGTTTATAGTTGCCCAATTGGCGATATTATTTATTAAGGTAGACGAGGTGCCTAAACCCCAATGTCTGGGAAAATCTAAAGTTGTTTTTACGGAAATGTTTTGTTCATTACTTAAAAACAGAGGGTTTAGAGATTTGGCAGCGTTTAAAATGGATAGTAAACGTTTAGACAAGTCATCATCGTTTTTGCTTGTAAATTGATTGTCGTGTATGTGAAAGTGGGTTTCGAACCAAACACGATTTTGCTCGTCTAGACTTTGCCATGTAATTCCTTCGGTAGTTGACGATGTTACTTGTAACGATTGCCCGAATGTAGTGGGTAAAGCCAAAGCTGTTGCGCCATCTAAAACTAAATATTCAGCTGTAATTAAAAGTTTGCCATTGCTGTAAAATCTATTCATTATTGGCGGAGTTTTTCTAAGGCTTCAAGTACGGCATTGTGCGATACCGTTTGGGTTTTAAACTGCTGGGTTAAGATGGTTTTTTCTTCGGTATTGGCCTCAAACTGGTTTAAGATATTCATCAGGTGCATTTTCATATGTCCTTGCTGAATGCCTGTTGTTGTTAGCGAACGTAATGCAGCGAAATTCTGAGCCAATCCTGCCACAGCAACAATTTGCATGAGCTCTTGTGCGCTTGGATTGTTGAGCATTTCTAAAGCTAATTTTACAAGCGGATGCAAATTGGTTAATCCGCCAACGGTACCTAAAGCCAACGGAATTTCCATCCAAAAATAAAAGGTGTCGTTTTCTATTTTAGCATGCGATAAACTGCTATAAGTGCCATTTTTTGCAGCATACGCATGTACTCCAGCTTCAATAGCTCTAAAATCATTACCTGTGGCTAGAACAACGGCGTCTATCCCATTCATAATGCCTTTGTTATGTGTTACAGCTCGATACGGTTCTATTTCTGCAATATTAACTGCTTGCACAAATTTTTTGGCAAATTCTTCTGCGGGAATGTCATCATTTTCTGTTAAATCTTCAACCTTACAGCTGACTTCGGCGCGTACTAAACAGTCGGGTACATAGTTAGACAAAATACTCATAACAATGTCTATTTGCTTACTTTCGGTTGTAAAACTAGTATATGTTTCGGCTTCGGTCTTAAAGGTTTTGGCAAATTGTTCCAAACAGGAATTAATGAAATTCGCCCCCATGGCATTGACTGTTTCGAAAGATACGTGCAATTGGTAATAATTAGGAATTGCATTGGTTTTGTCTCGCAATTCGATGTCTAAAATACCACCACCACGTTTTTCCATGTTTTTAGAAATTGGTTTAACCGCGTTTAAAAGTTTCGGTTTAACCGCATTAAAAAAGTTGGTGAGTTCTGTTACATTGCCGTTGTGCATAAAATGCACTTGTCCAATTTTGGTGGTCGATATAACTTGGGTTTTAAAACCACCGCGGTCTAACCAAAATTTAGCTGCTTTACTCGCAGCGGCAACCACAGAACTTTCTTCGATAGCCATTGGGATGGTGTAGAGCGTATTGTTAATTAAAAAATTAGGAGCAACGCCTAAGGGTAGATAGTAATTGGTAATGGTGTTTTCTATAAACTCGTCGTGCAGTTGTTGCAATTTGTCGTTAGAATTCCAATACTGTTTAATGATGGATTTAGCGTGTTCGCGATTCGAAAAATACGTGTTGGCAATCCAATCTATCTTTTTAGATTTTGATAGTTTTGAAAACCCAGAAATCGTTTTGCTCATTTTTATAAATTTAACGGGGCAAAGATACTATTATTGAGCGTATTTAGAGGTTTAAGCCTTTCTATATCTTTATAAACTGTTAATAGTAGCGGTTTTTTACATAATTTTTAGTAAACTTGACAACATTTTTAAAATTCCCTATTTAAACTAATTTATTAAACAATTAAACGTGAAGCATTATACGTATTTTTTACTGTCATTTTTTCTTTTGACAGGCTTAACTTCTGCGCAAAAAAAACAGATTACTTTAGAAGACATTTGGAACGGTGGTTTTAGAACCGAAGGCATGCAATCGCTGCATTCTATGGCTAACGGAAAACAATATTCGGTATTGGATTTCGATCGTGCCACCAGAACAACATCTATAGGTATTTACGATTATAAAACCTTAGAAAAAGTTAATACTTTAGTGAATTCTTCAGCCTTATCGGAAATAGAATACTTTACCGATTATACCTTTAGTACAGACGAAAGCAAAGTACTTTTAGCTACAGAAGTAGAATCTATTTTTCGTAGATCTACTTTAGGCGTTTATTATGTTTTAGATACGGCAACACAAAGCTTAACGAAAGTGGCCGACGAAAAAATACAAGAACCTACCTTTTCTCCAGATGGCTCGAAAGTGGCTTACGGTCTAAACAATAACCTTTTTGTTAAAGATCTAAAAACCGGAGAAACTACTAAATTCACTACCGATGGAGTAGAGAATAAAATAATTAACGGTATTACAGATTGGGTGTACGAAGAAGAATTTGCTTTTGTGCGTGCTTTTGAATGGAATGCCGATGGCTCTAAAATAGCATATATTAAGTTTGATGAAACCGAGGTGCCAGAATTTTCTATGGATATGTATGGAACTAGTCTGTATCCGCAGCAAGAGGTGTTTAAATACCCAAAGGCAGGTGAAGCAAATTCTAAAGTATCGTTGCATATTTTCGACTTGACTAAAAACAAAACAACCGATGTGGTTTTAAATAAAGCATACACCGATTTTTATATTCCGAGAATACAATGGACTAACGATGCCAACGTATTGAGCGCGCAGTACACCAACAGACACCAAAATGAATTGGATTTGTGGATGATTGAAGCCTCGAACATGAACGCTACTTTGGTGTTAAGCGATAAAGATCCAGCTTATGTAGATGTAACCGATAATTTAACGTTTTTAGAAGATAATAGCTTTATCTGGACTAGCGAAAAAGATGGCTACAATCATATTTATCACTATAAAAAAGATGGAAGCTTAATTAAACAAATAACGTCTGGAAATTGGGAAGTAACACAATATTACGGTTTCGATAAAGCTACAAAGAAAATATTTTATCAATCTGTAGAAAACGGATCTATCAACCGCGATGTGTATAGCATTGGTCTAAACGGAAAGAAGAAAACAAGACTAAGTCAGAAAGAAGGCACCAATTCGGCGGCCTTTAGTGCAGATTTCACCTATTTTATTAATACGTATTCTAGCGCAACAACACCACCAGTATATACTCTTAACAATGCCAAAAACGGCGATGTTATAAAAGTTATTAAAGACAATAAAGAATTAAGTACGACATTGGCAGGTTACGATGTCTCGTATAAAGAATTCAGTACCATTTCTGTAAATGGGAACGATTTAAATATGTGGATGATTAAGCCTTCAAATTTTGATGCTTCAAAAACGTATCCGCTTTTTATGTTTCAATATTCAGGTCCAGGATCGCAACAAGTGGCTAACCGTTGGATGAGTGCCAACGATTATTGGTACGAGATGTTGGCCGAGAAAGGATATATTGTAGCTTGTGTAGATGGTCGAGGAACAGGTTTTAAAGGCGCTGCCTTTAAAAAAGCAACCCAAAAGGAATTGGGGAAATTCGAATTGGAAGATCAGATTGCTGCCGCTAAGCAACTAGGAAGTCGTTCTTATATCGATGCTGAGCGTATTGGTATTTGGGGTTGGAGCTTTGGTGGTTTTATGAGTAGTAATGCCATTTTTAAAGGTAACGATGTATTTAAAATGGCAATTGCCGTAGCTCCCGTAACCAGTTGGAGATTTTACGATTCTATTTATACAGAGCGTTATATGACTACTCCGCAGGAGAACGCTTCTGGTTACGACGATAATTCACCAATTAACTTTGCAGATCAATTAGAAGGCGATTTCTTGTTAATTCATGGGTCTGGAGACGATAATGTACATGTTCAAAATACCATGCGTATGGTAGAAGCTTTAGTACAAGCTAACAAGCAGTTTGAACTTATGATTTACCCAGATAAAAATCATGGTATTTACGGTGGAAATACAAGATTGCAGTTATACACCAAAATGACCAATTTTATAGATAAAACTCTGGGAGATAAAATAAATGCTAAAAATAACTAAACATTATAAAAACTATGGAATATAAATTTGGAGGATCTGAAACAAACCAAAAAACAGTATTAGGACACCCTTCGGGATTGTTTGTATTGTTTTTTACCGAGATGTGGGAACGCTTTTCGTATTACGGTATGCGTGCTTTACTGGTTTTATTTTTAACCTCTAGCCTACTAGAAGAAGGATGGGCTTGGGAACGAGCCGACGCATTGGTGCTTTATGGGTGGTATACAGGTTTAGTATATTTAACTCCAATTATAGGAGGGCTTATTGCCGATAAAATAATGGGGTACAGAAATGCCATTGTTTTGGGGGCTTTTATCATGACTTTAGGGCATGCCTCTATGGCCTTAGAAGGTATTTCTACCATGTTCTTTTTTGTAGGATTATTGTGTTTAATTTTAGGTAACGGTTTGTTTAAGCCGAATATTTCTTCCATTGTTGGTCAGTTGTATATTGGTCAAGGTAAAGAAAAAGATGCTGGTTATACCATTTTTTATATGGGTATTAACTCGGGTGCCTTTTTAGGTATTTTACTATGTGGTTATATTGGTGAAAAAGTAGGCTGGCATTATGGTTTTGGTTTAGCTGGAATTTTTATGTTTTTAGGAATGCTTCAGTTTTATTTTGCACAAAAGATTTTTGGAAAAATAGGATTGTCGCCTGCTAAAACAGAAGAGGCCTTGGCCGAAGCGAAATCGCATCATACAGCAACAGCTGAAGAGCAGGCTGTCGAGCCAGAAAGTCCTAAAGTGGTAAAAGATAGAATGCTTGTTATAGGTATTTTTGCTTTGTTTACTGTTTTCTTTTGGTGGGCGTTCGAGCAAGCAGGTGGATCTATGACTATTTTTGCATCAGACTATACAGATAGAGCCTTGGCTGGCAATGCCGCGATGACATTTAAAATTATAAATGCCATTATTACTTTGGTGCCAATGGTTGTAATTTCGTATGTGTTAATTATGTTATTTAAACAGACGTTTAGCAAGTTTGCAATATCTAATGTTTGGTTAGGACTCAGTTTTGTAATTATTTGGGGTATTGTAATCTGGATGTTGAAAAAAGAATTTGAAGCAGACGCTACCGAAGTGCCTGCATCTTGGTTTTCGGTTTTAAACTCTTTGTTTATTATTTTGTTTGCGCCTTTATTTTCTAAAATATGGGAAAGTAAATACAATCCGTCTGGACCAGTAAAATTTGCTATTGGCTTAGTGTTGGTCGGTTTAGGTTTTGCCGTATTGGCTTATGGGGCTTCAACCATACCAGAAGGTGCTAAAACGGCGGCTGTTAGTTTAATATTTTTGGTAATTGCATATTTGCTGCACACATTAGGAGAGCTTTGTGTGTCGCCAGTAGGATTATCTTATGTTAGTAAATTAGCACCGTTAAAATTAGTAAGTATGATGTTTGGAATATGGTTTGTAGCTAATTTTGTGGCTAATTTATTGGGAGGTATTACAGGAAGCTACATCGATATGATTTCGGAAGAGTATGGCTTATCTACGTTCTTCTTAATTTTTACCATTATCCCAATTTCCGCAGCTGCAATCATGCTGCTGTTAAACCCGATGATGAAACGCAAAATGCACGGTGTGCAATAAATTATATGTAACAGAGGCCCTCTTGGGCGTTTGTTATTTAAAAGATTAAAGCAATTATTGTAATGAAACTTAACTTTTTAATCGGAATGTTTTTCTTGGCCACAACGCTCGTTAGTGCCCAAGAAATTAATTGGGTATCTTTTAACGAAGCTTTAGAACTTCAAAAAAAGGAGCCTAAAAAAATAATGATGGATGTATATACCAATTGGTGTGGACCTTGCAAAATGCTCGATAAAAATACGTTTCATAACCAAGATGTGGTAGCGTATGTAAATACCCATTTTTATGCCGTAAAGTTTAATGCCGAAGGAAATGAAAGTATAACATTTAAAGATCAAACTTACGCTAACCCACAGTATAATGCCGCGAATGCTAATCGTCGTAATAGTGTACACGAGTTCACACGATCCTTAGGCGTTTCTGCTTATCCAACAATAGTTTTTTTCGACGAAAATGCACAGTTAATAGCGCCTATTCGTGGCTATCAGCAGCCACAGCAATTAGAGTTGTATTTGAAACTGTTTCAAAGCGATGATTATAAACAAATGACAACACAAGAAAGTTTTACTGCGTATTACGAGGCGTTTAAACCCGAGTTTTCAGAATAACTAATTGTTAGTTTTAACCAGATAAGCTCCTGTTTTTCCTGTATAGAAAAATGGGAGTTTTTTTGTTTTGCAAGTGGCTTCCCAACGCGCAATATACGATTTGTAATTACTGCCATCGGCAATAATTTGTTTGGGTTGTAACGAATCTATTAAACGATTTATATTTAGTTTGGGTGAATTGATAAGCAGAATCTTATCTGGTTTAAAGGTTTTTGTGGCATATACTCCCAGACTGTCTATTATTAAAAGTGGTTGGTTTTGCATCATGTACACCGATGCTAAGCTGTCGTAATGAATGGTTTTAATATCTCGTGAGATTGCATAATTCTTTACAGTTTTATCGGCCTTAATTTCGGCAATTGGCATAGAGCTCATTAATTGTAACCTGTTATTCGATTTTATACCGAGAATACTTTTCCTGCTTTTATGAAAAACAACCCATTCGTTGGTTTTCGATTTGGTAGCATTGTAAATGCAAACAGATTGTAATATAATCAGACTCAAAAGTAATGTCGCTAATGTTTTAAAACGCTTATTGATATACCAGATAAACGCACAAATTAAACAACCATAAATGGCTAGAACAGTATTAAAATGTATTGAGATATTATCAAAAATAAATCGGTCTTGTTGTGCGACCCACGAAATGAAATCATTTAAATAAGTTATGATGTTGTTATAGCTTGTCGCCAAAAATAGAGGCAGCAATTTAGTTGCGGCAAGAATTAATACCAATACGCCCAAGCCAAGAATGATACCTAAAAACGGAATAACCACCATATTGGTAACAAAAAACAATCCAGGAAACTGATGGAAATAATATAGGCTAATGGGTAATACACCAATCTGTGCAGCTAAGGTTACCGTTACAGTATTCCATAACAATTGTAACGCTTTGTGTTTGGGGTACCAGATCGCGCGCAATTTTGGTTGAAAGGTTACGATCCCCAATACTGCTAAATAACTTAACTGAAAGCCTATGTCTTTCAAAAAACTAGGTTTAATCAATAATAAAATAAAAGCAGAAATAGCTAGCGTATTATAGATGTTAGTTTTTCTGTTCCAATTCAGGGCAATAGCAATTAGACTAAACATCGTTGTTGCTCGGGTTACAGAAGCCGATAAACCAGTTAGCACAGCAAACATCCAAAGTAATATTAAAAGGATTAGGGTTTTAATTGCTTTACCGTGTTTGAGTCGCGAAACAGGATTTAGTAGTATATTAAGCAGTAAAAGTAGTATGCCAATGTGTAAACCCGATACAGCTAAAATGTGTACTGCACCCGCTTTTGTGTAATTGTTATACAATGCATTGGAAATGTCTCTGCGTTCGCCCAATAGCAGCGCATTAATAATGGCTAATTGTTGGTCGCCAAACGGATACTGTTTTAATTGGTGTTGAACATATCGTTTTATGCGATCGGACCAGCCGAAAATACTACGAGTTTTGATTGCTTCAGATTTTAATTTTAAAGGCGCGGTAAATATTTGCTTATAGATATATTGCTGCTTTAAATATGCTTTGTAATTGAATTCACCTGGATTTAAAGGCGAAGTAATACTGCTTAAGGGTGAAGCTGTGGTGTAGATAGCGTCTATATGTAGCTTGTTGGTTGTGCTGTCTTTTTCTAGATTAAGAAGTAATGAACCTTTGGCATAATCATTATTAATTTTTAAAAGTTTAACAACATATTTGTCGTGATAGTGCCCTGATTTTAAAACTTCTCGAACCTTAAAAGTTATCTGGTTTATTTCTGAAGGATAATGTAAGTAATGGCTACAATGTTTAGACGCGTCGTGTATTTGAACGTTTAAAATGCCAATCCAAATGCTTAGTACTACAGTCGTTATTTCGAATGCTATAGATTTTGAAAAAGATTTTTGCTCTTTTCGATAAGTAAAGAAAAGGATAGCAAGTAACCCAAAGTTAAAGACCAAACCCCAAATAACAGGTAGGTTTATATAAAAACCAAGACAAGTACCTATTATGAGTAACAGTGTAAGTTTTACAATAACAAACTGGCTTAGTTTCATTATTGTAAGATACTATTTTTTATAAAATCCTGCGAGCTTCTTTAAAAGAATAATACCAGTAACGTTCGGCTAACGAGGATGTTATAACGCCTTTGCTAGTTGTTGAATGAATAAACTCTACACTGCCCGTTCTTGCCGATACCACTAAACCTACATGGTTAATGCGTTTTTGTTTAGGGTTGGTTTCAAAAAACAGAAGATCGCCTTCTCTAACCTCGTCCAGATCTATTTTTGTGCCTTTTGTGGCCATGTCTCTAGAAACTCTTGGTAGTGTAATGTTGTAGGCTCTAAACGATTCGTAAACCAATCCGGAGCAGTCCATGCCAGATTTAGTAGTGCCCCCAAATTTGTATTTTACACCTTCAAATTGTTTGGCATAATCTATAATTTCGTTGCTTAACACGACAAGATCTGCTTCAGATTCTGGAGCGATGGCACTATTTTCATCGTAAGGTGATGTTGGGATATTACCTGAGGGTAAGTGGGTTTCTGTTGGTGTGGTTGCGGTATATTTGTTTTTAGTTTTAGAAGACTTACAACTGCTTAAACAAATACAAAAGGTTATTAAAAGGGGCAATATTCGCATATACTCTGACTAAGGTTTTAAAGAATTGAAAATATATTCTGCTGTTTTTTGGCTGGCACCTTTTCCACCAAGTTTTTTTTCTAAATCGTAATAATTAATAAAGAATTTAGTGCGTTCGTAGTCATCTAAAATAAGATCTAGTTCTTTTTTTAGATTGCTACTATTAAACTCGTCTTGAATTAGTTCTTTAACTATGGGTTTATTCATAATTAAATTAACCAGCGAAATGTATTTTAGCGTAATAATGCGCTTACCAATTTGGTAAGAAATCCAACTCGCTTTGTAACAAACCACTTGTGGCACTTTAAACAAGGCAGTCTCTAAGGTGGCTGTGCCAGAGGTCACCAATGCGGCATAAGACACACTTAGAAGATCGTAGGTTTTATTGGCCACAAAATGAATGTTGGCATTTTTAATAAACGGTTTGTAAAAACTGTAATCTTGACTAGGAGCACCAGCGATTACAAATTGATAGTTTGGGTACTGGTCTACCACGCTTAGCATGATGGTAAGCATGGCGCTGATTTCCTGTTTTCTACTACCTGGCAGTAACGCAATAATAGGTTTGTCGCTTAATTCGTTTTGTGTCCTAAATTCGTATTCGCTAATTTGTTTTCGGTTGGCTATGGCATCAATTAATGGGTGGCCCACATAGGTAACATCGTAATCGTAAGTTTTATAGAAGTCTTTTACAAAAGGTAAAATCACGTACATGTGGTCTATGTCGTGCTTAATGGCCTTAACGCGACTTGCTCGCGATGCCCAAACTTGTGGCGATATGTAATAGGTTGTTTTAAAATGGTGTTGTTTGGCCCACCTTGCAATGCGTAAATTAAAACCAGAATTATCTATAAAAATAACCACATCGGGATTATACTCAGCGATATCTGTTTTGCAAAAGGCAATGGCTTTAAAAATTTTAGAAATATTAAGTACCACTTCGGCAAAGCCCATAAATGCACGCTCTTTGTAATGTTTAACCAGGGTGCCGCCAACAGCTTGCATAAGGTCGCCACCCCAAAACCTAAAATCGGCATTTACATCTACATTTTGTAATGCTTTCATTAGGTTAGAGCCATGTAAATCGCCAGAGGCTTCACCAGCAAGGATATAATATTTCATGGTAGAACATTATAAAAATTTAAATACAAATGTAAGCAATGCAATGGCTGCAGTGGCTAAAAGCACGCCGCGAGCTCTGTAATCTTCTTTTCGTTTTATAAAGATAAAAAAAGCAATTAAATTTAATACTGCAGCTAAACTGACTAATTTGCCTAAAAAGCCTTCGTTTGCTGCGGCTTGTAATACGGTTAAGGCGTCGTCTCCTTTGCCTAAAAAATGTGCTGTTAAAAATAGGCCAATGGCATTGGCAAGAACGCCTACTAAAAAGCCTATAAATACTTCTTTTTTAATCATTAAAATTCCAAGTGTTAATGTGTTTAATGCTTTCGTGTGCTGTAAGGTCGAACTGTACGGGAACTACAGAAATATAATTATTGGCTAGTGCCCATTCGTCGGTATCTTCGCCTTTATCTAAATTTACAAATTTACCAGTTAGCCAGTAATAATTTTTACCGTGTGGGTTTTTACGTTTGTCAAATTCTTCTTCCCAATTGGCCATGGCTTGTCTGCAAACGCGAATGCCTTTTATGTCTTTTTTTGTGACGTTTGGGATATTAACATTAAGTACAACACCTTTGGGTAAACCGTGTTTTAAGGTGTTTTCGGTAATGGTTTTTATGAAGGTTTTGGTGTGTTCGAAATTGGCATTCCAATTATAATCTAAAAGCGAAAATCCAATGGCAGGAATGCCTTCTATACCAGCTTCGACAGCAGCACTCATGGTGCCAGAATAAATTACATTTATAGAGGAGTTGGAGCCGTGGTTAATGCCCGAAACACAAAGGTCTGGTTTGCGCTTTAAAATTTCTTTTACGCCTAATTTAACACAATCGGCAGGTGTGCCAGAACAACTGTATTCTTTTTGTGGGCCATCATCAATAGTAACCTGTTCTACAAATAGCGTAGAATTTACAGTTATGGCATGCCCCATGCCGCTTTGTGGACTATCTGGAGCAACGACTACAACTTCGCCAATGGTATTCATAACAGATATGAGTGTTCTTATACCCGGTGCTGTTATGCCATCGTCGTTAATTACTAAAATAAGGGGTTTTTTAGCCATAACATGAGGTTTTTTTCTATCGCTAAAATACATAAATTATAAGGTTTAACTAGAATTTCTTTGGTTTTACAAAAAATTACGGGAGTTAGATTTTTATTGGCATGGTTTTTTCTCTACTTTAGTAGAAAATATATCATGCATTTTTTTAGATTTATGAAAAGGAATTATATATATTTAGTGGTACTGTTATTATTGGCCTTTGCGTCATGCAGTTTTACTACAAAAACGTTTACCAATCCAGATAAGGATAAATTATTAGTTCAAGTTATTACCTATGTGCTAGAGCGTGGGCATTTCGATCCGAAAGCTTTAGATGACAATTTTTCAGAAGAAGTTTACAATAATTACTTACAAGCTTTAGATCCTTTAAAGCGTTATTTTTACGATTCGGATATTAAAGAATTCGAGGCTTACAAAAACAGTATAGACGACCAGTTAAAAGAATACGATATTTCTTTTTTCAATTTAACTCACGAACGTCTGTTACAGCGTTTAGAAGAGTCTAAAGCGATTTATAAAGACGTGCTTAGCACCCCTTTTGATTATTCTATAGACGAAGAGTTTAATGCCGATTATAAAGATAAGGCTTACGTGAAGAATAAAAAGGAAATGAAAGAGCGTTGGAGAAAGCAATTAAAGTTTCAAACCATTGCTAACTACGATGATATTCAGACCGAAGAGCACCGTAACAAGCAAAACGATCCTGCTTACAAAATAAAAAGCAATAAAGATATTGAAGCTGAAGCCAGAAAAACTACAAGCAAATCTATAGACAATTATTACACCGATTATATAGACGATTTAGAGCGTAAAGATTGGTTTGCGATGTATGTAAATGCAGTGGTAGAAGAATTCGATCCGCATACCTTTTATTTTGCTCCAGAAGACAAAGATCGTTTCGATCAGCAAATGTCTGGTAAGTTAGAGGGTATCGGAGCTCGATTACAAAAGAAAATGGACAATACTAAAATTGTCGAGCTTATTTCTGGAGGACCAGCTTGGAGAGGTAAAGAGTTGGAAGTTGGCGATATTATAGTAAAAGTACGTCAGGAAGGTGAAAAGGAAGCCGTAAATATAGTGGGTATGCGTTTAGACGATGCCATAAAATATATAAAAGGCCCAAAAGGAACCAAAGTCACTTTAACCATTAAAAAGGTAGATGGAACCGTTAAAGATGTATCTATTGTTAGAGATATCGTAGAGTTGGAAGAAACTTATGCCAAGTCTTCAATCGTTAAGAAAAACGGTGTGAACTATGGTGTTATTAATCTGCCTAAATTTTATGTAGATTTTGATGATTATAAAAGTAGAAATGCAGCTTCCGACATCAAAAAGGAAATCGATAGATTAAAAGAAGCCGACATGAAAGGTCTGGTTATCGATTTAAGAAATAACGGAGGAGGGTCGTTACAAACCGTAGTCGATATGGCTGGATTGTTTATAGAGGAAGGTCCTGTGGTGCAAGTACGTTCTACAGGCGAGCCAAAAGAAATTTTAAGAGATACCGATAAATCTATAGAATGGGATGGGCCATTAGTAATTTTGGTAAACGAATTGTCGGCATCGGCATCAGAAATTTTAGCTGCTGCCATGCAAGATTACAAACGTGCCATTATTATAGGTAGCAAACAAACCTACGGAAAAGGTACTGTGCAAAATGTATTGGATTTAAACAGAATGGTGCGTAATAATAGCAATGGCGATTTAGGCGCTTTAAAGTTAACAACGCAAAAATTCTACCGAATTAATGGCGGATCTACGCAGCTAGAAGGTGTTAAAAGCGATGTTGTGGTTCCAGACCGCTATAGCTTTATAGATATAGGTGAAAAAGATCAAGAAAATCCGTTGCCTTGGGATAAAATAGCTCCAGCCGATTATACGGTATGGGGAAATTATTTCGATTACGATTCTACGATTCAAAAGAGTAAAGAGCGAATGAGCAATAACGAGCAATTGAATTTAATTGCTGAAAATGCAAAGTGGATCAAATTAAAGATGGATGAAAATACTTTTAATTTAAATTACGAAAAGTATAAAGAGAAATTAGAGCTTAACGAAGAAGAAGGTAAACAGTTCGATAAAATCTCTACCTATAAATCGAATTTAACTTACGAGTCTTTACCTTACGAAAGTGCATTGTTCGAAAAAGATTCTACTTTAAAAGAAAAACGTGACCGTTGGCACGAAAGCTTAACGCAAGATGTTTATATGGAAGAAGCTGTTCATGTGTTAGAAGATTTAAAAATGTCTTACGCTATTAAAAAAGTGGCTTCTACATCTGCCGAGGTAAAAAATTAGTTCTTTTTTGAATGGATGGTAAAACACAGTCCTTAAAACAATTAGCGCTCCAAAAATTTAAACACAATTTTTGGGGCGTTTTTAGTTTCTGTTTTATAGTTGTTGTGGGGTTAATAGCTGTGTTTGCCTATGTTTTGGCTCCAGATAATTCGCAGCATGCCAACCAAATGCACTTGGCAATACATTCTAAAAAACCAGGCTTTACGGTGCAAATGCTTACGTTGCCTTCGGCGGCTAACCAGAATCAAAACGCTTTAGAGAAATTGTTTTTTGGGGATATAAATGCCAATACAGAAACACCTATTCTAACGAATAACCTGCAATCGGGAACTTTATATTACACCGAATATGCATCCGACGGCTTACAGGGAGAAAATAAACAAATAGATGTTTCTTCATTTTCTAAAACAGAAATCGATAAATTAATTTTGGAAAAAACATTTTATTTAGGAACCGATAAATACGGGAGAGATGTGCTTAGTCGGATTCTTGTAGGCGCTAGAATTTCATTTTTTATTGGTTTTGTGGCCGTATTTATTGCTTTGGTCATAGGTTTGTTGTTAGGAAGTGTTGCGGGGTATTACGGCGGTAAAATTGATGCCCTTATTATGTGGTTGATTAACGTTACGTGGTCTATCCCTACATTATTATTGGTTATAGCTATTACATTGGCTTTGGGAAAAGGGTTTTGGCAAGTGTTTATTGCAGTGGGCTTAACCATGTGGGTAGAGGTGGCACGTGTAGTACGTGGGCAAATCATCAGCGCTAAAGAGCAGCAGTATGTTACCGCGGCTCGTGCTTTAGGATATACCGATTATAGAATTATTACTAAACACATTTTGCCAAATGTTATGGCGCCCGTAATTGTTATTTGTGCTGCTAATTTTGCATCGGCAATATTAATAGAAAGCGGACTCAGTTTTTTAGGGATAGGCGCTCAGCCACCTATGGCCAGTTGGGGCGCAATGATTAAAGATCATTACAATTATATTATTCTAGGTAAGCCTTATTTGGCAGTTATTCCCGGACTTTGTATCATGAGCTTGGTCATGGCGTTTATGTTAATTGGAAATGCGCTTAGAGATGCGCTGGATGTTAAAAATTAATCTCTATTAAGGTTATTGTTAATAGTTTCTATATAATTTAAAAGCTCGTCTTTGCCAATTGTTTTGCTAGATGAAGTAATAAAATAGTTAGGTATTTCTTCCCAAGTTTCTAAAAGAATATTTTTATAGGCTTCTATGTGGTTTTCGATGGCCTTGGGTTTTAACTTATCGGCTTTGGTGAAAATAATCGAAAACGGAATGCCGTGTTCTCCAAGCCAGGCCATAAATTCTAAATCTATGGGTTGTGGCGTGTGGCGAATATCTACTAAAACAAAGGCTGACACTAATTGTTCGCGCTTTGAAAAATATTCTGTAATAAATTTCTGAAAGACTTTCTTTGTGCTTTTAGATACGCGGGCATAACCGTAACCAGGTAAATCTACCAGGTACCAATTTTTATTAATTATAAAGTGGTTTATAAGCTGGGTTTTTCCTGGTCTACCAGATGTTTTTGCTAGACTTTTTCTGTGCGTAAGCATGTTAATTAGCGACGATTTCCCCACGTTACTACGCCCTATAAAGGCATACTCGGGTAATCGGTCTTTCGGACATTTTTTTACATCCGAATTACTCATTACAAACTCAGCAGATTTAATTTCCATTAACTTATAGTTTTCTGGCCTTTAGCCAAGCGTCTAATAATGTGTTAAACTCATCGGGGTGCTCCATCATGGCTGCATGCCCACATTTATCAATCCAAAATAGATCTGAATCTGGTAGTAAATCGTGGAATTCAGTAGCGACCTCTGGAGGTGTTACAATGTCATTCTTACCCCAAATTATACAGGTTGGGGTGTTCATATTAGGTAAATCTTTAGCCATATTATGTCTTATAGCGCTTTTGGCTATGGCTAAGGTTTTTATAAGCTTGTTTCTGTCGTTTACGGTTTCATAAACTTCATCTACAATCTCTTTTGTGGCAACAGCGGGATCGTAAAATACGTCTTGAGCTTTCTTTTTAATAACTTCGTAATCGCTGCGTTTAGTGTAGCCGCTTCCCATAGCGCTTTCGTAAAGTCCTGAGCTTCCAGTTATAACAAGTGCTTTAACTTTTTTGGGATAGAGTTTGGTGTGATAAAGCCCGATGTGGCCTCCTAAAGAATTTCCTAACAGAATAACATCGTTAAATCCTTTAAACGCTATAAAATCATGAAGGTATTTTGCAAAACTTTTAACATTGGTTTTAAGCAAACTCATGGTGTATATGGGGAGCTCTGGGATTATAATTTTATAACCCTTAGCGCTAAAATAATCGGTAACAGCGTCAAAATTACTAAGGCCTCCCATTAGTCCGTGAAGCACGATTATAGGCTGACCTTCTCCTACTTCTAGGTAGCTAAATTTGTTCTCTTTCTTTAAGCGATGCGTCATTAATTGTTCATTGTCGTCAAAAAACAAATATAGGTATTTCATTCGTATAATGGCGAATTTAATGCATTAGTGCTAAAAATGTTTCCTTACGAGATATCAACAAACCCTTGGGATTTAAATTACCACAAAGTAATTGCTTTAATATCAATATTTAAAGGGTGTTCTGGGGTTGTGTAGGCGTTTTTAAATGGTCGATAATCGAAAATTTATCAACAAAGTGGTATAATGTGGTAAAAAGTGGTATATTTTTCAATATATTTGAAAAACAAAGAATCTAATTTCAAGAAATTGTTTTGAACTCATTAATAGGCACATACGAATGCAAAGTTGATGCGAAAGGGCGCTTAATGTTGCCTAGTCCGCTGAAAAAGCAGTTGAGTGCCGTGTTGCAGGATGGGTTTGTATTGAAGCGTTCGGTGTTTAATGCGTGTTTAGAATTGTATCCCATGCAGGAGTGGAATGCCTTAATGCAAAAAATAAACAAACTTAATAGATTCAAGAAAAAGAACAACGATTTTATTCGCAAGTTCACTGCAGGTGTTAAGTTGCTTGAGGTAGATGGTACGGGAAGAATTTTGATTCCGAAAGACTTGGCTGTTTTTGGAGGAATTTCTAAAGAGATTGTGGTGGCGTCTGCAGTAAATATTGTTGAGATTTGGGATAAAGATAAATACGAACAAAGCATAAGTGGTTCGGCTGATGATTTTGCAGATTTAGCTGAAGAGGTTATGGGGCAAGACGATGATGAATATGGAATATCATAACCCAGTACTATTAAAGGAGACTGTAGATGGTCTTAATATTAAGGAAGACGGCGTTTATGTAGATGTAACTTTTGGTGGCGGTGGGCACAGTAAAGAAATTCTAAGACGTTTAGGCGCTCGCGGAAAATTATTTGCTTTTGATCAGGATGTTGATGCACTCGATAATGCAATTGATGATGATAGATTTCAGCTGATACACGAGAACTTTAGATACATAAAACGGTTTTTAAGGTTTTATGGGGTGAAGCAGGTTGATGGTGTTCTTGCAGATTTTGGAGTGTCTTCGCATCAGTTTGATGTTGCAGAGCGCGGGTTTTCTACGCGATTTGAATCGGATTTAGATATGCGAATGAATCAGAATAATCAGTTGTCTGCCTATCATGTGGTGAATGAGTATGAGGAAGGTCAGTTGCGTGATGTGTTGTGGCAGTATGGCGAGTTGCGATCTGCAGCGGCAATGGCTCGAGAAATTGTAAAGCAGCGCGAGTTGGAGCCTGTAAAAACCAGTGAGCAATTAAAGGCTATTTTGCGTCGTTTTTTGCCGCCTAGAAAAGAGAATAAAATTTTGGCTCAAATTTATCAGGCGATAAGAATTGAAGTGAATCAGGAGATTGAAGTGTTGAAAGAATTTTTGTTACAAACACCAGAAATTTTAAAGCCAGAAGGACGCCTGAGTTTGATTTCGTATCATTCGTTAGAAGATCGTTTAGTGAAGCGATTTATTAGAAATGGCATGTTTGAAGGAGAACCGGAGCGAGATATGTTTGGGAATTTTGAAGTGCCGTTGCAAAAAGTTGGTGGTTTAATTGTGCCAACTCAAGAAGAGATTAAAGTAAATAATAGGGCGCGTAGTGCAAAATTGCGCATCGCCGAAAAAATATGAAAAAAAGGTTTTACAGCATATTAAGAGGAACGTTTTTGGTGAGCGACGACTCATTTAAAAACTGGCGCGGAATTCTTTTTGTGTTTGCATTGGCCTTTGTAATGATAGCGAGTTCGCATCGTGCCGATAAGAAAGTGCATGAAATTGCGCGGCTTAACAACGAAGTTAAAGAGCTTCGGTCTGCGTTTGTAGATGGGCGCTCGCGATTAATGCGGCTTAAAATGGAGTCGACTGTAGTAAGTAAAATGGCGGTTAAGGGCTTGGCGCCTTCCGAAATTCCGCCGCAAAAAGTAAAAGTTAAATCTAAACAATAAGTTCTAGCTTGGCAACTAACGAGAAGAACATAATTAGGCGATTGTATTTTATAGCAGGATGTATGTTCCTCTTTGCTATAGCTGTGGTGTTTAAATTGTTTTCTATACAATTTGTACATGGCGAAAAATATAGAAGCTTAGCGGAAAAGCGAACGGTAAAAACGGTGGTTATTCCTGCTAATCGCGGTAATGTTTACGATTCCGAAGGGAGCTTGTTGGCAACTTCTGTGCCTAAATACGATATTCGTTTTGATGCGTTAACCCCGTCGCCAAAAACTTTCGAAAAATATTTAAAGCCGTTGTGCGATTCGCTCGAGAAATTCGGAGGAAAATCATCAGCTTATTATCAAAAGTCGTTACGTCAAGCGCGAGCTAATAAAAATAGATATCATCTCTTAGCAAGGAATATTGGGTATTCGGAGTACATCCGAATGCGCAATTTTCCATTATTAAATTTAGGTGCATTTAAAGGTGGATTGATTGTAGAGCAAAAAACCAAGCGCGAGCACCCTATGGGGGGTATTGCAGAGCGCACCATTGGTTACGAACGTATAGATGACGATGGTAATGTAACGCGGCCAGGTATTGATGGCGCATTTGGTGTAAAGTATTTGCGCGGAACAAATGGTAAGCGGCTAAAGCAAAGTATTGGTAAGGGGCAATGGAAACCTATTGCCGATTATAATCAAGTAGAGCCAAAAGATGGTTACGATGTGTATACCACCATAAATGTAAATATTCAGGATATTGCCCATCATGCTTTGTTAAAGCAGTTGGAGTATTATGAGGCCGAGCACGGTTGCGTGGTGGTTATGGAAGTGGAGACTGGCGAGATTAGAGCTATTTCTAATTTAGGTCGCACAAAAAACGGTACGTATTACGAAAAACTGAATTATGCAGTAGGCGAATCGCACGAGCCAGGATCGACGTTTAAAACTATGGCGCTTATGGCGGCTTTAGAAGATGGGATTGTAGATACATCAACTGTAGTTGATACAGGGCGGGGAAGAAAGCGGTTTTATGGCCGTACCATTACAGATTCGCATCATGGCGGCTTTGGCGAAATTTCCGTGGCAAGATCGTTAGAGGTGTCTTCCAATATCGGTTTAGCGACCATTATAGATGATGGGTATTCTAAACAGCCAGAAAAATTCATCAATCGTATTAAGGATTGGAAATTAGATCAGCCTTTTGGTATATCTATTATAGGGGAGGGCGATCCGGTTATTCCAGAGCCTGGTCACCCAATATGGAGTAAAAACGCCTTGCCGTCTATGGCTTATGGATACAATATGGAATTAACTCCTTTGCAAACGTTAACCTTTTATAATGCGATTGCAAATGATGGTGTTATGGTAAAACCGCGTTT
This sequence comes from Formosa sp. A9, assembly GCF_051200825.1. Classification (GTDB taxonomy): domain Bacteria; phylum Bacteroidota; class Bacteroidia; order Flavobacteriales; family Flavobacteriaceae; genus Formosa. The sequence continues at coordinate 3,175,288 of NZ_CP195158.1, read as the reverse complement.
TATTAGAGAGGTAAGAGAGTTAAACAAAGAGATTGAAGTGTTTGATAAGGAAGTGATCAATGATAAAATCTGTTCAGATAAAACTTTAGGTGAAATTCGTGAAATACTGAAAAACGTTGTGGTTCGTGGTACGGGGAAATCGTTATACAATCCATATTTCTCTATGGCGGGAAAAACAGGTACGGCTAAAACAGAATATTGGATGAAAGATTGGGAGGGGTCGCCGCGTTATGTGTCTTCTTTTGCTGGGTATTTTCCAGCCGATCATCCCAAGTATTCTTGTATTGTGGTTGTTCATAAACCGAGTACCAAAAAAGGATATTATGGAGCCGATGTGTCTGGTCCTGTGTTTAAGCGCATTGCTCAAAAAATATTTACAGATACCCCGATTATTGATGAGGTAGAAACTTTAGAGGTGGTAGATAAACCTATAGAACAGGAATTTGAAGGGTATTTTGAAACGGCTCAAAAATACAAAACCATCATGCCTAGAGTGGTAGGTTTGCCAGTTATGGATGCCATTGCTTTATTAGAAAATTTAGGTTTAGATGTAGAGCTTTCGGGTTTAGGAAAAGTGAAAAAACAATCAATTCCTGAAGGACAAAAAATAAAAAAGAATCAAAAAGTAGTGTTAGAAGTATCGTGAGTTTATTAAAAGACATATTGTATAAAGTGGCTATTGATGCAGTGGTAGGAAACACCAACGTGCACGTTAATACCATTGTTTTCGATTCTCGCAAAGTCGTGTTGAACGATGTTTTTGTGGCAGTAAGCGGTACGTTGTCCGATGGTCATGCATTTATCGATACGGCTGTTAAGCAAGGGGCTTTAGTTGTAGTTTGCGAGCGTATGCCTGAGCATATTGTTAATGGTGTAACTTATGTGCAGGTGGCAGACTCTAAAGTGGCTTTGGCGGTTATGGCTTCTAATTATTATGGAAATCCTTCCGAGAATTTAAAATTAGTTGGTGTTACGGGAACTAACGGAAAAACAACCGTTGCTACTTTGTTGTATCAACTATTTAAAAAGGCGGGATACAAAGTAGGTCTTTTGTCTACTGTTAAGATTTTAGTTGATGATGTTGAATATAAGGCAACGCATACAACACCAGATTCTCTGACTATTAATAAATATTTGAGTTTGATGAATGTTGAAGGTGTTGAGTATTGTTTTATGGAGGTGAGTTCGCATGGAGTTCATCAAAAACGAACTGAAGGATTACATTTTGTAGGCGGTGTATTTACGAATTTGTCACACGACCATTTAGATTATCATAACACTTTTGCTGAGTATCGCGATGTTAAAAAATCGTTTTTCGATCACTTGCCAAAATCGGCATTTGCTTTAGTAAATGTAGATGATAAAAATGGCGAAATCATGCTTCAAAATACAAAGGCAAAAAAGCATACTTATGCCCTAAAAAGTTATGCCGATTATAAAGCACAGATTTTAGAAAATCAATTTACAGGCTTGTTGCTTAAAATTAACGAAAGCGAAGTCTGGGTGCGTTTAATCGGGGCGTTTAACGCATACAATTTACTGGCTATTTATGGAGTTTCAGAATTATTGGGCTTAGGAAAAGATGAGATTTTACGTTTGTTAAGTAGCCTTGAAAGCGTGAGTGGTCGCTTTCAGTACCTTATTTCCGATACGCATGTTACAGCTATTGTAGATTATGCACATACCCCTGATGCATTAAAAAATGTTTTGGAGACCGTTAATAGCATTCGTACTAAAAACGAAGCATTAATTACGGTTGTAGGTTGCGGGGGCGATCGCGACAAAACAAAACGACCTAAAATGGGGCAGATAGCTGCGGCTTTAAGTACTAAAATCATTTTTACAAGTGATAACCCAAGAGGCGAAGTGCCCGAAACTATTATAGAAGATATCGAAAAAGGGGTAGAGCCTCAAGATTTTAAAAAAACGATGTCTATTGTAGATAGAAAGCAAGCTATAAAAACAGCTTGCCAATTGGCGCAGCCAAACGATATTATATTAATTGCCGGAAAGGGGCACGAAACCTATCAGGAGATTAAAGGCGAACGCTTCGATTTCGACGACTTTAAAATTGTAAAAGACTATTTAAAACAGTTAGAAAAATAATATGTTATACTATTTATTCGACTACTTAGAAAAACAATATCAATTACCCGGAGCATCACTGTTTGGCTTCATTACCTTTCGTGCGGCTATGGCAGTTATATTGTCTTTACTAATATCTACAATTTATGGTAAGCGTATTATTTTATACTTACAGCGTCAGCAGGTGGGCGAATCTATTCGCGATTTAGGTTTAGAAGGGCAAGCCGAAAAAGCAGGTACACCAACTATGGGAGGTATCATCATTATTTTGGCCACTTTAATTCCGGTAATCCTTTTTGCGAAATTAGATAACGTATACATTTTATTATTAATCGTTACCACATTGTGGATGGGAACCATAGGTTTTATAGACGATTATATCAAAAAATTTAAAAACGATAAAGAAGGTTTAAAAGGAAAATTTAAAGTGTTGGGGCAAATAGGTTTAGGGCTTATTGTGGGAACAACCTTATACTTTCATCCGGGAGTAACCATAAAAGAAAAAATGCCTGAAACCCAGCAAGAACTTGTGGAAGTTCGCGGGGAAGAAGCCAAACAGTTTAAACCTGAAGAAAAATCGACTAAAACAACCATTCCTTTTGTTAAATCCAATGAGTTTGATTATGCCGATTTAATAACATGGATAAATCCTGATTACGCAAAATATGCTTGGCTGTTATTTATTCCTATTGTCATTTTTATTATAACCGCTGTGTCTAACGGTGCTAATTTAACCGATGGTATAGATGGTTTGGCGGCAGGCACCTCGGCTATTATTGTGTTGACTCTCGGTATATTCGCTTGGGTGTCGGGGAATTTTATCTTTTCCGATTACCTCAATATTATGTACATCCCACGGGTGGAAGAGATTACTATTTATGTTGCTGCTTTTGCAGGGGCTTTAGTTGGGTTTTTATGGTACAATACCTATCCGGCGCAAGTATTTATGGGCGATACCGGTAGTTTAACCATTGGGGGGATTATTGCGGTTATTGCCATTGCCGTTAGAAAAGAGTGGCTTATACCAGTGTTGTGCGGTATTTTCTTGGCAGAAAACTTGTCGGTTGTTATGCAGGTAAGCTGGTTTAAATATACAAAAAAGAAGTATGGCGAAGGTAGGCGTATTTTTAAAATGTCGCCTTTGCATCATCACTATCAGAAAATAGGATATCACGAAAGTAAAATAGTAACTCGTTTTTGGATTATTGGCATTTTGCTGGCTATCATTTCTATTGTAACGCTTAAAATCAGATAATTGGATATTGAGTTTAGAGATGAATAATAACGAAGTAATGAACTAAAAATAATGCAGCGAATTGTAATACTAGGAGGAGGAGAAAGTGGTGTTGGGACTGCGCTTTTGGCTAAAGCAAAAGGTTACGAAGTTTTTGTTTCCGATAAGGGAAAAATTAAAAATAAATATAAAAACGTTCTTTTAAATAATAAGATTGATTGGGAAGACGAGCAGCATACAGAGGCTAAAATTCTTAATGCAGATCTAGTAATGAAAAGTCCAGGAATTCCAAGTACTGTGAATATAATTGGACGATTAATAGCAGCCGGCGTTCCCGTGATTTCAGAAATTGAATTCGCATCGTATTTTACTGATGCTACAATTGTTGGAATCACTGGGAGTAATGGCAAAACAACAACGGCAAGTTTAACTCATCATATTCTTAAACAAGACCTGAATGTAGGTTTGGCAGGGAATATAGGCGATAGTTTTGCGAAGCAAGTATTGGAGTGTAACTACGCTAACTACGTGTTGGAGATTAGTAGCTTTCAGCTAGACGATATTAAAGATTTTAAACCTAAAATAGCGGTTATTACCAATATTACACCAGATCATTTAGATCGCTATAACTATAATTTTGATGAGTATATCGCTTCAAAATTTAGAATAGCCATGAATCAGACCTCAGACGATTATTTGATTTATGATGCCGATGACGATGTGTTGGTGTCTTGGTTAGCATCGCATCCCGTTCAATCCCAATTATTGCCTTTTTCGTTAGTGAAAACTATAAAAAATGGCGCCTATTTAAGTAACGAAACAATAAATATAACAATAGATAACAATCATATAAGTATGTCAACAAAAGACCTAGCGTTAGAAGGTAAGCACAATATTAAAAATGCCATGGCAGCATCTACTGTGGCGCACTTATTAAAAATAAGAAAGCAAACCATTAGAGAGAGTTTAGAAAACTTTCAGGGGGTAGAGCATAGGTTAGAGCATGTTTTAAAAATTAATAAAGTACAGTATATAAACGATTCTAAAGCTACAAATGTTAATGCAACATATTATGCTTTGGAAAGTATGACGGCTCCAACAGTTTGGATTGTTGGTGGACAAGATAAAGGGAATAATTACGAAGAATTATTTCCGTTTGTAAACGAAAAAGTTAAAGCGATTATTTGCCTAGGAGTAAATAACGACAAGTTATTAGAAAATTTTGGGAATATGGTTGATGTTATAGTGGAAACCCAATTTATGGCCGAAGCCGTAAAAATAGCTTACAAAATAGCCGAGGCAGGAGATAATGTGTTGTTGTCTCCAGCGTGTGCAAGCTTTGATTTGTTTGAGAATTACGAAGATAGAGGTAGACAATTTAAAGATGCTGTAAGAAACTTATAATGCAAGAATTTTATAAAAACTTAAAAGGAGATCGATCTATTTGGGCTATTGCTGCTTTGCTGGCAATATTCTCGTTTTTGCCCGTGTATAGCGCGTCCAGTAACTTGGCCTATATGCGCGGTAGCGGTGGTACTTTTACGTTTTTTGTAAAACATTTTATGCATTTGGTACTTGGTTTTGCTTTTATGTATGGGGTGCATAAAATACCTTATCGCTATTTTAGGGGCTTATCTATAGTTATGATTCCTTTTGTGGTGGGCTTGTTAATAATTACCATGTTTCAAGGTACCACAATAGAAGGAGCAAATGCCAGCAGATGGATACAGATACCGCTAGTTAACATGTCGTTTCAGACGTCAACTTTGGCTTCGGTAGTGCTTATGGTATATGTGGCTAGATACATGTCTAAAATGGCCGATAAAAAAATATCGTTCCAAGAGTCAATTTTACCACTTTGGATGCCTGTTTTTACAGTACTTATTTTAATTTTGCCGGCTAATTTTTCTACGACGGCTATCATTTTCCTAACCGTATTGGTTTTAGTGTTTTTAGGAGGATATCCATTAAAGTATCTTATGCTTATTGTAGGCGCTGGTGTGGTGGGCTTGGCCATGTTTATATTGGTGGCAAAGGCATTTCCAGATGCAATGCCAAACCGTGTAGATACTTGGATGAGTCGTATCGAGAATTTTTCGAATGGAGAAGATACCGAAGAAGATTATCAAATAGAAAAAGCTAAAATAGCCATTGCCTCTGGAGGTATTCAAGGCATGGGGCCAGGAAAAAGTATTCAGAAAAACTTTTTGCCGCAGTCGTCATCCGATTTTATTTATGCGATAATTATCGAAGAATACGGGTTAATAGGTGGCGTGTTTTTATTGGTTATTTATATGTGGTTTTTAGTGCGCATTGTAATTGTGGCGCATAAGGCAGAGTCTATTTTTGGTATGTTGGTCGTTTTAGGGGTTGGCTTGCCAATAGTTATTCAAGCCCTAATAAATATGGCTGTGGCAGTAGAGCTGTTTCCGGTAACGGGGCAAACATTGCCATTAATTAGTAGTGGAGGAACCTCTATTTGGATGACATGTCTGGCCATAGGTATTATATTAAGTGTAAGTGCTAAGCAGGATGTTGTAGCAGAACGTATAGAAAAAGAAAAGGAAGAAGATAATCCGTTAGAGATTTTATCTGAAGCAATGTAATGAGTAAAAATTATCGAATCATATTATCAGGTGGTGGTACAGGGGGGCATATTTACCCTGCAATTGCAATTGCTAACGAGTTGAAGCAACGCTACCCTGATGCTGAATTTCTTTTTGTAGGCGCAAAAGATAGAATGGAGATGGAGAAAGTACCGCAAGCTGGTTTCGATATTGAAGGCTTATGGATTTCGGGAATTCAGCGTGAATTAACACTTAAAAATTTAATGTTTCCGTTCAAGCTTATCAATAGCTTATATAACGCAAGCAGAATTATAAAACAGTTTAAGCCAGATGTTGTTATTGGTACAGGTGGTTTTGCGAGTGGTCCTTTGTTGCGAATGGCGGCAAGTAAACGCATTCCTGCTTTAATTCAGGAACAAAATTCGTTTCCAGGTATAACCAATAAAATGTTGGGCAGCAAGGTTCAGAAAATATGTGTGGCTTACGATGGGCTAGAACGTTTTTTTCCGAAAGAAAAAATTATAAAAACAGGAAATCCAATACGGCAAAGTTTGTTAACGGTACATACTAAAAAAGAAGAAGCAAAGGCCTTTTTTAAGTTGGTGCCCGATAAAAAAACCTTATTGGTAATAGGAGGGAGTCTAGGTGCTAGGCGTATAAATGAATTGATAGAGAAAGAACTAGATTACCTTCAAATGCAAAACATTCAGGTTATTTGGCAATGTGGCAAGTTGTACTATAAGACCTATAAAATTTATAGTAATACAAAAAATGTGCAAGTGCACGAATATATAAATAACATGGATTTGGCTTATGCGGCAGCCGATTTTATTATATCGCGGGCAGGAGCAAGTTCGGTGTCAGAATTATGTATCGTGGGCAAACCGGTTATTTTTATTCCGTCGCCTAATGTTGCCGAAGACCATCAAACTAAAAATGCGATGGCGATAGTAAATCAGCATGCCGCCGTATTAATACAGGAAGCCGATTTGGATGTAGATTTCGAGAATAAATTTTCTCAGTTAATGGCGTCAAAAGAAAAACAAGACGAATTAAGTAAAAACATTAAAGCATTAGCCTTGGTTAATGCTACTAAAGATATAGCAGACGAAGTAGAAAAGTTATTGCGTAAATAATGAATTTAAACAGCATACATAACGTTTATTTTATTGGTATTGGCGGTATTGGCATGAGCGCTTTAGCGCGGTATTTCCAAGCTAATAACAAATGTGTTGCTGGGTACGATAAAACCGCTTCCGAGGTTACCGAGGCATTGCAAGCCTTGGGGATCGCTATACATTTTGAAGACAAAGTTTCTAAAATAGAGTCAGCATTTTTAAACGCCCAAAATACGTTGGTGGTGTATACACCTGCTGTGCCTAAAGATCATAAAGAGTTACAGTACTTTAAAAGCAATCCCGATTTTAAAGTTTTAAAGCGGTCGGAAGTGTTAGGCTTAATTACAGAACACACCTTTTGTTTGGCTGTTGCTGGTACGCATGGAAAAACCACAACCACTAGTATTTTAGGGCATTTATTGTACGAATGTAATGTGCCGGTAACGGCATTTCTTGGTGGTATTAGCGAAAATTACAACTCCAATTACATTGCAAGGGGAACAGAAGTTTCGGTAGTGGAAGCTGATGAATTCGATAGGTCGTTTTTAACCTTGTCGCCAGACTTGGCTTGTATTACCTCTATGGATGCCGATCATTTAGATATTTATGGTAAAGCTGAAGCATTGCAGGAATCGTTTGTAGACTTTTCTAAAAAAGTGAAGCAAAACGGAAAGCTGTTTGTGAAAAACGGATTGCCAATACAAGGAATTACGTATGGTTTAGAAGACGATTCGGACTATACCGCATACAATATTACTATTCAGAACGGAAGTTATGTGTTTGATGTTAAAACTCCAACAACCGTTATTAAAAATTTGCAATTTAACCTACCCGGTAGACATAATTTGTCGAATGCATTAATAGCCTTGGCGATGGCTGTAGAGTATGGTTGCCCTCACCAGCAGCTCGCCAAAGCTTTAGCATTGTATACAGGGGTTAAAAGGCGCTTTACGTATCAAATCAAAACCGAAGACTTGGTGTATATAGACGACTATGCGCATCATCCGGAAGAGATTCATGCGGTGTATCAGGCGGTTAAAGAAATGTATCCTAACAAGCATATATTGGCGGTATTTCAGCCACATTTGTACAGTCGAACCCAAGATTTTGCAAACGAGTTTGCCGAGCGCTTATCGGCTTTCGATTCGGTGTATTTATTAGATATCTATCCTGCGCGGGAACTGCCTATAGCAGGGGTGTCGTCGGAATGGTTGTTGAGTAAAATTAATAACCCCAACAAACAATTGGTGAGTAAGGCCAATTTGGTTTCAAAAATAAAATCTAGTCCTGCGCAAGTGGTATTAACCTTGGGAGCTGGAGATATAGGAGCAGAAGTTAAACATATAAAACAGGCATTACATGGCATTTAAAGTACAATGGGCTTATGTTAAAATGGTTGCTTTATTAGCGCTTATCGTGTTCCTGTTTGCTTTTGCAACGGTTAGAAATAACGATAGAAAAGTGTCGGCGCCAGAAATTAGCTTTTTGGGAGATAACAATCTGTTTATCACGCAAGAAACTGTTAGTAAGTTGTTAATACAAAAAACTGTAGACACTTCGAATTTGATTAAAGAAACTTTAGATTTGAATGCCTTAGAGTTTGCCCTGAATTCTAACCCAATGATAAAATCTGCCGAAGTGTTTGTCGATATTAACGGCGAACTGAATGCAGAAATAGAACAAAAAAAACCTATTGCGAGAATTCGCACTACAACATCTTATTATTTAGATGATGAAGGTGGAGCCATGCCATTATCGTCTAACTATACAGCTCGAGTACCTTTTGTTGTGGGACATGTAGATGAAAATAATTTGAGTAACGTTTTTAAAATTGCTCAGAAAGTTTATAATGACACCTTTTTAAAGCAGCATGTTGTAGAAATTCATCAGAACGACAATAACACGATTTCTTTAAAATTAAGACAACACCATTTTAGCGTGTATTTAGGAAATTTAAATCAGTTAGATAAAAAAGTTAATAATTTAAAAGTGTTTTATAAAAAGGCGTTGAAAGACGGTACACTTAACAATTACAGTAACATAAATTTGCAATTCGACAACCAAGTGGTGTGCACCAAAAACTAAACTATGGAACATAATATAGCAGTTGGATTAGACATTGGAACCACAAAAATTGTGGCCATGATTGGTCGTAAAAACGATTACGGGAAATTAGAAATTTTGGGCATTGGTCGCTCAAAAAGTTTAGGTGTACATCGTGGTGTGGTGAGTAACATTACACAAACCATTCAATCTATCCAGCAAGCTGTTCAAGAGGCAGAAGCTTCTGCAGGTATTAAAATAGAGGGCGTAACTGTTGGTATAGCAGGGCAACATATAAGAAGTTTACAACATAGCGATTATATTACCAGACCTAATTCCGAAACGGTTATCGACGAAACAGATATCGATAAATTAATCAATCAGGTACATAAACTGGTAATGCTTCCTGGCGAAGAAATTATACATGTATTGCCTCAAGAGTATAAAATAGATGGGCAGGCAGAAATTAAAGAACCTATAGGTATGCATGGCGGCCGATTAGAGGCTAACTTTCATGTGGTTGTAGGGCAGGTGTCGTCTATACGAAATATAGGAAGATGTATAAAAAGCTCCGATTTGGAACTGGAGCGTTTAACCTTAGAGCCATTAGCATCAGCCAATGCAGTTTTAAGTCAGGAAGAAAAAGAAGCAGGAGTAGCTTTAATAGATATAGGTGGAGGAACCACAGATTTAGCCGTGTTTAAAGACGGTATTATTCGTCATACAGCTGTTATTCCTTTTGGTGGAAATGTCATAACCGAAGACATAAAAGAAGGATGTTCTATTATAGAAAAGCAGGCAGAGTTGCTTAAAATTAAATTTGGTTCGGCTTGGCCTGGCGAAAATAAAGACAACGAAATTGTATCTATTCCAGGATTAAGAGGTCGCGAGCCTAAAGAAATTACACTCAAAAACTTGTCTAAAATCATTCATGCACGTGTTGTAGAGATTATAGAGCAAGTGTTTTTAGAGATAAAGAATTACGGTCACGAAGAACAAAAAAAGAAACTTATTGCAGGTATTGTGTTAACAGGTGGTGGCGCACAATTAAAACACCTAAAGCAATTGGTAGAGTATATAACAGGGATGGACACTCGTATTGGGTACCCTAACGAGCATTTAGCAGGCGATAGTAACGAAGATATTACCAGTCCGTTATATGCTACCAGTGTAGGTTTGGTTTTAGATGGGTTAAAACACCAAGAGCGCAAACAACGCGATATAGAAATTGAAGAAAAAGCAGCAGAGCAAATTGTAGAAGACGATATCGAGGAAGCGCCTAAGCAACAAGAACCACCGCAAGAGCAACCCGTGGTAAAAAAGGAACGCCGTAATTTTCTAGATAAGTTTACCGATAAAATTAAGGACTTTCTAGATAACGCAGAATAAAAGCACACAAAGTCATCCTAAAAAAGGGATAGGCGTAACAAAAAAGAATCAATACTAAAGTAAAGAAATAAACCAGTAAAAAAGAATTTATGAGCAGCAACAAAGAATTCGCAAGTATCTCATTTGACTTACCAAAGAACCAATCAAATGTCATTAAAGTTATTGGTGTTGGTGGTGGTGGTAGCAATGCCATCAATCACATGTTCCAACAAGGCATCAAAGGTGTAGATTTTGTAATCTGTAATACCGATGCGCAAGCCCTACAAAATAGTGGCGTGCCTAACAAAATCCAATTAGGTCTCGATCTAACAGAAGGTTTAGGTGCTGGTGCCAACCCAGAAATAGGGGAGCAATCGGCTGTAGAAAGCTACGAAGACATTAAACGCATGCTAGATACCAATACAAAAATGGTATTTATTACTGCTGGTATGGGAGGTGGAACAGGTACAGGAGCCGCTCCTATTATTGCTAAAATGGCTAAAGATTTAGATATTTTAACAGTAGGAATTGTTACCATGCCGTTTCAGTTTGAAGGTAAAATGCGTAATGAACAAGCTCAAAAAGGTATTGAAAAACTTAGAAGTGTAGTAGATTCTTTAATTGTAATTAATAATAATAAACTTCGCGAAGTTTACGGAAATTTAGGCTTTAAAGCTGGATTCTCTAAGGCAGACGAAGTGTTATCCACAGCTGCTCGTGGTATTGCCGAGGTAATTACCCACCACTACACACAAAACATCGATTTACGCGATGCTAAAACCGTATTAAGTAATAGTGGTTCTGCTATAATGGGGTCTTCGGTTGCATCTGGACAAAATAGAGCGAAAGATGCCATAATGAAAGCCTTAGATTCGCCTTTACTTAACGATAACAAAATTTCTGGAGCTAAAAACGTATTGTTGCTTATCGTTTCTGGAGCTCAAGAAATTACTATCGATGAGATTGGAGAAATTAACGACCACATTCAAAATGAAGCTGGACACGGTGCAAACATTATTATGGGGGTTGGCGAAGACGATTCGTTAGAAGAATCTATCGCGGTAACCATTATAGCAACGGGTTTTAATTTAGATCAGCAGGACGAAATTTCTAATACCGAAGCTAAAAAAGTGGTACACTCGTTAGAAGACGAGCAAAATTTAGAAAAGCAAGAGTCTAATAAAATAGAGCGCGAACCAGCTATTATAACACCAAATATCGAGCTTAAAAAAGAAGAGCCACCAAAAGTGGTTAGACATACTTTAGATTTAAACGATCTAGAAGAATTCGAAACTCAGCCGCAATTACCAAAAAAGGAAGCGACTAAGCCGTCGTCGAATGTTTCAGATTTGGTACCGACAACCGAAGCCATTAAAAATATTGAAGTCGATTACGAAGATTTATCTCATGTAGATGTTAACGATTTTGTGTTTACCGAGGTTAAAAATCATCAGGTAGAAGAGCCAACCGAAACGTTTGATATTGAAGAAGAGAAGCAAATCACCTTAACTTTCGATATGCCATTATCTAAAGGTTCTGCAGATACTGATGCTAATGAAAAAGTGGTTAAGCACAATCTAGAAGAAGAAAGCGACCATGTTAAAAATATCGCAGTTAACGATTATGTAGAACTTGTAAATGTTACCGAAGCTACCGAAAAAGGGGAAGTACGTTACGTGTTAGATGATTATTCTGAGCCAGAAAGTGAAATTACAAGAAAACCAGTTCAGAAACCGGTAGAAGATAAAGCGCTTAATGAGTTTGATCAAAACATTAGTTTCGTTAAAAAAGAAGCGAAGCAAGAGCGTCCGGTACAGGATAATAAAGTAGAAGAGGTCGATCCTATGCATAGTCCTATTTCGGACATGTTGAAGGAGCGTGCCGAAGAGCGCCGTCGTAAAATGAAGGATTTCAACTATAAATTCAATACCTCGAAAATTGATGAAATAGAAAAAATCCCAGCATATAAACGTCAGGGTGTAGATTTAAATGAAACGCAGCATTCATCTGAAACTAACATGTCTAAAACCAGTTTAGGAGTAGACGATAATAATGATATTCAGTTAAGAAGTAATAATTCGTTTTTACACGATAATGTAGACTAGATTAATAGCAATTTTAGTTAATTTTAAACCCAAAAATCTCTAAGTGTTTTTGGGTTTTTCTTATTATATTCGCATCAAAATTAGAATATGGGTTTACAGCAAGATATCATGACGGCTATGAAAGCTGCTATGAAAGAAAAGGATCAAACAGCATTAGCTGCATTACGAGCAATAAAATCGGAATTATTGTTAGCGCAAACAGAGTCTGGTTCTTCGGCAGAAATAACTTCAGAGCAAGAAATAAAAATATTATCAAAATTGGTAAAACAGCGTAAGGATAGTGCTGCTATTTTTACAGAGCAAAATAGAACAGATTTGGCCGAGCCTGAATTGGCACAAGCCGAAGTGATAAGTCAGTTTTTACCAGAGCAATTAACTGAGGCTGAAATAGAGCAAGTTGTAAAAGCGACAATTACTAAGATTGGTGCAGAAGGCATGAAAGATATGGGTAAAGTAATGGGAGCGGTTAATAAGGAATTAGCTGGTAAAGCCGATGGCAAAACCATTGCAGACCTTGTTAAAAAGAGTTTAGCATAAAATTAAAATCGGGCTTGCGTACCTGCCTGCCAATAAGGTAGGGTTTAACTGGAAAGAAAATCTGGTTTCAGGCGCAAAATCAAATTACAGATTAAAACGGCTGCGTAGTTCAACTGGATAGAATATCAGATTTCGGCTCTGAGGGTTGGGGGTTCGAATCCCTCCGCGGTCACTAAATAAAAACCTTAATTATTTGTTTTTCAAATAGTTGAGGTTTTTTTATTCTTTAATATTCTCTGTAATGGTACAATATGTGGTACAATTATGATTTGAAACTCACTATTCTTACACTCAAATTATGACTATCAAAAAATCTTTAACTTTCTAATACACGTGTGATCGAAGCAATGTTTTTAATCAATTCTAAGAAGTCGGTTTATTATTTCCTTATGTTTATTTGATAGGAGTTACGCTCTAAATACTATTCAGGGCTATTTTTAAGGCTGTAAAGGAGGTTAAGTTAATGATAGGGTTCTTTGGTCTAGACCTTGACTATATTTGTACACATGGTAAAGGTATAAGGGCTATATGTTATTGTATGTGTAGTGATACACAGTATAAAAGAAAGTACCTCAGAATAGGAAAGTCAAAATTTAAAGGGCACGGGGTATATTTAGATGTTACTAATCATGAATTTTTGACTTTTTAAAACTGTGCTGCTGTTATTAAAATAGGTTAATCTTGCCTACAGGAATAAACTCTCCATTTTCTTTTATATAAAGTACCTTTTGTTTATCGCTGTCCTTCGACTCAAATAAATCCAAAACCTCAACATCTAAAACCGTTGCTATACGTTGCAAAGTTTCTAAAGTTGGATTCCCGTTAATAAGTTTGTTTAGTCCTATTGGGGTAATGTTTAACTCGTTTGCTAGGTCTTTTTGAGTTTTTCCCTGATGCTTAAGTAATTCTTTAATTTTTAACATGATTAACTTTTTGTCAAAATTAACCATAAATGTTTAATATGCAAATGTAAATTAAACAAATAAGTATTATTTTATTTGTTTTGTATTGTATTTATATGTTATATTTGCAATGAATAGTTATACACCTAAGTATAATTTAAACTTTAAATATATGGTACTTTCAGAAAAACAAATTCCAGAACAAATTAACCTTATTAAATCTTATCCATTTGATTATTTAGTTTTAGAGACTAAAAACCTAAGATCTCATTTCAGCAACTTTCATTTTAGTATGTCAATAGAAGTATTAGGACTTATTAACTCTGTAGGATATTTGAACAAATTATTCTTTGATTTAGGGAGCCCCAATAAATTGGATCCAGAAGTTCTTTATAAAGTTATAGACTTTATTTTGCGAGGGAGTGAATTCACAAAAGAAGACCTTAAGAAATATTTTAAACTTACTAAAGAAATTGAATACTGCTACTGTTCCTTGTGGAATTTCTCAGATATTATGAATGAATTACCTTTTGAAATTGAACTTGAATTATTTGGAGTTACTCATAGTACTTTCATAAATAAGTTAGACTATGAACAACGATGTGTATTAACGGAAGATTACGGCATTTTACAAAGCGAGTTTTTCAAGAGTAAAGAAATGACTTTTGAAATGTTCTCTGTTAAAGTAGAATCACTCATATCTGAAACCTTTAAATCCGATATAGATTAGTTTGACCATTATAAAGGATAAACAAACTTTAATTAAGTATAGACTAGGTTTAGTTCTATTTTAGAAAGGCAAAGGGAGGGGTTAACCTCCCTTTTTTATTCATAGTTAATCAAAGTTTTCGTCAAAGTCTCCGTCAAAGTCTCCGTATTCTGTGTTTCCGCTGCCTCTGGTATCTTGTATTGATTCTAATTGCAATTCTAATGTCATAACACATTGATACAATTTTAGTTCGGCAGACCGAACAAAAGCCCAACCTAAAGAACTTTTTATTTTGTCTAAAGGGTTGAAGTTTTTTAGGTCTGTACAGCCTAGAATTACATTAATAGGCTCTTGATTAATAGCAGGAACTTTAGTTGTAAAATTTGTGTCTACACCATTCATGCTGCCGTTTAAAAATATTCGACCGTATTTCCATAACTTGTCGTGTAGATAAGCCCAAGATAAAGAGTTGTTAATTGTAATACCTGTATCTAGAATTGGGTTCACTTGAATTGTTTTAAAGGTTAATAAGTCTCTATAGCCATTTGAAATGTTACTATCGTTGTAAATTTTTCTTAGAGAACCTGAGCTTTCACATGCAACAAGTGTAAAGCCATCTAAAGACACTTTGTCTTCTCCTTTTATCTGGTCTGAAATGATATGCATGATATCGGTTGTAATATTGCTCACATCGATTGGCTTTGATTTTGTGTTATCTTCTAAACATTCTGAGTTATAAACAATGTCAGTTCCTACAAAATCTAAATTTTCAGACTCCATAAAAGAAAATTCTTCGTATTTGTACCAGTCAGTAGTGTTATAAGAATATTTTTTCGTGCCTCTTAAGTGATTTGAGTACTTTGATGAGGTTAGATCAAGTCCTAGGTTATTTATAAACCAACTTACATGCTCAATTATAAATTCTCCACTCTCTATCTTATATCCTAAATTAAATGTGTTTAAGATATCGCTAAATAATTCTGGAAAACTAATTTCTGCTTTTGTAGAAGGATTCCTGTAATTAGGATACATGCGTTTTACATCGGACTTTTGATGTAGTATTAAATTTGTCCATAAATTTGTTTCGCCTGTTACGTAATTGATGCTGGTTTGATTCTTTGGATTCCATTGAAAGAAATCTGAAACCACTGTTAATCCGGGGCAATAATCATTTATAAAGGCCTGAATAACGTCTAATAGTTTAAAACCGTTTACAAAGAAATATCGAGGACCAATAGGAACGCTTGTTTTTAAATTAGCATAATAACATTGATTTGATCCACCTGTTTGAAAATGTTTATCTCCAATAAGAACAGGCTCGAAAGATTCATTTTCAGAACTATATACCCTGTAATATTTATCTACATAAAGAGTTTCATTGTCTACCGTGAATATATGCTGTACACAGTTTTCAAGTAAAATCCAATCGTCTGTTGTTGGCTGTCCACAAGGCACCCACATTTCTTCCCTTGCATATAGTTTAAAATCTACTCTAACATTAGATGCGTCTACAGTTTTTTCATGCATTAGTGTCCATCCTGTGAGTTCTAATTCTTCTGTAGTTCCAAATTCTTTACAATCTAAACAATCATCCTTGTTATTGCATGTTAATGTATTTAGAAAATAACTTGGACAGTCTGTGGCATATAGGGGGAGATTATAATCGTATAAATTTTTAGACTTATCGTTTTCAATACATTTATACGGGCTTGAATTCTTAACCTTAAAAGAAACGGTGCACCTTTCTAAATCCCAAACTCCCGAACTCATAGCAAATATACCCTCAAATCTAACGGTTTCTTGTCCACCACAAGTCATGTAAACTCTAAAGGTTTGCAGTTCGCATCTAGTGTCCGACTTTTCTAAATTGTAGAAGTATTTATAATCATTTCCTATTAGAACGATATCTTTAATTTCTTCTTCATAATCAAATCGCCTTTCATCTGATTTTGTGAATTGGATAGATAAATTTCTTCCTGAATTAGGGGTGATATCGAATGTATCTAAGGCGTTCTCTATTTCAAATCTCCACTTCATTCTTCAGTAGTTTTTTTAGGGTATTTTTTTATTGTCTGTCCTTTTTTAACAAAGTAGAATTCTTTAGTTTCCCAAGAGGTAGTGGTGTTGTCTCGTTCGTTTTTATAACCATCGAACTCACTTTTAAAAGCATCTTTGAACTCTTTAAGCTCTTTTAAAACACCATCGTTTTTACTTGAGGCTTGCTCTTTTGCCTGCGCTGCCTGTACCGTAACACGGTTAATGTGCCTAACTACTTGGGTAGTTTGTTTGCCTACTTCTGGC
This sequence comes from Formosa sp. A9, assembly GCF_051200825.1. Lineage (GTDB taxonomy): Bacteria > Bacteroidota > Bacteroidia > Flavobacteriales > Flavobacteriaceae > Formosa. The sequence goes on along the minus strand of NZ_CP195158.1, from coordinate 3,158,319 downwards.
ACACCGTATTTTTGTTTTAAAAATTCTTCTAGATTGCCGCGACCTTGCGAATCTGCAATTAAGGCGTCTAGAATATCGCTATACCTGCCTTGTTGCCTTCTATTTGTAACATAAAGTTTTTCTCCATCTTCAAACTCTGCCACCTTACGGCCACTTTTGGAATCGTACAAACCGAAACCGCCCTGCTCGTGGCGAGGACCATTTAAAGTAAGTGCCCCCTCTTTTAAACCTTGCCTAAAGCTTTGTGCTTGTTGTGCTTGAGATTTAAACTGTGCAAACAAGGCAAACATAGACGCTATATAACCTGCGGCCAATAATATTCCTGCAAAAGGGATTCCTGAATAGGCTTTTAATATCTCTGTTCCGGCTGTTATTAAGTTTGATGTTTGCTGTGCGGCATTGGCTAAAAGTTCTGCCTTTGCTAACTTGTTTTTACGTTCTTGGGCTTTTTTAAGTTCTTCTTCTTCCTGGCGTTTTAAATCCTTTAAATCTTGAAGCTCCTTTTTTCTTAATTCATAATTATTAGCATAGCCTTCATCGTACAAATCCTTTTCTTTCTGAACTTGATTTTCTACTTCGCTAATTGTATCATTGATGAGGTTTACTCTTTCCTGATGATATTCTACTTCTGCTTGTAACGATGATTCTAATGCTCTATATGAGGTTTCAATCGAGGTGGTTAGGCTGTCTGAAAATGCCTTTAAAGCTTCTTTGTTCTTTATCCCGTCTAACCCCAAGGCTTTTCCAAGTTGCTCACTAAAAGACCTTATAGAAGCAGTCCATTTACTAAGCCCTTTTGAAAATGTTTCCTTTTTAGTTGCTTCCCCTATATCTTTGATTTCTATACCTACCTTTTTAAGTGCTTCTACAATCTTTAAAATATCAGTGGTTACTTCTGGACTAAATACCTGTTTTAATTTTGCAGAAATATTATTCAATTCTAATTCTGAATCAACTTCCTGCAAATCTGCTATCAATTGTTCAAAAAGAGATTGATCTTCGAACTTCAAACTATCTCTATAAACTTTGAGTTGCTTTTCTAAAAAGTCTTTCTCATTTGCTAATAGTTGAATTGATTTTAACTTTTCATTGTTAATGATTTCACGTGAGTTTAATTGATAAATTTTGAGGATTGAATCTGCTATTTCTTTTTCTCTTTTAATACGCTCTAAGCCTGTATTTATATCAAAGTTTGTGATTTCTTGCTGTTCAATATTTGTGATGGCTTTGAGCTTGTTTTTTATATCCAATTTATCCGCGTAATCTTCCGTTTCGGCTAATTGTTTACCTAGTTCCTCCCTTATCTTACTCCATTTTCTGCCTATTGCTATCCTTTCGGTTCTTGCCTCTTGATTATAGACCTCGTTAATTGCGGAAATGGCATTAAACCTACTCTCCTCGAACTGTTTATTGTACTTTTCGTCTATCTCGTTAGTATCTTTCCGTAACTGCTCGTATGCCGTGCCCGTTTCTTTGTTGTAGATTTCGTCGTACTTTTTACGAATAATCAATTTTTGTTCTTCGGTTGCATTTAAATTATCTATCTGTTTTAAATACGCTGCTTTTTCTTCTTCCAACTGGGCGTTTAAGGCTGCTTTTTCGCGCTCGCGATTGCTTTCGATTCCTTGTTGTTGTAATTGCTTTCCTTTATCTACTAAACTTGCTAATAGTGATTCATATTTTGTTACTGTGTCACCTAAAGTTTTTGTCGATTCGCTTCCAGTAATACCTAATTCTTTTGCTAATTCAAGACTTTCTTTTTTAACCTCATCGGCTATTTTTCGGTATCTTTCCGCTGCCTGTTCTGCTATTTGGGCTGCTTCCTCATTTTCTTTTTTTGCATATTCATTTGGCGTCTTATCTCCAAATATAGATTTTACATAGTCAAACGGTGAAGCCTCAACTTCATTTCTTAATTTTAAAGCTTCTTGTATTTTGTTTATCTGCAAAAGAGTTGCTGCTTCTGCTTTTGCTTTTAATTGAAGATATTTAATGTATTTATCTCCGTTAGTAATAAGGCGTTCTTCTAGTTCAATATAATTTTTAACGGCTCCTAATGTGTTTCCAAATTCTTTGTTATAGTCTTTGACTGCTTCTTTTTGTTGATCTAATGTTGCGCTACCTCTTTCAACGGCACTAATCATTACTTTTAACTTTGCTACTTGTTCGGTATAAATGGAATTAGTTTCCTTATTCAAGGTGTTAATTTCTTCTGTCTCCTCGTTAACTATCCCCATCCATTTAGCGATATCTTCCCAATACACAACAATAGCAGCCAAAGCACCAATCAATAAGCCGACTCCTAAAAGTTTACTTGCTGCCAATAGGCGAGAGGTGGCTTTTGCTGAGGTGTCTACTGCTATAGAATATTGTTTTTGAATTAGTGTTAACCCTTTATAGGCTAGAGTGTCTTTCTTGGCTAATTCTATTTGTACGGCTTGCAGTCCGTTTAATAGGGCTATAGCACCGTTAAGCTTTATTAATGTTTGTTCTAATTCTTCCTCTTGTTCTCCAAATAATGCTGCTGCTCCTTCAGCGGCACTAAATGCACCAACTAAACCACTTACGGCACCAAGTAAGTGATCTAAATTCGAGGTGTGAGAAGATGCACGGTTTAATTCTTGGTTTGTGTCTCTGATTACCTCATTGTATTGTGCAGCTTTATCACGAAGTTCTTCCCATCTTGCAGAACCACGTTTACCTTCTAATTCCAGCTCTATTAACTCATCTTTTACCCGTCTTAATTGGGTTTCTAGACTTACGTTTTCTTTAGCGACACTTTTTATTTGTGCTTTGTAATCTTCGAGCGCGACTTTTTCTTCGATTAATGCTTTCTTAGCGGCTTCTCTTTCTTGTATTAGTTCTGCTTGAAATTTACCCGGAGCCGTGTTTTTAATCTGGTCATTGACCGATTTAATGTAGTCTTCTGTGGATTTTATATTTAGTTTGGTCTCCTCGATTTTAGAACTAATAGAATCAAAACTATTGACTGTGTTATTAGAGGCCGTTTTTAACTTACTGTCAAAAAACTCAATTAAGGTATTGAGTACTTCAAAATCGTTAGAAGCTTCTTTTAGGTTCTTTGTTAATAAATCTAAATCTTCTAAACTTAGGTCTAAGTTCTTTAAATTTTGTAGGTTGTTTTCAATTAATGAAAGAGAGGAGTTGAATTCTTTTAACTGTTCGTCATTGAAGGATTGCTTATTTGCTTCGTTTAATGATTGTATTTGTTTTTCAAGTATAACGGCTGCTTTTGCTTCCTCTGTTAATTGTTTGGTGTTTTTTTTAAGGGCTTGATTTACCTTTTCATAGTCTTTTACTGTATTGGTTGTATAGTCGTTCATAGCCTTTTCTCCTTTGGCTATTTCTTTATTGTGTTTTTCCCAATATCCAGAAAGGTCTTGAAGGTCGTCTTTTAACCCAGAAAGGTCTGCTGCTACCTTAAATAGTATTTCATCACTTGCCATAACGGTACGTTTTAATTTATAAATTCTTAAATACCGTTATTGTTGAGCCGCGGTTTGCTCCTGTAACAAAGTTAATTATTTTACCAATCCTTAGTTTCTTCAAACATGGATTCTATTTTTTTATTTACGGAGTTTTCTATAGCAACCTTTTTACCTATAGCAGCAAGATTGCTTATATATTCACCATTTCTAGTGAAGTACTGGTCTGGTTCTACTAAATACGTTTGCCCATCAGAGCCTACAGAATAAACAGAGGTTACATTTACCCTTATTTTATAATCTTTGAATTCAATTTCTAATTCAGGAATAATTACATATTCATACTCTCGTTTTTTACCTTTTTTTGTTTCCCAAGAGTATGTTGTGTTATCTAAATACTTGAATTTAATGTATTCATTTTCAACTTCTGAAACGATACAGTTTTTTAGAATATCACAATTGTTAACTACGTTTAGTTTTACCTTTTTGTAAGATTCTTGTTTTGTTGAGGTGACCTCCTGAACAAATGTATTATAGCCTTCCTTGGTTATGGTAAAACTATCCTGAGAATAAACACTAAGAGTTATAAATAAGCACAGTAAAAAAGCCTTCATAGTTTTAAAAAATGGTTTATTAAAGTTAACAAAATTCGAGTCTTTAAACCTCATCATTACCATTGAATTCCTGTATGATAATCTTACGTTTACCCATAACGGATGATATAGGTTTATTTCCTGAAGTAACATCTACTGATTGTTTGGCCTTACCGTCAATAGTTTCTAATATTATTTGTAAGGCTTTTAAACTGTCAGAACCTTTTTTACTCATTGCCCAATCGTTTAATTTCATTGCAAGTTGCATTTCTGTAGCGATTTTAATCCTTACCGATCCATTGTCTTCTATTTTGATAACATTTTCAGGCTGGATTATCATTTCTCCATTGGATTCTAAGAGTTCTATCATTTGATTTTTTATAGACGGTTTACGCCCTCCCTTATTCGTGTCCTCTGGTCTTTTATCAAAACCATTTGTGTTTACTTTATCTCCGAAATTATCTATCATATTTGAGTGTTATTAGAGTGTTTAGTCTGTTAAACTTATTAATTTCAATTTAAATTTTTCTGAGAGCCTTTTATCTAGGTTGTAAAGGAATTCTATTAAATAGTTATTAATCATTGATATTTTTGAGAATCCAAAAGTTATCATACTTCCTTCATGTCCAGAGTAAATCGGAAATTCCTTTGTAAATTCTTTTGTAATTATGCCTCTATTATGAACTATTAAATTTCTTTGTTTTATCAATTGATTGAACTCTTTTTTGTCTTCAATAGTTTCAAATAATTCAATGTTCAGTCTGGACTTGAAATATTTCTCTATGTCATTAACACCTCCATAAAATAATTGAGAAATCTTTTTCTCTACTAAATCTTCTATTAGATCATCCATGTTATCAAAAGAGAGGATATAATCTAAGGGTTCCGTGTCTCTAGATTTTAATATTTTTGGGTTGATTCTAACAATTTCAGATAGCACTTCTTTAAAATAGCATAAACAACTATCTACTAACCTAGAATAGGCCATTTGCCCAAATATATCTTCATACAACCCAACGTCAAAGAGAGCCTCACTATCACTCTTTTCTAAGAATTCGGCCAATATGTTAATTTCGCTTTTACTGGCTTGGGCTGCCTTTCTAAGAGCTTTTTCTAAATTCAATTTTAGATTTTCTTTTTCTGGATGTTCAGCAAATGTTAAGAACATTATCAGAAATTCGGTCATTCCTGAATTTTGTAGAAATGTAGAGTAGGATAGAGTGGCTTTTTTTGTCATAATTAAAAACTGATTTACAGTAAATTTATAAAAGCAGTCGCAAAAAAGAATTTAATAAGTTCTTTTTTAGGAACAAGTAAATTAAATTTCTGTTTTTAAATTCGAGTATTTGTCTAACTGCCTACCACCTTCAAAAACTACCAACCTTAATAAATCATGTGTTTCTGTTTCATAGATTACCTCAACAAAGAATTTGTCTACAGCATAACAAAGAAGGGATTCGTGGTCCTTTTGTAGTTGCCCGACTAATTGCCCCAATGTACTAATGGTATTCATTTTTTTTCCAAATTCTAAATTACCGAATTCTGTTTTTGTCATTTTATTAGAGTTTAAGTGATGTTGAAAAGTCGCATTTGATTTTCTGAATAAAGTCCTTTCTGTCTCCTGTTCTGGTTACTGTGTGCGTTTCTTATGTTATGAGCAATTTCTTTTATTTGAGTTTCATAGTCTGAGTTTATCCAATTCTTAGAAAGAAACTTACTTTTTATCATTTCAAATATTTCTTTATCATACTTGTGATAAAACCTCAACCCTGTATGACTTAATTTATCACTCTTTTTTTGCATCGAAATGTCAAGGCCAGTAACTAAACAAGTTCTAGGACTGTCTTTGTTTGTGCAGGCTATGCACTCTATAAATGGTGCATAGTTAGGATTTAAAAGTGGTGCATAGTTAGGGTGTTTTTCTTCTATTAAAAACCAATCCCACTGTTTACGCATGATTTCAAGGATTTTTCCTATTAGGTTTGAACCGTATTTTTTTGACAACTTATTTAAGTCCTCTTTTTTATCATTGTACTTATCATAAGAGCAATTTTCAAGCTTACAATCTTCAATTAAAGCTCTCCAATACTTGTCGCTTTTGTAGTTGTTTAGTTTCTCTTGAATTCTTTTTGAAGGTGGTGCTATTATAGTGTAATCATAAATAATTAAGTGCTTAAACTTCTCAATGTGTTTCTCACTTATTTTTTTCCAATTATCAATATTAAGCAAGTCTCCTACTGTCTTTATCCCTATGCGTTTTAGCACTCTTGTTTTCTTTATTTGCCATTCTGTTCTTAGTATATTGTCTTCAGAATATTTAGGGCAATCATGGGATTTACTGTAGAACTTTAAACGGTTATCATTTGCAGGACTGCCCGAAATTTTAGAAGTCTTAATGTGTGGAGGATTAAAACTAAATTCCTTCCGTTGTTCACAAAAAGTATATTGTACTACCTCGGTAATATCAAAGGGTATTGATAAATTTAAACCAAACTCAGGAGGGTTTAATTCTAACTTAAATAGGTCTACGTTAAATAGACTAGCGAACTCTAGTAAAAAATGTTTCGCCTTTGTAAAATTGACTTTGTCTGCATTGTGCTTCCCTTGGTTCATAAGATAATGAAATGAACCCTTGCATTTTAACTCATCGTATTCATCCTTAGAAGTGTATGTTAGTGTGAAAAAAAGGTTGTAGTATTTATAAGTTCTTTTAGTAGTGTACTGCTCCCCAGAATCCTTGCAGTATCCTACATATTCGTTTACAGGTTTTAATAGACCACTATTAAGAAAGTTTTCTATTTGCTGTTTATTGGAGGTGAAAAAGGGCAAATTATCGTACATTCAAGGACTTTTATAGGATATTCTATCAAAGAATTATTTTATATTTGTTGTTAGGTAATGCGTTGCCAAGTATTACTCATTTGAACGATTTAAAAGACGGGAGGAATACCCGTCTTTTTTTATGTTCTGTGAGTACTATTTGATTTGCTTTGTTAGATTTAGAAAATCTTTTGTGTAGAAATTTTGAAAATAGTAGATCGTTAGAATACTATATCCCTGAGAGAATTCGAATAATAAGAGGTGTTTTTTCTTATCAATATCCCCTCTGTAGAAGTTCTTTTTACCTATTTTAAAAAGCCCTGTTAAACATTCGCTCCATTTATCACCTTCCCTAACTTTTAACCAATAGTCTGGACTAGATTTTGCAAAACTTTGGTCTTTACTAAGGTTTAATTTGTTGGTTAGTTGTGAAACTCCGTTTCTGACTTCTTTTAACTCGTAGTGCTTTACTGTGTTGTATTCTCCTCCTGTAGTTTCTTGAAATACATGGGTTATCATTATCGGGTATTGCGTTGCCATTGCTTTACTTATTAAGTTTAACAATGGCTTTTTCTACCTCAGCACGTTTGTAATAGACGCGGCCTCCGCACTGATACGCGGTCAAGATGCCTTTCTTTGTCCAGTTATGAACAGAACTAGCATTGATTTTGAAGAAGTCTCCAACTTCATTCCTTGTTAAAAGTTCTTCAGATTTTTTAGGAGAGAACTTTGATTTAAGTTCCTTTAGTTCTGATTTGATTAAGTCAATGTCAGACTTGAACTCTGTAGGTAATTCTAATTTAATTGCTTGCATTTTCCAAATATTTGAAAGATTAATATTTGGCTAAATTGCATTGATTTCAAGTGCTTTAACCCATAGGTATGGCCTACCTATGGTTAGTTTTAATTCATTTTGTTTTGTTTTGTAACTCGTTGTATAAAGTCTCTGTTAAATTAGTTAGGAATTTAGTTTCATTACCGTTGTTCCTTTTTTTTATTTCTTGCAATTGTTGAGGTATGGTTTCTGGATTAATCTTTACCCCAAAAAATTCAGAAGCACTTAAGATGGCGTTTTCATAGGTTCCCTTAAATGTACCATTAACATGTAATGCTTTTATTAACTCTGTAAATTCTACATTTTTTCCATGCCATTGCAATTTTATGTTAGTTTTATTAATTCCTTTATTTTCTAATTCATTAATTTTATTCTTAATTTTTTGTTCAAACCTATAAAGCGAAAAGAATTCATAGGGGAACAATAAGCCTTCCAAATCTATACTTGATTGCATGTTCTGGAATAATTTTTCTCCTTTTTGTGTAAGGTTTTTAGGTTTAGTGGTTGTATTTAAAGGCACTTCTAGGCCGTTATTTATTCTTTCTTTAATGGCAAGGTCTATTTGTTCAGAAGTATATCCGTTTTCTTGTGTTTCTTTTTCTTCAAAGAGATAAAAAGATAAGTCGTATAGTAAGGCCTTCAATAATTCAATATTATAATTTTTTGAGGTTTCCTGTAACAAAATAGTCATATCAAAATCACCTATTTCCTCATATCTTATTTTGTCAAATAATTTAAAACTTTCCGACTCATGATCTCTCGTGTTGTCTTCAATAACGTTGGTTTTTTCATACTTCTCAGATCCGAAAAACATTTCATGGTTATTTTTTTCACTTATAAAGTAGTTTAGAATTCTCTCGAAAGCATATTTTAAACGTTTTCTTTCTTCTTCAATAACAACATTATTACCGTCCTTGATTTTAAATAGGATAACTTGATGTAAATTTGTGCCGATATATTCTGACTCTATTATTTCTTCTCCAGATGTTGAGGTAATGTACGTTACATTTTGTAAGCAAATTTCATAATGTTTAATGCCTTCCTCTATGAAATGAATTTCTGTACTGTCTGGATATTTTTCATTATAATATTCTTTGTCTTGTGAATAGTTTTCTTTGAATTCTTTATAGTTAAAGTATGTCCTAAAGTCTAAGCCGGATTGATTTTTGTCTGATTTCATTTGAACTTTTTTGTTGCGTTGCCTATTCGTTTACTGCCGTATTCTAAATTATTTTAAGTTTATGAGGCTTATTGGTTTCTTTCGTTCGCGTGTTGTGGAAATGGTCTATTTGTTCCTTGGTTCTTTCTATATTGCTTTCGTCTTTATTGTTAATGTAGGCTCTAAGTTGGTTTTCTGTGGAATGGCCTGTTATGGCTGTTATTAATGCTGTGTCAATTTTTCCATAATAGTTAGTTGCAAACGAACGTCTAAAGGTTCTCGATGTTATTAATTTACATTTAGGGTATTCACCTCTAATATTTCTGATAACCTTTTTTCCTTCAACCTTAATTACTTCTGCTTTGCTGCCTTTTACCAGCTCTTTAATGCCTGCTTCTTCGCAAACTTCCTTTATGTCCTCATTAAGTTTTACTCCGTTGTCTGGATAGTTGGTTTGAGGAATCCCATATTTGTCAATCAAGTATTTAATTCTTTCTGTGATTATGATCTGAACAACTGTATCGGTTTTTTCTGTTCTGAATTTCCAGTAATCCACACCGTTTATAGTTTGAATATTTTCATCATTTAATTTGTTGAAGTCGGAGTATCTTAAACCTGTTTCGCAACCTATTAAAATTGCTTTTTTCGCATCGAATAACGATTCGTTTTCAAGTTTGGTTTCGTCTATGGTGTCTAGTTCATTATAGTTTAATGTAATAACAATTTTGTCTTTGTAGACTTTATCAAACATTTTGAATGTTTTAAGCTTCTTACTTACTTGGATATAATCTTTATCATCATTTTCATAGGCGTTTACTGCCGAACTTCTAAACCTTTTCAATTGCGCGTTTGTATAAGATTTGCTGTACCTCATATCAAGGACACTCCAGTTCATAAATTCATCTGCAAAATCTTGATTAAGGTCTTTGATGTTGAATTTTATTTTTTTTGCCTCTTGATATTTCAAAAGCATGTTATAAGTAACCTTATACTTTTTAAGTTCGTTCTCGTTGGTTTTATATTTGACGAACATTTTTTTTATTGCGGATTCTAGAAGATTGGCCTTTATTATTTCTTTTTCTTCCTGGTCCTTTTTGTTTTTCGCTTCGGTTATTTGTTTTGAAATTGCGTCTATCTTGGTTTTAGTGTCCAAAACATTAGTCAAATCAAAAACCTTTTTCTTTAACCATTTTGAGGTTATAGGCACCCCTTTATTATAGTCGGAAATGAAGTGTTCAATAATAGAATCTTGAATGTTTGTTAATTCTTCCTTATGATTTTTAAATTGAGAAGAACCGTTGTTAGGGAGGTCTTTTAATTGAAGATGTCTGTTTATGGTTTTTCCTTTACGTGTAGTTCGTTTAAACCAATACTCTTTTCTTGATTCTATGGGAGTTGCAACCCTATAATCTATCTCTTTTCCGTGAACAAACCTTATTGAAAGTTTGCCTATATCGTTAGTGCTCCGATATATGAAGTTTATTTTTGCCATAAGGAATAATTTGAACAATGTAAATATACAAAATGGTACAATCTGCGGTACAATTATGTTGTTATATTTTAAATTATTTTAAATCATTTTATAACCTTAGTGCGTGTAAAGTGCCATTAATAAAGGAAATTCTATAATAATCTGTTATAATCTATTTTTATTATTCGAATCCCTCCGCGGTCACCATAAAAAGCGTCATTAACAACTGTTAATGGCGCTTTGTTGTTTTATAATATAAACATTCGTTAAAATCAAAGGTTCGCTCGTAGTATACCTGCAATTTCTATACATTTACGGCATGAAAGCACAATTTTTAATCCGTTTGTATTTAGGCTTAATGTTTTTAAGTGTTATGGCTTGTCAGCAAGATGAACATAGGTTACTTGCTCCATCTGGAGTGGCTCAAATTATTGAAGAACAACAAACCCTACAAATTATAGACGTAAGAACTCCAGAGGAATTTAATGGTGGTCATTTAGAGGATGCTAAAAATTTCAATTGGAAGGATGATAGTTTTACTGATCAAATTTCAGCTTTAAATCCATCAGAGCCAATACTAGTATATTGTTTGAGTGGAGGTAGAAGTGCCAAAGCAGCCGAATATCTACGAAATGAAGGTTTCAAATACGTGTATGAGTTGGATGGAGGAATAGTAAAATGGCGTAGTGAAAACCGTAAGGAAGTAGCCGAGGAGGTTGTAGATTCTGGGATGAGTCTTGCTGAGTTTCAGCATATGTTGGTGTCGGATAAATTAGTATTGGTCGATTTTTATGCCGAATGGTGTTTACCGTGTAAAAAGATGGAACCTTATTTAAACGATATAGCATCCGATATGGCAACTACGGTTAAAGTAGTTAGAATAGATGCCGATAAAAATAAAGCCCTCTGCAAAACGTTAAATGTAGCTGCTTTACCTGTTTTGCAATTGTATAAAGATGAAACTAAAATCTGGGTACATTCTGGGTTTATAGAGAAAGAAGAAGTCTTAAAACAGTTGCAATAATTAGTATAAAATTACTTCTTTTTAAATAGCTTATTCTTGAAAATATGCGATCGGTAACTTTTGTTGGTAGCAAAAGTGATGACCCGGTCTTTAATATTGATGTAATATCGCTTTAGCCTGTATGTGGTCTTTAAATAGTTGCGATGGTTAATGGCGTAACGATAATCATTTTGTTTGCGTTCTAAATGTTGCTTTAAAGGTGGAAGCTGATATTCTGGAAAGAGCACTTTGTTTAAAGCAAGATAATGGGCGCATACTGGAGTTTTTGCGAGTGATTCTATAAGCGTTTTATTGTTGAATAATTTAAGAACCAGACTGTCGTAACTATTCTTTAATGAGAGATGGTTGTAGTAATAGCCATCATCATTAATTTGCCATGCTAAAATATTATGTAAATTCAGGAAGTAATTATTGGGGACGTTTATTTGGTTAATTTCTTCTTTGGTTTGCAACATGTCATTAATGTCTAATAAATGATGATGATTATATTTTAAGACATTGGTGTGTAGCTCCACAGCGGCCAATTTATGCTCGGAAGCTTGTCTCGGATAATGCCTGTGATGTTTTACTTCGTAATCAAAATCGTAATGCTTGGTGTAACCTGCGGTATTTAGTAAATGAAAAGCTTGGTCTATTTGGTGTTGCGCAATTAAAATATCAATGTCCCCAATCATACGTTCGGAAATCGATTCGTATAATCCGCTAGCGAGCATAGCAGCACCTTTTAAAAATACATGATCGATATTATGCGCTTTAAGTAATGCGCTTAAGGTGGTAACTTCTTCTAAAATTTGAAGGTTTCGTTCTAAATTTAACCGGTTTATTTCTTCTAAATACAACACAAGGTCTTCGGGAATACTATCTAACAATCCTTTACTTTTAAGCCTAATGTATATTACAGGAATAATTAAATGACTACTCGCTACACGAACCACATCTTCCCAATCGATAGGCGATTTCTGGATACACGCTTTTAATTCGGTAACATCGGTTTCAAAACTTAATATACTGGCAATCGTAAAATACGTTGAGTGTATGTAAGGCATAAATGGTTGTTGAATTGAACTGTAATTTACAATTAAATGGGCAAAATAGAACGAAATTTTAAAATGGCATCCTCATTATTACTATACGTTAATTTGTAAAAACTGAGTGTTGTTAACCATTCTAAAAAGGCTTTGGCATTTTCTGGTTTTGGCGAAATCCAAGAATCGGGAATAAGAATTTCTAGAGCTTTTTTAGCGTTAATACGCTTTAATTCTGTAGCAGCATCTTTCTGGTAGTTTATTAAAACTAAGGTTTTGCAGGGGACCTGTAACTTATCGGGTGTTAGTGCTGGGATGTATTTTATAGCACCTTTATAAGCTCTTAAATGATTGTTTTCGAGTTCATCTATATTTGGGATGTATGCGCGGAGTGTATTGAAAGCCCCTTCTTTAGTGGAAATAGCATTTGGCAAATGATATACATTGAAATCTGTATTTAGTAACGGTGTGTTATCGTCTGCAATTAAGGAATAACCAGAGCAGGTTAATAGTGTTGTGAAGGTGCTTTTGCCGCTGCCGGATTGCCCGATTAACATCACTGAGTCTCTGTTGTTGGAGACTGTCGAAGCATGAAATACTCCAATCCAATCGTGGTTCACCTTATTGTGCAATGCATTTATGAGTTCCATATAAATTCTGCCTTGTAATTTGTGGTAGTGATTGGTTGGGAAAGCTCTTACAAAGACATCGTTTTTATATAATAAATGTAAATTATTTTTAATTGAAAGATTAAAATAGAAATCTGTTTTGCTGTATTTAGTGGTTTCTAAATGTGCTAATTGCGGGTGGATATATGTTAGAAGGTCCTCTGATTCATAATTTATACAGAAGATTTTCTTTGAACTACTATAGTATTTGGTAAGAACATAATTTGGTTTTTCGATTGGATGGTCTAATTGCGCAATGCTCTCTTCAATAATATTAGAATTTCGGTCGGTGAGAAATTTTTCAACATCGTTAAGCAATTGTTCGGCTTGAACCGAGCTTAATTGAAATTGTTTTTTATAAAGAGAAACGCATTGCTTTTCTGTATCCGTATCAAAATACGTTTGCAAACAAAAAAACAATCCGTTATCGACAATAGTGTATTGATTTGAAGGCTCAAACCATAAAACCATTAAATCGTTAACGGATTGTGTATATCTAGGTTTTAAAAAACCTTTCAATATCGTTTTATATTAAAAGTTGCTTTTTACCTGATTTTTGTCTATTTGGGTATCCTGAATGGTACTACTGTTAGCAGGAGCACTACTGTCGTCAATTGTAGCTTCGCCACTAGTTCTTGATGCATCTGGATCTGGTGGGTTGCTTGTTTCCTGAGCTCGTAAAGGATTTAACACAGCAAACGTACCTACAGCAGTAAAGGCTGCATATTTACCTAGTTTTTTAATGGCTTCTTTACGAGTGATTTCTGTATGTTTTATTTCCTTTTTCATAAGTGTAAATATAAAATAAGTTTTTGGTAAACAAAATGTTATTTTAAAATAACACGTTTAGAGATTTGGTTTCCAGTATTATTTTCTATGCGAACAATGTAAATACCGCTGCCTAAACCAGTCGTGTTAATAGTATATTCATTAACCGTTTGATTTAAAACAGTATTGTGTACTTGTCGACCTTGGATATCGAAAATGGCTAATTTGGTATTTCTATATAATTGTCCTTTAAGTTTTATAGAGCGTTCACCTGTAAATATTTGTATTTGATCTTTGGTGCTGTCTTCTATACTAAGTTTACTGTCGTCGGTTGTATGTAGAATAAAGCGGCCCAAGCCAGACAGTTTTTCGTCGGTAGTAAAGGTGTAAGCTTTATCCGATAAAAGAGTCCAGGTGTTTGTTTTAGTATCTTCTAAGTACACTGTTGCACTTTCGCTTAAAGTAGATTCTTTAATTTCTAAAGTAATTTGCTGTCCTTTTGGGGCTATTATACCAAGCGGGATATCAATTCCAGTTGCTAAATTACTGTTAGGTAATGTTTGGATGGCTATTTTAAAGTCAGGATTAGATTCTACCATTTGTGTGAAAAGGGTGTAACCTGAGGCATTGTTGCCATAAATTGTGGCATCGTAACCTTTATCAAAACCTAAACTTGCGATATCGTTGAAGTATACTTCTGTAGTGTGTCGCGTTGTTTCACCACTGTTCATTGCTAATTTAAAGTGCGTTTTATTAATGTTTGTTGTTCTGCCGGCTATAAAGTCATCGCCAGGACCATTGGTTCTCATCTCTGGATTGAAAACCATGTACGCGTCTGGGCTTGATGAAGGGATCGCAACGAAAAACCCTTGCCCAGGTGCCATTTGCACACCAGAACTTAGATTATAAACTAACCAACCATCAGAAGCATTCCCGTCGTAACCATAAACAGCTTCTTTCCCTGACTGAAATAAATCTTCATTGGTTGAAACAAAATTTGCAATATCAAGATAAGACGTGTATGGATTTCCAATTAAATTCCATTGCGATGCATATTCATCGGTATATAAAACAAAACGAGATACTGATCCTGTTTCTATATCTCCAGAAAAGACAAAGAAGTTGCCGTTTGAGTTAGTTTGTGAACGATACCCTTCACCTGCTTCTAAAATTTCACCTTCTATCACTTCTTCTGTAGACCAGTTAAGGTAGCTACCAGAAAGCTTGGAGTAAGGGCCAAAACGTACTTGATTTGTACCTGCATCTACCATATTGTCGGCATTTGTTATTGCGAAATCTGAAAACAATTCTCCTGGTAAAGGTGAAGAGATTAAATCGCTTGTAGCTTCATTAACATGTCTTGAATACCTAGCACTACCAATTGGAGATCCATTAACTATTAAAGAGCCATAATTCTGAGAATTAGATTCAATTAATAGGTTGTTAGCTGTAGTAATATCGTTAACTGTTAAAGAACCTGTTGGGGCTATAGTTATACCAGCTCCAGTTTCAGTGTATACATTTTGTAGTTGTATGGCGGAGTCTATAATATATGTGCCGTCTACAATAAGGGCATTACTATCACCCGTTTCATTATCAGGAATAGGGTGTTCCGTTGTGCCTCCTGTCCAAAGTCCACCTTGATAAATGAAACCGTCAAAAGAATCTATAGCAACTGCTTTAAAGTTGTCAAAAGAAAAAACTGCAGCTGCATAGTTGTTGTGAAAACCTGCAGGATAATTTACCTGAATATAAAAAGCTATTATTGAGCTATTATTGGGCACATTGATTGATACAGTTCCAGAACCAGATCCTGAATTTAATGCGTTGGAAGCTAAAGTCTCTGAAGCAAATTCTTCACCATCTACATATAACTGATAAGTTAGGGTAGGTACAAAATTTTGATTTTGAGCTATATATTCATAGTCGAAGCTAGCAACAACATCTTCAAATTCACTAATATCTAAATCATCAAATTCTAAATAGTAATTTAATCTAGAAGCTGGAGTCTTGGCGCTATTCTGTAAACCAAAAAAGAAATCTCCATCATCAGCTGTTCCTATTGATCCAAGGATATCAAGCACCCTCCATTGAGTAGCAGCAGTGTTTATTGGAGCTGTTGGAGTAGTTGAATAATTCCATGTGCTTTCAGTGTCGAAATTTTGAGAGCCAATCGTCACATCTTGTCCATAACTAGCAGATGCAAGCGTTATACAACATAATAATAAAAAGTAAATTTTCTTCATAGTTATTAATTTTTAAGATTCATAGCAACTTACCTGTAGTAAGTGTTTGGTATTTAACTAAATAATAGTTTAGGTGGTACAAAGATAAATAAATTTATATTGTGTGTTTTAATATACGATTAAACTTTCTGTTTTTTGATAAAATACCAATTTTTAAGACGAAATGGTGTATGTATTTGTAAAATAGGTTGCTTATCGGTAAATTCTTTAGTCTTATCTAAAACTTTGTGTATCACTACTATAGTCAGGTATTTGTGCTTATCTTTAGTATTCAAAATTCCCTCGCTTTACTAACTTTAAAAATCTAAACTATGGCTTTGGCTATATCTTCGTTGCAACAGTTTAGCTTACCGAGTAAGCTTATTTTGGGCGTTTTTCTTGCGCTTTTGATATCTATTATGGTGTATTATACCTTTAAAATGATTGAAATGGTGTATGTTATTCGTTTTAAAAAACCACTGTTTGTTCATTTTTATATGGCGCTTAAAAAACTTAATGACGCCGATAAAGCGTTGTTGTATAAGAATTTTAATTTTTATAAATCTTTAAACGAAAAACAACGCCTGTATTTCGATCATCGTGTTATTGCTTTTATTAATGATAAAGAGTTTATTGGACGTGATGGATTAACTGTTACTCACGACATGAAGTTGTTAATTTCTGCGCATGCGGTTATTTTAACATTTGGTTTTAGAGATTTCTTTATTGGTTTAATCGATAAGATATTTATTTATCCGAACAAATTTTACTCCAGCTCTAGCGATGCTTATCATAAAGGTGAAATGAATCCGAGATTGAAAACGCTTGTTATTTCTTGGGAAGATTTTATGCATGGTCTAGAAATGACTAATAATACTGTGAATGTTGGTATTTTTGAGTTTACCCATGCTATTCATTTTAATAGTATGAAGGAAGGCGATGTGAGCTCTACTATTTTCTCAGATTCTTTTAAAGAGCTGGCGCGTATGCTAACCAAAAACGAGGGGCTGCGTAAAGAATTGATGGAGTCTCGTTTTTTTAAGGATCATCAAATTTTGAACCAGTTCGATTTTCTTGCCGTTATCATGGAGCATTTTATAGAACGTCCTACTGAGTTTAAAGGGCAATTTCCTCAGGTTTATGCCAAGGCTAAGCAAATGTTGAATTTTAACTTCGTAGGGTATTAGATGGTGAATCAGTTATGTGGTTATTTGATTTAATTGTCTTGGTGATTTTTTCGTTGGAATAATCGCTTTTTAATACGTTATCCATGAAGTATCTATACTTGAGCTGTGGCGTATCTGTATAGTAACCTTACTTCGGAATTATTTAAAAATATCATTTAGCAAATTGATAGAGTGTTGATTTTTAGTTGCATCATTGTTCTTGTTCGTTAGTTGAAAATATGCGCTGTTAGTGCAGGACTTTCATTTTCTGTAAATATTTTTGCGCCACGAATGCACGAACATTTGACATAGTTTTTATAAAAAATATTCGTGTATTTGTGGCTAAAATGAACACAAATAATAGAACTTTCAGTCTGTTTTCAAACTTATGGAATTCCAGTCTTTTTTGGTTTGGTTGACTAGAGTGTTAAATTTCGGTAAACAAAAACGTT
This sequence comes from Formosa sp. A9, assembly GCF_051200825.1. GTDB lineage: Bacteria > Bacteroidota > Bacteroidia > Flavobacteriales > Flavobacteriaceae > Formosa. Next base: position 3,140,667 of record NZ_CP195158.1, on the reverse strand, counting down.
TTCGGTAAAAACTTCTGCAAAAATATTTTTGTAATAAATAAAAAAGAGTAGTTTTGTTACTCGTTTATTAATCAAAATGCTAGAGTCCCTAATCACCTCAAAAACCCGAATCAGGATATTGGTTAAGTTGTTTCTTAATGCAAACAACAGTGGGTATTTACGTGGCTTAGCTCTAGAGTTTAACGAGTCTACAAACGCTGTTCGTAAAGAACTTAATCAGTTGTCTTCCGCAGGTTACCTTGGTAAAGGTAAAGAGCAAAACAAAGTTACATACAAAGCAAATACACAACATCCGTTGTTTGTGCCGTTACAAAATATGGTGCGAAAATATGTAGGGATAGATACTATCGTACGTACGGTTTTACAGCGTATGGGCGAGGTATCTCGTGTTATAGTTGTTGGAGATTATGCGAAGGGTGTAGATAGTGGATTGATAGATGTAGTTGTTGAAGGTGAAGATTTAAATACGGTTTATATTAATCAGATGGCCGGAAAAATTGAACAGGAGATAGGGAGGAAGGTGAGTTTTTCCTTTACCAGTACGTTTTCTCACGACGATGGTTTTGTGATTTATGATAAACGTATAGAAGAGGATACAACACAGGTGTGATGGAAGAGAAATGGTATGTGGTGTATACAAAGTCGAGAGGTGAAAAGAAGGTTGCTGAGCAACTGAATGCTTTAGGAGTAAAAGCTTATTGTCCTGTAAAAACCGAAATGCGCGTTTGGAGCGACAGAAAGAAAAAAGTTGTAGTGCCCTTGTTGCCATCTATGATATTAGTGAAGTTGCCAGAGCAAGATAGAGATAGGGTGTTTGCGGTTTCTGGTGTTGTAAGATATATGTTTTGGGGAGGAAAGCCAGTTGTGGTTAGAGAGCATGAAGTGGAAGTGCTTAAAGAAGTGGAACAAAATAATGGTATGGAGCTTAATGCTGTTGAGGCTATTGGTCCAGGAACACAATTGGAGTTGAGCAACTTTGGTTTTGAAGACCAGTCAGGAGAGGTGAAGCATGTGTCGGGAAACCAATGTTGGGTGGTGTTGAAAGATTTAGGATATGTAGTGAAACTGCAATTGCAGTAAAAAATAAAATAGAAATAAATACGTTGGGAGCAACCCGAAATGGGATGCACCACGGCGGAGCCGTGGATTTTACATAATTAACGGAAGTTTAAGGATGACAAAACAATTGAAAGAAAAAACAATAGCGGTTATTGGTTTAGGCTATGTTGGCTTACCATTAGCTGTTGAATTTGCAAAACAATATAAAACTATTGGTTTTGATATAAATGGGAAGCGGGTAGCGGAGTTGTTGCAGGGAGAAGATCATACTTTGGAAGTGAGTTCGAGTCAACTACAAGATGTTTTAGTTCAAGATGATTTGTTTGAAAGTAATAAGAAGGGTTTGGTGCCAACTTCTAATGAAGCTATTTTATCCAAAGCCAATATTTTTATAATAACCGTCCCTACGCCTACAGATAAAAATAATCGACCAGTTTTAACACCTTTAATCAAAGCTTCAGAAACCGTTGGACGTGTTTTAAAAGTGGGCGATATTGTTATTTATGAATCTACAGTTTACCCAGGGGTGACGGAAGATGAATGTGTACCAGTTTTAGAGTCGTTCTCTGGTTTAAAGTTTAATGTTGATTTTTATGCGGGTTATTCACCAGAGCGAATTAACCCTGGAGATAAAGAGCATACGGTGTCTAAAATATTAAAAGTAACCTCAGGGTCAACACCTGAAATTGCTGAAGAGGTAGATGTGTTATATAAGTCTATAATTACTGCAGGAACTTTTAAAGCTACTTCCATTAAAGTAGCTGAGGCAGCAAAAGTTATCGAAAATAGCCAAAGGGATATAAATATTGCTTTCGTTAACGAATTGGCAAAAATATTTAATTTATTAAATATTAATACGCATGACGTATTAGAAGCGGCTAGTACCAAATGGAACTTTTTGCCTTTTAAACCAGGTTTGGTAGGCGGTCATTGTATAGGTGTGGATCCTTATTATTTGGCTCAAAAGGCTCAAGAAGTTGGGTATCATCCAGAGATTATACTTGCGGGAAGGCGTTTAAACGATACCATGGGGAATTATGTGTCGCAAGAAATTGTTAAAACCATGATTGGAAAAGGGCAATGTGTTAAAGGAGCTAAGGCTCTTTTATTAGGTATAACTTTTAAGGAAAACTGTCCAGATATTAGAAATACTAAGGCAATTGATATTTACAACGGATTAAAGGGGTTTCATGTTGATGTAGATGTTTATGATCCGTGGGCAAATAGTTTGGAAGTGAAAGAAGAATTTGAAATAGATTTATTATCGGATTTAGGTGATACTATTTATGATTGTATAGTGTTGGCTGTTGCACATAAGGCATTTTTAACGATTAATATCAGTCAATTAAAATCGAGTCAAGGAATTATTTATGATGTTAAGGGTATCTTACCAGATGCTATTGTCGATAAGCGTTTGTAGAAATAATACTAATTATAAATAGATTTATTTAATTCTTGTCAGAACATTAAAAAATCAAATAACATAGGTCGCACCAGAATGGAAACGTGACCTCTGTGAAAAAATATTAGAAATTACACCAAAAGGTGATTTAAATTTTATCAGTCTAATGAAACAAAAAGTAGCGTTAATTACAGGCGTAACAGGACAAGATGGAGCTTACTTGAGTGAGTTTTTATTGAAAAAGGGATATCAGGTACACGGTTTAAAACGTCGTTCTTCATTATTTAATACCGATCGTATCGATCACTTGTATCAGGATCCGCATGTCGATGAACGTAATTTCTTTTTACATTATGGCGATATGACTGATAGTACGAATTTAATTCGTTTGATTCAAGAAATTCAGCCAGATGAGATTTATAATTTGGCGGCTATGAGTCACGTACATGTGTCTTTCGAAGTGCCAGAATATACTGGTAATGCCGATGGTTTGGGGACACTTCGTATTTTAGATGCAGTACGATTATTAGGACTGGAAAAGAAAACGAGAATTTATCAGGCATCAACATCAGAGTTGTATGGAAAAGTACAAGAAGTACCACAGTCTGAAACCACGCCGTTTTACCCGCGTAGTCCGTATGCGGTTGCCAAAATGTATGCGTATTGGATTACCGTAAATTATCGTGAAGCTTATGGCATGTATGCGTGTAATGGTATTCTATTTAATCACGAATCACCAATTCGAGGAGAAACATTTGTAACCCGTAAAATTACAAGAGCTGTGTCTCGTATTGCTTTAGGATTACAGGATAAATTTTATTTAGGAAATTTAGATGCGCAACGCGATTGGGGACATGCTAAAGATTATGTGCGTATGATGTGGATGATTCTTCAAGCCGATGAAGCCGAAGATTGGGTAATTGCTACTGGTAAAACGACTCCAGTTAGAGATTTTGTACGCATGGCATTTTCCGAAGTTGGAATCACTTTAGAATTTAAAGGTGAAGGAGTCGAAGAGAAAGCTTATGTAGCATCTTGTGACAATCCTGAATATCAATTAGAAATTGGGAAAGAAGTTCTAGCGGTTGATCCTAAATATTTCAGACCTACAGAGGTTGATTTATTAATTGGAGATGCCACTAAAGCTAATACAAAACTAGGATGGATACCAGAGTTTGAACTGCAAGACTTAGTGAAGGATATGATGAAGAGTGATGTAAAGCTGATGCAGAAAGACCAATATCTTAAGGATGGAGGTTACGAGATTTTAAATTATTTTGAATAATTTAAAATCTAAATCAATATTTATGGACAAGACTTCAAAAATATATATAGCAGGCCATCGTGGTATGGTTGGTTCAGCTGTTTGGCGAGCTTTAGAGGCCGATGGATTTACAAATCTTATAGGGCGTACAAGTTCGGAATTGGATTTACGTGACCAGAAAGCTGTAAATCAATTCATTATAGACAAACAACCCGATGTTGTTATCGATGCTGCTGCACGTGTTGGTGGTATTTTAGCAAATAACAATTATCCGTATCAGTTTTTAATGGAGAATTTACAGATTCAAAATAACCTTATTGATGCTGCTCATAAATTGGATGTCAAAAAGTTTATTTTTCTAGGTAGCTCCTGTATATATCCAAAATTAGCGCCGCAACCTTTAAAAGAAGCCTATTTATTAACCGATAGTTTAGAACCTACCAACGAGTGGTATGCTATTGCAAAAATAACAGGTGTTAAGGCTTGCGAAGCGATTAGAAAGCAATACCAGAAAGATTTTGTGAGTTTGATGCCTACAAATTTATACGGCACACACGATAATTTCGATTTAGAAACTTCCCATGTGCTACCAGCCATGATTCGTAAGTTTCATGAAGCCAAAGAACATGGTAATGCGCCAGTAACCTTATGGGGAAGTGGCACACCTATGCGCGAATTTTTATATGTAGATGATATGGCCGAAGCTGTAGTATTTGCTGTAAATAATGTACTTCCAGAACATTTATATAACGTAGGTACGGGAACCGATGTTACAATTAAGCAATTGGCTGAGACTATTCAAAGTGTAACTGGCCATGAAGGGGAGATTATCTGGGATGCTGAAAAACCAGATGGTACACCAAGAAAATTGATGGACGTATCGAAACTTAAATCAGCAGGATGGTCTTACAAAACAGATTTATTAGCAGGTATACAAAAAACATATACTTGGTTTTTAGAACATCAAACCACAATAAAACAAGTAAAATTGTCTAAATAAATCCACATGAAAGTAAAAAATATTTGTTGTATCGGTGCAGGTTATGTTGGAGGTCCAACTATGGCTGTTATCGCACAAAAAAATCCGAACATTAACGTAACTGTAGTCGATTTAAACGAAAAGCGAATTGCTGCATGGAACGACGATAATTTAGATAACCTGCCAGTTTATGAACCAGGTTTAGATGCTGTAGTAGGCGAATCACGTGGTAGAAATTTGTTTTTTAGTACAGCTGTAGATGCCGCTATAGATGCCGCAGATATGATTTTTATATCGGTAAATACGCCTACAAAAACGTATGGAGTAGGTAAAGGCATGGCTGCCGATTTAAAATATATCGAGTTGTGCGCGCGTCAGATCGCTAGAGTATCCAAAAGCGATAAAATCATTGTAGAAAAATCGACACTCCCGGTAAGAACTGCAGAAGCAGTTAAAAACATTTTAGATAATACAGGAAATGGTGTTAAATATCAAATATTATCAAATCCTGAGTTTTTAGCTGAAGGTACAGCGGTAGAAGATTTACAAGCTCCAGATCGTGTGTTGATTGGTGGAGAACAAACTCCTGAAGGTTTAGAAGCCATTCAGGCATTAGTAGATGTTTATGCAAGTTGGGTGCCTAAAGCTCAAATTATAACTACTAACCTATGGTCATCGGAGTTATCTAAATTAACTGCGAACGCCTTTTTAGCGCAACGTGTGTCTTCTATAAATGCGTTGTCGGAATTATGTGAAGTTACTGGTGCTAACGTAGACGAAGTGGCGAATGCTATTGGTAAAGACAGTCGTATTGGACCTAAGTTTTTAAAAGCATCCGTTGGTTTTGGCGGATCTTGTTTCCAGAAAGATATTTTAAACTTAGTGTATATCGCTAAATCTTATGGATTAGATGCTGTTGCCGATTATTGGGAACAAGTGATTATTATGAACGATCATCAAAAGCATCGCTTTGCAGCGAATATGGTGAGAACCATGTATAACACGGTTTCTGGTAAAAAATTGGCTTTCTTAGGATGGGCTTTCAAAAAAGACACAAACGATACCCGTGAATCGGCTGCTATTTATGTGGCTGATAAATTAATCGATGAACAAGCTAATGTTGTGGTATACGATCCTAAGGTAACAGATCAGCAAATGTACAGTGACTTAGATTACTTGCAAACTAGATCTTCAGAAGCGAATCAAAATGCTTTAACCGTTGAGAACGATCCGTACAAAGCTTTAGAAGGTGCTCACGCCATAGCTGTGTTAACCGAATGGGATGAATTTAAAACGTACGATTGGCAACGCATTTACGATAACATGCACAAGCCAGCATTTGTATTTGATGGTAGAAGCTTATTAGATAAATCCGCATTGGAACAGGTTGGTTTTCAGGTTTATGTAATTGGGCAGTAAATCGGTTACTCAGTGAAGTGGTGACGCAGTGATGCTGTGATGCCGTGAATTGTGGTTGAATAGTGAATCGAAGACACAGTGTGATTTCTAATAGTCTAAGTTATATAAAGGTATAACAGCATAACCTTATAACCATTATATTATGGAACAACAAAATGATAAAACTGAAATAAAAACGATACTTGTAACGGGAGTCGCAGGCTTCATTGGTTTTCATGTTGCAAAATCGCTTTTGAATTTAGGACATTGTATTATCGGTATCGACAATATTAATGATTATTACGACATCAATTTAAAATATGCGCGTTTAACAGAATTAGGTGTTTTAAGAACTGAAGCTGAGCAGGATTTACATGCTACTTCAAGCGAAACTTTTGGCGATCGTATGCAATTCATTAAAATGAATTTGGAAGATCGTGAAGCTATGGCGCAGTTGTTTCAAGATTTCAAGTTTGATTCTGTTTGCAATTTAGCCGCGCAGGCAGGTGTGCGTTATTCATTACAAAATCCTAATGCTTATGCCGATAGTAACCTGATTGGTTTTTTAAATATCTTAGAAGGTTGCCGAAATCATCATATCAAGCGCTTGGTTTATGCCAGTAGCTCTAGTGTTTATGGTAATAGCGATGCGGTTCCGTTTAAAGAAACAGCTAATGTAGATTACCCTATTAGCTTATATGCGGCCACAAAAAAGGCTAATGAGTTGATGGCACATACTTATAGTCATTTGTATGGTTTTGAGACCATAGGCTTACGATTCTTTACGGTGTATGGGCCTTGGGGCAGACCCGATATGGCTATGTTTTTATTTACAGATGCAATTATTAACGATAGACCAATCAAGGTATTTAATAACGGTGATTTATCTCGTGATTTTACTTATATAGACGATATTGTTTCGGGAGTAGTTGCTACGTTATTACAGCCTTCGGAGGCATCGAGATTATACAAACTTTATAACATTGGCAATAGCCAGCCTGTACAATTACTAGATTATATTGAAGCTGTAGAGGAGGCTTTAGGGAAAACTGCCATTAAAGATATGCTCCCTATGCAGCCAGGCGATGTTAAACAAACGTATGCCGATACCTCAGCTTTAGAACAACAATATAAATACAAACCTAAAACCGATGTCAAAGCTGGTGTTAAAGCTTTTGTAGATTGGTATAAAACATTTTATAAAAATTAAAATGCATGAAAATAGTTTATAAAACAATTCGTTTTGTAATAGAAATACTTCCTTCAAAAGATAGGATGAAATTAATTATTGTAGGATGTTTACTGTTTTTAAGTTCATTTTTAGATTTACTTGGACTCGGTGCTTTATTACCTGTTTTTTCTGTTTTGCTGGAAGATGATGGTATAGGAAAAAATCCTTATCTAAAAGGGATTTATGATACACTACATTTAACAAATGAGAACCAATTAGTAGTTATTCTGGCTATTGGCTTATTTTTAGTAATATTAGGTAAAAACTTAATAGGTTTATTAATAGTCAAGCATAATTCTAAATTTGCACTTGGTTTATCAAAAGATTTTGCCTTAAAGATGCATCAAATTTATTATAAAAAAGGCTTTTCTTTTTTTAAAACTACAAACTCTAATGTTGTAATGAGAAATGTTCGTGTAGCAACAACACAATTTGCACAATTACAGGTGTTAGGCGCATTGAATTTTTTAAACGAAGTTATAGTTTTAGTATTTATAGTTGTATTTATAGCAATTTACAATTTTAAAATTTTATTGTTGCTAGCTTGTACTGTACTGCCTCCATTTTTAATATTTTATAGTTGGGTTAGAAAAAAATCGCATGAGCTAGGTAATGTTACTCAAAAGGTTACTCCCTTGGTGGGTAAAAACATGTTTCAAAGTATATTTGGTTTTGTCGATGTGAAAATAATGGGGGCAGAACAAGAGTTTAGAGATAAAATTGAAGAGAATTTAGACGATTTAGTAGATGTAAGTGTTAAAACTAATATTTATAACTTGGTTCCTACTCGAGTAATTGAAACTTCAATTATGCTAGCAGTAGCTATTATGATTTCTTTTGGTATTTATTACTTTCCATCTAAAGTAGAACTTTTAAAATTATTGGGTTTATTTGCTGTTGCAGGATATCGTATTATGCCATCTATAAATCGTATGATGGTCGCAATTAATGGACTAAATAGGTCTAATTGGATTTTTGAGGTGCTATCTCCTTTAAAAACCGAGGCCAGATTACTTGAAGAACCAAAACAATATCCTATAGCTTTTAATCAACATTTAAGGTTAGAACAAGTAGAATTTAGTTACCCAAATTCAGAAACCCCAGTTTTAAAGAATATTAACCTGACTATTAAAAAGGGAGAGGTTATAGGTTTAGTAGGGCCATCTGGAGCAGGTAAAACGACTTTAATGAATATCTTATTGGGATTTTTATCGCCAACTAAGGGTAGTTTTCTTATTGACCAGACAGTATTGGATATTAGTCACGAGAAGGCTTTCTACGAAAAAGTGGGCTATGTGCAGCAACAGGTTTATTTGATAGATGGTACTATTGCCGAAAACATAGCTTTTGGTTGTAAAGAAGAAGAGATAGATAATAAAAAGCTTCAAACGGTTATAGAAAAGGCCAATTTAAGGAGTATGGTTGATAGTTTGGAGTTTGGGGAGAAAGAAATTATTGGCGAAAATGGGACGCGATTATCTGGAGGACAAAGACAACGGATTGGAATAGCTAGAGCTTTATATTTTGATTCTGAAATTCTTTTTCTTGATGAAGCCACATCCGCTCTAGATACCGAAACAGAAAAGGAGATTACAGATTCAATACACACTTTAAGTGATGGCAACCTTACGTTAATAATTATAGCGCATAGATTGAGTACTTTAAAACACTGTAATAGAATTATTACAATTGAAGATGGGGAAATAAAAAAATAAAAATATTTTAAACTATTTTAAGAATTAATGATTGTTACTAAAGATTTTGTTTTGTTAAACTACCCCAAAACAGGTAGTTCGTATATGCGAGAATGTATAAAACAATTATATAAAGAAGATAGCTTATTTAATAGTATCTTTTACAAACAAGAAGTTTTTAAAGAGTTATATTTTCCTAAAATATATGGTAACCCGTCGTCTAACTATAAGGATCAACATGGGATAGCAAAACAAATCCCTAAGATGTATCAAGACCGCCCAATTTTAACAGTTGTAAGAAATCCTTTAGAAAGAATAACGTCCTCTTATTATTTTGGATGGTGGAAAAGAAATCCGGTAGGGGAGATATCTTCAATCGAAAAAGAATATCCAGATTATCCGAATATAGATCTGTTAACTTATGCGAAGTTATTAAATAATCCAAAGTTAACACCTTCTAACTTATTGCCGCAATATGCAGATACGTTAGGATATAGTACGCGACTTTTTTTAATATTTTATTCTGAAGATCCTGAACATTCAGCACAACGCTTAATCTCAGGACAAACAGAAGACTTATTGGGTGTTATTAAACCGAATATTCATTTTTTGAAACAAGAGCACTTGCAAGAAGATTTAACACAATATATAAAAACACATACATCTAGAGATCATAAAGTTCTGTCTTCAGTTCCTGAAAAAAATAAAGGGAATTATAATAAGAAAGCTTATGATAATGATTTTGTAGAATATATGCTAAGTATGGATAAATATCTTATTAATACTTTCTATAAAAATGAAATAACTTTATAAATGAAAATTGGAATTTTAGGTTGGTATTACCAGAATAATGCAGGTGACGATAGAATTTTAGAATGTTTAAGTGGAAAATTGAAAGCATTAGGAGTAACTGATGTAGCGGTATTTATAGCATGGGAAGAACTAGAAACTAAAATACATGATATTAATACCTGCGATTTTTTGCTAGTAGGAGGAGGAGGATTAATTCTTAGAAACACTAATAGAGTTGTTGATTTAATGGAAAGGGTAACTATTCCATGGGGGTTTATTGGTGTAAGTATTGATAGTGTAGGAAATGATAATATCGACTTTATAACCTATATAGCTAAGCATGCTAAATTTGTTGTGGTAAGAGATAAATTTAGTGTTGATATTTTCAATAATTATATGGATGGCAATCTCTTTTTAGCTCCAGATTTAACCTTCTTAAATCCTTACCCTAAAGCTTCTAATTCAGGAGAGCAAGGCACTGTCGCATTATCTTTAAGGCCTTGGAAAGCTAACATATTTAAACAGTACACTAGAAATTACCACAGATTTAATAAATTAAATCATAAATTACCTTTTTTATCTTCTGTTTTAGGATTGTGGGATATAAAAAAGTTTTTGAATTTAGTTAAAATTAGTACCACAAAACGTATAACACCATTCCCTTTACACATTAATTCGAAAAATGGAGATAATTTATTATTTCGAGATTATTTAAATTTTAATGAGGAATTAGAATTTAATATTAATGACCTGAGAAATAGCGATTATCTTATAGGCATGCGTTTACATTCTTTGATATTTGCTACTCAAATGGGAGTTCCTTTTATTGCTGTGAGTTATGCGAATAAAATTGATAACTATTTGGCCGATTTGGGAATGCTGGAGTTTTGTGTGAATGTAAATGATTTTAAAAAACTACCAAACAAAATAAAAGCATTGCAAAGTAATAGGACGCGTATTGTTGAAATGTTGGTATCCAAAAGTGACAAGAATCAAAGTGAAATTAATACACTTTTAGAGCAGATTTATAAAACATATATTCTATGTTAAAAACACCTATGTTGTTTGTAACAAATCTTCATTTTAGGAAAGATGGCAATGGAGGACAACAACGCACTTATTTTTTGATTAAGGAATTATCCAAACATTTCGATTTACATGTTTTGTCTCCATATAGCAATAGTAACAATCTTGATGTTGATGCTAATTTTATAGTAAGCAAAGCAGTTAGAGCAAAAAAAACACTTATTCAAAATAGATTTGTTTTTCAAGGTTTTAAAATGTTAAATAACATTCTTAAAAAATATGAATCTGAAACAGCTTTGCACCAATCAAACTTAGAAACCTATTTGTTAAAAAAACAATTGCAAGAAATTAAACACAATCCAAAGTGTACAAATTTGGACACGATTGTGTTTGATACTTTAGCTGTGGTCCAAAATGTTAATGGTCTTTTTAAGAATAAGATTCTTAATGCGCATAATTTTGACTCGGAGTTGGCGCAAATGAGTATAGATAATAAACGTAATAATGCAGAAACTACCGATTCAGAACTGTTAAAAAACGAAAATGAGTTAAACGTTTTGCAACGTTATGAGCATAACATTGATGCCTATTTTTCAGAAATTTGGGTATGTAGTAAAGCTGATGAGGTTAAATTTAAAAACGCCAATCCGAAGACTAATGTGAGGTTTTTTGAAATTCCTAATGGGTCAGATATCGAGTCTAGGACTTTTCAAGACGTCAAAGAGGATTACAAGAATATTTTGTTTGTAGGTACTTTAAATTATTTTCCAAATGTTAACGGATTACAATGGTTTGTAGAAAATATTTTTGGTGCTTTACCCAAAGCATATACATTAACCATAGTTGGTAAATCTCCAAATTTAAATGATTTCAAATTTATAAAACCTTTTAATAATATTCGGTTGGTTGGAGAAGTAGAAGATATTGAAGCTGAATATAAAAAATACGATGTAGTGGTTGTGCCTCTTTTAGAAGGTAGCGGAACTAGACTTAAAATATTAGAAGCGATGTCTTATGGGAAATTGGTACTGAGTACAGCTAAAGGAATAGAAGGTATAGATGCTATAGATGGGGAACACTTTTTTGAATTTAATTCTGATGTAGATTTTTTAAACATCCTAAAACATTTTGATGATAAGGAGCAATTATTAAAGATCAGAAAAAATGGAAGACGATTAATGAAAGATAGGTATAGTTGGCAGGGAGTTATTCAAAAATACGTAGAAGATCTAGAGGCTAACAAATTATAAATTTTTAATTTATTTACAATAGTGCGCGTAATTAACTAAAATGAATAGACATCTCCTTAACTAAATGGAACATAGAATAGTTAATAAGACTTACCTCATACTAGCTCATAAAAATCCTGAACAATTAAAGCGATTAATTGATAGATTAGATGATAGTTGTTCTAAATTCTTAATTCACATTGATTTAAAATCAGACATCACTCCTTTTGTCGATCTAATCAAGACAGCTAATGTGCAATTTATAGTTAATCGAGTAAATTGTGTTTGGGGAGATTATTCTCAAGTAGCGGCAACACTAAACCTTATTGAAATAGCATTGCAGACTTCCTCGGAAGGACATGTAATATTATTAAGCGGTCAGGACTATCCAATAAAAAATTCTTTATTTATAAACGATTTTTTATATACAAATAAAGATCATGATTTTATAATAACACGACCAGTAGAAAATAACACACATACTTACGAACGTGTAAAAAAGTATAAATTTAATTTGTCAGATAAAAGAGGAGATTATATTCTTTTACCTCCCATAGTGGGTTTGTCTGTTAAAGATATTAAAGCAATAACACGGCTTTTATTAAAACGCACTAAGTTTTTTTAAAAATTATGGCCCATATTGAGCATTAAGCGCTCTAGCTGTTTTGATAGTTATCATTGGGGAGGCCAGTGGTGGTGTTTAACTTACAGTACATTACAAAAAATTTATTCTTATTATTTAGAGCACCGTAAAGAGTTAGACGCTTATTATAAACATACATTTTGTGCAGATGAACAATTTTTTCAAACTATACTTAATGTGGTGTCTAAAGATGATGCCTCTATAAAAATTGAGCCAAACCTTCATTTTACAGATTGGAGCAGGAAAAACGAACCTTTACCCGTAACTTTTAAAGCAGAAGATTTAAACTTGTTATTAAATCAACCAGAAAATAAGCTGTTTGCCAGAAAATTTGATTTTGATGTAGATGTTGATATTATGAATTTATTAGATCAAAATTTAACTGTTAAAGGGAGTTAGTATAAAATACTGAAATTAAATTATTGAAAAATTAGTACTGTGAAGCAGAAAAGTAACATGGAATTAAGAAAACAAAGATTAATTAAAATTTTTGTTACCTATATATATAAATATTATCCCAAGCAGTATGACAAAACCATATGGTTAATTGGGTCGGGGCGTAGCGGCACAACTTGGGTGTCTTCTTTAATTAATTTTAATAATTCCTTTAGAGAATTATTCGAACCTTTCCACCCCAGTTATTCCGAATTAAGTGCCGTTGGTTTTTGCCAACATAAATATTTAAATGATGCAAATGATAATATAGCAATAGAAACGTTGTCTTCTCAGATATTGAAGGGCAATTTTTATCAAAAACGATCAGAGGAAGCAAATAGGTTTATATGGCAAAGACCGAGATATAAAAATATGTTGATTAAAGATATTTTTACAAATTTATTGGCCTATCAGATTTGTAAAACCAATAAATATGTAAAACCTGTACTCTTAATTAGAAATCCGTTTTCTGTGGCATTATCTAAATCAAGAACTAAAGATTGGTATTGGATGACAGATCCGATAGATTTTTTAAATCAGAAAGAACTTATGAATGACTTTTTGAATCCGTTTGAAAACTTAATTAAGGATATTTCTAAAAATGGTACTCATTTAGATAAGCAAATATTAATATGGTCCATAATTAATTATGTTCCTCTTAAACAATTTAAAGGAAATGAGTTATTAGTAACTTTTTATGAGGACTGGGTAATAAATCCAGAAAAAGAGTTAAATCGTATTCAAGAATTTGTGAAATTAGATTTATCTGTGAATGGCGATTTTAAAGATTTTAAAAAATTTAAGAAACCCTCAAAAACATCGGTTACCAATAATTTCAGTATATCAAACTGGAAGAGTCAAATTAATCAAGAGCAACTAAAATCGGCTTCAGATATTTTGGAGCGTTTTGGTTTTAAAGAGTTGTATGATGAAAACTCAATTCCCAACCATTTTATTTTAGAATCATTAATAGAAGAAAATAAATAAGATTCGATAAGATAGATGAAAGCAAATCCTTTAGTATCCGTTTTAATGACGGTTTATAATAGAGAAAAGTATATAGCAGAAGCCATACAGTCTGTAATAAATTCTACCTATCAAAACTGGGAGTTAATTATTGTAGATGACCGTTCTAAAGATAACTCAGTTGCAATAGCAAAGTCTTTTGAAGAAAAGGATGAACGTATAAAAGTTTACATAAATGAAGTTAATTTAGGAGATTACCCTAATCGAAACAAAGCGGCTTCGTATGCTAAAGGGAAATATATAAAATATGTTGATGCAGACGATATGATTTATCCTTATGGTTTGGAACAATTGGTGTTTTATATGGAGCAATTCCCAGAGTCTGGATACGGTTTGTGTTCGTTAGAACAAGATAAAGCTCAAATATATCCGTTTCTATTAAGTCAAGAGCAAGCTTACAAACGGCATTATTTTGTACAGCAGATATTTCATAAGGCACCATTATCAGCTATTATAAAAAAAGAAGCGTTTGAAGCAGTAGGTAAATTTACAGGTAAACAGCATTTAGGCGATTTCGAGCTTTGGCATTTGCTGTCTCAAAAATATCCTGTAGTATTAATGCCCCATGGTATCGTGTGGTACAGAGAACATGACGATCAGCAGATGAATGATAATCGTACCGATCCTTATGTGCCGTTTAAATATATTTTGTTAGCAGAAGAATTATTACAAGTTACGGATTGTCCACTATCTGAAACTGACCGTCTATTAGCTGTAGAAAATGTGAAAAAACAGCAAGGAACGGCTGTGATTTCAGCAATAAAACACCATTCACTTGCTAAGGCAAAAGAAATGGCTAAAGCTTCAGGTAAAAGTTTAGTAGAACATTTAAAATATAAATTAAGTTGATAGTATTTCAATTTATATCATATACATTAAAAACGGTATTACGCCATGTATTTTGGCTATATAAGTTATCGCAGTCATCGATAGGGAAACAAAGTCAGATTGTATTTCCTGTTATTCGTGAAGGTGCAGGAACATTAACCATAGGCGATAAGGTTAGATTAGAAAAGCACACTAATTTAGGCATCGGGCAGAAAGGAACACTTTCTATTGGGCAAGCAGCAGTATTTGAAACTCAGTCGACTATTTTGGTGAATAAAAATTGTCAAGTCACTATTGGTGAAAATTTTAAATTAGGTGCCCACGCCAGATTGTATGTTAATAACCATTGGGAATTTGGAAATGATGTGAAAATTGAAACGCATTGCGCTATATTTTCAAGAGAACCTCAAGGCCAAGGCATTCTTAAAATAGGTAATGGCACACATATTGGTGATTTTACAATTATAGATCTTGTGCAAGATGTTACATTAGGTAATGAAGTAGCCATAGGGCCTAATTGTACGCTGTATACCCACGACCATGAATACACCAACAAGGAGTTGCCTGCTTGGAAAGGTGGTTTAGTATCGAAACCTATCTTTATAGAAGATGGTGCATGGATAGGCTCAAATGTTACCATTTTACCAGGAGTAACTATTGGTAAGCGAGCTGTAATAGCAGCTGGATCTGTAGTGACTAAAAATGTGCCAAGTGAAACGATATATGGCGGGATACCAGCAAAATTGATTAAAGAGATATAATGCAACCTCTAGTATCTATTATCATTCCCTTATACGATGCCGTTACTTTTTTTGAAGAAACGCTGCAATCTGTATTACAGCAATCGTATAACAATATTGAAGTAATTGTTGTAGATGATGGTTCTACAGACGGATCTTGGGAACTGGCCGAATCTTTTTTAAGTGATAAGATCAAAGTCCTTAAAAATAAAGGGAAAGGTGCTTGTGCTGCCAGAAATTATGGCTTTGATGTAAGCTCTGGCGATTATATTCAATATTTGGATGCCGACGATCTGTTAAGTTCCAATAAAATTGAATGCCAAGTCAATGCTTTAAATGGAGTTCAGAACAAATTGGCAGTTTGCAATACCATACACTTTTACGATACAATTGAAAATGGTAGTTGTTCCGATGTCGATTATGTATTTTCTACAGACACTCCAGAGGAATTATTTATAAAACTTTGGGGAGGTTTAGATGCAAATATGAATATGGTACAAACCAGTGCCTGGTTAATACCTAGAAAATTAATTGAGCAAGCAGATCCTTGGAACGAGCAATTAGCTAAAGACCAAGATGGCGAGTTTTTTGCACGGGTAGGGTTACAGAGTGAAGGAATAATTTATGTTCCTGAGGCCAAAAATTATTACCGAAAACATATTAAGGGGCAAAATATAGCCTCAAAAAAGCAGATAAAACATATAGAAAGTAATTTGTTGGCCACGAGTCTAAAAGCCGATTATTTGTTTAAAAAAACTGAATCTCAGCAAGCTAAACAAGCAATTGCAACCCAATATAAACATGTGGCTATGGAGGCTTGGCCTGAGTTTAAAGATATCACTAAGCGCGCACTAAAGTCTTGTGAAGATTTAGGTGGGAGTGCTTATAATCCAATTTTAGGAGGAACAATGATCGAGTTAATCAAAAAGATCTTTGGTTGGAAGTTGGCAAAATCCGTTGCTGTTAACGGACGAAAATTATTAAACCGATAAGCTATATATTGTTAATATAGCGTATTTAAGAATCACGAAAAGAAAACGGCATTGAAACACCTACTATTTTTAACCACAAGTAATTTAGCTACTAACCCCCGATTGTATAAAGAACTACAATTGGCATTGCAAGAAGGCTACAAAGCTACGGTGCTTCAGTTTAAATTACATAATTGGAGCGATGCCAAAACAAAAGTGTTACATTCTGAACTTGAATTAGCATATCCTGAGGCAGCAGATCGCTTGCAATTAGTCGATATAGAGGCTATTCCAACTAATAAATTAGATTGGTTGTATTGGGGACTGAGTGAAAAAGTGGCTAAAAAGGCTTATTCGGTATTCTCAAATCATTTAAAATGGAATGTTTTAGGGAACTCTAGAAGAGCATTTCAATTATTGAAGACTGCAAGTCAGATTGATTTACGTGTAGATTTAATTTGCGCACACAATTTAGGCGCATTATATCCAGCTTACCAATTGGGTAAACAATGGGATGTACCGTTTATTTTTGATGTAGAAGATTATCATCCAGGAGAAACTGTTGCGTTTGATGCCGAAAATGAAAAGCGTCGGCGAGAATTTTTAATGAAAACACTGTTGCCAAAGGCGAAGGCAGTAACGTTTGCCAGTCCGCTTATAGCACAATACACTACAGATTTAGTGGGCCAGTTTAACAATTCGGAAACGATCCTTAACGGATTTAATGCAGAAGATTTTACCTTTCAGGAAGATAATAAAGCTGATGAAGTATTAAGTTTAGTCTGGTTTAGCCAGAAAATAAGTTATGGCAGAGGCTTAGAGGAGTTATTCTCTGCTTTAGAGATGCTAGTAGAATCTCATTCTGAAATCGTTTTGGATTTGATATTAATAGGCGATATGGATGCCAATTTTCAGAAGGAAGTTATAGTACCTTTACAATTACAGTTACAAGACACGAACATTGGTCTGCAAATAAAAGAACCATTACAACAACGTGAACTTCATGCCGAAGTTAGTCAGTACGATATAGGTCTGGCGTTAGAATTTAATTCAACAGATTTAAACCGTCAGATTTGTTTAACAAATAAAATCATCACTTACGCCCAAGCAGGGTTATATATTTTAGCAACCGATACCCCTGCTCAAAAAGATTTTTTAGAATCTAACAAAACATTGGGCAGATTATGCGGTCAAAATACACTCGATATATCTAAAGCTATTACTTCTATTTATAAAGAAAAACCAGAGATTATAAAGAGTAAAGCAGATAGGTTAGAGTCTGGAAAAGTCTTTAGCTGGAATAAAGAAAAAGAAAAGTTACGACGTATCTGGCTTACTTTTGTTTAATATATATCCTTATAAACTATGCAACCACAATTTATAGTAGCAGGTGCAGCAAAGGCAGGTACCACAGCATTGTGCGAATATTTAGGAAGAGATCCTAAGATTTTTATGACATCCCCAAAGGAGTTGGATTTTTTTTTAAGACCAAGAACTCCAGAGGATGTTGAAGAATATAGTGTCTTTTTTAAAAATGCAGGTCAGTTGTTAGCAGGCGAGGGTTCGGTGTCGTATTTGTCTAATGCACAGCAAGCAGCACCACAGTTGAAAGCTAATTTTCCAAACTTAAAATTAGTCTTTATGCTAAGAAATCCTGTAGATCGTTATGTGTCTGATTTTTGGTTTTATGTAGCAAAAGGTACAATAGTTAATAAGCGTAATTTATTTGAAAACATTTTATTAGGTAAAGAGTCCTTATACATTCACAATGGGAAAGTAAACTTTAGAGATTATTTGATAGAGCGTGGTCAATATGCACAACATTTAAAAATATTTATGCAGTATTTTGATGCTTCTCAAATTCATATTATTTTTTTTGAAGATTTCATTAAAGAACAGGAGCGTACAATAAAAGATTTATATAAATTTTTAGGTGTAGATTATGTTCGAAAAGAACAAGTTGTTAAACAATCTAATAAAACGGTTTATCCAGGTAGAATGATGCCTCTTTTTGTGCTTTGGAAAAATGTTAAACGATTTTTGCCTACTAAAATTGTAAATAATAAAGCTTTTAAGGATAAGTTGTTGGGAGTTAAGTCATTATTTTTTAATAATAAAAAACCAAAATTATCTCAGGCTTCGAAAGAAAAATTGAATAAAATTTATAAAACTTCGATAACAGATCTAGAAGTTTTACTAAACAAAGATTTGTCTCATTGGAAATTGTAATTTAATTTCAAAAAATAAAATTATTGAAAACAGTACTTATTATATATCCACATTGGGTGCCTGCTAACTTAGCAGGTGTACAGCGCCCACGTTTAATAGGCAATTATTTAAAATCGTTTGGCTGGCATCCCTTATTGCTAACAGTCGACTCGAAATATTACGAAGAGACGCCCGATCCTGTAATTGCTAAAACAGCTTCTAAAGATATTGAAGTGGTTTATACAAAGGCGTATAAAGTTTCAAAACCACGCATTATAGGGGATATTGGTTTGCGAGCGTTTCCGTTTTTAAAAGAAAAGGCTTTAGAACTCTGTAAAACACGAAAAATAGATTGTATATGGATTCCGATACCGTCGTTTTATACGGCGTTGTTAGGCCGTATTATTCATGATAAAACAGGTATTCCGTATGGGATAGATTATATAGATCCATGGGTGCGGGATATCACCAATCAAAGCGATACACGTGCCAAGTTAAGTCAGCTGGTTGCACGAAATTTAGAACCTTATGCTGTAAAAAAAGCATCGTTTATTACAGGTGTGTCTACGCCTTATTATTGGCCGGTTATCGAGCGTAATTTTAAAACTCCTCCGGCACATGTGGGTATGCCATATGGTTTCGACCCTAACGATCATAAAATACAATTACCTAATTTAAAAATGCCATGGTATGGAATGCCAAATTGTAAACCTTGGATTTATGCAGGAGCATTCCTACCGAATTCCCATGTGTTTATGGATGCGTTTTTTAAGGCCATTGCTAAATTAAAAGATGATGGAAATTGGGATCCAGCAATACGCTTGTTTTTTATAGGAACTGGACCCTATCCAGCAAAGCGTATCACCGCTTATGCAGCAGATTATGGCCTAGAAGATATCGTAATCGAGCAACGCGAACGCCAGCCGTTTTTGTATATTCTAAATTATTTAAGTGCAGCCGATCGCGTGATGCTTTTTGGAAGCACTGAAAAGCATTATACGGCATCAAAAACCTATCAATGTTTATTAAGTGAGCGTCCTTTATTTACAGTATTGCATGGGGAAAGCCAAGCGGTACAGGTTTTAAAGGATGTGAAAGCAGACCCCTTTTTAGTGCCTTATCATAACAGTGATATTAATGAAAACGTTTCAGAAGCTATGGTTGATACCTTAAAAGCTTTTCAAAAAGAAGATTTGAACTGGCAACCCGATTTAAGCGAATTAAATCAATATTCGTCCAAAGAATCGGCTAGAGCTTTGGTTGAGGTGATGGATAGTGTTGTATAAAAAAGTATTAAATAAAGTCTTCTAAAATGTAAAAACTAATTGAAAAATTACTATTAAGAGGATTTTAAAAAAAAATAAGTATACCTATGTCAAATATAAATATGCGAAAAACATTATCTGAAGTTAAATCTAAATTTGAAATTCAATTTAGTAATTCTAAATATCTATTCATCCTCAGTCATATGCGGAGTCGTTCTTCAGTTCTTTCTCATATTTTAGGGAGTAATGAAGGTATATGCGGTTATCGCGAAATGCATAAATCATATGTAAATTATAAGGATGTTGTAAATATGAAAGCAACTTTGAAGGAGGAATTTAAAGATGAAATAGAAGGAAGGTATTTATTGGATAAAATTCTTCATAATAATCAGGAGATTTCTAGAAAAGTTATAGACATCACAAATCCTAAATTTATTTTTTTATTGAGAGAACCTGAGAGTACTATTAAAAGCATTATAAAAATGGGGATTACTAGAGGTAACGATTTGTATAAAAACCCAAAGGATGCTACCAATTATTATTGTTCTCGATTAAATAGACTCTCTGAACTTGCAGAAGTTCAGAATCGTGATTTTATTTTTGTCGATTCAGACGATCTTGTTAAAAAAACAGATTCTGTTTTAAGTAGTTTAACAGGTTGGCTGGGGCTTGAATCACCTCTAACTAGTGATTATAAAATATTTAATAACACTGGAAAACCAAGTCATGGAGACCCATCAAAAAACATATTAGGAGGGAAATTAATGAAGACGGGTGGGCATCCAGAGATTGAAATTCCATCTCAGCTTCTGCAAGAAGCTAATGTTTCTTATGAAAGATGTAAAAGGATTTTAACTTAAAGATTTTATTGAATCATAAAAATCAAATATGTGACGAGAAGTTTGAAGATATTAGAAAGTAATATAATGGATGCGAAATATATAAGGTTTATGATTCTTATGTTAGGTCGTTAATAAAATAATATAAATATAATTTTATATAGTAAGAAATGACTCCAGTCATGAAAAAAATAGCTATAGTATCTACACACCCTATACAATATAACGCACCTTGGTTTAAATTGCTATCTGCCAAATCAGAAGTAACTTTAAAAGTATTTTACACATGGTCTCAGGCAGCAGAAGATGTGAAAGATAAAACATTTGGAAAAACGATTAAATGGGATATACCGCTTTTAGAAGGCTACGATTACGAATTTGTTGAAAATAGTTCTAAAGATCCAGGAACGCATCATAAAAATGGTATAAATTGTCCAGAATTGGTTTCGAAAATAGCGGCATGGCAGCCTGATGCGATTTTGGTTTTTGGTTGGTATTTGAAGAGTCATTTTAAAGTGATGAAACACTTTAAAGGAAAAATTCCAGTTTGGTTTCGAGGCGATTCTACACTTTTGGATGATCATCCAGGATTTAAACAGCAACTCAGAAAATATTATTTAACTTATGTTTACAGGTATATCGATAAGGTATTCTATGTTGGGTCTGAAAATAAAAAATATTTTAAAGCAGTTGGGCTTAAAGACAAGCAATTAATTTATGCACCACATGCTATCGATAATGATCGTTTTTTTGATTCCGAATCTAAGCTGTATGAGGAACAGGCCAAGAAATGGCGCTTAGAATTAGGGTATCAGCCTGATGATTTAGTGGTGTTATTTGCAGGGAAATTCGAGCCTAAAAAGCAACCAGACACCTTGTTAAAAGCTGTACAAGATGCAAATAAACTGAGAACGCAGCCAGTGAAATTACTTTTGGTGGGGCATGGCCCTTTAGAAGCCGATTTGCAACAACAGGCAAAAGGCGATACTAATATAAAATTCTTATCGTTTCAAAATCAATCTAAAATGCCAATACTGTATCGTTTGGGAAATGTGATGTGTCTACCTTCCAAAGGGCCAGGCGAAACTTGGGGGTTGGCGGTAAATGAAGCCATGGCTTGTGCAAGACCTGTAATCGTGAGCGATAAAGTAGGCTGCGCTACCGATTTGGTGCAACCCAGTGAAAATGGTTTTGTAATTAAAGCCAACGACAGTACTACTTTAAAACAAGTACTTTTAGACATTGATCAAGATGAATTAAAAACCTTGGGGGCTTATGCGCAAAATTATATTAAACAATGGAATTTTGAGCGCATTGTTACTGCTCTTGTTAACCAATTGAAATCTTAAGCTATGAAAGATCAAACTATCGATATTTCTGTGGTGATGCCTACTTATAAGGGCATGCCATTAATGAAACAGTCATTGGAATCATTACTAAATCAGAACGATGTTACTTTTGAAGTTTTAGTTGGAAACGATTGCCCTACAGATGAAGCTACTAAAGTTTATTTAGATAGTGTAAAAGATTCTAGATTAAGAGTATTTCATCACCCTCAAAATTTGGGGCTTTTCGGAAATCTTAATTTTTTAATAAAGCAAGCCAAGGGAAGTATTATACATTTATGGTCCCAAGATGATATCATGATGCCTAATTGTTTATCTGAAACGGTGAAGTTTCATAAAGAAAATCCAGATATTGCTTATGCTTTTAGCCGTGTTGAGGTGATTGATGAATATGGAAAACTGATAGAGAAAATGCCTATTGGTAAAAATGAAACAATGAGTTCTTTAACTCATGATTTAACCTCCATTCTTGTAGGTAGTGTTCCTGGAAATATAGCTAATGTATCCATTAGGAAAACTGTTTTTGAGCACTATGGTTATTTTAGAGAAGATTTAAAATATTCCGGCGATTTCGAGTTTTGGTGTCGCATAACGGATACATTACCAGTAGGCATTATACAAAAGCACTTGATACAGTTAAGACGTCATACGGGACAACTAAGTCGAAACCCAAGAATGTGGATTTACCGCATTCAGGAAAATGATGAGATTATTAAAACATTTATGTCACGTGTTCCAAAGGATAAAAAAAAGTATTTAGAACGCGGTTTGTTATGGCGCGTGTATAATCAATACTTTGGACTGTATTTAAATTTATTACGTTCTGGAGATTCTCAGGAAGCCAAAGCATTTTTAAAAGTGATTAAAAAATATAGTAGTGTGCCGGGGTTTTATCTCCGATATGGTTTTTTAAAAGGGTTGCGTATAATCAAACAAGATAAACCTTTTTTACACTGGTTGTATTACAATAAAGCATTTGCTTAATATGAAACAAAAAAGTCAGGCTATTTGCAAGTGCAGACAGTAATAATTTTACTATTAACAATAAATTAAACTTATGTCTATTAATACTGCAATTAATATTTTGGGAGCTTATGATCGCCATAACTATGGCGATTTATTATTTCCTATTATTTTACAAAATTTTTTAAAAGATAATCTTGATAATGAAAAATATTCTATAAATATATATGCTATTTTAGAATCTGATTTAAGTAGTTATGGAGCCTTAAAAACAAAAAGGATAAGTGATTTATACGAATCGATGAAAGGAGATTCGTCTGTTCTTATAGTCGCTGGAGGCGATGTTTTAACAGCGCAATGGGCATCTGTTTTATTGGCTTTAGATCACCCTGGGAAGGTACTTATGAAAGGGGGGAGAGTAACAAGCCGACTTTTTAATAGAAATAAGTTAGCAAAATACTTATTAGGGGGAAAATCAGATTGGCCTTTTGTAATTAAAAAATCCGATTTCCAAAATTTAAAAGCGCTATTATATAATTCGGTAGGAGGAACTAATTACCATAAATTTGCAAATTTATTTGATGGATCTCTTTTTGGGGATTATTTTTCGGTTAGAGATGAAATTGTTTGTAATTCAATTAAAAAACAGTATGAAGCTGTCAAATTAGTTCCAGATTCTGCAATTATTATGTCTGAATTTTATCCTTTGGATACATTAAAAACAATGATTAGTTCTAGTGTTAGTAAATTTGCCCAGGAACAGTCTTATGTGTTTTTCCAAATAAATAGGACTTTGGCTAGAGGTAAAGAGACAGAGTTAGCTCAAATCCTAAAAAGTATCTCTGAAAAATTTAACTTAAAAATATGTTTATGTCCAATAGGGAGAGCAAACAAACATGAAGATCATGTGCCATTACAGGATATTCATGCTATGCTCGAAACACAATCATTTTATATAGACCATCCATCAATTTGGGACACTATGTTTTTAATAGCAAATTCTCGAATGTATATTGGTACTAGTTTGCATGGAGCTATTACAGCAATGAGCTATAATGTACCTTATATGGGCATTGAAGTTACTAAGTTGAATCAGTATTTAAAAACATGGTCCGTTGAACCATTAAACAAAACTTTTAAGATAAACAATATTTTGAACAACTTCAACGAAATTATAAATGTGGATAAAGAATTGTTAAAACAATCAAGAGACAAGCAAATACAGCTTGTGAAAGAATCTTTTGATAATATGATACGTATAATTAAAGATTAACATTTAAAAAAACAAGAGCTGGAGCGTAATACGCCTTGTTATATTTTTTAAAACAAGAACGGTGAGCATTAAATTAAAATTACGAACAGAAAAAATAAATAGAACTCAAGTAAATTGAATAAAGAAGCGTCTAAAATTATTGGAATTTTGGCGGTGCCATGGCTAATAGGTGCTATAATGGGGCCACATTTTATGTCGAGTATGTTGGCTTTTTTAGCATTGGGTGTAATAATAAGTCTGTTTTTTAAATTGCGGAATCCGATTTATTGTATTTTGTTTTTTGCCTTAGCATTCCAATGGTTAGCTATAAATATAAAAATAGTATATGGTAATATTATTGGGTTAAGGTTAGACGAACAGTTCAGTTTTTATCAAAATATTTATAGGTTGTATGATGCAAATACGATTAGTAATATTGGATTGATATGTTTTAGTCTAGGCTTGTATTTAGCAACAAGGAAAAAATTATCTAATATTACAATAGACGATATTATAGATCCGAGCTACTCTGTAAGAAAAATTTTAATTGCCTATTTAGTGCTTACATTTGGCTTTACATTCTTATTTGTATTAAAACGGTTTATCCCCGGTATTAATACCGTTTTAGAGGCGTTTTCGAAACTAAAGTGGGGTGTATTCATTTGGGCATTTATTTATGCTAATTATTATAAAAGAGATTTAAAACTTTTGTATTTGGTAATAGCAGCAGAAATTTTAATTGGTTTTACAGGTTATTTTTCATCGTTTAAAGATATTATTATTGTAACAGCAATTGGCGTTTTAAGTGTTCTGTATAAAATTGATGGCACTAAATTATTAAAACTGTCCATTCTTGGTGTAGCTACTTTGTGTTTAGGCTTAGTTTGGACCGCTGTAAAATTCGATTATAGGGAATATCTTTCAGGCGGGGGAGGTCAGAAAGTTGTAGTTTCACAGGGAGAAGCTGTTAATAAAATGATTGAGTTATTGGAGGGACTAGATGCAGAAAAGTTAGAAGATGCTACAGATGATTTATTAGACCGAATCAGTTATATCGAGTTTTTCTCCATTACTTTAGATAATGTGCCTAGCGTTCTGCCTCATGAAAATGGAGCGATATTTAAAGAATCTGTATTGTTTTATTTTAAGCCGCGGATATTTTTTCCTGACAAGGGAATTATAGATGATTCCGAGCATACAAATAAATACACCATGTTGGGGTTGGCCGGAGATGGAAAAGCATCGCATAGTATTGGTTATATGACGGATGCCTATATTGATTTTGGTCCTTTGTATATGTTTCCTTTTTTAATGTTTTTGGGAGCCATTTTTGGCTATGCAGTTGTATTGTTTGCTAATAAATCAAAAAATATGTTTTGGGCTATTATTTTTATCGCTCCTTTTTATTTCTTAATAAGTATATATAGTTTTAATATGATGAAAGTAATGGGGAAGTTTATAACCTATTTAATTCCTGTTTTTTTTGTAAGAAATATATTATATAAACAATTTGATCGTTTTTTTCGAGTAACTGCGTAAAATGAAAGTCAACTATATTTTTAGAAAACGTTTACAACAATTCAATAGTATTGAGGAATTGTTTTATAGTATAAAGGCAGCACTGGTAACAGATAACCTTATTAAGGTTACGAGCGTACCGTTTTCTGGAGGTTCGCCTAATACGATTTTAAAAAATTTAAAGGCTTTCTCGAAAGAAAAAGAAACGGTATATCACATTACAGGCGATGTGCATTATATGGCTTTAGTTACAGGGAAGAAGACGATTTTAACTATACATGACATTGGCTCTGCATTTCAAGGGAATGTGTTAAAACAATTATACATTAAGTTGTTTTGGTTTTGGTTGCCAGCTATATTTGTAAAGAAAATTACAGTGATTTCAGAATTCACTAAAAAGGAACTGTCTAAAATTATTCCCTTCGCAATACAAAAGATTGTTGTAATTCCCAACCCCGTAAATTCGAAACTAAATTATACTCCTGAAACTTTTAATACCACTTCTCCTCAAATTTTATTAATAGGGACTAAACCAAATAAAAATTTAGAACGTACTTTTGAAGCTTTACAGGGGGTAACATGTAAATTGTATATTGTTGGTAAACTCACCGAAAAGCAAAGTGATTTGCTAAAGAAATATAATTTAGAATTTATCAATGTGTTTCATGTGCCGTATGATTCCATAGTGAAAGCCTATCAAGATTCAGATTTGGTATTATTTGCTTCTACTTATGAAGGATTTGGAATGCCTATAATAGAAGCTCAAGCTATTGGGCGACCAGTAGTTACATCAGGTTTAGGAGCTATGAAAGAGGTTGCTAATAATAGTGCTTGTTTGGTCGATCCGTATGATGTAAAGTCAATTCGGGATGGCGTTCAACGAGTAATTGATAATGCTGAATTTAGAGGAACTCTAATAGACCAAGGAAAAGAAAATATTAAGCGATTTCAATTAGAAATTATTGCAAAACAATATCAGGATTTATATAAATCCATTTAAATAAGGCTAGAATTTGAAAAGTAATAAAGCTAAAGTATTAATTTTTATAGACTGGTTTTTACCAGGAACCCGATCTGGAGGGCCAGTGCGATCGTACGCAAATTTAATTACGCATTTCGAAAACGAATTCGAGTTTTATATAGTAACGCGAGATACAGATTATTGCGAAACACAACCCTATACAAGTATTAAGTCAAATACGTGGAATCAATGGTCTAAAAACACTAAGGTGTATTATGTGTCTAATGATCAATTAAATAAAGAGACAATTAAAAAGGTTATTGCCAGTACAAATTTTGATTATGGGTATGTTAATGGTATATATTCGTTATATTTTTCAATATTGCCCTTATTTTATTTAAAGAAAACCAATAAACCTGTAATTGTTGCGGCACGAGGTATGCTAAACCCTCAAGCATTTTCAGTTAAAAAGCATAGAAAACAATTGTTTTTAAAGCTGGCTAAAGTATTAGGGCTTTATAAGAATATAACATTTCATGCTACAAATTTAACTGAAGCAGATTATATAAAAACTATTACAGGTCAAAGTCAGGTTAAAATAGCGGCTAACTTGCCAAGGATACTGTCGGAAACAGTTAAAGAGCGTTACAAAGTTTCAGGAGAAGTATCAATGGTAAGTATAGCTAGAATTTCTAAAGAAAAGGGAACGCATCATATATTGAATGCACTGAAATACGTACAAAATAAAAAAATACAATTAGATTTGTACGGACCAATTTACGATAGTGAATATTGGGAATCGTGTCTGGGTATCATTAATAGTTTGCCAAGTACTATTAATGTGCAACATAAGGGCGTTATCGATGGGGAGAATATTCCTGAAACTCTAAAGGCTTACGAATTTCTTGTGCTGTTATCTGAAGGAGAGAATTTTGGTCATGCTATTTTGGAAGGATTATCAGCTGGATGTCCTGTGTTGATTTCAGACCAAACTCCTTGGCAGCAGTTGGAAGATAAGCAGATTGGTTGGGACGTAGCATTAACTAATCCTGAGCAAATTCAAAACGCTTTGAATTATGCTATAAATATGGATGCAGAAGAATATAAAAAATGGTCTTTTAATGCTTTTAGATATGCCAAAGCCTTTTGTGATAATCCAGAGGTTTTAGAGGCTAATAGACAATTATTTAAATAAAGGAAATAAAAAATAAAAAATGAAACGCATATTAATCACTGGAGGAGCTGGTTTTGTTGGATCGCATTTATGCGAACGTTTATTAAAGGAAGGTAATGAAGTTATTTGTTTGGATAACTATTTTACTGGAAGTAAAAAGAATATCGAGCATTTAATGGATCATCATTATTTCGAATTGGTGAGACATGATGTTACGGAGCCTTATATGATAGAGGTAGATGAAATTTATAATATGGCTTGTCCGGCATCGCCTGTACATTATCAATATAATCCTATTAAAACGATTAAAACGTCAGTTATGGGGGCTATTAATATGTTAGGTTTGGCCAAACGAGTTAAGGCGAAAATTTTACAAGCATCTACAAGTGAAGTGTATGGCGATCCTGCTGTGCATCCACAACCAGAAAGTTACTGGGGCAATGTAAACCCAATTGGCCTGCGCTCGTGTTACGACGAAGGTAAACGTTGTGCAGAGACTTTGTTTATGGATTATCATATTCAAAATCAAGTTGCTGTTAAGATTATTAGAATTTTTAATACTTATGGCCCAAACATGAATCCTAATGACGGGCGTGTAGTTTCTAATTTTATTGTTCAAGCGTTGAAAGGTGAAGACATTACCATTTTTGGAGATGGTACACAAACCCGTTCGTTTCAGTATGTAGACGATTTGGTTGAAGGTACGATTAGAATGATGAATAGTCGTGACGGTTTTATGGGACCTGTAAATATTGGAAACCCAGGAGAATTTACCATGATAGAATTGGCAGAGAAAATTTTGAAATTAACTAATTCTAAATCGAAATTGATTCATTTACCATTGCCAAAAGACGACCCCATGCAGCGTAAACCTGTTATCGATTTAGCAAAAAAAGAATTAAACGGTTGGGAGCCTAAAGTGCAGTTAGAAGAAGGGTTGGTGAAAACTATAGCATATTTTGATAATTTGCTGAAAGCTTAATTTTTGGTTTTTATTTAATCATAGTGAGAGAATGAATTTTATCGGAGTTCTACAATTATAATAATGGCTGTTCAGATTGTTAAATAATAGTTAGTTAAGTATTTTTAAGATTTCTATTTGAATTGTGAGATTGGGTTATTTTGTTGGAATTGGCTTTTGGAAACAGTTTTGAATTTGAATAAATAACAGGATTTTTAGATTGATTTTATAGCAGGACAAAACCATTTAAATTACAGAACCAAAGGAGATAGGAAACATTAAGTTTTGAAAAGAATTTTCTATGAATAGAAATATATAATATACAAGGGTAAAATAAAATGAAATTAACGTATTATAAAAATCTTGATGGTATTAGAGCTATTGCAGCTTTAATGGTGATGTTTTTTCATTTCTTTATAGGAATTGAATCTAAAGGAGGTTTGTTAGGTTTTTTGACCAAAGTTTCAGTTTTTGGTCAAACAGGAGTCACTTTGTTTTTTGTACTATCTGGGTTTTTGATAACAAGGATTTTAATAGCTACTAAGAATACAGAAGGATTTTTTAAAAATTTTTATTTAAGAAGGACACTAAGAATATTTCCGCTATATTATTTATTTCTGTTCATATCGTACTATATCGCACCAATTTTTTTTGGTACTAAAATACCAGAATTACATCAGCAGTTGTATTATTATACTTATTTGCAAAATTTTGCTTCGACCTTTAACTGGGATGCAATTGGACCTAGTCATTTTTGGTCTTTAGCTGTAGAGGAGCATTTTTATTTATTTTGGCCATTTGTTGTCTATCTATTTTCAAATAAAAATCTGATCAAAATAATCTCTGGAATTATTATAGTAGCTTTAGTATTAAGGTGGTATATGCTTTCTGAAGGGTATCAAGTTTTTTATTTTACCTTTACAAGGTTTGATTCCTTAGCGATTGGTGCATTATTAGCAATTATAGAAATTGAATGTGGCTTTAAGAAGAGAACAGCTAAAAAGTTTTCTGTTTTACTATTGAGCTTGATAGTTCCAACCATAATGATGTGGACTATTTTTACAGGCACCGGAGATATTTATATTCAAACATTTAAATTTTTATTGTTATCAGGAATCTATTTTTCTTTAATAGGCATGTTGTTGTGTTTAAAAGAAGAGCATTTTGTAAATAAAATTTTAAGGACTAAATTTTTCTTATTTACCGGGAAAATTAGTTATGGCCTGTATGTTTACCACCCTTTGGCATATAAATTTTGTGAACATTATTTTGAAATAGAAAACGTTTTCTTGAGATTTATTGTGGGGATTACTTGTTCATTTTTATTGTCAATTATTAGTTTTTATCTTTTTGAATCCTCCTTTTTAAAACTTAAGAAATATTTTGACTATGATAAAAAACAATTAACTGCAAATGTTGCAAAAGTCTGAGGATAAGAATTAATGAAAATAGAAGAAGTTTAAGAACTAATATAGAGTGAAAACAGATTTATCTACTTATAATAATAGTTGGTATAAACCAGGCGGGAAACTAAAAGTTTTGCTTTGGTATTTCGTTAATGCGTTGTTTTTTATTAATCCGTTGAATCCTGTTTCAAAGTTAAAAGTGGTGTTGTTAAAGCTTTTTGGAGCGAAAATTGGGCAGGGCGTGGTGATTAAGCCAGGTGTTAATATTAAATATCCGTGGTTATTATCCATAGACGATTATACTTGGATTGGCGAAAAGGTATGGATAGATAATTTGGCTCAAGTAACTATTGGAAAAAACGTTTGCCTTTCACAAGAAGCGATGTTGCTTTGTGGCAATCATAATTATAAAAAATCGACTTTCGATCTCATTGTCGGTAAGATAACCATTGAAGACGGGGCTTGGATTGGCGCAAAATCGGTAGTTTGTCCAGGTGTACATGTTGAATCTCACGCTATTTTGACAGTGCAATCTGTCGCTACCAAAAACATGGAAGCTTATGGCATTTATCAAGGGAATCCAGCGATGTTGGTAAGGAAACGAGAAATTAGTCGTACGGATTTAAAAAATAGAAAATAGAATAAAGCGAATAGACTGTTTAGATACGTGTTTTTTGAGTGCTTAAAATAGGTGAATCAGGTATTCAGAATTTAGAAGTGAAAAGAGTATGAAAGTTTCAATTATAACAGCAACTTACAATAGTGAGAAAACCATAGGCGATTGTTTGCAATCGGTTTTGTCGCAAGATTATCAAGATATTGAGTATATCATTATCGATGGTGCTTCTTCAGATGGCACTTTGCCAAAAGTGGAAGCTGCACAAACTCAAAATAAAAATATCATCTGTATTTCTGAACCGGATAAAGGTATTTATGATGCATTGAATAAAGGCATCCAAAAAGCTACAGGGGATATTATTGGATTTTTACATTCCGACGATTATTTCAATTCAACCCAAACTATCAGTCATATTGTTGCTGCTTTTCAAAATTCTAATGTAGATGGCGTTTATGGCGATTTGCATTACATATCGAGTGAATCTGATACGATTGTTAGAAATTGGAAGAGTAAACCGTTTTCTGAAAAACTCTTAAAGGAGGGGTGGATGCCGGCACATCCTACCTTGTTTTTAAAGCAAAATGTTTATAAAAAACACGGCCAGTTTAATTTGAAATTTAAAATTGCCGCAGATTACGATTTGATGCTACGTATATTTAAAGATAAGGATTTAACATTCTTATATTTACCTGAGGTTGTAACAAAAATGCGAGTTGGTGGCGCTAGTAACAGAAGCCTGAAGAATATTTGGTTAAAAACGCGAGAAGATTACATGGCTGTAAAAGGGAACAATATAGGTAGTCCAGCATTGGTAGTTTGCTCTAAGAACTTGTCTAAAATTCCACAATGGTTTAAGAAGTAAAGTGTTTTATTTTCTGTAAAATTCGTTTTGTTACGGTTAATTTTAAAATGAATTCGGTTACTATAAGTTGTAATAGCAATGTAATTTTAACAGTCTTAATATTGAACGAAAAAAAAGTGAAACCTTGTACATCGGGTTTTAAGTTGTACATTTGTATTTAAATCGCTATCGATGAATTATATAAACCAGCTTATCAGTCAGTTAGACGATACTACATTATTGTTGTTTCCATTTTTATTGGCTTTAATTACCGCGTTTTTAGCATTTCCAACCATTATTTTTATTGCCCATGCAAAACAGTTGGTAGACGTTCCCGATAAACGTAGTGTGCATTCTAAAACAGTGCCAACTTTAGGGGGAATAGGTATATTTTTTGCGGTGGCCATAGTTATTACGTTAACGGGAGCTTTCTTAAATGCAAAATTATTAATGCCTATTGTAGGTGCCCTAATTATTTTATTCTTTTTAGGTGTGAAGGATGATATTTTGATTCTATCTCCAAAGAAAAAAATGATGGGACAAATTATAGCTTCATTACTTGTTATACTAGTTACCGATGTCAGAATTACTACGTTTTCTGGAATTTTGGGCATTCATCATTTACCGTATATTGTGTCTATCGCTTTTACTTTGTTTGTTTTTATATTAATTATTAATGCTTACAATTTAATAGACGGCTTAGATGGGTTAGCTGGTTCTGTAGGACTTTTAGCCTCTTTGTTTTTTGGATTTTTATTTTATAAAATGCAGGACATGTCTTTAACGGTAGTGTCGTTGGCTTTAGTAGGGGCTTTAATTGCATTTTTGTATTTCAATTTTTCAAAAGTTAGAAAAATATTTATGGGGGATACAGGTTCTATGGTTGTTGGGTTTTTATTGGCATTTCAAGCAATTGCTTTTATTAATTTAAATCAGCTTAATCCTATAGCTCAGTTTCATTTAAATGCTCCAATTATAGTACTTGCTATTTTGTTTTTTCCATTGTTGGATACTTTACGAATCTTTTATGTGCGGGTTGTCATTTATAAAAAGCACCCGTTTAGTCCAGATAAGAACCATATCCACCATCAAATGCTTCAGCTGGGGTTAAGGCACTGGCAGGTGACTTTAGTGATCTCCATAGCATCAACTTCGGTGTTAATCTTCGCATTAATGTCTCAATATTTAACTGTCAATTGGCAGTTGTTAGTTGTAGTTATTACTGGATTAATTATGTTTTCGCTACCATTTTTCATCAATTATAGTGTTTTTAACAAGCGTTTTAAATTAAATAAACTGTTAAGAAAACTCAATTTGGTGAGTTACTCTAAAGTAAAATAAAACGATTCAATTCCATCTTAAACATTTGTTTATATAGGCAATCCCTCTATATTTGTAAATGAACCCAAAATTAATTTCTGTGAGATTACCATCCCTTCTAAAATTGTTATGTGCTTTTGTTTTTATAACATCTTGTGCAACTAAAAAAGAAATATTATACTTTCAAGATAGCGGGAATATTCCAGAAGAAGTTGTAAGGCAAATGACTCAAATTCAGGTTAACGACATCTTGAATATTACCGTTAAAACTATAGATCCAGAAGCTGCGGCACCATATAATAGAACAGATGCTGCTAGTGGTGGTAACAGTAATAATACCACTATGTTAAAATTACAAGGCTATCTGGTAAGACCTGATGGGACTATTACTTTTCCGATCCTTGGAGATTTTTCAGTCCTCAATATGACCACGAAAGAGGCTCAAGAATATATCATAAAGCTTTTAGTAGACGGAGGGCATTTAAAAAAACCGACTGTAATTGTTAGAATTGTTAATGCTAAATTTACTGTTTTAGGAGAGGTAAAAAAGCCAGGTACTTATGAGTATGATGAGGAAACTTTAACGTTACCCCAAGCTTTAGGATTAGCGGGGGATTTAAGTATAAATGGTGTTAGAGAAGACATTAGAATTATTCGAGAAGTTGATGGTGTTCGTACAGTTGCACAAGTAGATATGACAAAGACGGATTGGTTTACTAGCCCTTATTATAACATAAAACAGAATGATGTTATAGTTGTTAATCAAAATGGTCCAGCAGTTAAGAGAGCGGGGTATATACCAAGTATAGGTGGTTTAATGGGAGCTGTGTCGTTTATTATTACTTTAATTCTTTTAATTCAAAGTTAATTTATGAGTGAGATGCATGTGCCTTTAGATCAGGATACAGAGGATAATGGTATCAATATTAAAGATGAAATTTTAAGATATTTAAAGTTTTGGAAATGGTTTGTTTTGGCAGCTATAATTGGGGTATTAGTTGCTTTTCTTTATTTGAGATTTACCCCTGAAACTTATAAGTCTTTTTCTAAAATTAAAATTTTAGATGAATCGTCAGACCTTGAGTTGTCTACAGGTAAAAGCGGTGGGTTGTTTTCAGAAACTAAGAATCTGGATAATGAAATTCAAGTTATCAGATCTAAACGACTATTAAGTAAAGTCGTAGATAGTCTAGACCTTCATATTCGTTATTATTTTGAAGGCAAATTTAAGCAACAAGAAGCTTGGAATCCTCCTTTTAAATTTGTTAGTGTTTTACCTAAAGAGAGTGTTAAATGGGGCACGTACTATGTTGAGGTTCTTCAAGATGGCTTTAAAATTAGAAGGGGTGATGCTATAGAAACCGAATTTATTACTAAAGGATATAATGTTAATAATCCGCAAAAAGATTTTCCTTTTATCATTACTTCTTCACCAAGTATAAAAAGATATGTTAACTTTTTCTTTAGAGTAGATGTACAGCCTATTAGTGCCGCAGCGGCTAGTTTGTCAAATCAAATTGGAATTACACGTGTAGGAGCTACAGATATTTTACAACTTAATTTAGTAGGAGAAAGTAGGGAGCGATCTGAGGCTGTACTTAACAAAGTTATGGAGCAGTTTAATTTGGATGGTGTAGAAGATAGACAGCTTGTATTCCAAAGAACTATAGATTTTGTTGATGAACGTTTTGTGTTTTTGGCAGAGGAATTAGACTCCATAGAAGTAGATAAAAAAGAGTTCCAACAGAATAATAATATGGTATCTTTTGGAGCAGATGTAGGCTATAGCATGACAAAAAAAGCTAGTACAGAAAGTGCCGTGTTTGATATTGAAAATCAAATAGCCTTATCAAAATTATTAATTAATACTTTAGCGGAAGATAATTTAGGTACCTTATTACCGCAAAGTATAGGGCTAGATAATGCCAGTGCTAATGGGTTAATTGATAGTTATAATACAGTTGTATTGGAGCGAGAGGCACTTATAACAAGTGCAGGAGATAATAACCCTAAAGTAATAGCATTAAATGAACATCTAGAAGAGTTGAGAAGTAATTTAAATAAATCACTATCTACTTATCAACGCCAATTAGATGTGTCGTTAAGCCGTTTAAAGCAGGAGGAAAGCAATGCGGTAGGGTTGTTTAAAAGTATGCCCCAAAAAGAGAAGATTTTACGATCTATTGAAAGACAGCAAAATTTAAAAGAGAATTTATATTTATTACTATTACAGAAGCGAGAGGAGGCTGCCATTAATTTAGCGATAACAGCACCTAGTATTAAGATTGTAGAATATGCAGCAAGTTCAGGAAGACCTGTAAGTCCAGATCGTAATGGTATCTATATTAAGTCGCTTTTAGGTGCATTGATTATACCTTTCGGGGTCATTTTCTTATTGTTTAAATTGGACACAAAGATTCATGATAAATCAGATGTTACAAAAGCAACAAAAAGTATTCCTATTGCTGGAGAAATACCTAAATTGATTGGTGAACAAGATAAATTGTTTACAAATCCTCATGATAGGACTATGTTGGCCGAATCTTTTAGAATTTTAAGTACTAATTTAAATTATGTTTTACCAGCTAAAAATCAAAACGATAAAGCACAAGTTATTTATGTAACATCTTCTATAAAAGGAGAGGGTAAGACTTTTGTTTCCGTT
Source organism: Formosa sp. A9 (assembly GCF_051200825.1). Lineage (GTDB taxonomy): Bacteria > Bacteroidota > Bacteroidia > Flavobacteriales > Flavobacteriaceae > Formosa. The sequence goes on along the minus strand of NZ_CP195158.1, from coordinate 3,104,612 downwards.
AATTTGGCCTTAGCTTATTCCAGTATCAGTAAGCGTGTACTATTAATAGGCGCTGACTTGAGAAACCCAAAAATAAAAGTTACTGGACAACAAAAACATGTTAAAGGATTGTCTGATGTTTTGTATAATAACCTAGATTGGAGGACTGTATTACAAGATAGTGAATACAACAAACAATATTTAGATGTATTAATAGCAGGGACTATCCCTCCTAATCCAGCCGAATTATTGTCTAATGGTAAATTAAAAGCTATTATTGAAGATGCTAAGGATGAATATGATTATATCATCATTGATACAGCTCCTGTTGTACCTGTTACAGACACATTATTAATATCTCAGTATGCAGATGCGACTATCTATGTGGTTCGTGCTGGTTATACAGAGAAGAAACTCTTAGGATTTTCAAAAGAAATTTATAGCCATAAAAAATTAAACAACATGGTTTATGTTGTAAATGATATTAGTGAAGCTAAATCGTCTAGAGGTTATGGCTATAATTACGGGTACGGATATGGTTATAATAATGATTCAACGATTAAAAAGTATACTTGGACATGGTTTAAGGAAGGTATTAAAAATAAGCTTAGAAATTTATAATTATATTAAGGAATTATATGAAAAATATGAAAGGTTAAGACTTAAAGTTTTAACCTTTTTTTATAGGTTTCAAATTAGCTTATGAAGCTCTGAAATTTCTTAGTTAAAATGAAAATTTAAAATAGGTTTTAAGTATTATAGAGTTTTAATCCCAGATTTAAACTATTCTTAGTTTAGAATGATAGTAACTTCCTTCAGTCCTTCATATTACACAATGATGGGTTTCCAGTTTATAATGGTTTAGTCCGGTCTTTTTTATTCTCTAAGGTTTGTTACAAGGTTTTTATATATTAATAATAATTTACTCTAATGGATGATGGGTATGTTATCAAAATAACTTTACTCATCTGTTAGAATATTTTTATTAGTGAAATTATGAAAAAAAGAGCGGCCATCAATGTATTATAAATTACATTGATAGCCGCTTATCTATGTTTGGCAGCACGTAAATTTAGAATCTATATAAGAATTCTAAACTGTGTATAAAGTTGTTGTTAGCGTAAATGTGGTCGTTCGCATCAAATGCAAACTTCGATAAACTTTGAATTCTAGCTCCAAATTCAGGGGTGAACCAAAATCGCATTCCTATGTTGAAGTTTATGGAACCATTGGTTTCAGGGCCTACATCAAAAACTCCTAAGCCAAGTCCAGAATATAGGTTGATATTTTCATTGTCCCAAATGTAGTGGCCAAAATAAAATTTTCCATTAACATCGAAGGACATGTAAGTTTCATCGCCTTCAATCCAGCCCACACCTTTTTCATACGCTCTTTCTATGCCATTAAAACTTAACATAGGGTTTATTGCCCAATTGTCATCAAACTTATATTCAACACCAACAGTGATTGGGTTTTTAAAATTCCAACGTTCAGAACCTTTAATAGGGTCTCTAAACGCACTGTTGTCTAAAATATTTATACCTACACTAGCAACCCACTCATCGTAACCACGATATTGACTATAAGCGGCGGTACTGCATATTAAGAATAATAGTATAGCTGTAATCTTTTTCATATTAAAATTTTTAATAAAATTAAGGTTTAATTTGTTATTAGAGAAGTGTAATTTTATTTTTTTCTATATAGAATTATTTTGGGGTTAATTTTTTTGCTAAAGTATAAGCTAACATAATCAATTTTAATTACTTATTGAAATAATAGTGGTTTAAATGTAAATTAATTGTTGATTATTTTTTTGATATTTGAAATAGTATTTAATTGATCTGCAGCTTTAAAAACAAAGCTTCCTGCAACCAAAACATCAGCGCCAGCATCTACTAATTGTTTTGCATTTTTGTCGGTAACACCACCGTCTATTTCTATAATTGTAGCAGCATTTTTTTGTTGTATTAATGCTTTTAGGGTTTTAATTTTATTGTAGGTGCTTTCTATAAAACTTTGTCCGCCAAAGCCTGGATTTACACTCATTATTAATACTAAATCTATATCGTTTATTACATCTTCCAACACATTTATATTAGTGTGCGGATTTAAAGCAACACCAGCCTTCATGCCTTCAGCTTTAATGGCTTGTAAGGTTCTGTGTAAATGTGTGCATGCTTCGTAATGCACTGTAAGTACATCGCTACCTAAATCTGCGAAAGTTTTAATGTAGCGATCGGGATCTACAATCATTAAATGTACATCTAAGGTTTTTTTTGCATGTTTAGAAATGGCTTCTAAAACAGGCATTCCGTAGGATATATTAGGAACAAAAACACCGTCCATGATATCAATGTGAAACCAATCTGCTTCACTATTATTAACCATTTCGATATCGCGTTGTAAGTTGCCGAAATCTGCCGCCAATAATGATGGCGCAATTAATTTAGAATTCATTGTATTGACTTAAATTTTTGCAAAAATAGTATAAAAAAATGAACCCTCGGTAATCAGCCGAGGGTTCTTTCATCAATCAAAAAACGAACAGTTATTGTATGCTCTTTCGAGCTTAAACTGTTGTTACTGTAATTAGGTTTAACCTAAATATGTTTTTAATATTTTGCTTCGTGATGTATGTTTTAATCTACGAATTGCTTTTTCTTTTATTTGTCTTACACGTTCACGCGTTAAGTCGAAAGTTTCTCCTATTTCCTCTAAGGTCATAGGATGTTGGTTACCTAATCCAAAATACAGACGGATAACATCGGCTTCACGTGGGGTTAAGGTTTCTAAAGCACGTTCTATTTCTGTGCGTAAAGACTCGTGTAATAATTCACGATCTGGGTTAGGAGATTCTCCACTATTTAATACGTCGTATAAATTAGAGTCTTCACCTTCTACAAGTGGTGCATCCATGCTGACATGGCGACCAGAATTTTTCATAGACTCTTTAACGTCGTTAATGGTCATGTCTAATTCTTTGGCAATTTCTTCGGCACTTGGCGGACGTTCGTGCGCTTGCTCTAAAAATGCAAATGTTTTATTAATTTTATTGATAGAACCGATTTTGTTTAATGGTAAACGTACAATTCTAGATTGCTCGGCCAAAGCCTGTAGGATAGACTGACGAATCCACCAAACGGCATACGATATAAATTTAAAACCACGGGTTTCATCAAAACGCTGTGCAGCCTTTATTAATCCTAAATTTCCTTCATTAATCAAATCGGGTAAAGTTAAACCCTGATTTTGATATTGCTTTGCTACCGAAACCACAAAACGTAAATTAGCTTTTGTTAATTTTTCTAAAGCAACTTGATCGCCAGCTTTAATACGTTGTGCTAATTCTACTTCTTCGTCTGCGGTAATTAAGTCAACTTTTCCAATTTCTTGAAGATATTTATCTAGCGAAGCTGTTTCTCTATTGGTAACCTGCTTCGTAATTTTAAGTTGTCTCATGTAAAGTTCTCCTGTAAATAATTAAGTGAATACTCCTTTGTAATTAGTTATACGTAAGTATTACAATAAATGTTACAAAAACAGTATTTATTTTTAAATCTTTATAAGATTTTTATGCTCAAGATTAATCGCTTCAAGCATGTCTGAGGCGAATTTATAATGCCCGCGTGTGGTTATAAGCCTGAATCTGTACGATTTTAAATTACTTAGCGTGTTTAGAAATAGCCATTTTGATTTTAGTAAATTAGGTTTCTCAGATTTTAAACTGATATCAAAAACATACTTACGGCCCTCTTTAGTAGCAACAACATCTGGAGTAATAGCGATGTTGCTTCCTTTTTTTAGATATGATTTTGGCGTGTCGTAACCTTCTAAATCTGCTTTAATGTTTTGATAGCCATGATGTTCTAAATAGGAAATAGAGTGCTTTAAAATGTCGGTGTATTTTGCTTTGTCTTCTTGAATCATAACTTATAATATAATGAAAATGAGAAGAATTGCAACTTTTAAAAGCGATTTAACAAAAAAGCCCATCGTGTTTCGATGGGCTTTTACATTTATATTGAAAAAATTAATTTTCTTTTCTATCGTGTCTCGGTTTTCTATCATCACGACGGTTGTCGCGATTTCTGTTATCTCGGTTTCCTCCTTTATTATCTCTAGGCGGTCTTGCTACGTAACCTTCTGGTTTTGGCAAAATAGCTTTGCGAGATACTTTTTCTTTTCTAGTTTTAGGATCTATACCAAAGTATTTTACTTCAAATACATCACCCATATTCACCACATCCGATACGTTTTCTGTGCGTTCCCAAGCCAACTCACTTACGTGTAATAACACTTCGTTTCCTGGAGCTTGAGTATATTCTACAACAGCACCAAAGTCAAGCATTTTAATAACTTTTACTTCGTAAACTTCGCCAACTTGCGGTTTGAATAGCAATGAGTCAATTTTAGCAAGTACAGCATTTATTCCTTCTTGGCCAGTTCCTAAAATTTCTACGATACCTTCTTCTGTTACAGGGTCTTCGTTAATTACAATAGTAGTATTGGTTTCTTTTTGTAATTCTTGAATTACTTTTCCACCAGGACCAATTAAAGCGCCTATAAATTCGTTAGGAATCACGCGAGTTACCATTTTAGGTGCATGTGCTTTAACATCGGCGTTAGGCGTAGCAATAGTATCAGTCAACTTGCCTAATATGTGCATACGACCTTCTTTAGCTTGATTTAAAGCGTTTACTAAAATTTCGTAGCTTAAGCCTTTAATTTTGATATCCATTTGGCAAGCAGTAATACCATCTTCTGTACCTGTAACTTTAAAATCCATGTCGCCTAAGTGATCTTCATCACCTAAAATATCCGATAAAACAGCGTAACGCTCACCATCAGAAATTAATCCCATAGCAATACCAGATACTGGTTTTTTCATTTGCACACCAGCGTCCATTAACGCCATCGTTCCAGCACAAACTGTAGCCATAGATGATGAACCGTTAGATTCTAATACCTCGGATACTACTCTTACAGTATAAGGACAATCTGCAGGAACCATGCGTTTTAATGCACGTTGTGCTAAGTTACCGTGACCAATTTCACGACGCGATGTGCCTCTTAACGGTCTTGCTTCTCCCGTTGAAAACGGTGGGAAGTTATAATGTAAATAGAAACGCTCTTCGCCTTCTAACGATGGGTTATCGATCATGTTAGCTTCACGTGATGTACCTAAAGTAACTGTAGCTAATGCTTGAGTTTCCCCACGTGTAAAGATTGAAGAACCGTGTGTAGATGGTAAATAATCTACTTCGCACCATATTGGGCGTATTTCGGTAGTTTTACGTCCGTCTAAACGAATACCTTCTTCTAACACAAGATTTCTTACAGCTTCTTTTTGAATTTTGTTGAAATATTTTGATACTAAACCACCAACTTCTTCCAATTCTTCTTCTGTATATTCTGCTTTTAAAGCTTCTTTTACTTCGGAGAAAGCTAAACCTCTGTCGTGCTTAGAAGATGCATCTTTAGCAATTTCGTAACATTTATCGTAAGCAAAGGCTTTTACTTTTTCAAGAACAGCATCGTCTTCGGCTTCTGGCTCATATTCGCGAGTTTCTTTTGCTCCAACTTGAGCAACTAAACGTTTTTGAGCTTCAATTTGAACTTTAATGGCATCGTGAGCAACTTTAATGGCTTCAACCATTTCTTCTTCCGAAATTTCGCTCATTTCACCTTCAACCATCATTACAGAATCTTCGGAAGCACCAATAACCATATCGATATCTGATTGTGCTAATTGAGATAAACTTGGGTTGATGATAAATTCGCCATCAATTCTAGCTACACGGACTTCAGAAATTGGAGTTTCAAAAGGAATATCGCTTAATTGAATAGCGGCAGATGCTGCTAAACCAGCTAATGCATCTGGCATAACATCTTTATCTAAAGACATTAACTGAATCATTACCTGAGTTTCGGCATGATAGTCTTTAGGGAATAACGGGCGTAATACGCGGTCTACAATACGCATTACTAAAATTTCTTCGGTGCTTGGGCGTGCCTCACGTTTAAAAAAACCGCCAGGGTAACGACCTGCAGCAGCAAATTTTTCGCGATAATCTACCGTTAACGGTAAAAAGTCTACATCGGCGGCATCGTAGTTAGATACTACTGTACAAAGTAGCATAGTCTCTCCCGATTGCACTACAACACTACCATGAGCTTGTTTTGCTAGTTTTCCAGTTTCGATAGAAATTTCTCTACCGTCACCTAGGTCTATAACCTCTTTAAATGTTTGTGGAATCATAAATTTTAATTCTTTATCAAGCTTATTTATGCTTGAAACATGTTAAACAATGGTCGTTGTGTTGTTGTGTAGTTGTTGTAGTGACCAATGAAAAACTGTAAAAGCTTCTTCAATTGTCGATGGTTATGCTCGTTCGAACTCGAGTTATAAATGAAAAAAAGAGGCATAAAGCCTCTCTTTTGTTATTTTCTTAATCCTAATTCCTTAACGATAGCACGGTATCTTAAGATATCCTTTTTAGTTAAGTAATCTAGTAGCGCTCTACGCTTACCTACTAATTTTACTAACGAACGCTCTGTGTTGTAATCTTTACGATTGTTTTTTAAGTGTTCTGTTAAGTGATTAATTCTGTGCGTGAATAACGCGATTTGACCTTCAGCAGAACCTGTATCGTTCTTTCCTTTACCGTGTTTTGCGAAGATTTCTTCTTTTGATTCTTTTGTTAAATACATTCCAATATTATTTAAATGATTTTTATGTACATGAAAGATTTTCTTTCAAGCGGCAAATATATGAATATAATATGATTTAATGCTTAAATTGTCAATCTTTTATATTTCTCACATAAAAATGAAGTCATTTAGTTTTATTAGCAATCCTCATATTGCGAGCGCGTAAAGGATTATTGTTTAATTATTACGCACGAATGGGTTGATTGGTAATTAAATCGATGTATAAGTTTACCTTATTTTTTAAATCTTTACGTTGGGTTATAAAGTCTAAGAATCCGTGTTCTAATAAAAATTCGGCGGTTTGAAACCCTTCTGGTAATTCTTTTCCTGTAGTATCTCTAACAATTCGTGGGCCAGCAAAACCAATTAAAGCTCCCGGTTCGCTAATGTTAATATCGCCTAACATGGCAAAAGAAGCTGTTGTTCCTCCTGTTGTTGGGTCTGTACATAACGAGATGTAAGGTATGCCAGCATCTGCTAGTTGGGCTAGTTTAACCGATGTTTTGGCTAATTGCATTAATGACAAAGCGGCTTCCATCATACGGGCGCCTCCAGATTTAGAGATAATCATTAATGGCATTTTCTTTTTTAATGCATAGTCTGCTGCACGTGCTATTTTTTCGCCGACTACACTTCCCATAGATCCACCAATAAAGGCAAAATCCATACACGCAATAACTAAGTCTTTACCTTTAGATTTGCCAACGGCTGTTCTAACAGCATCTTTTAGTTTTGTTTTTTCTTGTGCGGCTTTTAAACGGTCTGGGTATTTTTTTGTGTCTACAAATTTAAGCGGGTCTTTAGACTCTAAGTTCTGGTCTAATTCTTTAAACTTGTTGTCATCGAAAAGAATTTCGAAATATTCTTTGCTGCCAATTCTTACGTGATAGCCATCTTCAGGACTTACGTAAAAGTTTTTTTCTAACTCTTCGGTATCTACAATTTTGCCTGTTGGAGACTTGTACCATAACCCTTTAGGAGTATCTTTTTTTTCTTGGGTTGTGGTTGTTATTCCTTTTGTTTTTCGTTTAAACCAAGACATATTGATTTTATTTTTAGCTTTTAAGCTATCGGGGAAGCTTAAAATGTTTTGTTTAGCGTTTATAAACTAACGTAAATGTAGCGTAAAACGGTACATTTACGTTAGTTAATTTTTTACAAGTAAGGTATTACGTGTTTGAAGACAAGGTGTTTAAACCATAATCTTTATGTAATACCATTAGGTTGCAGGGGTCAAAATTAAAATTTTGTTTTTAATTTTAGCAAAACGCTAAGATTTATTTTACAATGTATTTACATTATTTAAATCTTCAAATGCCTTTTTTAGTCTAGAAACAAATGTTTCTTCGCCTTTTCTTAACCAAACTCGAGGGTCGTAATATTTTTTATTTGGAGCTTCAGGACCTTCTGGGCTACCAATTTGCGTTTTTAAATAATCGGCTTTATCGTTCATATAATCACGAATTCCGCTCATGAAGGCAAATTGCATGTCGGTGTCTATATTCATTTTAATTACACCGTAACTGATACCTTCTCTAATTTCTTCTACAGAAGAACCAGATCCGCCATGGAATACAAAATCGATGTGATTATGACCTACACCATATTTTTCTGAAATATATTCTTGAGAATTTTTAAGAATTTTTGGAGTTAATTTTACGTTACCAGGCTTGTAAACCCCGTGTACGTTACCAAAAGCAGCTGCAATAGTAAACTGATCGCTTACTTTACTTAACTCTTCGTAAGCATAAGCAACTTCTTCTGGTTGGGTGTATAATTTAGATTCATCGACATCGCTGTTATCTACACCATCTTCTTCACCACCGGTAATACCTAGTTCTATCTCTAAGGTCATACCCATTTTGCTCATGCGCTCTAGGTATTGTTTACAGATTTCGATGTTTTCTTTTATAGGCTCCTCGCTTAAATCGATCATGTGCGAGCTGAATAATGGTTTTCCTGTTTCTGCAAAATGTTTTTCGCTGGCATCTAATAAACCATCTATCCAAGGCAATAATTTTTTGGCGCAATGGTCTGTGTGTAAAATTACAGGAACACCATACGCTTCGGCCATTAAATGAACGTGTTTGGCACCAGCAGTTGCTCCAGCGATGGCCGCTTTTTGTCCGTCGTTACTTAGTCCTTTTCCTGCGTTAAATACCGCACCGCCATTAGAAAACTGTATAATTACGGGCGCATTTAAATCTCTTGCGGTTTCTAAAACACCGTTAATGGTGTTCGAGCCAATTACGTTTACAGCAGGAAGAGCAAATCCTTTCTCTTTTGCATATTTAAAAATGTTTTGAACTTCTTTACCAGTTGCAACACCAGGTTTAATGTTATGTCCCATAATTATTTTGTTTAATGTTTAAGTTTGATTTCCTCAAAAGTAATACTTTTTTAAGTATTTTTTTGCAGGTATTGGGTGATAAAACCGCTGAAATTGACGAAATCGTTATAAATTATGGGTGTTTTTTTTGATTAGAACGGATAGTTGATACCTACGTTATAAACGGCATTTCCGAAATTAAAATCGTTTAACCAACGTTCGTCGTTAGAGTAAGACGGATCGTAAGTTTTAAATCCGATATCGAATCTGAAGACTAAAAAACTAAAATCGTAACGTAATCCAAATCCAGAGCCAATGGCAATGTCTTTTAACGATTCGATACTTTCGAAGGTGGCGCCTGGGTCTTGCACATTATCAAAAACATTCCAGATGTTACCCATGTCTACAAATAAAGCTCCGTATAAATCTTCGTAAACGTTAAAGCGGTGTTCAATATTAAGGGCAATTTTTAAGTTAGCTTCGTTAAAATCGTCTTTGTTTTGAGAGCTTCCAGGGCCTAAGTCGTAGGCCGACCAAGCACGGTTATCGTTGGCACCTCCTGCAAAAAAACTTTTAGAGAACGGAATGTTAGGCGAGTTGCCATACGGAATCGCAATGCCAAAAAAACTGCGAACGGCTAATATGTTTTTGTGGCCCAAATCCCAGTGCTTGGTGAAATCCAATTCGGTTTTAATGTATTGCGAATAGGCTACATTAAATAGTTCGTAGCGTCCATCGCTGTTTTTGCTCTGATTAGATAGCGACGAGCCTAATGCTAATAAATTTCCAGCCGATTCTATGCGGCCTCTAAAAATGTAAAAATCTTCATCGGAAACATCTCTACGGCTGTCCCGAATATAGGTGAAGGCACTCGATACAATCAGGTTGTTTTCGGTTAACCTAACTTGGCGTTCATCAATATTATTTACGGTTTGGATATCATCGTCGGAAATGCCTCTAGGTGGATTCGGACCCAATACTTCATTTATAAACTCGTTGGTGCCTTCTGGTATTTCTAAGTCTTCATTTCTTGGTAAATAGCCACTATCGTGCGCGATATCATTTAAAGTGTTGTATGATGTACTGTAAACGTTAAAGTAATTGTCTGGATTTAAATTTCTTACGTATTGCGCACTAAAAAGTTCTAGCGATTGGGTAACACGTCGGGACGGTTTCCAATTGTAGTTTAATGCCCCTGTAAACGATCTTTTGTCTAAACCAATATTTTTTTGACTCGCTACCGAGAGTCCCATTTTGGTTGTAGGCGACATGTGTTTTGGGATTAAACTATCGGTATTAAAAGGGAAAAACAATCTGGGGATGGTAAGTTTTAAATCGGCTCCAACTTCGTTGATGTCGAAAAAACGATCTTCGTTTTGGTTAGCATCTTTAGACGACCCTATTGAAGCAAAACCCGATAATTCTAAAGTTTCGGCACCTTTAAAAATATTTCTGGCCAATAAACTCGGGTTAACAGAAAATCCAATAACCTGAATATTACTCGTGGATACTTCGGTGCTAAATCCTAAATTGAATTTTTTTAAGGGCGTTAAATATATGTTGGCAGTAAGCGTAGTGTCGGGGTTTTCAACATATTTAATATCTGGATATTTAAACGTTCTCAATTCGCTTAAATGTTTGTAGGTTCTGGTACGGTCTATATCTCTAAAAATAGATCCTGGCGAAATAAAAACAGCATCGGTAAGTGCTTTAGGTCTGTAAGTCATTTTACTGGTGCTATACAAATTGTAGCCTTTGTAGGTTATAGAGTCTTGTAATTGATCGTTTCTGTTTTCGTTCGAGGCATCGGTGTAAATATTAACATCTTTAATTGTAAAAATTTTAAAAGGTTCTCTGCGCACTGAATCTTGATTGCGTTGGTTGAAGTTCTTTATTTGAACTTCAACATTCATTTTTTTATTGGTGTTAATCGTATCGACTTGAAAAATAACATAGTCCTGACTAAATTGGTAGACACCATGGTTTCTTAAATTACTTGTAATCCTGTCGCGTTCGGCTTCAAAATTATCGGTCGTATAGCGTTCGCCAGATTTTATAAAAGACCGTCTTTTAAATTGATGGTATAGCGAGTCTACAATTGGAGACATAATTTGCGTGGTTAAACTGTCTATTATAAAAGGCGTGCCAAGGTTTACATGGTAATTTACTTCAGCTTTTTTGGTGCCAGTAATAATGGTGTCGTAACGGGCTTCTACATCAAAATAACCGTTGTTAGTGTAATAATCCTCTAGTCTTGTGACCGATTTTTTGCTGCGCAGTTCGTTAATGGTAACCGGGGCTTCTCCAGTTGTTTTAAGCCAAGAGTTAAAACCTTTTCTGGCTTCTACAAATTGGTGTAATTGTTTTTTAGATAGGAAACGTTCTAAGCGTTTTCTGTGTTTTTCGCTTCGGTTTATTTGTGCATTAACAATAGAGTCTATATTGGGTCTGGCTAAATTGTAAATGTATAATCTAATGGGTAAGCCCAGTAGCGTTTTGTTTGGTTCTTGATATAAGAGATTTTCTATCGTTTCAGATTTATTTTTTACACTGTCTACATAAATGGTGTTTTTTACCAAGAGGTGTTTGTCTTCTCCCACGCGTTTAATAGAATTACAAGCGGTAATTAAACCTGTTATTACAATAAATAACACTATTTTTGGGAACCTGTGTTTCAAGAATAAAAAAGAAATTAGAAAAGTTTAAAGCCTTGTTTTAAGTTTGTAAATTGTTTTAAACAAAACGACTAAAGGTACTTATAAAATCAAAAATACATTATTTGAATGTTATCAAAAAATCAAATAAAATTAATTGCAAAGTTAAAGCAAAAAAAGTATAGACAAGACACTAAATTGTTTGTTGTAGAAGGCGAAAAAGGGATAGACGAACTTTTGCAGTCTTCGTTTAAACTCCATAAGTTGTTTACAACAGCAGCATTCGATTTGCCTTTAGAACACCAGGTTGTTGTTTCTGAAGCCGATTTAAAACGCATTAGTTTTTTAACGACACCCAATAAAGCTCTAGCGGTTTTTGAAATGCCAGAAGTACAGCCCATACAAACTACTAAACTTTGTGTTGCTTTAGACAATGTTAGAGATCCTGGGAATTTGGGCACCATTATACGGTTATGCGATTGGTTTGGGGTGCAAGACTTAATATGTAATTTGGGTACGGTAGATTGTTTTAACCCTAAAGTAATACAAGCTACTATGGGGTCTGTAACACGTGTTAACATAACGTATTTAGATTTGGAACAGTTTTTAGCAAATACGGCATTGCCTATATATGGTGCTTTTATGGATGGTGAAAATGTGTATAAATCTCCGCTTCCAGATTCTGGTATTTTGGTTATGGGCAACGAGGCTAATGGAGTTTCTAAAACTATAGCAGATTTAGTAACCCAAAAACTAGCCATACCTAGATTTGGAGCCTTGCAAGCAACCGAGAGTTTAAACGTAGCTACAGCTACCTCTATTTTGTTGAGTGAATTTAAGCGGCGAATTTATTGAAAAGTGAAATTGATAAACACTCCTCTAGATTTCATGCTTTCTATATTGTCGGTCCAAGGGCTTGGGCCGTTGGCTTCGTTATCTCTTATTAACTCGTCATTTATGGCAAATACACCGCGGATGGATGGTGTAAATTTAAAATAGTATAAATAAAAGTCTACCCCAAAACCAACTTCGTAATAATAGGAGCTTTTAGTCATTCTAAATTGCCCGTTGTTATTGTCGTTCGGGTTGTTCTGATTACTGTTTAAGTTTAGCGAGGTAGAAATACCGCCAACCACAAAAGGCTTAAAATTATTTAATCGTTTGGTTGAAAACTTTACGAGTAACGGAAAATGCACATAGGTAGATTTTACCTCTCTTATTAAATCGGCGTCGGTATATGCTCTGTCTGCAAAATATTCTTCTGGGTACATAAGCTCCCGGTTGGTAATGTATAGTCCGGGTTCGAAACGTAAATCTACATAATCGTTAATTCTAAGGTTTCCTAATAGCCCAACACTAAAACCTGGTTTTGTTTTTACCTGTATATCTGTAACATCTCTTCCATTTGCATCGGTAAGTTTTTCTTTATAATCGAATTTAGCACCGTAATGGTTAAACCCGAGAAAATACCCCCAACTAAATCTGTCTTTATCAAAATTTTCGTTATTCAGAATTTTTTCTTTACTGAATAGTTGGGCAGAAGCCGTATGCGAGGCCAGGATTAATAATAAGATGACAAATGGTTTTTTCATATTATTTTTTAGATGATGTGTAAATAGTCGCGACTCCAAGTGTTTGCGGAAAATCTTCAACATTAATAAACCCAATTTTTTCTAAAATATTGTTTAACGCCTGCCCGTGAGGAAAAACAGCCGCCGATTCGCTTAAATATTTGTAAGCCGTTTTGTCTTTAGAAAACAGTTTGCCAATTAATGGTAAAATGTTTTTTGTGTACAAATTGTAGCCTTGTTTGTACGGTGTTTTGGTAGGCACCGATGTTTCTAAAATTACAAAAATGCCATTTGGTTTAAGCACGCGTAAAATTTCGGCCAAGCCTTTTTCTAAGGTTTCAAAATTTCTAACACCAAAGGCCACCGTAATGGCATCGAAGGCATTGTCTGGGAACGGAATGTGCTCGGAGTCGCCTAAAACCATTTCTATTTTATGGTCTAGGTTTTTGGCTTTTACTTTTTCTTTTCCAACTTCCAGCATACCGCTGCTAATGTCTAAGCCTATAATTTTTTCGGCATTGGTTTCGGCTAAATTAATAGCTAAGTCACCTGTACCCGTTGCGATATCCAATATGGTTTTAGGATTAGTGCTTTTAACAAGGCTTACTACTTTTTTTCGCCATTTAATATCAATTCCAAACGAAATCACACGATTTAAATCGTCGTAATTGCCTGAAATAGTGTCGAACATTTTAGTGACTTGCTCCTTTTTTCCTAAGTCGCTGTCTTTATAGGGATTTACTTTTGTCAAATCAGAATTTTCAGCAAATATAAGTTTTTCGGTATGTATTAAGAAACTTGAAAACAAATAATTATATTAATTGTAAAAGTAGCTAAATCTATAAATTACTGTATCTTTGTTATACTTTTTTACGAATATTCACGCATGAAAATTATTATAGCTGGCGCTGGTGAGGTTGGATTCCATTTGGCTAAATTATTATCTTACGAATCGCAGGAAATTACCTTAATAGACATTAATAAAGAAAGTTTAATGTATGCCGATACGCATTTAGATATAAAAGTGATTAAAGGCGATTCGACATCTATTTCTATTTTAAAGGAAGCACGAGTGTCGCAAAGTGATTTGGTAATTGCTGTTACCGCTTCCGAAACTACAAATATTACGGTTTGCGTGTTGGCAAAACAGTTAGGAGCCAAAAAAACCATTGCCAGAATATCTAATACCGAGTTTATTCATCATCAAGAAGAAGTTGGTTTTACCAAATTTGGGATAGACGAGCTCATTTCGCCTGAAGCTTTAGCTGCATCCGAAATTAAATTATTGTTAGATCAATCGGCTTTTAACGATAGTTACGAGTTCGAAGAAGGCGCCTTAACCATGGTGGGTTTAAATATGCCGAAAACGGTAACTTTTGTCGGGAAGACGGTAAAGGAAGCTGCTCAAATTTTTCCGGAAATTCATTTTGTACCCATAGCTATTCAGCGTTCTGGAACGCAATTTACTATCATTCCGCGTGGCGATACTGTGTTTAAAGCTGGCGATAATGTGGTTTTTATTGCCTCGGAAGGAGGTGCCGAAGAATTGTGTAAGTTAACAGGAAAGATGAATACCGAAGTTAAGAACGTAATGATTCTTGGCGGAAGTAAGATTGGCTATAAAGCGGCAAGAGATTTAAGCAGTAGTTCTATACGCGTTAAGCTGATAGAAAAAAATAAAGATCGTGCTTTCGATATAGCCGACGAATTGCCTAACGTTTTAGTGATTAATGGAGACGGACGTAATGTAGATGTTTTGGAGGAAGAATATTTAAGCGATATGGATGCTTTTATTGCTGTAACCGGAAATTCCGAAACCAACATCATGTCTTGTTTGGTTGCAAAATCTAAAAACGTTCGGAAAACCATTGCCCTTGTAGAAAACATGGATTATTTCGAGCTGTCGCAATCTATTGGTATCGATACATTAATTAATAAAAAACTATTGGCAGCCAATAATATATTTAGATATATACGAAAAGGCGATGTTGTAGCCATGACCAAATTAAACAACATGCATGCCGAGTTATTAGAATTTAAAGTGAAGTCGAAATCCTTAATCTGCGATCGGGTTATTAAAGATATCGATTTTCCGCGGTCGGCTATTATAGGCGGTATTATCCGTAATGGTAAAGGCATCATAGCACTTGGCGATTTTAAAATATCCGAAGGCGATCGTGTAGTGGTCTGTTGTTTGCCACAATCTATCAAGCAAGTAGAAAAACTATTTCTATAGCGCATGAAACTTAACTATAAAATCATTTTTTATTTTTTAGGATCGCTATTATTGTTTAATGGTGGTTTTATGTTGCTCTCTGCCTTAATCAGTTTATTATATAAAGACGGCGTAACCATTAAGCTGTTCTTCTCCGGGATGATTCCAATAATGGTGGGGACTATAGTCATGTTAACTGCCAAAGATCATAAAAAGGAAATGAATAAACGCGAAGGTTATATTGTTGTAACTTTTGGGTGGATTGTTATGTCGCTGTCGGGGACTTTGCCTTATGTGCTAACCGATAGTATTCCTAGTTTTACAGATTCTTTTTTCGAAACCATGTCTGGTTATACTACAACAGGAGCTTCTATTTTACACGATATTGAAGCCATGCCCGAAGGCGTGTTGTTTTGGAGAAGTTTAACCCATTGGATTGGTGGTATGGGAATTATTGTATTGGCAATAGCTATACTGCCGTTATTGGGCATAGGAGGTATGCAGTTGTTTGCCGCCGAAGCTCCAGGTCCGAGCGCCGATAAACTACATCCTAGAATTACCGATACGGCAAAACGATTATGGCTTATTTATTTCGGGTATACAGTGGCCGAAACTTTGTTTTTATGGTTGGCAGGCATGTCTTTTTTCGATGCTATAAACCATGCTTTGGCGACTTTGTCTACAGGTGGGTTTTCAACAAAAAATGCTAGTGTGGCGTACTGGAACCATCAACCTATTATTCAATATATCATTATCCTGTTCATGTTTTTGGCTGGGGCAAATTTTGTATTGAGTTATTTTGCTTTTAAAGGAAGAATTCAAAAAGTATTTCAAGACGAAGAGTTTAAACTGTATTGCTGGTTCATTTGCATTTTTACAGCAATCGTTTCAGGAATCATTTATTTTAGAGCGGATTTGGCTTTGTCTACTATAGAACATCCGATGGTTTGGGGGCAGGCCGAAAGTGCCATACGTCATGGGTTGTTTCAGGTATTGTCTATTATTACAACCACCGGATTTGTCTCTGCCGATTATACACTTTGGACTCATTTTTTGGTGGTGTTTTTCTTTGGATTGATGTTTCTGGGAGGGTCGGCAGGAAGTACTTCAGGAGGTGTTAAGGTGGTGCGTCATCTTATCATGATTAAAAATGGGTTTATGGAGTTTAAGCGTTCGTTACATCCGAATGCTGTTTTACCTGTGCGTTATAATAAAAAAGCGGTTACAGGGGACATTGTATTTAACGTACTTGCTTTTTTCATTTTATACATGTTATCCTTTATTATAGGGGCTTTAATTTTTTCTATGCTCGGTATTAATTTTGAATCGGCTGTGGGGTTATCGGCTTCAAGTTTGGGTAACGTAGGGCCGGCTTTAGGTAATTTTGGTCCGGTTACCAATTATGCCGCTTTACCAGCGGTGGGTAAATGGTGGTGTAGTTTTTTAATGCTTCTAGGTAGATTAGAGCTTTTTACTGTTTTTATTTTAATGACGCCTTTCTTCTGGCGTAACAGATAATTTTTTGAGAATTTATTGCTTGTAACATTCTAGCATTGCATCATACTAATTAGTATAACGATACAATTTAATATTTAAGAATATGGGTTTTGGTGGTGCTGCTCAAGCTATGATTACTTCTTTAAAGAACAACAGGAATTTGTTGTCTAAGCGCAAATCTTTAAAAGATAGTATGGGAAGCTTTGAAAAACGTGGTCCTGTTATTTTTAAAACTAAGAATGCGAGTCCGGTTGTTTTGAAACGCTTAAGAACACGTTTGAAGGAAGAAAACAGACGCGTAAACATTAAGCAAATTGTTGCTTTAAGTCTGTTTTTAATACTGCTCGTTAGTGTATTTTATTACTACTTATAAAAAAAAAGAGAAGAAACTGAAAAACAGTATCTTCTCTCTTCACTATAATCTTTTTTGTAATTTTATGCAGTAAGGGCGCTTTTAATACGCTTTAAAGCTTCAATAATTTGCTCTTGAGACGCGGCGTAAGAAATACGAATACAATCCGAATTTCCAAAAGCTTCACCAGTAACTGTTGCAACGTGTGCTTCTTCTAATAAATATAAAGAAAAATCTGTCGCGTTATTGATGGTTTTGCCTCTTAAAGTTTTTCCAAAATAGTACGATACGTTAGGGAAAACATAAAATGCACCTTCAGGAACATTTGTTTTAATACCGTCTATATCATTTAATAAGTCTAGAATTAAATCGCGGCGTACTTTAAATTCATCAACCATAAACTGGATACGCTCTGGCGATTCGTTTAAGGCTGTAATTGTAGCTTGTTGTGCAATACAATTAGTTCCAGAAGTGATTTGCCCTTGCATTTTTGTACAGGCTTTAGCAATCCAATCTGGAGCTCCAATATAACCAATTCTCCAACCTGTCATAGCAAAAGCTTTAGCAACTCCATTAACAGTTATGGTGCGGTCGTACATGCTAGGTATAGCTGCAAAACTGAAGTTTTTAGCGCCGTAGTTTATGTGCTCGTAAATTTCATCTGAAAGGATAAAAATATTAGGATGCTTTTCTAAAACTTCGGCAAGGGCACGGTATTCGCTTTCGCTGTAAATCGTACCACTAGGGTTATTAGGCGAGTTAAAAAATACCATTTTTGTTTTTGGAGTAATGGCAGCTTCTAATTGCTCTGGAGTGATTTTGAAATCGTTCTCTATAGTTGATGGTATTTCTTTGTATGTTGCTTCGCATAGCGTTGCAATAGCAGAATAACTTACCCAGTAAGGCGCAGGTAATAATACTTCGTCGCCAGGGTTTAATAAAACTTGAGCTACGTTTGCAATAGATTGTTTTGCACCGGTAGATACTACAATTTGCGAAGGTGTATATGTTAAATTATTGTCGCGCTTAAACTTTGTAATGATAGCCTCTTTTAACTCGACGTAACCATCTACAGGAGAGTAAGAGTTGAAGTTGTCGTTAATAGCTTGGATTGCCGCGTCTTTAATGTAATCTGGAGTGTTAAAGTCTGGTTCTCCTAAGCTAAGTCCAATAATGTCTATACCTTGAGTTTTAAGTTCGCGTGCTTTAGCTGCCATGGCCAAAGTGGCCGATGAAGGCAAGCTGGTAATTCTGTCAGAAAGTGGATTCATTTAATAAAATATTCTGTTAGTTAAGATTGTAAAGCAGGTTTCATGCCCATTTCGCGTAAATATCTAAAATGAGCTATAATGGCTTTACGTGTGGTTTTATATTCGTTGTAAGGTAAATTAAATTCTAAGGCAGTTTCTTTCACTATTTTTGAAATTTTGGTATAGTGAATATGACTGATATGCGGAAAAATATGGTGTTCTACCTGATGATTTAATCCGCCAGTAAACCAATTTACGATTTTGTTTTTCGTTGAAAAGTTTACGGTAGTTTTTAACTGGTGAATCGCCCAAGTGTTTTTCATGGTGCCATCTTGTTCTGGTAATGGCATTTCTGCATCTTCCATAACGTGTGCTAGCTGAAATACTACACTTAAAATTAAGCCAGCGGTATAGTGCATAATAAAAAATCCTAATAGAATTTTCCACCATGCTAAATCTAAAATTAACATTGGTAAAACAATCCAAATACTAATGTAAATTATTTTAGAAATTACCAACTTGCTCCAGTTGGCTACTGGGTTCGGAAATTTGCCATAAGCTAATTTACGTTTCATATAGCTTCGCATTTGCTTCCAATCGGTAGTAATGGCCCAGTTAATGGTTAACAATCCATATAGTAAAATGGAATAGTAATGTTGGAACCTGTGATGCCATTGCCATTCGGAGTGTTTAGAAAATCGTAAAATACGACCAGCTTCTAAATCTTCGTCATGTCCATGAATATTTGTGTAAGTGTGGTGTAACACATTGTGTTGTACTTTCCAGTTGTATACGTTACCAGCTAAAATGTATATGCTACTGCCCATAAGGTTGTTAATCCATTCTTTGTCCGAAAACGAGCCATGGTTTCCATCATGCATCACATTCATGCCAACGCCAGCCATCCCAACACCCATAACAATAGTGAGTAGCAGTTGTGCCCATTGTGGTATGTCTAAGGTTAACAATAAAAAGTAAGGTGCTAAAAATATGGAAAACATAATAATGGTTTTTACCCATAGTTTCCAATTACCTGTACGTTTTATATTGTTTTCCTTAAAATATTCGTTCACGCGTTTGTTTAAGGTTCTGAAAAATTTAGCAGAATCTGTACGCGAAAACGAAAGCATTTGATTTGTCATAACTAATAATTTTAATGAGAACCAAGGGTGTGGTTTACATTTTCCGCAAATATAGCTAATAAAGCAACTTAACTTATTAATTAATTCATAAAAATATGTGTTTAAAATCCATATTTTTGCCAAAAATAAAATCAGATGGAGCTTCTTTTAAAGTACTTTCCCAATCTTAGTGAAGATCAGATTTCTAAATTCGAAAAATTAGAAGAATTGTATCAGGATTGGAACTTGAAAATTAATGTAGTGTCTCGAAAAGATATCGACGAATTGTATTTACGACATGTATTGCACTCTTTGGCCATAGCAAAGTTAATACAGTTTAAGGCAGGCTCTAAATTAATGGATGTAGGTACTGGTGGAGGTTTTCCTGGTATACCCTTAGCTATTATGTTTCCAGAATGTTCCTTTCATTTGGTAGATAGTATTGCTAAAAAGCTTAAGGTTGTTAGTAATGTAGTAGATGGTTTAGAACTTACCAATGTGAAAATTACGCATAGCCGCGTAGAGGATATAAACGATACATACGATTTTATAGTAAGCCGTGCCGTAGCCGCTATGCCCACATTTGTGCATTGGACCAAAGGTAAAATCGCCAAAGCGCAACAAAACACCCTGAAAAATGGGATTATTTATTTGAAAGGCGGCGATTTAACCGATGAATTAAAAGATTATAAAACCACCACCATTTATAATTTAAGCGATTACTTTGATGAAGATTTTTTTGATACTAAAAAAATTGTTCACTTGCCTATAAAATACAAGCCGTAATTATTCAAAAAGAATACAAACAGGTCTTGGTGCTTCAATGGTATCTACAAAAGTTAAAAGCCCCGTTTTTTTATCTCGTTTAAACGATACCATGTTGTCGGAATGTTGATTGGCAACAATTAGAAAATCGTTTTGAGGCGTTAACGAGAAATTTCTAGGTGTTTTTCCGCGTGTAGATTCATGTGCAATAAAGGTTAATTGCCCATTGTCGGGATCTACTTTAAATATGACAATACTATCGTGCCCTCTGTTGCTCGAATATACAAATTTACCATCGTTAGAAATATGTATATCTGCACTTGTATTTTCTCCTGTAAACGCATCTGGAAGGGTAGAAATGCTTTCTTTAGCGGTGTAATTGTTATTGTTTTTTTCTACTCTTGTAATGGTGTTATTTAATTCGTTTAAAACATACAGGTACGGTTTGTTAGGGTGAAATGTTAAATGTCTTGGCCCTGCGCCTTCAGCCATATCTAGAAGCAAGGGTTCCGTTGGTTTTAAGGTGTTGGTTTGTGTGTCTATTTCTGAAAACCACAATTGATTTGTGCCTAGGTCGACGGCTATAATTTGATTGCTGTTGGGTACTGTCCAAACAGAATGGGCGTGCGGCGCATCTTGTCTGTCATGCTTACCTTTCCCGACATGTTTTTGAGTGTATAGTAATTGCGATAAATGGCCATCGTCTTGTAATTGTAATAGTCCAACAGTTCCGCTATTATAATTAGCCGCTAAAACATAGTTGTTGCTGGTTGTGGTAACAAAACACGGATTTGTACCACCCGATGAAATGGTATTTTTAAACACCAAGGAATCGTTATCTATAGCATAAGCTGTTATGGCTCCACTGCCATCAATTTCCAATTCGTTGGCAGCTAGAAGTGTTGTTTTATCGGCGTTGAAACTTAGAAAAGACGGGTTTTTTGTCGTGGCTTTTAGTCCAACTTTCTGTAAGGTGCCATCCTTTTTTAATAGGTATTGATAGATGCCTTTGCTCTTACTGTCGTTTCGGGTGTAAGTACCGACATAAAATGGTCGGTCCGAAGATTTTGAAACTGTTGTTTTGGAAGAGCTGCAGCTGGTAATAATTAAAAGACTTAAAGCAGAAAGGAACGTTTTCATTCGTGGATGGTTTATCTAACAAAACGAAGTAACAGTATTTATAATTAACTCGCAAGTGTGAATAAAAAAAATCCTGCTTCATTTAAATGAAACAGGATTTTGTATGTATGAATTTTTGTCGAGACTATTCACCTAAAAACGGATAACGATAATCGGTCGGTGTTACAAAAGTTTCCTTAATTAATCTAGGTGATACCCATCTTAATAAGTTTTGTGCACTACCAGCTTTGTCGTTGGTTCCAGAAGCTCTTGCGCCACCAAAAGGTTGTTGGCCTACAACGGCTCCTGTAGGTTTGTCGTTAATGTAGAAGTTTCCTGCACTGTTTTGTAAAGCTTTAGTTGCTTCAACAACAGCATATCGGTCTTGCGATAAAATAGCACCAGTTAAAGCGTATTCGCTAGTTTCGTCAACTAATTTTAAAGTTTCGCTGTATTCTTCTTCATTATATACATAAATTGTAATTACTGGCCCAAATAACTCTGTACACATGGTTGTGTATTTTGGGTTAGAAGTTACAATTACAGTCGGTTCTATAAAATAACCTTTGCTTTTGTCGTAATTACCACCTACAATAATTTCGGCATCGCTATCTGCTTTTGCTTGGTCTATGTATTTGGCTAATTTGTCGAAAGACCCTTCGTGGATTACAGCGGTAATGAAGTTGTTAAAATCTGCAGGCGATCCCATCTTGAACGATGTAACATCTTCTATAACCATTGCTTTTACTTCTTCCCAAATGTTTTGAGGAATATAGGCTCTAGATGCAGCACTACATTTTTGACCTTGGAATTCGAAAGCACCTCTAACTATGGCTGTAGCAACTTGCTTAGGGATAGCCGATTTGTGCGCTACAATAAAGTCTTTTCCACCAGTTTCACCAACAATTCTAGGGTAAGTTTTGTAGTTGTGAATGTTGTTACCTATTTTTTTCCAAAGTTCTTTAAATATAAATGTAGAACCTGTAAAGTGTAAGCCCGAAAAATCTGGACTGGCTAATACTATATCGGTAATCATGGCAGCATCTCCAAAAACAACGTTTATAACGCCATCTGGAACACCAGCTTCTTTAAATACATCCATAATAACTTTTGCAGAATAGACTTGGCTATCGCTAGGTTTCCAAACCACAACATTACCCATTAATGCCATACAGGCTGGCAAGTTACCTGCAATTGCAGTAAAGTTGAATGGAGTTACTGCATAAGTAAACCCTTCTAAAGGACGATATTCTACACGATTCCATGCGTCGCTAGTACTTTCTGGTTGCTCGTGGTAAATATCGGTCATGTATTGCACGTTAAAACGAAGAAAATCTATCAATTCGCAAGCTGAATCGATTTCTGCTTGATGAATGGTCTTAGATTGCGCTATCATTGTAGCGGCATTTATTTTTGCTCTATAAGGCCCCTGAATAAGTTCGGCAGCTTTTAAAAATATGCCAGCACGTTGTTCCCAAGGCATTTGAGACCATTGTTTTCTAGCCTCTAAAGCTGTGGCAATAGCTTCTTCTACATGCGATTTTTCTGCTAAGTGATATTGGCCAACAATATGTTTGTGGTCGTGTGGGGGAGACATGGTTCTTGTGTTTCCAGTGGTCACATCTTTCCCATTAATATATAAAGGGACATCTACATTGCTGTTAAACATCGCGTTGTAAGCTTCTAAAACGGCTTCGCGTTCTGGAGATCCAGGAGCATAACTTCTTACGGGTTCGTTAATAGCAATTGGTGTATTGAAAAATCCTTTAGCCATAATATTATAAAATTTACAGTGTTTGTTGAATAGGCAACAAATGTACAATATTTATCTTGGTTGCTAGATTTAGAAAATCCTAAAAAGGCGTTAAATTGGATTTATTGATGATGTAATGAATAGTCGCTAAAAGCTATCGCATGCCTTTAGTTGAAATAGGAATAAATTGTAGCAATTAATTTATGGCAAATGGTGCACTAAGTTTAAAAGTAGGAATAATAACTTTAAACTTTTGGGTGTTGTTAAGGTTGATCATACTATAAAAGCCACGCATGGCACCAAATGGAGATGTAAGTAGGCATCCTGACTTGTAAGAATGCGATTCGCCAGGTTTTAAAACAGGCTTGTTACCGATGACGCCTTCTCCTGAAACAATTTCAACATTATTTAAAGCATCAAGAATCGTCCAGTGTCTCGCATTTAGCTGCACTGCATCTTTGCTTTGGTTTTCTATGGTAACTTGGTATTCGAAAGCGTACTGTATTTTATAGTTTTTATAAAAAGTACCTTCAAAATTAGTTTCTACAGAAATTTTTATGCCTCTTGTTACTTGTTGAACCATGTTATCTAGTTGATAAATAGTGTTTTTTAGACTACAAAAATAATAAATTTAATTTTGAAAAACGTTAAGATAATAGAATGTAATGAAATTAAAAAGAATTAATTGGAAAGATTTACAGAGTTGGCCTCGCCAATGCCTATAATTTTGTCGTAACGCCCACCTAACTCCCTATAATACACAATAACTTTATAATCGTTTTCGGTTTGATAGAAGTTACCGCTTATTTCACCTTCATTTACTTGTTGGTTTTCGTCTTTAGTAACAAATTTGTAATTATAAAATCCTTGTTTTAAAAGTAAAACACCTTCGTAAATACCACGATCTTGATTGTAGGTCATTTGTGTTTCGCTATTGGTGTCGTAATTATTGAAATTACCATAAATATGTACGGTCTTATTGATCGGGAATTCGTCTGATTCTAACGAAAAATGTACCCAAGCATAGTCTGCTTCAATCGCAGGATCTGTGCCATTAATGGTATTTATTACAAAATTACCATTAATGTCTGGGTTGTAGGTGTAGGCTAGAAATTTCCTGGTTGGATTGGTAAATAAAATAGAGTGATAAATATCTTGAAGATCTACAAAATTTACTCCAGAACCAGCCACTCTAATGTCTTTGTTTTCAAAATAGAAATACTCGTTACCTGCCCAAAAACTGGTCTCTTTGGTGTATTTGTAAGATAAAGCGTTGCCCATGGTGTACATTGGTACTAGGTTGTTGATGGCGCTTTTTAAATTGTTATTTTGAATTATACTGGTTTTTACAGTTTGCTGTGGGTTTGTAAATTGTATGGTATTGGAGTTTATAACGATGTCTACATTGTGTTTTTCGTTTATAAACTTAACGTCTCTAGAAGGTTTTACGGTTACTCCAACTGTGGCTCCGCTTTCGTTTACCATAAACTTTCTGGAAAACATAAGCTCGTCGTTTTCGTTGTAGACTTTTATCATGTAATTGCCAGAAACTTTTAAGCTGCGCACTTGGTTGTTTGGTAAACTTAACACGTAGTGCGAATATATTTGAAATGTATTATATGAGTTCTCGTAATTTACGATGCGTTGTTTATCGAAGCCGTCTATGTACTCGGTACGCATTAAATTAGATGGGGTCCAATCGTAATTATGGTGCGTAATGCTGTAGTAATAATCGTCTTCATTTCCGTTTAAAACATCAAATTCTAATTGTAAGGTTTCTCCTAAATCGAGTATCGGTAATACACTCACATCGGTATCGCCTTTAAAAGTTATCGATTTTATATAATTAGGAGGATTGATTTCGTACGCAACTTGGCTGTGGCTAATTAATGTAAATAAGGTGCTAAGTACTGTAAAAAGTAGTGTAGTTCGCATGAAAGATGTTTTTAGATTTTGTAAAGATACAGTTTTTTGTAAGTGTATGTATTTTGATTATTTAGAACAGTTATAAATAATTTTCTTTGTAGGAAATTCAAAGAAAATTATGTTTTTATTCTTAAATTTGCAGCGATTTTTTAGTCGGTTTTTAGACAAAAATCGGTATAACTATTATTAATAAATAGATTTATAATATGTCAAACGACATTAAGATTACGAAAGGTCTAGACATTAAACTTGAAGGTGAAGCTGAAAAAGCTTTGGAAAGTGCTGTAATAAGCAATACCTGCACCATTAGACCGGAAGACTTCCACGGTGTTATTCCTAAATTAGTTGCAAGAGTTGGTGATAAAGTAAAAGCTGGTGGTTCGGTATTTTACGATAAATCTAATGAATCTGTTCAATTTGTATCTCCAGTTTCAGGAGAGATTGTTGATATTTTACGTGGAGAAAAACGTAAAATTTTAGCAATTAAAATTCAGGCAGATAAAACGCAAGTATATCAGGAAAACGAAAAAATCAATGTTCAATCTGCAAATGCCGAAACCATTAAGTCGCTTTTACTAGCGTCTGGATGTTGGCCATTTATCAAGCAAAGACCTTACGACGTTATTGCTAATCCGCAAAAATCGCCTAAAGCTATTTTTGTTTCTGGGTACAATAGTGCGCCGTTAGCTGCCGATTACGATTTTGTATTGCAGGGTAAAGAAGCCGAGCTACAAGCTGCGGTTACTGCCTTAGGTAAGTTAACAGAAGGTAAGGTACATGTGTCTGTAAAGCAGGGCGGAAGCTCTCCGTTGTCTGGGTTGTCTGGAGTAACTATGCATCAGGTGTCGGGACCACACCCAGTAGGGAATGTGGGGACTCAAATTAATAAAATAGATCCTGTTAACAAAGGAGAAACTGTGTGGACTATCAATCCGCAAGACTTGGTGATTATAGGAGAATTGTTACTAACTGGAAAGTTTAATGCAGAACGAATTGTGGCATTAGTTGGTTCTTCGGTACAAAAACCAAGATATTTTAAAACTAAAATAGGAAGTGAAGTTGCTACCATGATTTACGATAATGGCGTAGAACAAAATGGTAATTACCGTGTTATTTCTGGAAACGTGCTGTCTGGTAAGCAAGTAAAACCAGATGGTAATTTAGATTATTATAGCAACTTAATTACGGTTATTCCAGAAGGCGATGATTACGAATTGTTTGGATGGAATAAACCTGTGTTTAATAAAGTGTCTACTACCAGAGCAATGACATTCTCGTGGTTGAATCCAAATAAAAAATACAATTTAAATACAAATACTAACGGAGAACACAGAGCATTTGTGTTAACAGGAAATTACGAAGAAGTATTTCCTTTAGATATTTATCCGATGCAAATCTTAAAATCGTGTATGTATAACGATTTAGACGAGATGGAAGCATTAGGTATGTACGAAGTGGCTCCTGAAGATTTTGCATTAACAGAATTTGTATGTGTATCTAAACAACCGCATCAGGAAATTATAAGAAGAGGTTTAGATGTAATGATTAAAGAAATAGGGTAATCATGGGTTTAAAAAGTAATTTACATAATTTAAAAGAAAAGTATAAGGGCACAAAATATGCGCCAGCGTTTAATGCTTTGCATACGTTTTTATACTTGCCAAACGAAACAACGCACAACGGTACGCATATAAAAGCCGCAGACGACTTAAAGCGTACTATGAATACGGTTATCATGGCTATGGTTCCGTGTTTAATATTTGGTATGTTTAATGCCGGATATCAGCATTTTTCGGCTTTAGGTACACCAGTAGAATTTTTATCTTGGGATGCCTTTTATATCGGATTAATAAAGGTATTGCCTTTACTAATCGTATCGTATGGAGTTGGTTTAGGAATCGAATTTTTATTCGCTATCATTAAAAAACACGAAGTAGAAGAAGGCTACCTTGTAACAGGTATGTTAGTGCCACTTATTGTGCCAATAGATATTCCGTTATGGATGTTGGCTGTGGCTGTAGCTTTTGGTGTTGTAATAGGTAAAGAAGTTTTTGGAGGTACGGGAATGAATATTCTTAACCCAGCTTTAACTATCCGTGCCTTTTTGTTCTTCGCTTATCCAACATGGATGTCCGGAGATAAAGTATGGGTACACGGTGCTGTAGAGCGTTCTCAAGAAATTGCTGCTGGCGCTAATGTTGATGCTATTTCTGGAGAAACTATTTTAGGAAGCTTAGCACAAGGTCACGAGATTCACTATTCGATAAGCGATATGTTTTTTGGATTCATACCAGGGTCGGTAGGCGAAACCTCTACATTTCTTATTTTATTAGGCGGTCTATTCTTAATCTTTACTAAAATAGGAAGCTGGAGAATTATGTTATCATCTGTTTTAGGAGCTTTAGTTATGGGCTTAATCTTTAACGGAGTGGCATCATCAGGATGGATTGCAGAAAGCAGCAAATTTTATGCTTTAATGAATACAGAATTCTGGCATCATTTATTAATTGGTGGTTTTGCTTTTGGTACGGTATACATGGCAACAGATCCAGTTACGGCATCGCAAACCAATAAGGGCAAGTGGATTTACGGTTTCTTAATCGGATTCTTATCGATTATGATTCGTGTGTTTAACCCAGCGTATCCAGAAGGTGTTATGTTAGCAATCTTATTAATGAACGTATTTGCTCCAACAATCGATCATTATGTAGTTCAGGCTAACGTTAAGAAAAGAATGAAACGTTTAAAAGTTAAAACGGCATAACAATGGAAAATAGAACAGACAAAAATTCGTACACCATTATATTTGCTATAGTAATGGTATTAATTGTAGGTGCATTATTAGCTTTTACTGCGTCTTCATTAAAACCTAGAATTGCAGAAAACCAACGTATAGAAAAGCAGCAAAATATTCTGTACGCTATGGGCGTAAACGATAACGACGAAGGAAGTGCAGTATTTGTTTCTGCAAGTGAAGCACCGGAGTTATTTAAAAAATATATCACTAAACAAATCGTAATTTTAGACGGAGATGTTAGCGAAGATTCAGAAGCTTACTTAATAGATATTAAGAAAGAAAAATCGAATGCTGGTAACGATAGCTCTAAAAGACGTTTACCTGTATTTGTTGGCGAGAAAGAAGGCGAAACTTTTTACGTAATTCCTATTTACGGGAAAGGCCTTTGGGATGCTATTTGGGGTTACGTATCTGTAGATAAAGATATGGTTATACAAGGTGCATATTTCGATCATAAAGGGGAAACTCCTGGTTTAGGAGCCAACATTAAAGAGCGTTTCTTTATGGACGATTTTATTGGAGAACATTTACTAGACGCTAACGGAAACTTTAAAGGGGTAGAAGTAGCTAAAGGAAATGCAGATCCAACTAACGAAGATAAAACAGATAATGAGGTTGATGCTATTGCAGGAGCAACTATTACAGGTAATGGGGTTTCGGCTATGATTAAAAGCGATTTAAAGCTGTACAAACCTTATTTTGATAACTTAAAAAACAATTAATTTTATGGGACTTTTATCAAAAAAAGACACAAAGTT
Organism: Formosa sp. A9; assembly: GCF_051200825.1. GTDB lineage: Bacteria > Bacteroidota > Bacteroidia > Flavobacteriales > Flavobacteriaceae > Formosa. Next base: position 3,075,812 of record NZ_CP195158.1, on the reverse strand, counting down.
AATCACCGATCCGTTAGCAGATAATAACCCAATTACCATTCAGGTATTAGGAATCTGTTCTGCTTTGGCAATTACAGCGCAATTAAAAGCTTCAATTGTAATGGCTGTTTCGGTAATGGCTGTGTTAGGTATAGGAAATGTTGTTATTTCTTTATTAAGAAATGTAATTCCTTCAAAAATTAGAATTATCGTTCAGTTAGTTGTTGTAGCTGCATTGGTAATTATAGTAGATCAAGTCTTAAAAGCTTTTTCTTATGAGCTAAGTAAAACATTATCGGTTTTCGTAGGGTTAATTATTACAAACTGTATTATTATGGGACGTTTTGAAGCTTTTGCTTTAGGTAATGGCCCTTGGAGATCGTTCCTTGATGGTATAGGTAACGCTGCAGGTTATGGTTTAATTCTTGTTATTGTTGGATTTTTTAGAGAGTTATTAGGTTCTGGTACTTTATTAGGATTTAAAGTTTTAGGAGACCCAATCGAGAAAACAGGATTGTACGCTATAGGTTATGAAAATAACGGATTCATGCTGTTATCGCCAATGGCCTTAATAGTTGTGGGTATTATTATCTGGGTACAACGTAGCCGAAATAAAGCTTTAATAGAAGATCATTAATTAGTAGTGAGCTATTAGTAATGAAGATTTTAGATTTTCAATACTAACAACTCAATACTCAATACTAAATAATATGGAACATATAGAATTATTTTTCAAATCAATATTTATAGATAACATGGTATTTGCCACGTTCTTAGGAATGTGTTCTTACCTAGCGGTATCTAAAAAAGTATCAACCGCAGTGGGTTTAGGTGCGGCCGTTATATTTGTACTTACAGTAACTGTGCCTTTAAACTGGTTGTTAGATCAGTATATATTACAACCAGGAGCTTTAAAATGGTTAGGTGCCGAGTATGCCGATTACGATTTAAGTTTCTTATCGTTTATTTTATTTATTGCTACCATTGCAACTATGGTACAGTTAGTAGAAATAATTGTAGAGAAATTTTCGCCTTCATTATATAACTCTTTGGGTATATTCTTACCGCTTATTGCCGTAAACTGTGCTATTTTAGGGGGATCTTTATTCATGCAATCTCGTGAAATTCCTACTATTGGTTTAGCAACAACTTATGGTATTGGTTCGGGTATTGGTTGGTTTTTAGCCATTTTAGCTATCGCTGCCATTCGCGAAAAAATCAGATACTCAAATGTGCCACCAGCTTTAAGAGGCTTAGGAATTACCTTTATTATTACAGGTTTAATGGCCATCGGGTTTATGAGTTTTGGTGGTATGTTAACTGGTGGTGATGAAGAAGGTGCCAAAGAAGAAAAAACGGTAAAAGTAGAAACTCCTAAAGTAGATACTACAACAGAGTTAGCTAATAATACAAAAGCAATCAACTAAGATATCATGACGATTTTAGCAGCAAGTACAACAGGAACCATAATAGCAACCGTAGCAGCTTTTTTAATTATTACTTTAATTTTAGTTGCGTTATTGTTATTTGTAAAACAGAAATTATCACCATCTGGACCTGTTAAAATTAAAATAAATGGTGAAAAAGAAATTGAAGTAGGATCTGGAGGAAGCTTACTTTCAACTTTAGGAAATTCAAAAATATTCTTACCATCAGCTTGTGGTGGCGGTGGTACATGTATTCAGTGCGAATGTCATGTATTATCTGGAGGTGGTGAAGCCTTACCGACAGAAACACCTCACTTTACAAGAAAAGAATTACAACATGGTGCACGTTTAGCCTGTCAGGTTAAAGTAAAGCAAGACATGGAAATTACCATTCCGGAAGAGGTATTTGGTATTAAGAAATGGGAAGCAACAGTTGTTCGTAATTTCAACGTAGCATCGTTTATTAAGGAGTTCGTTGTCGAGATTCCAGAGGATATGAACTATAAAGCAGGAGGGTATATTCAAATTGAAATTCCTGAATGTGAGATTAAATATGCTGATATCGATATTACAGCGCACCCAGAAGAGCACGAAACGCCAGATAAGTTTAAAGACGAGTGGGACAAGTTTAATCTTTGGCCATTAGTTATGAAAAACTCTGAGTCTGTAGAACGTGCCTACTCTATGGCTTCTTACCCAGCAGAAGGGCGCGAAATTATGCTTAACGTTCGTATTGCAACTCCGCCATGGGATCGTAACAAAAACGGTTGGATGGATGTTAACCCGGGTGTAGCCTCGTCTTACATTTTCTCTAGAAAGAAAGGCGATAAAGTGGTTATTTCTGGACCTTACGGAGAGTTCTTTATTAACGATTCTGAGGCAGAAATGCTTTATGTTGGTGGTGGTGCAGGTATGGCGCCAATGCGTTCGCACTTATATCACTTATTCAAAACCTTAAAAACAGGTCGTAAAGTAACCTATTGGTACGGTGGTCGTTCTAAGCGTGAATTGTTCTACTTAGAGCACTTCTACGAATTGGAAAGAGAATTCCCGAATTTCCGTTTCTTCTTAGCGCTTTCAGAGCCGTTACCAGAAGACAATTGGAAAGTTAAGGAAGACATTGATGCTCCTGGTGATGGATTTGTAGGATTCATTCACAACTGTGTTATCGATAATTACTTAAGCAAACACGATACCCCAGAAGATATAGAACTGTATTTCTGTGGACCGCCATTAATGAACAAAGCCGTTCAAAAAATGGGAGAAGACTTTGGTATTCCAGACGAAAATATTCGTTTTGATGACTTTGGAGGATAACAGTTCTCAACATAAATTAAAAACCCAACATATATTGTTGGGTTTTTTTGTGTTTAATACCTTGTAGTTTAATCAAACCAATTACTGTTTTAGCTTCTTATAGCAGCATAATAGCATTATTCTTCAAGGTTATGATGTATATTCTTTGCTAAGTGTATATTCATAGTCTTTCTACTATATTGTTTTAAGTTATGGTATTGAATTATAGTGTTTAATGGTTTTATTCGGTATTATGTGTTTATAGTTTTAGTCTTTTCAATTTCTGAATTCCTAAAAAAATATGTAAGAAAAATCATATAATTTCATGCCTGACCCTCTAAATTGCATTAGATTCTTAACGATATAAGTATATCTTTGACTCTTCAATTTTATTACAAATAATCAATTATGAAAAAATTTTTTTTACTGTGTTCTCTTTTTGTAGGAACATCTACCCTAATCTTATCATGTAGTAGTAGTGATGACGGATCTACTGAAGAACCTATAATAGAGGAACCTGTTGCGACTTCTATTACCTTATCTGCCGATGTTACAACTATCGACATGGGTGATTCTATAACTTTAACTGTAATGAACGATCTAGACGAGAATGTTACAGCTACTTCAACCTATTATGTAAACGAAAGCGAAATATCTCAAGTTTTTACTCCAAATCAGGCCGGATCTTATACGATTCATGCGACTAACGACGGCCTAACTAGTAACACTGTTACTGTAGAGGTTAATGCTGTTCAAGAAGATAATGCTATTTTCTTTGAAGCGGTAAATTACGAGGTTAAAAATTCTATATTGGCGTATTTCGGACCAGTAGATGCTTTAGATGATGGTGCTGAGGCCAATACTCATGGTTTATGGGCTGTAGTAGCAGGTAATGGCGATTTTCAAAATACAGAGTCTACAAACTATATTCAATTGGTATTATTAACAGATCTTGATGAAGAGGGCGTTCCTGTTGCTCCAAGTATGGCAGAAACGACACATTATTATGCTTTAGCCTTTTTAGGATTGGATGGCGAAGAGATTGTTGATGAATTTGGTCATGAAACCGAAGCAATGTTCAGTTTAAATAGTGATTTCTCTGAAACTGTAGATTTCTCTTATACTGCGTTAATCGATGGTGTTCCAGTGGCACTTGATTATAATACTACATTTTTAGGAGCTGTAGATCAAACGGAAGGAGATAGAACAATTGGGGTTACTCCTATTTCTGAAGTGAGCACAAAAATGAATCCTTCGGTATTGAATGCTTTGTTAAGTAAGTAATCCTTATTTATTAATACATAAAAAGACTGGCTGAGAAGTTTAACAACTCGTCATTCTGTGCTTGACACAGAATCTCATCATATTGAAGATCAATAATTATGAGAATCTGAAATAAATTCAGATTGACGAAACATCAACTTTTTAGCCAGTCTTTTTTTATGGTTTTTAACCAAATTAATTTAAATGAGTCTTTCGTGTTGCATTTCAAATTCAAATAACTTAGAACAGTCCATTACATTAGGAATGTTATCGAATTGGCATAATAAAGCCACCACTGCACTTAGTCCTTTAAATAAATTATCCTTACTCGTTGGTTTTTTTGGTTTCTTGTTTTTATAATGTAAGGGTACGCTATAGCCGCAGGCCTTTAAAAATTCATGTTCAATCTGTAGTAGCTCCAAAGGTTTGTATCCGTTAAAACGTCTTCCTAAGTTTTGATGTACTTGTCCTAAATAATTTAATTGGGTAGAACCGTGTTCATCAGACAAATGTTTCCAAGCATCATTTTGGTCTAAAATATTGCCCACTGCACAACTTTTACAACATTCTGGGTGTAACGTGTTATCATGAAATGCAGTATATAGTTTTTGTATGGCTTTATCAAATCGGACAGTTGTTTTCATAACACAAATTTTATACGGTTTAAGTTACAAAATATACCGCACAATTAAAATTGTAAAGTTTATATATTAATTTTGCAGTATGAGTAGACCACTTACAACACAAGAACTTCATAATTTAGCTATGAACCATGTTGGTAAAGATTTAGAACAACGCGGTTTTGAGTTTGTAGCGATTAATAGTAAGCTGAAACGGCATCCGCAGTTTGTTTGTATCGATAAAAACAGTCAGTATTTTTTTGTTATAGTTCGTGCAGTTTTAATGCCAGAAAATCCTAATAACTACGATGTGGTTTGGATGGAAACTTTTAAGGAACATGCGCGGTCTAAGCAAGCTAAAGTGCTTTACGCTGGCGTTGGTCTAGGCAATCCAGATGGGAATGATTTACCCATTTACTTAAATCAGGAATATTTAATCGAATACAATGGTATTCAAGTTATAGAAACACATCTTAATTAAATGAAGCATTTTTTTATTGCTCTACTTGCGCTAAGTGTTTTGTGTTCTTGTAAGCAAGAACAACGAAATGTATCGTTATCTGGGCCTGTTTTTGGTACCTCGTATCATGTAAAATATTTTTCCGAAACCAATCGTAACTACCAACAGCAATTCGATAGCTTGTTTGCGGTTATCAATGCGTCGATGTCTACATACACTCCCGATTCACGTATTTCAAAAATCAATGCCAATGTATCCGATACTGTAGATACTCATTTTATTCATGTTTTCGATGCTTCTAAAACCATTTATACAGAAACCGATGGTGCTTTCGATCCTACTATAGGTGTTTTAGTGAATGCATGGGATTTTGGTCCAGAGAAGGAAATTATTGGCTTAGATAGCCTTAAAGTAGATAGTTTATTGCTAAGTGTTGGTTTAGATAAAGTACAGCGTAAAGCAAATACAATTGTAAAGTCTGATGCCAATACATTTCTAGATTTTAATGCTATAGCAAAAGGTTATGGTGTAGATGTTATTGCTGAATTTTTAGAAAGTGAATCTATACAGGATTTTATGGTCGAAATAGGTGGCGAAATTAGAGCCAGAGGGATTAATGTAGAAAAAAACGCAGCTTGGAAGGTTGGTGTAGAAATGCCACATTTTGATGGCTCGCAATCTATTTTAAAGGCCATACCTTTACAAAATAAATCTATGGCAACATCTGGTACGTACCGTAAATTTAAACTAGATGCGGCAGGGAACCGTTATTCGCACATTATTGATGCTGAAACGGGATACCCTAGTAAAACCAATTTGTTGAGTATTTCTGTTATTGCAGAGTCTTGCATGTTTGCCGACGCTTATGCTACGGCGTTTAAAGCTATGGGTATAGCACGTGTTGAAGCCTTTTTAAAAAGCCACCCAGAGCTACAGGTGTTTTTGATTTTTGAAAATGACAATCAAGAGTTAGAAACTATGAGTTTGAATGGTTTTCCTGAATAATTTTTATAAAACTTTAATCAGTAAAAGTAGCCAGCCTACAATTAAAAATAGACCGCCAATGGGAGTAATAGGGCCTAAAAATTTTAATTTTTTTCCTTTTGCATCAGACAAAACAAGGCCATAAATACTAAATGAGAAAAGTAAAATGCCTGTAACAAAGCACCAGTAGATTGTTGCTGATATAAAACTGGAGTTTAAGCCTAAAATCAATAAAACGATAGCATGGTACATCTGGTATTTTACACCAGTTTCAAAACTTTTAATTTGCTCTGGTGTTGCTATCTTTTTTAGAGCATGAGCTCCGAAAGCTCCAAAAATTACGGCTAACATGCCTAATAAGGCTGCGGTAGCAACAATGTAGTTTGCATTCATTTTTTTAGTTGTTTTCTTTATAAACTACAGGAATAATTTCTCCTTTTGCCAGACAGAATCGTTCAATATCGGCATCGGAAAAAGCTTTGGTGTAATCGACTTCAGTCACTTTAAATCCTATCGATCTGAGCTTGTTAAAATAATCTCGACCATACACCCGAACATGATCGTATTGGCCAAATACTTTTGCACGTTCTTTTTTATCGGTAATCGTATCGTCTTCAAAAGTGGTTGCTCTTGATAGGTCTTGCGGGATTTGAAAGACTCCCATGCCGCTAGGTTTTAAAACACGATAGAGTTCCTTCATAGCTTGTGTGTCGTCAGGGATATGTTCTAAAACATGATTGCAAAAAATAATATCGAAACTATTGTCTTTAAACGGTAAATCGCAAATATCGGCTTTTACATCGGCTAAAGGCGAAAACAAATCGGTGGTTGTGTAATCTAGATGTTTTAAACTTCTAAATCGCTTGTAAAAGGCTTGTTCTGGAGCAAAGTGTAATACTTTTTTAGGACTCGAAAAGAAGTCGGTTTCCCGCTGTAAATATAACCAAAGCAAACGGTGTCGCTCTAGCGATAGGGTAGAAGGTGATAACACATTGTTGCGTTGGTTGCCATAACCATAAGGTAAAAACGATTTAAATTGTTTCCCGTCTATAGGGTCGGTATACGTATTTCCTTTTAAAGCAGCAGCTAAAATAGGGCGAGCAAGATAACTTAACCGAATTAAAATAGGACGCGGAATGGTGTTTAAAACAAACTTAAAAGCCGATTTCATTAAAGCACTAAAGCAGTTTTTCTGAATGCATCTTCTTCATTAGTCGTAATGCCTAAAGCGTCGTGTATATAAGCAAACGTTGATAGTAATTCTGGTTTTCCATCAACTAAGGCTACATCGTGTTCGAAATGCGCACTAGGTTTGTTGTCTAAAGTGGTAATGGTCCAGCCATCTCTGTGTTGTTTAATGCGTTGGGTTCCCATGTTAATCATAGGTTCTATAGCTACAACCATGCCTTCTATAAATTTTTTGCCACGCCCGCGTTTGCCGTAATTTGGCATTTCGGGATCTTCGTGCATTTTTCGGCCTAAACCATGTCCTACCAATTCGCGTACCACACCATAACCGTGTGCTTCGCAATAGTTTTGAATGGCATAACCAACGTCGCCAACACGGTTTCCTAGTTTAAATTCTCGAATACCTACATAAAGCGATTCGCGAGTTACATCTAGTAATTTTTGAACTTCTGGTGTTACTTCTCCAACAGCAAAAGTATAAGCATGGTCGCCGTAAAAATCGTTTTTAAGAGCACCGCAATCTATAGAAATGATGTCGCCTTCTTGTAAAGGGGTGTTGTTAGGAATACCATGAACTACTTGCGCATTTGGGCTCATGCATAAAGAGTTAGGGAAATCGTATAAACCTAAAAAACCAGGAATCGCACCGTGGTCTCTAATACAGGTTTCTGCTAGTTTATCTAACTCTAATGTGGTAACGCCAGGTTTTACAGCTTTGGCTAATTCTCCTAATGTTTTAGATACGATTAAGGCACTTTCGCGCATTAATTCTATTTCTTCTCTTGTTTTTACTATAACCATGTTTCGACAAAAATATCGACAAAGATACTTAATTTATATTTGGGAGCGAGCGTTAACTCTGGGTTTAATACTTTGTTAAGATTCGTGTTATTTTCCTTTTAGGAATGAAAATAAACCTTTCTTTTTAGGTTCGGTAAGTGGTGGTGCATTGTTTTTGGAAAGTAATTGATATATTTCTCCCCAACCATAAAATCCGCCGATATTTCTGTCGTCTATAAACACATCGGCATTAATTTTTCGACTTATTGCAGGATCGTAAACTTCTTCAGGAAAACTGCAATTTACAGCGTAGAAGGTAATACCATTATCTTTACAAAAGGCAACCGCTTCATCTAGGGATTTACCGCATCTATATGTCCAAAGAATAAGCCTGTGCCCATCGGACTGCAAACGCTTAAGTGTTTCGAAAGCAAAAGTTTTAGGTTTGCCAATACGCGGGTACGCATCTTCTACTATGGTTCCATCAAAGTCGACAGCTATAATGAGTTTATCTTGAAATATCATTTCAGATTTTTAGTTTTTTGGATAATAGTACATTCGGCAAATGTAATGCCAAATGTACTATATATTTCATTTTAAGATTGCCGTTTATAGGTTTAATCTATAAGCGAATGTCTTGTCATGGCTTTTGGTTGCGGTATCCCCATTAATTTTAAAATGGTTGGGGCAACATCGCCTAAAACCCCATCGTTAATATGTTTTAAAGTTTTGTCTATTAATATAATAGGTACTGGATTTGTTGTGTGTGCTGTATTTGGCGAACCGTCTGGGTTAATCATGGTTTCGCAGTTACCGTGGTCGGCAATAAGTAAAGTGGTGTAATCGTGCTCTAGGGCTGTTGTAATTACGTCTTTAACACATTGGTCTACCGATTCGCAGGCTTTAATTGCTGCTTCCATAACACCTGTATGGCCTACCATATCGCCATTGGCAAAGTTTAAACAAACAAAATCGGCAGATTCCTTTTCTAGCTCAGGAACTAAAGCATCTTTAAGTTCGAAAGCACTCATTTCTGGTTTAAGGTCGTAAGTTGCTACCTTTGGTGAATTTTTTAAAATTCTAGATTCGCCTTCAAACGGCTCTTCTTGTCCGCCTGAAAAGAAAAATGTTACGTGTGGGTATTTTTCGGTTTCGGCAATTCTAATTTGTTTTTTATTGTGTTTAGATACGACTTCTCCTAACGTTTCGGTTAAATTTTCTTTATTGAAAATAACGTTAATGTTTTGGAAGTTTTCATCATAATTGGTCATGGTTACATAATGCAAATTGAGTTTATGCATGTTTTCTTCATGAAAATCGGTTTGTGACAGGGCTTGAGTAAGTTCGCGACCTCTATCTGTACGGAAATTGAAGAATATTACCACATCGCCATCTTGAATTTTAGCAACAGGTTTGTTGTTTTCGCACATGATTATTGGTTTGATGAACTCGTCTGTCACATCGTTTTGGTAACTTTTTTTGATGCTTTCCTCGATATTTGTAGATTGCTCTCCTTCGCCATTAACAACGGCATCGTAAGCTAGCTTTACTCGCTCCCAACGTTTATCTCTATCCATTGCATAATAACGGCCAGTAACAGAAGCTAGTTTTGCAGGAGTATTTTTAATGTGGTTTTCTAAAGCGCTTACAAAGCCCAAACCAGATTTAGGATCTACATCTCTACCATCTGTAAAGGCATGAACGTAAACGTTTTTAAGTTCGGCTTCATTTGCGGCATCTAACAAACCGAATACATGATTGATGTGGGAATGCACACCACCATCGCTAAGCAGCCCTAAGAAATGAAGCGGTTTATTATTGGTTTTTGCATAGTTAAAGGCATCTACTAAAACCTGCTCTTGACCTAAAGTTTGTTCTTTAACAGCTAAATTAATTTTAACAAGGTCTTGGTAAACAATACGTCCAGCACCCAGATTCATGTGTCCTACTTCGCTATTACCCATCTGGCCTTCTGGTAGGCCTACATGTAAACCGTCTGTGCGTAACGAGGCGTTTGGGTAATGGGTGTATAAGGCATCAATAAAAGGTGTGTTTGCGTTATCTATGGCCGACACTTTTGGGTCTGGAGATTTTCCCCAACCATCTAGTATCATTAAAATTACTTTCTTGTTCATTATCTAGAATTTATAATTAGCGTAAAGATAAAAGTTTAAAATGGCTTTCGTAAAATTTTTAGCTTACAAATTAGGGTTTTTATAAGACTTTAAAACTTCAATCGTTTTCTTTTGTGGTTTAGTGTGTTACCACAATGTTAGTTCAACTTTTAATAGCATTTAAACCGAATTTTGGTTTTAATAATTTCTTAAGGAATTTATTTGCAAATAGTTAAAAAAATGTTATCGAAATAATTTTACTGTAACAATTTAAAATTTAAGTCGTCTCTTTAATAAATCAAAAAAACATCAATCAATTAAATTAAAACACTTTCATCATGAAAAAATCAACAGTAATCATCGCAATCGCTTTAGGCTTTTTAACAACATCTATTCAAGCTTCTAACACCCTTACCGATCCTAATTTTGATAGTTTAGAAGTAGGAATGACCAAAAGTGAAGTTAATTTATTTTGCACTTCTATTGCCAAGGGCGATATTGAAATTGTAAAAAAATTAATAGATATGGGAGAAGATGTAAACCAAAAATCTAATGGTCTTACTCCTGCTATGTATGCCGCAAAGTACAATCGTGTAGAAATTCTTCAGCTTTTAATTTCTAACGGAGCAGATTTAAAAAAGAAATGTAACAAGGGATATTCTATTTTAGATTATGCCGAAGCTACAAACGCTAACGAAGCGAAAGCACTTATAGAAAAGGTACTAGCTATGAAATAAACACACGCTTTTTTTGAATTAGTCTAAAAAGGAAACCTCTTGAAATATATTATTTTAAGAGGTTTTTTTATGTTTTATTACGGATTGATTTCGGAAGGTTTTTTGTTTTTAGCCGCCAATTCTTCGGTAATAAACGGTAAGCTAACATGTACGGCAAAGTAACTGCTGTTGTTCGTGCCCGAAGCAAAGTTGTCTTTTAAAACATCTGTAAAGCCGTGGTAATATCTTACATTAAAAATGATGCCTTTACCTTGATGCCCAGATCTTAAAAAATAACCCACATTAGCGATAAGCCCAAAATCTGTTTTGTTTACAAAATCGTCTATGTTTTGCGTGAAATCTCCTTCGGCCCCTTCGTAAGTTGCTCGGGCTTTACTAAGAAAAGATACTTGCGGACTTAAGCCAAACCTGAAATTAGAATCGCTTAATTGGTAAGTAACCAACGCATGAATATCGGTGTAATTAATTTTCATTTGCGCTGTGGTATTGGCATATAGACTGTTAATATAACTGTCGTTGGTGTTTAAACTCGTGTTTTCTAATTTTACCGATCGTCTGGACATAAAATATACTGTTGGACTCAAATACCAGTTTTCAGAAAATTTAATATTACCAGCAATTCCGAAGTTAATACCGTTTCTGCGTTTTAAGTCGTCTACATTCGAAAAATGGTTTATTGGAAAACCGATTTCCATGCTTAAATTAAAGTTTTCGGTAGCAACTTTATCTCCAAAAATCAAGGCTAAAATTGCCGCTTGTGCATTTGCTAATTGTGGCGTAACAAGTATTAAGAACGCCATAATGTAAAAGTGTTTTTTCATGAGCTGGTTGTGTTAGTTTTTGGTGCTGGTTGTGGTAAAATATCTTTTCAATTTATGAATAAGCGAATTTAATAAAAAGGAACGAACAATTAACGCATTGCAAATAAAGAACAAAACTAATTTGTACTTACAATCGGGGGAGCACGACATCTGTAGTGCTTTCTACCAATGCCAATTCTTTAGCTTTGTTTTTGGCTTTTAATTTTTGTTTTTTGAGATATTTACCAAAAATTAAGGCGACTAATATACCAATACAACCGTGTATTAAAACAGTGTTTTGTACACCAATGTAATGCGATATGGCTCCGGTAAGTAAACTGCCAAGCGGCATCATGGCGGTGAGTACCATAATGTAAATGCTTATAACCCGACCACGATATTGGTTTGTAACCTGTAATTGAATAATGGTGTTGCTTAACGTTCTAACAGACATCATTCCAAATGCGGCAATAGTTATGAATACAAGGGCTAGCCCAAATTGAGGTGTTTGAGAAAACAAAACCAAGCCAACACCAAATATTAATGTGTTAATGGCTAATATGCGGCTTAGATTTGTTCCTTTTTTTAATGAAGCCAAAAAAAGTGCACCAACAAATGCGCCTAAGCCTATAACGCCATCAATAATTCCTAGCGTGGTGGCATTTCCTCTAAAAATATCTTTTGCAAAAACAGGAGTAAGTGTGGTAAATGGCAAAACAAAGAAACTCATAAGGGCAACGTAAACAATAACAGAGTAAATAACCGAATTACGTTTAATGTATTTAAATCCGTTTTTAAGGTCGTCTAACCTGTTGGTTTCTTCTGTTAAAACAGGATTGTCTTTAGGTAATCGCATTTGTAATAAAGATATAATTACAGCTAAAAAACTCACAGCATTTAACCCAAAACATACTTGGTCTCCAAAAGTTTCGAGTATAAAACCAGCTAGGGCAGGCCCTAGTAATTTGGAAAGATTTACCATAGAAGAGTTTAAAGCAAGTGCATTGGGTAAATCGGTTTTATTAGGAACCAATTCCCTAACAAGCGATTGCCTGGCCGGTACATCAAAACCATTAATAATACCTAAAATAGCACTCAAGCCAATAATGGCCCATACTGTATCTTCTTCAAAAAAAATAACAGCAAGTGTTAATAATATGGCTTGGACAAGTGATAATATTTGTGTGATTAATAATATTCGGTAGCGATTATATCGATCAGCCGTGATGCCGCCAAGAATAGAAAACATAGCGGTTGGGAACAGGGTTGCGAATACCGAAACGCCTAACATGAATTTAGATTGTGTTAAGCTATAAATAACCCAGCTTACTGCTGTTTTTTGCATCCAAGTTCCTAAAAGCGATACCGATTGCCCCATAAAAAACAATCTGAAATTTCTACTTTTAAATGATTGGAATGTTGTTAAAGCCATAGTGCAATCTTAGAACATTTTTAATGTTGAAAAGTATGTAACTAAGATAATACTTTTAAGAAGCAGCTCTGTTAAACCTGTTTGATTTTTAAAACACGGTATATTCTTCTGAAAGAAGGTGTTGTACTGTTGTGATTAATAAAATGCCAAAAGGTTGTATCCAGACGTTTCCATAACATTTAAAGATAACTGAAAATAAACATAGGCCACAGGAATATTCAACAATAAAACAATAATAGAAATCATGCCCGACTTTAGCTCAATTTCTTTGTTAAGAACCGTATCTATTAATTTAATTAAAAATGCACTGTTAAATACCAAAGCTGCACAAACAAAACAAATGCCTAAAATAGCAAGTCCGGCATGTTTGGTTAGGTGAAACGATGTTAGCATAATACAGCCAATTAAACAGGTGGCAATTACAGATAAACGGCTGTTTTTTACAAGACGTTGTTGCGGAAGAACAACCTTTTTTGGGGTATTAAGGTGTTTCATTTTGGTTATTTTTTTGGGGTAAGACGTGTCGTCTTTATGGTTAATAGCAAAGCAAATATAATAATAATTGTTTAACTACTTCTGTTTGTTTGTGTTTAGAATGTTAAAGTTTACGATTTGATAATGGTTATGTAAAACTCTGTTTCTTATGGTTTTAGTTTTGGTTTGGTCAATTGTTTATTAGTAAAAAGGATATGAATGTTTGTAATTACCTTGTGTTTAAGAATTTTAATCGCATTAAAAATGAAACAATTAGTTATAAGTTGCCTTTTAGGTTTTTAACCGATTGTCATGGATTTTCTTTTACAAGATAGTATTGAACTTTTAGAAACTAATTTTTTTTATCTTTAAGTGCTTATTAAAATCAATAAATATAATTATGAAAAATAAATACAATGCTATAAAACAGTTAATAGTGTGGTCAACAATTTGTGTGTTGCCTTTATTGTCTTCTTGTAAACAAGAATCTAGCTCTAAAGATGTAAATCAGGATATTATAGAAATAGAAGATATAGAAGTCGATAGTATAGAAGCGCCACTAGCTTCTTGGGTAGATGGTAAAAGTAAACAAGCCATAATAAATTATGTAGATGATGTAACCAATCCTACAAGTCCTAATTTTATTCCTGAAACAGATCGTATCGCGACTTTCGATAACGATGGTACTCTTTGGTCTGAGCAACCTTTGTATTTTCAATTATTTTTTGCTTTAGATAGAATTAAGGCTTTGGCACCAGAACATCCAGAATGGAAATCTAAACAGCCATTCAAGGCTGTTTTAGAGAACGATATGAAGACCGTAATGGAGTATGGCGAAAAAGGATTGATAGAAATTTTAATGAGTACCCACGCAGGAATGACCACCGATGAATTTGAGGCTGTAGTTTCTAATTGGATTACGACTGCTAAACATCCAACAAAAGATAAATTATTTAAAGAGTTAGTATATCAACCTATGTTAGAACTCTTAGATTATTTAAGGGCAAAAGATTTTAAAACCTTTATAGTTTCTGGTGGCGGTATCGAATTTATGAGACCTTGGACAGAGCAAGTATATGGCATTCCAGCAGAGCAAGTTGTAGGGAGTAGTATACAAACGGAATACGATTATAATGATGGAAAGCCAGTAATAAAACGTCTTCCGAAAATTGATTTGATAGACGATAAAGAAGGCAAGCCCGTGGGCATTAATCGTTATATAGGCAAAAAGCCAGTGTTTGCAGCAGGTAATTCAGATGGCGATTTGCAAATGCTGCGATGGACCGATGCCAATACTTATAAAACATTTAAGCTTTACGTACACCATACCGATTCTATTAGAGAATGGGCATACGACAGAAAATCGCATATCGGTGGTTTCGATAAAGGTCTAGATGAAGGCACTAAAAAAGGATGGACTATAGTTAGCATGAAAGACGACTGGAGCGTTATATATCCTTTTGATAAATAAAAGCGAAATAAAAAATTAGTCTCTGTTTATGAAAGCAACCATTAATTTAGTGGTCTCACTATGTTTTATATTGTTGTCTGTAGTATGCCATTCACAGAGCGAATCTAATTCAAATCAAGAAAAGCCTAAGGTTGCTTTAGTATTAAGTGGCGGCGGAGCTTTAGGAGTTGCGCATATACCTGTACTTCAAAAATTAGATTCTTTGGGGATTGTTCCCGATTTAATTGTGGGAACCAGTATGGGAAGTATCGTGGGTGGACTATACGCTATTGGGTATTCGGGCGATGAAATTGCCGAAATTTCCCGTACTGCAGATTGGGACATGTTATTTAGCGGAAAAGTTTCCGTGCAAAATGTTAGTAACGAAGAAAAAAGCGAATTTGGTCGCTACGTTATAGATTTTGAAATTAAGGACAAAAAACCAAAGCCTGTACTATCCTTATTAAACGATCAAAATTTAAGAGAGTTTTTTACTTTTTTAACCTATCCAGTATATAATATTAGTAAGTTCGATGATTTACCTATTCCGTATCGTGCCATGGCAACAGATATTGTAAACGGTAAGCAAGTTATTTTAGACGAAGGTTCTATTGCCACGGCTATGCGAGCCAGTATGTCTATTCCTGGTGTGTTTAAACCTGTACCATATCAAAACACATTATTGGTAGACGGAGGGGTGTTGAACAATTTTCCTGTAGACGTTGCCAAGCAGCTCGGTGCCGATTTTATTATAGGTAGCGAAGTTGGCGGTGGATTACAAACTAAAGAAAAGTTAAGTAACATACAAACCCTATTGTTCCAAACAGGAATGTTGTCCAGTAACCTTCAAGCCGAAAAACATAAAGAAGAATGTAATATTTTAATAGACCATGTCCCCAATTTAAAATACACAGCTGGCGATTTTGGTAAAAGTAATATCATTTACGAAGAAGGGAAAGTTGCAACACATGCTCAGGAACAACAATTAATAGCATTGGCTAACAGGCTTAAGCCGTATAAGCAAAGATCGCATGCTATACCAAAAGTTGATGAACATGCGGTTTTAGATTCTATTATTTATCATGGAGTTAGTAAAAATAATTTAAGGTTGGTAGAGTCCAGATCGGGTCTTAAAGTAAATAAAACCTATACGATCGATGATGGAAAAGAAGTTATAGATAGAATTTTAGGAACCAATTTATTCAGCTCTATTTCAACAAGTCCTATTATAGATGGCGATAAAATAGGTTTAGAAATTACTGCAGTAGAAAAAGCCCATAATCAAGCTAAATTGGCCGTTCATTTTGATGATTACAGAGGTGTAGGGCTTTTACTAAACTATACAGGAAGAAATATAATTGGTGCTTCGTCTCGATTTTTAGTAACCTTAGATGTGGCCGAACAGCCAAAATTTAGAGTGCAATATCAAAAAATATTCGGTGAATATAAACGTTGGTGGTTCAGGTCCGAAGTTTATGGCGAGCGTCTCGATCAAAATGTTTTTATTCGTGGTGAAGCTGCCGATGAAATGGATTATAAATATTTTCACTTCAATAACGAGTTTAATAGGAATTTAAACACTTTAAAAAGTTATGTTGGTATTGGCTTGGAGTATCAGCAAACCAGTTTAAGGCCAGAAGCCGACCCTAATGTTATTCCTAATATATTGAATTTAGTAAATTATAGATTCAGAACAACAGAAGTTTACGGACAGTTTGTATACAACTCCCTTAACGAAGTTTTTTATCCAACACACGGACTTAATTTCGAGGCGCGATTGGGCAGGGCTTTAAACCATTCTGCTTCTGTAAATTTTATAGATACAGATGTCGATGAAAACGAGTCTGGAGTTACAAACGGTTTTACCAAGTTTAGAGGACGTTTCATGTACGTAAATACATTTAAAAAGAATTTAACTGTTATTGCAGGGGCAAACCTTGGGTTTACATTTATAGATGCTCTTAAAAATGGCGATATATCGTATACCGAATTGGGGTATGGTGGGAATTATTATTTAGGAGGTAATCTTAAAAGGCCACGACAGGACGATTTTGTGTTTTATGGTTTGTTAGAAGATGAATTGCCTGTAAGTCAGTTTATGGGTGTTAATTTTGGTTTGCAATACCAAATGATGAAAAAAGTGTTTGTTACGCCCCATGTAAATATTGCTACTGTGGGTTTTGGAACGTTTAACGACTATATCGACGATACTTTAACACCTACGGGCGAGTGGCAAGATAATTTAGAGACTAGCAGTTTGGTTTCTTTAGGCGCTATGCTGTCTTATAATTCTATTTTAGGGCCCATAGATTTAAACTTAACCTGGGTTAATGGCACAAACAAAATGCGTTTGTTTTTTGGCGTAGGTATTCCTATTGGTAAATAGCATAATACGAATGCATGTTTTTATAATTTATAAACTGCCTCCTAAAGCCAGAAATAAATTAGTGCGTTGTACTATTTTTTCGCCTTGTACGGCTATTAAATCGGTTTGCGATTTAAAGTAGTCCATTTGTTGGTCTATTAAATCACGCATGTCTATCTTACCTACCTTAAATCTGATTTGTTCTAACTCGAAAGCGCGCTGATTGTTGGCTACAGATTCTTTAACAATAAGCTCTCTGTCGTCTAGAACATTTACAGCGTTTAAAGCGTTTTCAACATCGGCTAAAGCATTTAATACCGTTTGGCTATAAAATTCTACGGCTTGTTGTTGTTGGGTTGTTCTTATATCAACATTGGCTTTTAATCCGCCACCTTGATAAATAGGAGCTACAAGTTTTCCGCCAATACTCCTAACGGGATTACTAAAAGCATCAGATAATAGTACTAATTGCCGCTTATCGAGTAACCCTAAGCCTGCAGTAAGTGTTATTTGTGGCAGTCGAGCGGCTTCGGCTTCGCCAACACGATAAAAGGCAGCATTAAAACGGTTTTGGGCAGCTAAAATATCGGGTCTGCGTTCTAAAATTTGAGCAGGAACACCTGAAGGAAGGTTGGCGTTTACAACAGGTAGCTCGGTGTTGGTTTCTATTTCGGCACAAGGGTATCTTCCTAAAAGTAGTTCTAAGGCTCGCAATTGATTATCGTAAGCTAATTCCAATTGATACATCGCATCTTGGAAATTATTTAGAGTGGCTTTAGACATTACAAGGTCTATTTCGGTGCCGATACCAATATCTAAGCGTTGTTGAGAAATGGTTGTTAGATTTTGGGATAGGGCTATCATTTGTTTAGCCAAATTGATTTGCAAATACGTTTCGGTTGATAAATAATACGTTTTTGTAACCATTGCAGCGATTGATAGCCTTGCAAACGCATAATCGTAAGCTAAGGCATCTTGATTGGCTATTTCGGCGTTGCGTGCATTTCTTAATTTTCCCCAAATATCTAATTCCCACGATGCTGAAAGAATTCCACCGTTAAGTCCGTTATTTCCTAAATCGCCACCTAATTTAGTGGCTTCGCTTCCTAATATCGATAAGGCAGGGCGTAGTGCGGCTCTAGCGGCTTCAACATAACCATTGGCTTCTTGTATTCTCAGGCTGCTAATGCGCAGGTCAGGATTATAGATTAAAGCTTCGGCGACTAAGGTATCTAGGGTAGGGTTGTTAAACGTGCTTAGCCAATGTTCTTGTATTTGTAAGGTATCTAAACTGTTTTGCCACGATTCAGGAAGCATAAAATTGGAGAATGCTTCTTGTTGAAGATCTTCGCTGTTAGTGGGGTGTTTTACGGCACAATTAAAGATGCATAATATGCAAATAATACAAAGTCCGGTTTGTGCTATTTTAAAGATGTTTTTTTGCATATTAATGTAATTTAGGTACCAGCCAATCTAGTTTTGTACCAACTCTTAAAATAACTTTTCTTACCAAGTGTATAATTTTACCTTTTTCGGTGTAAATGGCGCCTTGTCCTACAGCTCCAGGCGCTAGAAATAAGTCTTTATCCTCTCCAATAACGTTTAGTCTAACTGCAAATCGGCCTTCTTCAAAATGGGTTTCTTGGGTGTCGGGTAATTTTCCGCTAGCGGTAATTTGGCCTTGGGCATTGGCCCAAACAATATGCTGTACTTTACATTTTATAATATGATTAGGATAGGTTTTAAGAGCGACTTCGGCAATATTTCCATCTTGAACATAGCGGATTTCATTTTGTTTATATAAAGCCACTAGCCACTGTTCATCTTCTATAAAAGACATCACGGGTTTTAAGGGGAGCTGCACGGCCATAGCACCCGGACGCAGTTGAAGATTGATAACGCGGCCGTCGGCTGGAGCCAGATATGTGGTTTGTGATAGTCTCCATTGCGCTTCTTTAAGTTCTGCTTTGGCTTGTTCCAAATCGGCTCTAGCTTGTGTGATTTCAGATAATTCACCATCGGATGATACTGCCGAAATTTTTTGAAGATATTGTAAACGTTGAGATTCGGCCACTGCTTTTTGAGCCTGAAGATTTTTAAGGTTCGCTTGCGCTTGTTCGTAATCGAATTTAGAGCCCGCACCTAAATCGGCCAGCTCTTTGTTTTGCTGCTCTCGTTTTACGGCTAATTCTAATTGTGCATCAATTACAGATATATTATTGCTTGCTGCCGCAATTTGTTGTTCTAATTCTTTATCGTAAGCTTTAGCACTTACTACTTTGGCTTCTAAAAGAGGTATGCGGGCCTCAAGTGCTTTAATTTTTAATTGAAAAGGTTCGGGATCTATTTTAAATAAAACATCACCTTTTTTTACATGTTGATTAGGGCTAACAGGTACTTCTATAACTTTACCGGTTACCGTGGGTACAACTTCTACATTGTAATTTAAAACGCGAACATCGTGAGACGATGGTGCTACAATATTTAATAATAATATTAAAAAGCTAATAGCAATTACAGGGATAATGTAAACAATAACTTGCGTAACGGTGTTCCAAGGCAATAGTTTGAATTTGAAAAAGATAAGCCAAACGATACCGCTATAGATTAAAAGTAATAATATTTCCATTGGTTCAGTTTAAAGGTTGGTTGGTGTGAGTTAAAGCGTTTCGTTTGGAGGTGTATCTTTAAGATGTTTTTCCTTCTTTTCTTTAAACTCTTTTATGGTTTCTTCGTGGTAATCGCCTTTATCTGTGCCATAAGCCATTTTGTATAGTACGGGTTTGCTGTAAGCCCATAACCAGGCTAAGGGCCAAAGAAGTCCGCCAAAAAATAAGGAGAGAATACATAGAATCTTTATAGCCTCGGCTTGTGGGTGATTTTTCTTTTCGGCTACCTTTTCAGGAAGTACATGCACGAATAAAAATATTCCAATACCAGCTATTGGAGCAACAATTAATGCTACCCAGCTTATTACTTCGGCAATGGTATCTTCAATACCGCCAGTTTCTTCGTTAGCTAATGCTAAAGAGGGTAGTAATAGAGCTGCAAATAAGGGGGGTATGCTGTGTAATGAGATGTACCGCATATTTGGTTGTTTTAAATGGTTTGATTATTAGCTACTTAAAGGTAATATAAATATGTTAATTTTCAACGTTAAATAGTTGTATGTATTTGAGATTTAGATAATCACGAATAAAAGTGCTATTGGAATTGTTGTGATTAATTATTTTATGAGGAATCTGAATATATTAACAGGGTATTTTTGGAAATAGCTTTGCAGCAACATATAGGAGATTGTACTTTAATTAATTATGTGTATCTTAATTTGATATAGTATAATATTGAAAAAGCCGCCTAAAATTAAATTTAGGCGGCTTTTTTCTTTTTCTTTTTCAATAAAATTATTCCCTGCTTTTTAGTGAAATTTCGGCAACAGAATTCTCTAAAGATGCATTGGTGTTACCGCCTTTAGGTTCTATAGTAATGTTTAGGCCTAAAGCATTTTCGGTATACGGTATAGAGGTTAATCGTCTGTCTGTTTCGTCTAGAATGCCTAGATTTACCATTTTACCTTCTAACTCTGCCCAAATTTGGTAACATTGCTCTTTAGGTAATTCAGGTAGCGATACAACATCTATCATAGATGTTTTATCTTTTGGATTAATGTATGCTACTGTTTTTAAATTTTTTGCTCTGTTATTACCCTTAATAACATACTTTTGGGTTTCTGGATTGTTAAGTTGCTTAAACTGAGACATGATTTCGTCTAGTTTTTTGTTATTCATTTCGATATCGCTTCTTAAGTCGAAAATTTCATCAACAACCACTTGGTTTTCTTTCTTCAATTCTAAATTTTGAGAATAAAAGATAAATGAAGATACAGCAAAAATAACAGCAACAAGACTTGCGGCAATGGCAGAATGTTTAATCCAAGAGCGTTTGCGTCGTGTTCTTGTTTGTAAAGGAACAACAGGTGTTTCTGTTTCCTTGTCTAAGGCTTTCATAATATTTTCTAAGGTAGAAGAAGGTGCTTCAACAGCATGGTATTTAGATACAATTTCTAAATTATGTTGCATGGTATTGTAAGCGTGCTCTACTTCTGGATACTTAGAAATATAAGTTTCAACTAATTCTGATTCTTTCGCAGAGGTAATCCCCATTAGATAATTTTCTAATAGATCAGAATTTAGGAATGAAGTAATTTTTTGATTCATAACATGTAATTATTCTGGATCGTAGATTTTTTTCAATTCTCGTAGTCCAATTTTTAATCTTGATTTGATAGTCCCAAGCGGAATTTCTAGTTCATCACTTGCTTCCTGCTGCGTCATGCCCTCAAAAAAGAGTGCATTTAGTACAATTTGGTACTTTGGATCCAACGACATAAGGTGTTTTTGAATGTCCATGACATCTTGATTTAAACCTTCGGCCGATAACTTATATACGTTTGAAACTTCAATCTGGACTTCTTTTGTGTCTTTATTGGACAGAGAGCGAACTTTATCTATGGCAGTGTTGTAAGCAATTCTGTACAACCATGTAAATAGTTTTGCTTTACTGGCATCGTAAGTTTTTGCTTTCTTCCAGACTTTTATAAAACTATCCTGAAGTACGTCTTGGGCTAAATCTTCATCGGTTATTACTTTAGAAATCACACCAAGTAGTGTATCGGCATAATGCTGATACAGTAAGCCCATTGCTTTTTTGTTGCCATGTTTTAATAGGCTAACGATTTCCTGTTCTATAGGTGCAATCAAAATGAATCGTTTAGTTAGTGTTGTTTAAAGTGCCGTAAATTAACCAAAGTTATGTAATTTATTGATAACTATAATATATTAACTTCCGATTCGATGGTGATATTGAATATCCTTTTTACGGTTTTTTGTATAATTTGAGATAATTTAAAAATGTCTGAACCTTTGGCTCCGCCGTAGTTTACCAATACCAAGGCTTGTTTTTGGTGTACACCATAATTATCCAGTCGTTTACCTTTAAATCCAGCCAGCTCTATTAGCCATCCTGCAGGAATTTTCACCTCATTTTCCGATACTTTATAACAAGGCATGTCAGGAAATTGTTGCAATAAAGTCTTGTAGTTGGATGTGCTAATTACAGGGTTTTTAAAAAAACTACCACTATTGCCAATTTCTTTAGGGTTTGGCAGTTTGCTGTTTCTAATAGTTATTACGGCTTTAGAAATGTCTGTAATGGTTGGTTGTGAAACCCCCATGACTTCTAGTTCATTTTTTATAGCGCCATAGTTGGTGTGTAATGTATGGTTTCGTTTGGTTAGCTTAAACGTGACAGAGGAAATGATGTATTGACCCTTAGCGTCTTGTTTAAAAATGGAGTTTCTATAACCAAACTCACAATCGGCATTGCTAAAGGTTTCTGTATTTTTTGTGTTTATGTTAATAGCTTCGCAACTATAAAATACATCTTTTAGCTCAACGCCATAAGCTCCAATATTTTGTATGGGAGAAGTGCCTACATTACCAGGTATAAGCGATAGGTTTTCCAGGCCTCCAAAATTATGCTGCAACGACCACAACACAAATTCGTGCCAGTTTTCGCCAGCATTGGCTTGTACAAAAACATGGTCTTCTGTTTCCGAACAAATAGTAATGCCTTTAATGTTAATATGAATGATTAAAGCATCAACATTTTTAGTTAACAGTAAGTTGCTGCCGCCTCCTAAAATGAATTTTTCTGGGTAATTCGTGTTTTCTAGAACAACTGTTAACTCTTTAAGAGTAGACACTGTTACAAAATGTTTTGCAACAACGTCTATTCCAAAAGTATTATAGGGTTTTAAAGATATGTTGTGTTGTATCTGCACTAGTCTTTATAAACTTTTAAGGCTTCTTTTAAAATGTGTACAGCTTTTATTAAACTGTCTTTATTTAAAACATAAGCAATTCTAATTTGGTTTAAGCCAACGCCAGGGGTCGAGTAAAATCCACCTGCTGGGGCAACCATTACCGTTTCGCCATCAACATCGAAAGATTCTAAAAGCCATTGTGCAAAAGCATCAGAATTTTGTATTGGCAGTTCAGCAATACAGTAAAAAGCGCCTTTAGGCACACCTACTTTTACGCCTTCTATTTTATGTAATTCTTCAATTAAAGTATTTCTTCGGTCTACATATTCGGTGCTAACTTCATCAAAATAGCTTTGTGGCGTATCTAAGGCGGCTTCGCTTGCAATTTGCGCTAATGTTGGCGGACTTAAACGCGCTTGGGCAAATTTAAGAGCGGTGCTTATAACGGCTTTGTTTTTAGATACTAAACAACCTATTCTTGCGCCGCACATACTGTAACGTTTAGATACAGAATCGATCATAATGGCATGGGCTTCCAAACCTTTAACAGACATGATCGAGTTGTGTGTAACTCCATCGTAAGTAAACTCTCTGTAAACCTCGTCGGCAATTAAAAATAAATCGTGTTTTTTTACTAATTCTGCAAGTTGTTGTATTTCTGCTTCCGAATATAAATATCCAGTAGGGTTACCTGGATTACAGATTAAAATGGCTTTGGTTTTTGGGGTAATTAATTTTTCGAATTCAGAAATTGGAGGCAAAGCAAAATTGTCTTCAATTTTAGAAATTACGGGAACAACATTAACTCCCGAGGCTGTCGAAAATCCATTATAGTTGGCGTAAAACGGCTCTGGAATTATAATTTCGTCATCTACATCCATAATACTTCCAAAGGCAAAAAGCAAAGCTTCGCTACCTCCTGTAGTGACAATTATGTCTGTAGCAGCAACATCTATATTGTTTTTAGCGTAATACGCCGCAATTTTTGTGCGGTAGGCTTCAGAACCTTCAGAACGGGAATATTCTAAAATTTCTAGCGTGTTGTTTTTTACAGCTTCTAAAGCAACCTCAGGTGTTTTAATATCTGGTTGTCCAATGTTTAAATGATATACTTTTTTGCCTGCTTTGTAAGCTTGCTCAGAATAGGGTACTAATTTTCTTATGGGAGATTCGGGCATGGCTAGCCCTTTGTTTGAAATTCTTGGCATTGTAATGTGTTTAAAGTGCAAATTTGCAAAATTATTCTTGATTTTTTCTTAAAAGAAGTGTTTTAAAAACGACTTAAAATAAATTGTTGTAAATTAATGTTACTGAATTTTGCGAATTCTTAAACAAGTCTTTTTGTTTCAGTAAATTACCAGTGCTGTATTAAGGCTTATAGTTGTTTTTTTTAATAGGCATTACAATGAAATCTTTTTGTTTTATAATATGGTTGTTTTTGTATTCGGTGTGTTTTGTGCATGCCCAATACAATTTTAAGCTAGAAAACAATAAAAGATCAGATAAAATTAAATTCGAATTAATTAATAATTTAATAGTGATTCCTGTAGAGATAAATGGAGTAGAACTTTCTTTTTTGTTAGATACAGGTGTTGCTAAACCTATAGTTTTTGGCTTTTTAAACGAAACCGATACCCTTCAAATTAATAATACCGAAGCATATTTTTTAAGAGGCCTGGGCGAAGGCGATGCTTTTGAAGCTTTAAAATCTAAAAATAACATTTTTAAAATTGGCGATGCTGTTGCATTAAATCAAGATATGTATGCCATTCACGATGCCAGTTTAAATTTTACGCCGCAGTTGGGTGTGCCTATTCACGGTATTATTGGGTACGATCTGTTTAAAGATTTTGTGGTCGAAATAAATTACAGTGCGAAGTACCTAAAATTGCATCATCCGCAGTATTATACTTATAAAACTTGCGACAAATGCGAAACTTTAAATTTGGAATTTTATAATAATAAGCCCTATATAAATGCTAAGGTGAAAATTGATGAGGTTTATATTCCTGTAAAATTGTTAATCGATTCTGGAGGAAGCGATGCGCTTTGGTTGTTCGAAGATAAAACCTTAGGCTTGCATAGCGACTCTCATTATTTTGTTGATTTTTTAGGTCACGGTTTAAGTGGTACCGTACATGGTAAACGTTCTAAAATTGAAGCTTTAAAATTAAAGAACATTGTTTTAGATCGGGTAAATGTAGCTTATCCAGATTCTGTCGATATCGCTTTAGCAAAAATGAATAAAGAGCGCAATGGCAGTCTTTCTGGAAATGTCTTAATGCGGTTTAATGTTGTAGTAGACTACAGTAGGGCAAGGCTAACACTTAAAAAAAACCGACATTTTAGAAAACTTTTTAGTTATAATAAAAGCGGTATTATTTTAGAGCAACATGGTGTTGTTTTAGTAAACGAACCCGTTTTTAATTTTTCAAGAAACGATTCGGGAAATAATATTAAAATAGATTTAAATGTTAATGCCGATTACAAGCACTTACTAAAACCAGCTTTTGTAATTGTAGAGTTACGAGACGATTCTCCTGCTAAACGGGCAGGATTGTTGGAAGGCGATGTGGTGCTAGCTGTAAACAATAGGAAGGCTGTAAATTATAAATTACAAGAAATAATACATCTGTTTTACGGCGATGAAGGCGAAACCATAAAAATGAAAATAGACCGCAATGGTTACGAGCATTATTTTAAATTTCAGTTAGAAACACCTTTAAAACAAAACCGCCCTTGAGAAATACTCAAGAGCGGTTTTTATTATTTTAAGTAGGGTGTTTTTTAGTGTTGTTCTACCACACTTTTACCTTTTTTCTCGATAACCTCGGCTTTGCTTGGGTCGATTACTTCACCTTTAATTTTTAAAGCTACAGTTGGTGTGTCTGCGTTAGAAATTACGGTAATGGTTTTTCTAATAGGCATCACACGGTTTGTATCGTATTTTACTTCAATTTGCCCTGTTTTTCCAGGCATAATTGGTTCTTCAGGTTTTTTAGGTACAGTACAGCCACAGCTAGAGGTTACTTTAGACACGATTAAAGGTGCATCTCCTGTATTTGTAAACTCAAATACACGAACACCATTTGCTCCTTTTTCGATAGTACCATAATCGATAGTTTCAGATTTAAACTTGATTTTTGCTACTTTGTCTTGGGCTTGGATAGAGAAACTTAATAATCCAATAAATAAAATAGTTATAAGCTGTTTCATTTTTCTTTATTTTAAATTTAGTGTAAACGTAATTACTTTTTAGCCATTATGCAAAATTATTAGATGAATTGCACGATACCTGATTTAAAGTTTATGCCTTTAGGTCGTATAAATCTTCAATATAATTTCACAGCAATAGAAATATAAGTACTTTTGCATTTCATGCTCAAAAACTATTCCAAAGTAGAGGTTTTTAGGGCAAATGGCTTCAAAATAAAAAGAATAGAAGTCAGCAAAATTAAATAGTTACAAAAGATTTTTTCCTATGCAGCCTAATATTCCATCGCAATACGATGCTAAACAAGCAGAAAGTAAGTGGTACGATTACTGGATGAAACATAATTATTTTCATTCTACACCAGACGACAGAGAACCTTATACCATAGTTATTCCGCCGCCAAACGTAACAGGAGTGTTGCATATGGGGCACATGCTTAATAATACCATTCAAGATGTGTTAATTCGTCGAGCCAGATTGTTAGGTAAAAACGCGTGTTGGGTGCCAGGTACAGATCACGCATCAATTGCTACCGAAGCCAAAGTTGTAGCGAAGTTAAAGGAACAAGGCATCGATAAAAACGATTTGTCTCGCGATGAGTTTTTAAAACACGCCTGGGATTGGACCCACGAATATGGTGGTGTAATATTAGAGCAACTTAAAAAACTAGGTTGTTCGTGCGATTGGGATCGCACAAAATTCACCATGGACGACGACATGTCTGAAGCCGTGATAAAAGTGTTTGTAGACCTTTATAAAAAAGGACTTATTTATCGCGGTTACCGTATGGTAAATTGGGATCCCGAGGCCAAAACCACTTTATCTGATGAAGAAGTTGAGTACGTAGATAAGCAAGGAAAATTATATCATATCAATTATAAAATTGAAGGAAGTGATGATGTTTTAACTATTGCAACCACACGTCCAGAAACCATTTTAGGCGATTCGGCGATTTGTATTAACCCTACAGACGAGCGTCATTTCAACCTAAAAGGCAAAAAAGCCATTGTGCCAATTTGTAACCGCGTGATTCCAATTATTGAAGATGAATATGTGGATATTGAATTTGGTACTGGTTGCTTAAAAGTAACGCCAGCTCACGACGAAAATGATAAGGTGTTAGGGGATAAGCATAATTTAGAAGTCATCGATATTTTTAATGACGATGCAACCTTAAACAGTTACGGTTTACATTACGAAGGGCAAGATCGTTTCGAGGTTAGAAAAGCCATCGTAAAAGAGCTTGAAAGCTTAGGTTTAATTGCAAAAGTTGAAGATTATAATAACCGTGTAGGGATTTCCGAACGTACCAAAGCGATTATCGAGCCGCGCTTAAGCGACCAGTGGTTCTTAAAAATGGAAGAATTAGTTAAACCAGCAATCGAAGCAGTTTTAGGTGACGATGCCGATATTAAATTATTCCCTAAAAAGTTCGAAAACACCTATCGCCATTGGATGGAAAACATCCGCGATTGGAATATCTCTCGCCAGTTGTTATGGGGACAACAAATTCCTGCATTTTACTATGGTGATGGTAAAGAAGATTTCGTTGTAGCTGAGAATATTGAAGAAGCCTTAGTTTTAGCAAAACAAAAAACGAACAACCAACAACTAACAACTAATAACTTACGCCAAGAAACCGACGCTTTAGACACTTGGTTCTCGTCTTGGTTATGGCCAATGAGCGTGTTCGATGGTATTCGTAATCCCGAAAACGACGACATTAAATATTATTACCCTACTAACGATCTGGTAACAGGTCCCGATATTTTGTTTTTCTGGGTAGCCCGTATGATTATTGCTGGATACGAGTATAAAGACGAAAAGCCATTCAGTAATGTGTATTTAACTGGTTTGGTACGCGATAAGCAACGCCGTAAAATGAGTAAATCCTTAGGGAATTCGCCAGATGCTTTAAAATTAATTGACGATTACAGTGCCGATGGCGTGCGTGTTGGTTTGTTGTTGAGTAGTGCGGCAGGTAACGATTTGATGTTCGATGAAGCCCTTTGTCAGCAAGGGAAAGGGTTCGGGAATAAAATTTGGAACGCGTTTAACTTAACCAATTTATGGGAAGTAAGCGATGCGATTCCGCAGCCAGAATCTAGTAAAATTGCTTTAGAATGGTACGAAGCGAAATTCCAGGAAGCACTTGTAGAGATCGAAGATCATTTTAGTAAATACCGTTTAAGCGATGCTTTAATGGCGATTTATAAGTTGATTTACGACGATTTTTGTGGTTGGTTATTAGAGATAGTAAAACCAGCATATCAGCAACCAATCGATGCGAAAACTTTTAAAAGTGTTATCAGTTGTTTTGAAGATAATTTAAAAATCTTGCATCCGTTTATGCCGTTCTTAACCGAGGA
This sequence comes from Formosa sp. A9, assembly GCF_051200825.1. Lineage (GTDB taxonomy): Bacteria > Bacteroidota > Bacteroidia > Flavobacteriales > Flavobacteriaceae > Formosa. The sequence continues at coordinate 3,047,036 of NZ_CP195158.1, read as the reverse complement.
GATCTGGCAATACATTTCAGAAAGAACGCCAGAAGAAGCCTTAATTGTTGCTGCTTGGCCAAAGATTAAAACAGTAGATAAAAGTATCATTGCGAAATTCGATTTTGCTTCTGAAGTCATTTCAGGAATCAGGACCGTGCGTAAAGAGAAAAATATTGCCTTTAAGGATTCAATAGGATTTTCAGTGATTAATAATGAAAATGTGAATGCCGATTTTGATGAGGTAATCGCTAAGTTAGGTAATTTGGAAGCGATAGATTATGTTACAAAGCCAGTTGAAGGTGCGATGACGTTTAGAGTAAAAGCCAACGAATATTTTATCCCGATGGCAGGCGCAATCGATGTGGAAGCGGAACTAGCAAAATTGTCGGAAGAATTGAAATACGTTGAAGGTTTCTTGAATTCCGTTCAAAAGAAATTATCCAACGAACGTTTTGTAAATAATGCTCCCGAAGCGGTTGTTGCTTCCGAAAAGAAAAAAGAAGCCGATGCTTTGGCAAAAATAGAAACTTTAAAAGCGAGTTTGGCGAGTTTAAAGTAATAACGTCACTCTGAACTTGTTTCAGAGTCTTACGATAAAATAGAAAACACCTCAGTAGATAATGTTGAGGTGTTTTTTCTTTAGAGTTGTCTTCAATCGGGATTCGTTGCAGACTCTCATTATAGAAAAATTTATTAGCTTTTTGTGTGATGCTGAAACACGTTCAGCATGACGTAGGTAATTTTTACATTGTTTTTAGTTTGAGATTCGTCACTCTGAATTCAATTCAGAGTCACATTATTTATATAACAGATGAAGTTGTTATTACTATCAAATTATTATCCTTAACCCAAATAAGTCTCAAAATCCAAACTTTTTCAACATGCCATCCCAACGCAGTTTTCTAATAAATGCGCCTTGTTCTGTGGTTACTAAAGGTATGAGGTTTTCTTTTTTGGCTTTAAAATACCCAGCCATATAATCGTTAAAAAGGCTGAGGTTTTTCTTTTTTACAGCGAGTTTTAAAGCCGAAATGGCGGTTATGGTCAGTCCGTAGCGCATTTTGTACATAGCTTCGCCTTGCATGTATTTGGAGCTTTTATTGTAACTCGCCCCTGTTGGTTTAAGGTGTTTTACATGCAGGGATTCGTCGGTAAGTAGCTCCCAATTATAAAACTTAGCCAACAGCTCGTCTACCGTATCCCAACCCATAGCAGGTTTTAATTGTCCGATATCTTTAAAACACTGCTTTCTGTAAGCTTTTAAAGCGCCACGAATGTGGTCTTTATTAGTTAAATCTTCTAAAATCCAATTGTTATCCTTTTCAATATAACAAAATCCAGCGGCCATACCTAAGCGCGGATTGGCAGAAAAATGTTGTGCGAGCTGTTCTAGGTAATTTTTCGGGAAAATTAAATCGGCATCAAATTTACATATTACATCGTAATCTTCGTTTAAAGTTTGTAAACCCTTGTTGAATGCATTGATGATTTTAGAACCTGGTAAATGTTCATCTGAAGAATGATTATTTACAATGGAAATCCATGGATGTTTTTTTATGAATGATTCGACTATCGCCTGAGTGTCGTCTGTGGAATGATCGTTAACGACCACCAATTGTTTGGGGACTAAGGTTTGGCTCGCTAAAGATTCTAAAGTTAGAGCTATCGAATCGGCTTCGTTGTGTGCGGGAATGACGATGTAAAAATTCAATAAACGACAAATTCTGAAATTAAATGAATTTTCGATTTTGGGATAAAAAAACAATTCCTAATTCCATCATCAACCTCTCTTTTAATTGTTTTTACTCTTATTAGTCCTTTAGGTGTATGGTTATAAAACACGTAATTTAATTGATTGAAAATGTCTTCCAATTCATTTTCAATTGTGTTGAACAAGGTTTCGCAAATAACAATTGGCTCGAATTTTTTTATCTCACTTAATCCAGAATTTAAAATAATAGTTTCTGTTCCTTCTGTGTCAATTTTAATTAAATCAATCTTTTTTAGGTCGTTACATTTAATAAAATTACTTAGGGTTGTAGATTTTACTTTGTTCAACACAAAGTTCCTGGATTTTGTTTTTGTGCCTGCATTGCCTTCACCTGCTAGATTGTGTTTTAGGTATTTATATTTCTTATTTTGAACTTCATAAAAATCTATTTCTCCAGTTGAATTTGATATTGCAAAATCAAGAAGTTTGATGTTGTTTTGAAAGTGATTTAATTCGATATTCTTCTTCAAATAATATTTTGGGCCAATTGCAGGTTCAAAGGCATAAGCTTTGATTTTTGGATTTGATTTTGAAGCTAATATAGAATAGTAGCCTATATTTGAACCAATATCTAAAAAGATATCAATGTTTTTAGATATTTTTTCAAAAATGTCTGAATACTCAAATTCCTTGTATCCATTCCAAAATAATAATTGAGTTAAATAACTAGTTTGATTCGTAGCCATTTTTAGATACCCAGAATCTGTTTTTATGTTTATTATTCCAGAGGGAGGTATTTTGATTTTATTTAAAAATAAATCTTTCAAGAAATAATTAATGTTTCTAAAAAGAAAATTTATTTTTGGGTGATAAATAATCCTATAAATTAAATCCATACTTGTTTTAGTATTTTACAAAGATAAATACATTCTTAAAATAATTGGTTAGTAATTTAAACAAAATAAGTAGTTGTTTTTACTATTGCATAATACAAAAATATATAAATGAGGATCATAAATATAATTTTCTTTTTAGTATGTTCTAGCATGTTTTCTCAAAGCTTAACTGATAATTTATTGCTTTATTATCGTTTTAATGGAGATACAAATGATTCAAGTTCGAATGGAAATCATGGTGACAATTTTGGAGGAACTTTTATTAATGACAGATTTGGTAATTCTGATTCTGCAATTTATTTTGATGGAATTAATGATTATGTGAATTTTCCTAATATACAAGAGTTGAAACCTGATTTACCTGTTTCTTTTTCATTTTGGATTAGATATGATAGTAATTCTTCAGAAGACAGAGAAGTGTTTAATACTTCTTTTGAGGAAGATAGAAATACAGGGGTTTTTTTTAACTCACAAGCATCAACTGGTAACTACGCCGTTAATTATGGTGATGGTTCATATAGTTATGTTTCTTCAACAAGAAGATCATATGTAACTAATTCTGCTATTGATGTTAATAATTGGCATCAAATAATTGTAATAGTTAATTCCGCAAACGATATGAGAATTTATTTTGATTGTATTGAAAATGGAGGCAGTTATTCAGGTTCGGGTGGAGAGTTACAATATTCAGATTTGCCAGGGTGTATAGGAAGGCATGATAGGACATTAGGTGTTCCTGCAAATTATTTTAAAGGAGCCATTGATGATTTTAGATATTGGGACCGAGCACTCACAGATGAAAATATTGCTGAATTGCTTTCATCAACTTTAATAAGCTCAATTGCCTTTACCAATTTAACTGAATGTGGATTAAATGATGGTAGTATTGTAATATCAAATTTAGAATTCAATACGAATTATACAATTACTTATGATTATTTAGGAGAAACAGTAACACATAATTTGCAATCTGATGATTCAGGAGTAATTGAAATAATCGGATTGCCTGAAGGTGTTTATGATGCAATTATGATAATTGATAATAATACAGGTTGTTCGAGTGATTTAGGCCAAGTAGAGCTTTTGTCCCCAGATTTAGAGGCGACTATAACATCAATCAATCCTACAGATTGTAGTTCCAATGACGGTGTTATAGCCATTGGCGGATTATCAGTAAACATGGAGTATACCGTTAGCTACAATGATGGCACAAGCCAATCGGTGACGATATTTTCAGATTCAAATGGGGAGATAGTTTTGACAGGGTTACCATCGGGACTTTATGGGAGTATCACGGTGGAAGAAGTCGGTGCAGATTGTTCGGATGATTTAGGCCAAGTAGAGCTTTTGTCCCCAGATTTAGAGGCGACTATAACATCAATCAATCCTACAGATTGTAGTTCCAATGACGGTGTTATAGCCATTGGCGGATTATCAGTAAACATGGAGTATACTGTTAGCTACAATGATGGCACAAGCCAATCGGTGACGATATTTTCAGATTCAAATGGGGAGATAGTTTTGACAGGGTTACCATCGGGACTTTATGGGAGTATCACGGTGGAAGAAGTCGGTGCAGATTGTTCGGATGATTTAGGCCAAGTAGAGCTTTTGTCCCCAGATTTAGAGGCGACTATAACATCAATCAATCCTACAGATTGTAGTTCCAATGACGGTGTTATAGCCATTGGCGGATTATCAGTAAACATGGAGTATACTGTTAGCTACAATGATGGCACAAGCCAATCGGTGACGATATTTTCAGATTCAAATGGGGAGATAGTTTTGACAGGGTTACCATCGGGACTTTATGGGAGTATCACGGTGGAAGAAGTCGGTGCAGATTGTTCGGATGATTTAGGCCAAGTAGAGCTTTTGTCCCCAGATTTAGAGGCGACTATAACATCAATCAATCCTACAGATTGTAGTTCCAATGACGGTGTTATAGCCATTGGCGGATTATCAGTAAACATGGAGTATACTGTTAGCTACAATGATGGCACAAGCCAATCGGTGACGATATTTTCAGATTCAAATGGGGAGATAGTTTTGACAGGGTTGCCATCGGGACTTTATGGGAGTATCACGGTGGAAGAAGTCGGTGCAGATTGTTCGGATGATTTAGGCCAAGTAGAGCTTTTGTCCCCAGATTTAGAGGCGACTATAACATCAATCAATCCTACAGATTGTAGTTCCAATGACGGTGTTATAGCCATTGGCGGATTATCAGTAAACATGGAGTATACCGTTAGCTACAATGATGGCACAAGCCAATCGGTGACGATATTTTCAGATTCAAATGGGGAGATAGTTTTGACAGGGTTACCATCGGGACTTTATGGGAGTATCACGGTGGAAGAAGTTGGTACAGGTTGTTCGGATGATTTAGGCCAAGTAGAGCTTTTGTCCCCAGATTTAGAGGCGACTATAACATCAATCAATCCTACAGATTGTAGTTCCAATGACGGTGTTATAGCCATTGGCGGATTATCAGTAAACATGGAGTATACCGTTAGCTACAATGATGGCACAAGCCAATCGGTGACGATATTTTCAGATTCAAATGGGGAGATAGTTTTGACAGGGTTACCATCGGGACTTTATGGGAGTATCACGGTGGAAGAAGTTGGTACAGGTTGTTCGGATGATTTAGGCCAAGTAGAGCTTTTGTCCCCAGATTTAGAGGCGACTATAACATCAATCAATCCTACAGATTGTAGTTCCAATGACGGTGTTATAGCCATTGGCGGATTATCAGTAAACATGGAGTATACCGTTAGCTACAATGATGGCACAAGCCAATCGGTGACGATATTTTCAGATTCAAATGGGGAGATAGTTTTGACAGGGTTACCATCGGGACTTTATGGGAGTATCACGGTGGAAGAAGTTGGTACAGGTTGTTCGGATGATTTAGGTCAAGTTGATTTGAATTGTATTAATGAAAATACGTTATGCTTTAAAACAAAAAAGTTTTTTACGCCTAACAATGACGGTTATAATGATTTTTGGAATTTAGAAGTTATATCAAATAATTGTGTTTATACCTTATATATTTTTGATAGGTATGGAAAATTATTGAAAACTTTAACTCCTGAAAATGATAAATGGGATGGAACTTATAGAGGAGTTGATATGCCTTCAAATGATTATTGGTACCTTATAATGTATTTTGATGGATTGAATAATCAACATTATACATCACATTTTGCTTTGAAAAGATAAGTTAATACCTATAAACTATGGCGTTTATGTGCATGCCAGCACCAACGCTTGCAAATATAACAACATCACCCAGGTTAAGGGTATGGTTTTTTAATTTGTTGTGGCGAACCATATCAAAAAGCGTAGGTACTGTGGCTACCGAACTGTTGCCGAGGGTGTTAATACTCATTGGCATGATGTGTTCTGGAATTTCGGTGCGGTATAAACGGTAAAAACGTTTTAAAATGGCTTCATCCATCTTTTCGTTAGCTTGATGTAAGAATATTTTTTTTACATCTTTTATGTCGGCGCCACTTTGTTCTAAACACGATTGCATTGCAGATGGCACATGTTTAAGTGCAAATTCGTAAATTTTACGACCATCCATTTTTATATAATGGGTGTCAGAGTCAATTGTTTTATTATTGGTTTTTCCGTAATACAAATAGAATGCTTCCTCGTAGGTGTAAGTTTCTGTGGCATGCGCTAAAATACCACCATTTTCTGTTGTGGTTTCAATAATGGCTGCGCCAGCACCATCCGAGAAAATCATGGCATCGCGATCATGATTATCGATAACACGAGATAGGGTTTCCGATCCAATCACTAGGCAACGTTTGGCCATACCTGCTTTTATAAAGGCTTGCGCTTGAATAACGCCTTCAATCCAACCAGGACATCCAAACAAAATATCGTAAGCGACACATTTTGGATTTTTAATACGTAGTAGATGTTTCACACGCGCGGCTAACCCCGGAAGGACATCGCTTTGTATAGATCCTTTTTTAACATCGCCAAAGTTGTGTGCGAAAATAATATAGTCTAAGGTTTCAGGATCGATGCCAGCATTGTTGATGGCTTTTTCGGCGGCAAAGAACCCGATGTCTGATGAGTTAATTTCTGGTTTCACATAACGACGTTCAGAAATGCCAGTAATCGATTTAAATTTTTCAATTATGACAGTATTGTCATTTTTAAAATTGCTGCCATCATCATTTAAAAAAGTATGATGCTCGAAACCTTCATTTTTTATAATTTCTGAAGGGATGTAACTTCCTGTGCCTGTTATTTTTATGTTCATAAAATGAAAATTGCCTTTAGTGAGTTTGTTTACTGCTAATAAGATAGCAACAATTACACTAAAGGCAATTTAAAAAGTTGTTATTTTACGATGTTCAAAATCGTTTTAAGCTTCTATATAGTCTTCTATAGGAGCACACGTACAGATTAAATTTCTGTCGCCATAGGCATCGTCTACACGTCTAACCGATGGCCAGAATTTATTGTCTTTTACATAGTCTAATGGAAAAGCTGCAGTCTCTCTAGAGTAAGGGAAGTCCCATGTGCTAGACGTTAACATGTCTAAAGTATGAGGTGCATTTTTTAAAACATTGTTAGTCTCATCTTTAGAGGCGTTATCTATTTCCTTTTTAATGGCAATCATTGCATCGCAAAAACGATCCATTTCTTGTTTGCTTTCACTTTCTGTTGGTTCTATCATTAAAGTTCCTGCTACAGGGAAAGAAACTGTAGGTGCGTGGAAGCCGTAATCCATTAAACGTTTGGCTATATCGGTAACTTCTATGCCATTGGCTTTAAATGGGCGACAGTCTACAATCATTTCGTGAGCAGCACGACCACATTCGCCAGAGTACAAGGTGTCGAATTGCCCTTGTAAACGGCTTTTAATATAGTTTGCGTTTAAGATGGCTGTTTTAGTAGCGTCTAGTAAACCTTGAGCGCCTAACATTTTAATATAGCCATAAGAAATTAAACATACTAAAGACGATCCAAAAGGAGCTGCAGAGATGGCTTTTATAGCCTGCTCGCCTCCTGTTTTTATAACAGGGTTGCCTGGTAAAAATGGCACTAATTGTTTGGCAACACATATAGGACCTACACCTGGACCACCACCACCATGTGGGATAGCAAAGGTTTTGTGTAGGTTTAAGTGACACACATCGGCACCAATGTTACCCGGGTTGGTTAATCCAACTTGGGCATTCATGTTTGCGCCATCCATATACACTTGGCCACCGTTATCGTGAATGATTTTTGTGATTTCTTTAATTGCCGATTCGTAAACACCGTGTGTGGATGGGTATGTTACCATCAAACACGATAGGTTGTCTTTATGTAATTCTGCTTTTTCGCGTAAATCGTCGACATCTATATTGCCCTCGGCAGTAGATTTTGTTACGACTACTTTCATACCTGCCATAACTGCACTTGCAGGATTGGTACCGTGAGCAGACGAAGGGATTAAACAGATATTTCTATGATGATCGTCACGAGATTCGTGATATGCTTTTATTACCATTAATCCGGCGTACTCACCTTGTGCTCCAGAATTTGGTTGTAACGAAGTGGCAGCAAAACCTGTGATTTCTGTTAATTGATCTTCTAATGCTTTTAAAACGGTTTGATAACCTTGCGCTTGCTCTATTGGAGCAAAAGGGTGGATGCTTCCCCAGTTAGCCCAACTTAAAGGTAGCATTTCTGAAGCCGCATTTAATTTCATGGTACAAGATCCTAAAGAAATCATCGAGTGATTTAAAGATAGATCTTTACGCTCTAGCATTTTGATATAACGCATCAATTCGGTTTCCGAATGGTATGTGTTAAATACACTTTCGGTTAAAAATGCAGAGTTACGTTTTAAGTCCTCCTGAATGTTATTAACTTCTGTTAAGGCATCAATAATAATGGTTTCTTTTTGAGCGACTTCAGCAAAAATGGCTATTATGTCGTTCAGGTCTGATACAGACGTAGTTTCGTTTATAGCGATGGTTACTGCATCGGTATGTGGGTAAAAGAAATTGATTTCTTTTTGTTCGGCTAAGGTTTTAACTTTTTCGGCATCGGCTTCAACTTTTATAGTGTCGAAGAAGTTTGTGTTACTTTGTTTAAAACCTAGTGTTTTTAAGGCTTCTGATACTGCTGAAGCTTTAAAATGAACAGTGTTTGCAATAAACTCTAAGCCTTTTGGGCCGTGGTAAACGGCGTACATACCAGCCATAACTGCTAATAATACTTGTGCTGTACAAATGTTAGAGGTTGCTTTATCGCGTTTAATGTGCTGCTCGCGGGTTTGTAGGGCCATACGTAGCGCACGATTACCGTTTAAGTCTTTTGTAACTCCAATAATACGTCCAGGAATATCACGCTTATAAGTTTCTTTTGTAGCAAAATAAGCAGCGTGAGGACCTCCGTAACCCATCGGGATTCCAAAGCGTTGAGTGGTTCCTACAACTACATCGGCACCAAATTTACCAGGCGCTTCTAATTTTACCAAGCTTAAAATATCGGCAGCGACAGCAACTTTTATATCGGCTGCATTGGCTTTTTCTATAAAAGTTTTAATGTCGCTAACTAATCCGTCTTTTCCTGGATATTGTAAAATAGCTCCAAAGAATTCCGAAGAAAAATCGAAAGCATTTTCATTGCCAATAACTAATTCTATACCTATTGGGTTAGAACGGCTTTGAAGTAGCGCTAGTGTTTGCGGTAAAACAGCATCGGAAACGAAAAATTTATTAACCCCTTGTTTTTTCTGGTCACGACTTCTTACAGCAAATAATAAGCTCATGGCTTCGGCCGCCGCAGTACTTTCGTCTAGTAAAGAAGCATTGGCAATTTCCATACCTGTTAAATCGGTAATCATGGTTTGGAAGTTTAATAAGGCTTCTAAGCGTCCTTGAGCGATTTCTGCTTGGTAAGGGGTGTAAGCTGTATACCATCCTGGGTTTTCTAGAATATTACGTTGGATAACCGCAGGAAGAATAGTAGGGTAATATCCTAAACCGATGTACGATTTAAAGATTTTATTTTGTTTTGAAAGCTCGTGTATGTGAGTTAAATACTCGTGCTCACTCATTGGCGCTTCTAAATTAAGCGGTTTTTGTAAGCGGATACCGTCTGGTAAAGTCTCATAAATGAGTTGATCTAAACTGTCTACACCAATGGTTTGTAACATTTGGTTTTGGTCCGCTTCTCTAGGACCAATATGACGCAGTGAGAACGCATTTGTATTCATTAGTCTTTAATTGTGTTTTGCGGCGCAAAAGTACGGAATTTAGTAAGTTATTTATGTATGATTTTGCAAAGAATTTTATATCATTAAATTGTTAAAATCACTTTGTTTATTTTTGTGGGATGTACGGGTTAAAACAGTTTTTTAAATTTTACCTTAATAGTAGTGTTCACGTGGCTTTATCGGTGTTTGCTCTGTCGTGGATCACCCTTATTAAATTCCATTTGCCTTACGATGCTATTCTTTTAAATTTTAATTTTTTCGCCGCTATTACAGGTTATAATTTTGTTAAATATTTTGGCTTGGCAAAATTTCATAGACGACAATTAGCTAGTTGGTTACGGGCTATTCAGGTTTTTTCGCTTCTCTGCTTTGTGTTCATGTGTTATTACGCCACGCAATTGGCTCGCGATACCGCATTGATTATTGCGGGTTTTGGTGTTATAACGTTTATGTATGCGATACCGTTTTTGCCGAAGCGCTTTTTTCTGGATAAACAAAACAATTTAAGAAGTATTAGCGGCTTAAAGGTTTATGTTATTGCTTTGGTGTGGGCGGGGGTTACTGTACTGCTGCCTTTAATTAACAACAATTACGCTTTAAACAATACGGTAATAGTAACAACAGTACAGCGCTTTGTGTTTATTTTGGCCTTAATGTTACCTTTTGAACTGAGAGATTTAAAATACGATAGTTTAAAATTGGGGACTATACCACAAAAGATAGGTGTAAAACGTACCAAAATTTTAGGTGTTATTCTGCTGTTGATTTTTGTGTTGGTGGAACTAATAAAACCAGAAATAGATTTACGACAGGTGAAAATTGTATTACTGGTTTCTTTAGTTTTAATAGGATTTACTATCGGAAGTCGTAAACACCAGAGCGATATTTATACAGCGTTCTGGGTTGAAGCCATCCCTATATTGTGGCTGTTCTTAGAGTTGGTTTTGTAAAATGCTTTAAAAACAGAGAAAAGAGGTTTAGTGTGATTTATTGTTGCTTTAAAACTTTATGCAGTTCTTTTTCTACATTATCTCTCATGCCATGTTTGCTTTTTGCGTCTAAACAGGTAATGTTAGATTGTTTTATAGCATTGGTAAGCTGATGGTTTTTTTTGGTGTGTTCTTTACAAAAGGAACAAAATATAGTATGTAGTTTTAATTTAAAGCGCTCCAAAAACGAAGACTCTTCATATTGAGATTTATTGCAAACCTGAGTAGCTTCTTTACAATTCAAAAATAATTTCCCCATAATTAAAACCAGTTTTTTTCTAGACAGCTTGATAGGGCTGTTCGCGCTCTATGTATAATTACCCAAAGATTAGACGGTGTAATATTTAATTCATTACAAATAACTTCGGTATCGTAATCTTGTATGGTTTTCATTTTAAAGACCTGAGCCTGTTTTTCTGGTAGTTTGTCTAAGCATAAATAAATGGCCTCGCTTAGTTCGGTGTTTTCTAAGTTTAAGTCGGCATTTTTAAAAAAGGTGTCTTCAACACGTTCTTCAAGCCAATCTCCAGTCTCGTCGTCGTTCGATGCATAAGACATTCGTACTTCCGCTTGACCTTTTTTTGAGTTGGTTTTGCGATAATGGTCTATAATTTTGCGTTTTAGTATAGATGCCAGCCAGGTGCGCTCACTTGCTTCACCTTTAAAATTTTTCATCGATTTTAATCCGGCAAAAAAGGTGTCTTGTACTATATCTTTTGCTAGTTCGGCATCATTTATCCTTGTAATGGTATAGTTAAACAGATAATCGGAATACCGATCTACCCATTTAGATGCATCAATTTTATTGTTAGCCATAGTTGAAATATCGCGTTGTATTTCAAAAATAGGAAAAGTATTTTATTAAAATATTAAAGTTTTTATAAGGTTGAAATTAAAAAGTCCACAGTGTTAAGGCTGTGGACTTTATTTGCTGTTGAATGATATTTTTTATTGGTCTCAGTCGTTAGTTAAAACTATGCGCTTTTAGTGCAAGACTTCAGTTTCAATAAATTTTTTCCGCCACGAATGCACGAATATTTGACATAGTTTTTATAAAGAATATTAGTGTATTTGTGGCTAAGATAAATACAAATAATCGGACTTTCAGTCTGCTTTCAAACCTATAGACTTCTAGTCTATAGTGGTTTAGTTCTCAATCAATCCGGCGCGTCGTAATAAGGCTTCCGGCTGCGGTTCTTTTCCTCTAAATTGTTTGTACAATACCATTGGGTCTAGTGTGCCTCCTTGCGATAATACGGTATTTTTAAATTTAGTAGCAACTTCTTTATTAAATATGCCTGCTTCTAAAAAATACTCGAATGCATCGGCATCTAAAACTTCGGCCCATTTATAGCTATAGTACCCCGAGGAGTAACCGCCTTGAAAGATGTGCGAAAACGAAGTGCTCATGCAATTTTCGGCTACATCTGGATAGAGTTTTGTGCTTTCGAAAGCTTCTGTTTCGTGTGCCTTTACATTGGTGATTTCTGTTGGGTTTACACCGTGCCAGCTCATGTCGAGCAAACCAAAGCTTAATTGACGGAGCGTTTGCATACCTTCGTTAAAATTGGCCGAAGCTTTTATTTTATGCACCAGTTCCATAGGAATAATGTCTCCAGTTTGGTAGTGTTTTGCAAAGAGTTCTAGGGCATCTTTCTCGTAGCACCAATTTTCCATTACTTGACTTGGTAGTTCTACAAAATCCCAGTACACGCTTGTTCCCGATAAACTTGGGTATGTGGTATTGGCTAACATGCCGTGTAGGGCGTGGCCAAATTCGTGAAACAGGGTGGTAACTTCGTTAAATGTTAGTAGCGATGGTTTACTTTTTGTAGGCTTGGTAAAGTTGCAAACAATCGAAATGTGCGGTCTGCTATTGTCGCCATTTTTTTTGTACTGCGACTTGTAAACTGTCATCCAAGCGCCGTTACGTTTTCCTGGTCTTGGAAAAAAGTCGGCGTATAAAATCGAAACAAAATTACCGTCTGCATCGCTTACTTTATAAGTTAGTACTTCTTCATGGTATTTGTCTATCGTGTTTATTTCTTCAAAAGCGATACCGTATAACTTTTCGGCAATAGTAAAAGCCCCGTTAATAACGTTTTCTAGTTTAAAATAGGGTTTTAGTTTTTCGTCGTCTAAATCGAAAAGTTTTTGTTTGAGCTTCTCTGCATAATAAGCGGAATCCCATTTTTCCAAACGATCTATATTATCTAATTCTTTAGCAAAGGTTTCAAGCGTATTAAATTCTTTAAGTGCGGCAGGCTTTGCTTTTTCTAATAATTCGTTTAAGAATTTAAAAACGGTTTCCGGATTTTTTGCCATGCGTTCTTCCAAAATAAAATCGGCATGGGTTTTATAGCCTAGTAAATTTGCACGTTCGAATCGTTTTTTTGCAATGTTTAAAACGATGTCTTGATTGTCTAATTTATTGTTGTGAAATCCTTTTTGACCGAAGGCTATTGCTAGTTTTTTGCGTAATTCGCGATTGTCGGCATACGTCATAAACGGAATGTAGCTCGGGTAGTCTAAAGTAATAAGCCAACCGTCTTTGTTTTTAGACTCGGCCAATTGCTTTGCTGCTTCTTTGGCACCATCCGGAAGTCCGCTTAAATCGGCTTCATCTGTAATATGCATTTCAAAAGCATTGGTTTCGGCCAAAACATTTTCTCCGAAAGTCAATTTCAATTTGCTTAAATCTTTATCTAATTGGCGAAGTGCTTCCTTTTTATTGTCTTGTAAATTAGCACCATTTCTAGAAAAACTTTTGTATTGTTTTTCCAGTAACATGCTTTGTTCTGGAGTTAAATCAAGAGTATTTCTGCTGTCATAAACGGCTTTAACACGTTTAAATAGGTTGGTGTTTAAAGTGATGTCGTTACCAAATTCCGATAGTAAAGGAGAAACCTCTTGCGCTATTTTTTGAATCTCGTCGCTCGTTTCTGCCGAATTTAAATTGAAAAAAATACTGGTTACGCGATCCAAATGCTGACCAGAAAATTCTAAAGCTTCAATTGTGTTTTCAAATGTTGGTGCTTCGGTGTTTTCGGTAATACGATCGATGTCTTTTTTCGTATCTTCGATTAGAGCGCTAATAGCGGGTAAAAAATCATCGTTTTTAATTGCTGAAAAAGGCGCTGTATGGTATGGTGTGTTGAATGTATTTAATAAAATATTCATCATTTTGTTTAATTAAATTATAAAAAAATGTTAAATAATAGATTGTGTTGTGCGTGTATAGTGATTTTGTCTATCTTTGCAAAGATTTTTTTCATAAAAGAGCTGGTTACTCTGAAAAAATTTATTGATTAATAGCGAAAAAAAGCCTCGAATTTCGAGGCTTTTTTGTTTTTATAACTCTTTGGCAGAGTCTATAACTTTAGCTTTTAGCCCTTCTTTATACAACACAATCTTATCTAACACACAAGTATCTGAACAGCCAATAATTTGGGCAGCTAAAATACCTGCGTTCTTGGCGCCGTTTAGTGCAACTGTGGCAACAGGAACACCGCCTGGCATTTGAAGTATCGATAATACAGAGTCCCAACCATCTATAGAATTACTACTTTTTACAGGCACACCAATTACAGGTAGTGGCGATAAAGAAGCCACCATTCCAGGGAGGTGAGCAGCACCGCCAGCGCCTGCAACAATTACTTTTATGCCTCGGGTGTGCGCATGTTTTCCGTAATCGAATAGTTTTTCTGGGGTACGATGTGCCGAAACGATATCGACTTCTACCTCAATATCAAAACCTTTTAAAATGTCTATTGCTTCTTTCATAACAGGAAGATCGCTTTTGCTTCCCATAATAACGCCTACTTTACTCATAATGTGTTATTTTATTTCTTTATAATTAGGTGTTGCTATTCTGTAACTACCTTAATGGTATTTTTTACTTGCTCTGCTATTTGTCTGGCCTCGGCCATGTTGTCGTTTACAATGGTTACGTGCCCCATTTTTCTAAACGGACGTGTTTGTTTTTTGCCGTAAATGTGTGGTGTAACGCCATCCATAGCTAAAATAGTGTCGATGTTTTTATAAACAACATTACCTGTATGTCCTTCGGCACCAACCAGGTTTACCATAATGCCATTGGTTTTGTTAGCGGTATTACCCAAAGGCAAATCTAACACGGCACGTAAATGCTGTTCGAATTGCGACGTGTAACTGGCTTCTATACTTTGGTGCCCAGAATTATGAGGTCTGGGCGCCACTTCGTTAATTAGAATCTCGTTATCGTGTGTTTGAAACATTTCAACAGCCAGTAATCCTACATGGTTAAAAGCTTTAGCGACGTTTAATGCGACTTCGGTAGCTTTTTTAGCAACAGTTGCGTCTATTCTTGCTGGGCAAATAACATATTCTACCTGGTTGGCTTCTGGATGAAATTCCATTTCTACAACAGGGTAGGTTTTAATATCTCCAGAAACGTTTCTGGCAACGATTACAGATAGTTCATTCTTAAAAGGGACTAAAGTCTCTGCAATGCATTCCACATTTGGTAATCCGTTTAAATCTGAGACTTTGTGTACAATTTTTACGCCAGTACCATCGTAGCCAAATTGTGCGCTTTTCCAAACAAAAGGCACGGTAAGGCCACCGTTTGTAATGGCATCTTTAATCTCTGCCGTATAGGCGAATCGAGAAAATGGAGCCGTAGGTAGCTTGTGGTCTGTGTAAAATAATTTTTGGGTAGCTTTGTTTTGAATGGTGCGTAACGTTTTAGAAGAAGGATATACCTTAATGCCTTCTTTTTCTAGAGCTTCAAGTGCATTTACATTTACATTTTCTATTTCAATGGTTAAAACATCTACTTGCTTACCAAAGTTGAAAACGGTATCGAAATCCATTAAATCACCAAGGTGGAATTCGTTGCTTCCAAATTTACAAGGGGCTTCTTCACTAGGGTCTAAAACTGCTGTGTAAATATCGAATTTACGCGTTTCGGCAATTAACATTTTGCCTAGTTGGCCACCACCAAGGATGCCTAATTTGAAAGGGGAAGAAAAGTAATTCATGTAATTGTTGTTTGACTCGTGTTTTTTAGACCTTGCAAAAATACATTTTAATATGAATTTTTTTTGCAAAATTAAGAATCAATACGCCGAAAACCCTTTTCTTAAATTAGATTATAGGTTTCAATTGATTATCTTTGCTGAGAATTAACAAAAACAAGGTATTGTTTATGATTAAACTGCATGATAAATTTTTTAAGCCATTTATTTCAGCCCAACAAATAGATGAAGCCTTACAAAAAATGGTAAATCAGATTGCAGAAGATTTTGCAGATGAAATTCCTGTTTTTGTTGGTGTTTTAAACGGATCGTTTATGATTGTAAGCGATTTTGTAAAGAAATATCCAAAACCTTGCGAGGTAACTTTTATAAAGTTGGCTTCGTACGAAGGCGTAAAATCTACCGAAGACATCCAGCGCTTAATTGGTTTAACCCAAGATTTAACTGGGCGCTCGGTTATTATTTTAGAAGATATTATAGATTCGGGAAGAACTTTAGCCGAAATACATCGCATTTTTAAAAACGAAAAGGTAAAATCGTTAACCATTGCCACCCTGTTTTTTAAGCCAACAGCCTACAAACGCGATTTTAAATTGCACTACGTAGGCCTAGAAATTCCAGATAAATTTATTGTGGGATATGGCTTAGATTACGATGGTTTAGGGCGCGATTTGCCTGAAGTATATCAAATTAAAACAACGCAACATATGACAAATTTAGTCCTATTTGGACCTCCAGGTGCTGGAAAAGGAACGCAAGCAAATTTCTTAAAAGAAAAATACGATTTAGTACACATCTCTACAGGCGACGTATTTCGTAACAATATTAAAAACGAAACCGCTCTTGGCATGTTAGCAAAGTCTTACATGGATAAAGGTGAATTGGTTCCAGATAAAGTGACTATAGATATGTTAAATGCCGAGGTAGAAAAAAATGCAGGCGCTAACGGTTTTATTTTTGATGGTTTTCCTAGAACCAATGCGCAAGCTGCAGCTTTAGACGAGTTAATGCAATCTAAAGATTCTGAAATTAGTGCTATGATAGCTCTAGAAGTTGAAGATCAGGTGTTAATAGATCGTCTGTTGGAGCGCGGTAAAACCAGTGGAAGAAGTGATGATGCAGACGAAAGCATTATCGCAAATCGTATTAAAGAATATTACAACAAAACGGCCATACTTAAAGAGTATTATACTGCACAAAATAAGTATTTTGGAGTAAACGGCGTGGGTTCTATAGAAGAAATAACAGAGCGTTTAAGTGCTGTTATAGATCAGTTGTAAGTTAGCTTCTAAGATTAAAAATTATAAGAGGCTGTCCAAAAGGTTAAACAGTTCGTCATTCTGTGCGTAACGCAGAATCTCATTATATTAAAGATTGGTCTTATGAGAATCTGAAATACATTCAGATTGACGAAAAATAAACTTCTCAGACAGCCTTTTTTATACACTATACTGCTATATAAGGTGCTGTTTGTATAAACACAATAAAAACGAAAAACATGACTGAAGGAAATTTTGTAGACTATGTAAAAATTCATGTAACTTCTGGAAACGGCGGTAAAGGATCTACACATTTACATCGCGAAAAATATGTGGCTAAAGGTGGCCCGGATGGTGGAGATGGTGGACGTGGCGGTCATGTTATCGTTAAGGGGAATTCCAACCTTTGGACCTTATATCATTTAAAATTTAAGCGCCATTTTAAGGCAGGACATGGCGAACATGGTAGTAGTGGCCGCAGTACAGGAGCCGATGGCGAAGATGTTTATATCGATGTGCCTTTAGGAACTGTAGTTCGCGATAGCGAAACCAACACCATACTTTTTGAAATTACAGAAGATCAAGAAGAACGTGTTATTTGCGAAGGCGGAATGGGTGGCCGTGGTAACTGGCATTTTAAAAGTGCAACCAACCAAACACCGCGTTACGCACAACCGGGTATGCCTTTAGAAGAAAAGCATATTACTTTAGAGCTAAAAGTATTGGCCGATGTAGGTTTAGTCGGTTTTCCTAATGCCGGTAAATCTACTTTACTTTCTGTAATTACTTCGGCAAAACCTAAAATTGCAGATTACGAATTTACCACTCTTAAGCCTAATTTAGGAATTGTAGAATATCGTGATTTTCAAACTTTTGTTATGGCCGATATTCCAGGAATTATAGAAGGAGCGGCAGAAGGTAAAGGCTTAGGCTATTATTTTTTACGTCATATCGAGCGTAACTCAACCTTATTGTTTTTAATTCCTGCCGATGCTGAAGATATCGCCAAACAATACGAAATTTTGTTAGACGAATTACGACGCTATAATCCAGAAATGTTAGATAAAGATCGCTTAATTGCCATTTCTAAATGCGATATGTTAGACGATGAATTGAAAGCAGAATTAAAAGCTGAACTAGACAAAACATTAACAGTAGACTATTTATTTATATCGGCTGTAGCCCAACAAGGGATTACCCAGTTAAAAGATAAACTGTGGAATATGTTAAACGATTAACTGTACTTTAATAAGGGTTGACGTATTATTTTTTATCAATCTCTAGTTGTTGTTCTTTTAAACTTACGCGTGTTTTTGGTAGGCTTTCTGGATAGTTTTGTTTTATAAAATCTACCATTTTTTCTCTGATGAATACGCGCAAATCCCAAGCTGTTGGCGAATTTTTAGCACTTACTAAAATACGTATTTCAACAGTGCTTTCTGTGGTGTCTGTTACTTGTAGCACGTTGGCTTGTCCGTCCCATAAGTCGGTACTTTTTAGTAGACGGGTTAATTCGGTTCTAAGAGCATCGAATGGCACGTTGTAATCGGTGTAAAGAAAAACGGTGCCTATAATGTCGGCACTGGTTCTCGTCCAGTTCTGGAAAGGTTTCTCTAAAAAGTAAGAAGCGGGAAGTACTAAACGGCGTTTGTCCCACAGTCTAACAACAACGTAGGTTAAATTAATTTCTTCAATCCATCCCCATTCGCCTTCAACCACTACTGCATCTTCAATTCTGAAGGGTTGAGTAATCGCAATTTGAATTCCAGCTAATAAGGCGCCCACAACTTTTTGAGCCGATAAACCTAGAATGATACCTGCTACACCAGCCGATGCAAATAAGCCTACTCCAAACTTTTTGATGCTTTCGAACGATAACAAAATCAGGCCTATAGCCATCATTATTATAATGAAAATGATGATTTTTTCTAGGATATCAATTTGGGTATGCACTTTTCGTGAATGCAAATTGTTTTCTATAGAGATGTCGTACCTGTTTAAAAATCTGTTTTTTAGTTTTTTTATTGCTTCAATAAGTACCCAAGCACCACTGGCAATTAAAAAATTACCACGTTGTGTTAAAAAAATAGAAACATCGATATTGAAGGTGAGATGAATCCATTCGGCTAAAGGTTTAATTAGAAAAATAAGAACAAAAATAAGGATGCTAAAAATGAGATTAGAGTGCTTTTTCATAGGCTATTGTTTCTTTGAAACCAAAAGTTCTTGAGCAAGGTTTCGTAGTGTTTTTCTTTTAAAGTTATAGAAAAATATAGCAATGAAAAAGGATAAGCCCTTAAAATTAAGAAGAATGCGTGTGATGCAATGCCATACAGAGATTCAATTCTTTTTGTGTTAAAAAGAGATTAGATAGGACTAATCGTTCGGTAGCTTTTCTGTTTTTTATAGTGTTTAATCTGTGAATTTTTAACGGTAAAGAAAAAATCCATTAAACATTATAAAACCGTAAGATGTTGTTTTAAGTTGCGAGCCCTAAAACTAGAAAGTTGTATGAGTGAAGTTTTTTATGAGGGTTTACCAGCTACCACCGGCGCCGCCACCGCTAAAGCCACCGCCGCCAAATCCACCACCGAATCCGCCTCCACCAAATCCACCGCCAGAGCTTCCTCCAAACCCCCCACCGTAACTTCCGCGCCCCATATTGCTTAAAATAATGGCATCCCAAATGCTAGGGCCGCCGCGATGTCCACCATTTCTTCCGCCGCCGCCACCGCGTTTGTTTTTGGAGATGGCAATTAAAAAAATGATAAACATAATAATCATAAAAAAGACCAGTCCAGGCGGTAACCCATCACTCTGGGCATTTTGTCTGGTACCTTGGTATTCCCCCATTAAAAGCTGAAAAATGGCATCGGAGCCCTTGTCTAGGCCTAGGTAATAGTTTCCTGTTTTAAATTCGGGAATAATAACATTTCGTGTTAATTCGCCAACGATGCCTGCTGTTAATTTATGTTCTACACCATAACCCGGGGCAATCCATATTTTTCGGTCGTCTTTGGCCAAAAGTATAAATACACCATTGTCTTCTTTGGCTTGGCCAATGCCCCAATCTTGAGCCCATTTAGGAGCTAAAAGTCCAATGTTTTCTCCTTTAGTAGTTGCTATTATGGCAATAACAATTTGGGTTGAGGTGGTATCGGAATACTTTACGAGTTTGTTTTCTAAAGCCGATTTTTCGTTAGCCGAAAGTAAGTTAATATAGTCGTAAACACTCGTTTGGAATTCTGGCTTTTTAGGAATGTCGAACTGTGCTGTAAGTATTTGTGTAAAACAAAATGCAATGCAGCAGGTTAATAAAAGCCAAGTGTTTTTAGAGGTTTGCAAAACTATCCTTTTGAAATGTCGTTAGGTAATTCGTTTATATCGTGGGCATCCCAAGGAAAGTTGTCTTGTAACTCTTTCCCAGCTTTAAGAACACCTTCTATAAGGCCTTGTTTAAATTGCCCTTGTTTAAAGTGGTTTTGAATAATGTCTTTGGTGCTGTTCCAAAAATTATCGTCAACCGCATCGTTAATACCTTTGTCGCCGTAAATGACAAAAGTTTTGTCTTCTACGGCAACATATATTAACACACCATTTCTCAGTTTGGTGTTATCCATTTTAAGTATATGAAACACTTCCATAGCACGTTCGTAAGGATCGATAGAGGCTGTACCTTCAATATGAATACGAATTTCTCCAGAGGTATGGCTTTCGGCTACGCGAATAGCATCAACAATTTCCTGTTCCTCTTTTTTGCTTAAAAAATGTTCTACCTTAAAGTTCATGTTACTTATTTAAAATCGAAATTAACATCTACAGGTTTTTCAGCTCCAGCTTCGGCGTCGAAATACGGTTTAGATTCAAAATTAAATAAGCCTGCTAGCAGTGAATTTGGAAATGTTTTGATGTGATTGTTATAAGGTTTTATGGCTTCGTTATAGCGCACTCTTGCAGTTTGTATGGTGTTTTCTGTGCTTGTTAATTCGTCTTGAAGCTTTAGAAAATTCTGATTGGCTTTGAGGTCCGGATAGCGTTCTACCGAAACTAATAAACGCGATAAAGCACTGCTTAGTCCGCCTTGAGCTTCGTTAAATTGTTGTAATTGCTCTGGCGTGATATTTTCTGGATTAATTGTAGTAGCCGTAGCTTTTGCACGCGCTTCGATGACTTCGGTTAAGGTCGATCTTTCAAAATCGGCCGCACCCTGAACGGTTTTTACCAGATTACCAATTAAGTCGTTACGGCGTTGGTATGCGGTTTGTACGTTACCCCAAGCTTCGCTTACATTTTCGTTTAATTTTACGGCTGTATTGTTAAAGCCAACACCCCATTTGTAAAGCCCGAATACAATTATGGCAATAATAATTACCGGAATTAACCATTTTTTCATGATTGGTAGTTTTTAAAGTTGATTTTTAATTTTAATAAGTTGGTTTTTAATATCTTCTAATTTATCGATAATATCAAAGTTAGTTAAAGTTTTTTGTTTTTCTTCCTTTAGATGTGTTTTTGCGCCCTCTAACGTAAATCCTCGTTCTTTTACCAAATGATAGATCAATTTAAGGTTTTTGATGTCTTCTGGTGTAAATTTTCGATTGCCTTTAGCGTTTTTTTTGGGTTTAAGAACATCGAATTCTTTTTCCCAAAACCGAATTAGGGAGGTGTTAACGGCAAATGCTTTAGCGACTTCGCCAATACCATAATATCGTTTTTCGGGAAGGTTGATATGCATTAATCTAGAGATTGGTTTTCTAATGAAGCTTTTTCTAGCAAACTGTTATATTCTTCGGGCGTTAAACTGCCGTAGTAAAAGTTTGTAGGGTTTATGCGCTGCTCGTCTTTAAAAATCTCGTAGTGTAGGTGGGGGGCTTCAGAACGTCCTGTACTGCCAACAAATCCAATAAGATCACCACGTTTTACCTTTTGGTTTTTCTTGACATTGTATTTGTAAAGGTGCGCATATAAACTAACGTAACCATAACCATGGTCTATTCTAATATGGTTGCCATAACCTGTAGATCGGTTATCGGCACGAATCACTTTACCATCTCCAGTAGCATAAATAGGCGTGCCTCGAGGTGCGGTAAAATCCATACCGTAATGGAATTTTCTGGCTTTAGTAAACGGGTCTGTTCTATACCCATATCCCGAAGCAATTCGGGTGAGGTCTTCGTTACTTACTGGTTGTATGGCAGGTATAGCAGCCAGCAGTTTTTCTTTGTCGGCTGCTAGCGTTGCTATTTCGTCTAGCGATTTAGATTGTACAACTATTTGTTTTTGCAAGATGTCTATACGTTTGTTACTCTCTATAATCAGTTTAGAGTTGTCGTAACCTTCTAAATCTTTATAGCGATTTATCCCTCCAAAACCGGCTTTACGTTGTTCTTCCGGAATGGGGTTGGCTTCAAAATAAATACGGTAAATGTTGTTGTCTCTATGTTCCAGACTTGCTAGCACTTCGCTGGCTTCGTCCATTTTTTTATCCAGCAATTCGTATTGTAATTGCATGTTTACCAATTCGCGTTTTAGGGCTTTTTCTTTTGGAGACTCTACGTATTGGCTTGTAATAAATACGGTTAAAAACCCGAAAAGGGCTGCGGCAGTTAAAAATCCGAGAGCGTATTTAAACGTTCTTCTTTTTTTGCGCTCTATTTTTTTGTACGAGAGCGTTTCAGGATCATAATAATATTTAACCTTACTCATTATCTGTTTTATGCTATTTTTGCGTTTAATTAAGGGTAATAACGCCCGAAATCCCGACGTATTTTCGCAAACCTACAAAAATATTTCTTTCACAAATTTAAAAAACAATTGAGAATATTTTTAAATGGATTATACAGGAACCTTAATTTAACAATATATTTGCACTTAAATTTAATATCGTGGCGTTACCTCTGGTAAGACGTCAATTAAAACACTTTGTTACATATCGTTATGAAATCTCAAGACATACGTTCTAAATATCTCGAATTTTTTAAAAGTAAAGGTCACACTATAGTGCCATCGGCGCCTATGGTGTTAAAAAACGACCCAACACTTATGTTTGTTAATTCTGGAATGGCACCTTTTAAAGAATATTTTTTAGGACATGCCGAGCCTAAAAGCAAAAGAATTACCGATTCGCAAAAATGTTTACGTGTATCTGGAAAGCATAACGATTTGGAAGAAGTGGGGTACGATACTTATCACCATACCTTATTCGAGATGCTAGGTAACTGGAGTTTTGGCGATTATTTTAAGACCGAAGCTATTACTTGGTGTTGGGAATTATTAACAGAAGTTTACGGTATAGATAAAGATATTTTATACGTTACAGTTTTTGAAGGCGACAAGAACGATGGTACGCCGATGGATCAAGACGCTTACGATATCTGGAAAGCAATTATCCCCGAAGATCGTATTCTTATGGGGAACAAAAAGGATAATTTTTGGGAAATGGGCGATCAAGGTCCGTGTGGCCCATGTAGCGAAATACATGTAGATATTCGTAGTGCTGAAGAAAAAGCGAAAATATCTGGTAAAGAGTTAGTAAATAAAGACCATCCGCAAGTTGTAGAAATCTGGAATCTTGTATTTATGCAATACAACCGTAAAGCCAATGGTAGCTTAGAAGTGTTGCCTAATAAGCATATAGATACCGGTATGGGCTTCGAGCGTTTGTGTATGGTGCTTCAAGGTGTGCAATCGAATTACGATACCGATGTGTTCACCCCTATAATTAGAGAAATTGAAACCATTTCTAAAACCACTTACGGTAAAGACGACCAAGTAGATGTGGCGATTCGTGTAATTTCAGATCACGTGCGCGCAGTAGCCTTTTCAATTGCAGATGGGCAACTGCCAAGCAATACGGGGGCTGGATATGTAATACGACGCATATTACGTCGTGCTGTTCGTTATAGTTTTACTTTTTTAGATCAAAAAGATCCGTTTATTTACAGATTGGTTAATGTGTTGAGCGATAAAATGGGAGACGCCTTTCCTGAAATTAAAACACAAAAACAGCTTGTAGAAAATGTTATAAAGGAAGAAGAAGCATCGTTTTTAAGAACCCTAGATCAAGGTTTAATTCTTTTAAATGGTCTAGTAGCAGCTGCCAATACTGAAGTGATTTCAGGCGAAAAAGTATTCGAACTTTACGATACCTACGGCTTTCCTTTAGATTTAACCTCTTTAATATTAAGAGAAAAAGGATTGCAACTAGACGAAGCTGGGTTTCATGCCGAAATGCAAAAACAAAAATCCAGATCGCGTTCGGCTAGCGAAATGTCAACAGACGATTGGACCATATTATTAAACGACGACACCCAAGAATTTGTGGGTTACGATGTTTTAGAGGTACAAGCTAAAATTACCCGTTACCGTAAAGTTGTTTCTAAAAAAGACGGTACCTTATACCAATTGGTATTTAACTTAACGCCATTTTATGCCGAAGGAGGCGGGCAAGTAGGGGATAAAGGTTATATAGAATCTCCTAATGGTGATGTTAACTATATTTTAGATACTAAAAAAGAAAATAATGTTAGCATACATTTGGTAAAAGAACTGCCAGACGATTTAAACGCGGTATTTAAATTAGGCGTCGATGCTAAACAGCGTTTTAGAACATCGTGTAACCATACCGCGACACATTTATTGCATCAAGCATTAAGAGAAATTTTAGGAACCCATGTTGAGCAAAAAGGCTCTGCCGTACACTCTAAACATTTGCGTTTTGATTTTTCGCACTTTTCCAAAGTAAGTAACGAGCAATTACAGGATATCGAAAATTTTGTTAATGCACGTATAGAAGGCAAATTAGCTTTACAAGAACAGCGCAGCATACCTATGCAGCAAGCTTTAGACGAAGGAGCCATGGCGCTTTTTGGTGAAAAGTATGGAGATACTGTGCGTGCCATCCGTTTTGGGAAATCTATCGAACTTTGCGGTGGTACACATGTGCAAAACACAGGCGATATTTGGCACTTTAAGATTACTTCGGAAAGTGCTGTTGCTTCTGGAATTCGTAGAATTGAAGCCATTACTAACGATGCCGTACGCGATTTTTATACCGAAAACAGCAAGATTTATTTCGAAATGAAGGCGTTGTTAAACAATGCCCAAGAGCCAATAAAAGCACTTCAAATCTTACAAGACGAAAATGCAAGTTTAAAAAAGCAAGTAGATAGTTTACTAAAAGATAAAGCGCAGCAGGTTAAATCGGCTTTAAAGCAAGAGATTGAAACTATAAACGGTATACAATTTCTAGCTAAGCAGGTAGATTTGGATGCCGCTGGAATAAAAGATGTATCGTTCGAGTTGGGTGGAAGTTTAGATCAAGCCTTTTTGGTATTCGGAACCGAACAAAACGGGAAGGCTTTATTATCGTGTTACGTGTCTAAAGATTTAGTGGCAAGTCACAATCTAAATGCTGGGCAAGTGGTGCGCGAATTAGGTAAGTTTATTCAAGGCGGCGGTGGCGGACAAGCATTTTTTGCAACGGCTGGTGGAAAACATCCAGAAGGTATTGCCGAGGCTTTACAAGCAGCAAAGTCTTATGTGGAGCAGGCTTAGAGTATGAAATTGTTTACCGAAATCCCTATAACTCCAGCACCAGAATCTGTACGTATAGATTACGATTCTAAAATTTTGATGTTGGGGTCTTGTTTTGTAGAGCATATAGGTAACAAATTACAATACTTTAAATTCAGAACGCTTCAGAATCCTTTTGGCGTGTTGTTTCAACCCAAAGCCATAGCACAATTAATTGATGCTGCTGTTACAGGGAAAGTGTATCAAGAGGGCGATGTGTTTCACAATAACGATATTTGGCAAAGTTTTGATGCTCATTCGCAATTAAGCGATGTGTCTAAAACGGAAGTGCTAACGCGATTAAATACAGCGGTTACAGAAACATACGAAGCTTTAAAATCGAGTACGCATATTGTTATTACTTTAGGAACGGCTTGGGTATATACGCATTTAGAAAGCGACCGTGTGGTTGCTAATTGCCATAAGGTGCCCCAACATCAATTTAAAAAGACAATATTATCGGTTGCTGAAATTGTAGAAACTTTAGAGCGCATACTGTTTCAAATTAAATCTGTAAATGCAGAGGCAAATGTTATTTTTACGGTGTCGCCTGTTAGGCATATTAAAGATGGTTTTATAGAAAACACACAAAGTAAAGCACATTTAATTACAGCCATTCACCAAATATTAGGTAAAGAAGCAGTTCGTAACAGTTTTTATTTTCCAGCATATGAATTGATGATGGATGAATTGCGCGATTATCGGTTTTACGAAGCCGATATGGTGCATCCCAACGCTGTTGCTGTAAATTATATTTGGCAGGTATTTGTAAAAACGTGGTTTTTAACTAAAGTACTTCCTGTAATGAAAACAGTAGATGTTATACAGAAAGGATTACAACACAAACCTTTTCAGCCAGACACTGAGAAGCATCAAAAATTTCTTACTGATCTGCATCAGAAAATAGCTAAAATACAAGTAGAATACGATTTTATGGTGTTTAATTCGTAATCATTTTCTTTAAAAATTGCAGATAATATACTGTTTGTCAAAAATATGTGTTAATCGTCTAAAAAATATACAAACTAGTTGAATTTGTTTTAAATTTGGAATGCTATTAATCAATCTGTTAAAAAGCATCAAGGTCTGAGAATAACAAAAGGGTATCGCAGAAGTTGATGCTTTTTTAATGCCTTTATTTTAAGGTCAATTCCTTCATATTTTCTATCTTTAAATAAAACAAGTTTTATGCGAAAGCTAACGTATGTTGCCATAGTTTTGGTGGCGCTATTTTTTACTTTTCGGTATTGTACTACAGAGCAATCTAAAAAAGAGGCTGTTTTAGAACATTCTTTATTGATCCAAGAGCAAATAAAAAATGTAGGGAAATTGGTTGTAACCGAAGGGCATTTTAGCGAAGTATTTAGTTATAAAGACTCGAAAGAAGTGTTCCCTTATTTAGTTTCGGCCGAAAAGAAAGCTTTAGTAGTTGTAAATGCCGATGTTAGTATTGCTTACGATTTGAGTCAGTTAAAATATGAAATAGACGAGCATAACAAAATATTGAATATTACATATATCCCTGAAGCGGAGATAAAAATTAATCCAGAGTTTGAGTATTACGACATTCAAGCCGATTTTTTAAATCAGTTTGAAGCCAAAGATTACAACACCATCAAAAACAGAGTAAAATCGTCGTTAATGAAAAAAGTTAATGCATCGGACTTTAAAAAGAATGCTAAAAACAGATTGATTAGCGAACTTTCTAAATTTTATATTCTAACCAATTCGTTAGGCTGGACCTTAACTTACAACAGTACGCCCATTACCAATACAGATACTTTAGATACCTTAAAACTATAATAGTTTTTGTAAATTTTGGTAACTGCCGCCATTAGTAGCCTCAATACCGTTAATCAATAAATATTTTACAGCTTTAGCAGATCGTACCCCACTGGCACAGCATACAATAAAAGGTTTTTGTGTGGTTTTTAGCTTTTTAATATGCTGTTGTAAATCGCTTGCCGGAATGTTTTCGGAGCCTAAAATGTGGTTTTCTTTATATTCTTTTTTAGATCGAACATCTAAAATAATAGCTCCTCTAGATTTAAAATCCATGATATCCCTCCGCTGCCGTCTAAACATAAAATCTAGTAATCCCATGACTTTTTTTATAAAAATACGGCTTTTAATAGGAAAATGAAAACTTCCGTTTGGGTAACTTAAAAAATCTGTATCTTCGATTTTTTACTAAATCAGTATTAAATATGGAACAGCCCTTTGTAAAACATAGCATCGAAAATCGTGTATGTTATATCACCTTTTTTCATCCATCTCATAATGCTTTGCCTAGCGATTTGTTACAGCAATTGAAAGTTAAAATAGAATGGGCGGGAGCAACAGACGATGTGCAAGTTATAGTCTTGCAAAGTGGCGGTGACAGAACATTTTGTGCCGGAGCTAGTTTTAACGAGTTAATTTTAATTGATGATGAAGTTGCAGGTAAAGCCTTCTTTTTGGGGTTTGCCCACGTAATTAATGCCATGCGAAAGTGCAGTAAACCCATTATTGGTCGCGTGCAAGGTAAAGCTGTTGGCGGGGGAGTAGGTCTTGCAGCAGCAGCAGATTATTGTTTAGCAACCCAATATGCCTCAATAAAGTTAAGTGAATTAAGTATTGGTATTGGGCCGTTTGTAATAGAACCTGCCGTTACTCGCAAAATAGGCGTTTCGAATATGTCGCAAATGACGTTAAATGCCGAAACATTTTACAGCGCAGATTGGGCAAAAAACAACGGACTTTTCGCAGAAGTTTTCGAAAGTATTGAAGCTTTAGATGATGCCGTAGCCATTCTAGCTAAAAAACTAGCAAGTTACAATCCAGACGCTTTGCAAGCCATGAAAAAAGTAATTTGGAACAACACCGACCATTGGGATGAATTACTTGCCGAGCGTGCCCAAATTAGTGGAACATTAGTGTTAAGCGATTTTACCAAGCGTGTTTTAGAAGGTTATAGATAGTTTACACCGATATTTTTTTATTAATAATTTCCAAACCGCCATCTATAAGGTGGCCAACTTCTGGTCGATTCAATTTTACAGTTTCCAGGTGTTGTAAAACATGTTGTTGTAATTCGGTGTCCTTTGGGTTTAGGGCTAATTCGTATAGTTCTACAGCGAGTAACCAATCGTTTGGATGATGCTCTATAACAGCTTCAAGAATTTTAGTTCGCGATATAGTCGTGTTTTTACCTTCGCGATAGTCGCGCACCTGTTGGTATAAACGTTCTAAGTGCAATTGCTCTGGTGTTTGTTTTATTTTAATGGTTTGCGAACTTTGTGTGTGTGTAACCAAATTGAAACTGTTATAGTCTGCCGGTCCTGAAAAAGCAGATACTACGGTCTTGCCTACGGCCATGTGGTAAATGCCCCATTCTGGCTTAAAGAGGATATCGTTATTATAGGTTACTGTACAATCTTTAAAGCTTATAAGAATAATTTTGCCTTGTAAATTGCGTTTACCTGTAATAATTTCGCCACTCACTATAATATGGTTTTCAAATTCTAGGGTTACGACTTCACCTTCATAAATATTGTAAGCCCTTAAATCGCGCGGACTCATATCTTCGATGGCTAAATTAATTCCTTTTAATTTTCCGATGGGAGAACCAAAACCGTTAGGATGATTTTTAGTACCGTGGCCAACCAACTCTTTTTCACGATTCGCCAGCGCGGTTGGGCCTTGAGTTTCAAAATAAATAGGCGTGTTATTAATTTCTATTACGGTATTGAATATCCCAGAAATTTGAAGTCCAGTACTTAACTCTATAGAGCCCAAGGCTTGCGATGCTATTAATTTTTGAAGTCCTGCCAATCCGCCAGTTCGTAGTGCCATGGTGTTTGCAAATTCTTCTAAAACTAAGCTTAAATGGGCAAAATCTGGAGTCACGAATAATTGAGGTTGCGGTTTGGTGATGTCGAAATCTTGATTAACAGCGTCTATAGTATATGGTAGTTTTTTCACTTTATCGGTCATGCACCAGGCACTCTCTCCAATAGATGATAATAAACCAGCGCCATAAATTTTAGGATTTTCTAAAGTGCCAATCAGTCCGTACTCTACAGTCCACCAATGTAAATTTCTAATTCTAGCCATCTCGCTAGGTGCTCCCATGTTTTGTTGCAGCGCGTCTAATTGTTTTTCGGCTTCAATAATGTCTGCTTCTGGCGTGTTTGGAGCCTCTTTTATGATGGATAAATGTCTAACAACCTCGTAAAGCTCGTAATCTTTAGCCGAAGAAATGGCTTTACAACCAATTTCGCCAAAACGTCTTAAATATTCTGCATATTCAGGATTGGCAATAATAGGCGCATGACCTGCACCTTCATGAATAATATCGGGGGCAGGAGTGTATTCTATATGTTCTAGCTGGCGGATATCACTAGCAATAACGAGCACATTATAGGCTTGAAATTCCATAAAGGCATTAGGCGGTATAAATCCGTCTACAGCAACCGCAGCCCAACCAATTTCCTTTAAAATACGATTCATGCCATACATATTCGGAATACTATCTATGGCAATGCCCGTTTGTTTAAGCCCTAACAGATACGAATTGTGTGCGACCGTGCTTAAATAGTCTACATTTTTACGCATTACATAACGCCATACTGCTTGGTTTACAGCGGTGTAATCGTTATAGTGTTGCGGTTTTATAAATTGCTTTAAATGAGCAGGTAATCGGTCTAATATGCTGTTGGAAACAATAGCGTTCACGGGGAGTCTGTTTTAGTTTGTTCTTGTAAAAATAGGAAATCTAGGCGTTAAATTGTGTTAAAGCCATATAATAAGCGCTAGTGTAATAGCTAATAGAACTTTGGGAAATCAGTTAGATGTAATGGATGTAAGATTGGATTTTTTCAATATTAATTGCAAATAGAACATCTGTTTTTAGATATTTTTTATAAACTTACTGTAGAAATTAAGTGGACATGAAAAAGAATAGATTAGGAAATAGATCGCTAGCCATAGCGGTTTGTTTATTGATTGTAGGACTGGTCGTAAAAAAAATGGAATGGTACCACGGCGTTGCTTTAGAAATTTTACTTGCTGGTTTTGAAGCGGCTGTGGTTGGTGGGGTAGCCGATTGGTTTGCTGTACGGGCTTTGTTTCAAGAAATTCCTATTCCCTATGTTAAAAAGCATACCAATATTATAGTAAAAAGCAGAGAGAAACTTTCGGCTGGAATTGTAGATTTGGTTAACAACGAATGGTTGTCTAAGTCTATGCTTAACGATAAAATTTCCGAAGTATCGCTAACCAAACCTATTGTTACCTATTTACTAGATCGTGAAAACCAAACTTCTATTTGGGACACCTTACAACCAGAATTGGAGCAACTATTGCAGAAATTAGATTCGGAGCCAGTAGTTACCAGTTTAGAAGATATTATTCGTCCGGCTTGTAAAGGCAATAACATAGCTAAGCCTTTGGGAGATTTATTAAAACAGACTGTAGATCAAAAAGACCATTATGGTATTGTAAAAGTGTTTTTAGATGTGCTCAAAGATAAAATAGCCGAGCCAGCAACTTTAGAATTTTTAGTTACCGAAGTTAAAATCCAAGTGGGAAAACAAAAAGAAGGGTCGGCATTTAAAGGCTTCTTGGTAGGTGCTGGACAAATTTTTGGCGCTATAAAACCACAACGTATTGCTGAAGGCATACAGGAGCAACTTTACGAATTGGTTGTAGACATACAGGCAGCTCCTGGCGATCATAAAATTATTCAGGCATTAGACCAGCAGTTGTACGCTTATGGCCAACGTTTAACTACAGAGAACGATCCTGCAATACACGATGTTAATGTTTTTGGCGAACAGTTTTTATTGCGTTTGATGGATTCTGGGGTAGTGCAACAAGCTTTAACTCGATTAAAACATGTTATTCACGAACAATTGTTTGAAGATGAAAGCGATACCACTATATTTTTAAAAGCAAAGTTGCAGACCTCGTTAGAAGCATTGCATAACGATGCCTCGAAATTAGCGCGCACTGATGCATGGTTAAAGTCCACGTTATTGCAGTTGATCGATAAGAATCATCACAAAATTGGCGAATTAGTTGCCGAAAGTTTAGGGAAGCTGTCTAATGTCGAACTCGTAGAACAGATCGAGGCCAAAGTTGGCGAAGATTTACAATACATCCGTCTTAACGGTGCTATAGTTGGGGGAATAGTAGGTATGCTTATTATGACTATCAAACTTTTGGGAGGTTTGTAGGTTTCTTTTAGTGGAGATTTGAAAGGTGTGATGGAATTCATTGGTCTTAGTCGTTAGTTGAAACTATGCACTTTTAGAGCAAGACTTTCAGTTTCTATAACTATTTTTGCGCCACGAATGCACGAAAATTTGATATAGTTTATATAATAATATTCGTGTATTTGTGGCTAAAATAAACGCGAATAATGGGACTTCCAGTCTATAATGGTTTAGTTGTTTTATTGATCAACTCTTTTTGGTTGTTACTATTTAGAGTTTGGAGCTCTCATTTGTTAGCTGATACTATTCTTGTTCAGACGAAGACTTTCAGTTATTACAAAATTTTTAGCCACTAATTCACAAATAAAATGTTTTTTAGGTTACTGAATATGTTTGTGTGCGTTTAAAGTATTTTAGTTCGAATACGGTATGCTTCTTAATTTCTAAAGATGATTCTTTGGAGCAATCATTTTAGGCATGTGCTAGTTTTTGTAAGTTAAATCCTAATGAAAGTCGGCATAAGGTCAGTATAAGGTCGGCATAACCTTGGTATATAGTTGGTGTAATATATAATAAAACTCTCACTGTCTTGCATTGTAATTAGAGTTAAACTGCTAATTTGTAGGGGTTTAAGAGATTGTGGTTATGGCGAAACAAAAAGGGATTGTGTTTTTTGAAGGCACTTTAGGAGGCATTAACTTTTATTATCTGAATAATAAACCTACGGCGCGGGTGGCTGGTGGAGGCTTTACGAGTAAGGCTGTAAAGAAGAGTCCGAATATGAAAAAGGTTCGGGAACAAAATTCGGAATTTAGAAATTGTTCGTACGTCAATAAAGCGTTTAAGGCTGCTATACGCCCCATGTTATTGACTTATAAAGATGGTACTTTGCATAGCCGGTTGATGCAATTATTTTTACAGATAAAGCATTTGGATGCGATTTCCATGCATGGTCAGCGTACGGTGGCCAATGGTATTTCTACAGATATAGGAAAGCAAATGTTACAGGGGTTTAAATTTACCCCGAAACGGACTAATCTGCTGCCATGTGCTTACAGATTCGATTGGGATTCTTTAACATTTAAGGCTGAAGATATGAACCGATTAGGGGTGGGGTTTCCTAAGTCTAGTGATTTTATGGAAGTGACACTAAGTGTTATCCGATTTGATTTTGAGACGCTTACTTATACAACAGCGTGGGCTCCGACATTGGTTGTAGAACGCCATTTTGATGGCGATTCGTTTAACATAGCAATTTCCCAAATACCAGAGGGCAAGGGCTTAGCGTTTGCAGTAGTCAATGTAGCTTTTTATCAGGACGTTAATGGTAAGGGATATTTGTTAAAAAGCGAGGGTAATAGTGGAATAGAACTATTTATGAAAGATTTAGACTGATTTTTTTCTAATTCTATTTTTTAAAATTTATTTAGGATTGCCTATTGTTGGTAAGTATTTGTCACATTGTAGTTTCTATAGAAGGCTCAGAAACTTTATTATTTAAGGAAGTTGTAGTTGCAATCTGTAATTTTTCACTCCTTTTTTTGAAATATTTTTACTACATTTAAAATCTCTCCCAATATTTAATAGCATTTGATTTTTACTTGAAATCGGATTGTTTCGTGCAATTCTATTGTTTTAAGCCAAACAAGTTGTGTTTGGGTTTAATATAAAATTGAATAAATAATAAATAAGATTAGACTCTGAGTGCAATTCTAAAAATAAAAAATCCCACGGAGTACGCAGGATTGAGAATTTCTTCGGCTTATAGCCTTGTTGTGAATTGTCTTTCAGACTCCAAATATATAAAAAAATATGAATAAAACATTAGGAATTGATTTAGGTACAAATTCAATAGGACTCACATTAAGGGAAGATAACATTTTTTCATGGTATGGTGTTTATACTTTTAAGAAGGGTGTAGGGGAAGGTAAGTCTGGCGAATTTTCTTTTGCAGCAGAAAGAACTAAGCATCGTTCGTCTAGGAGGCTTTATAATTCAAGAAGATATCGAAAATGGGAAACATTGAAAGTGTTAATCGAGAATGGGTATTGTCCGTTGAAAATTGAAAATTTAAACAAGTGGAAAAATTATAAAAAAGGGATAGGTAGAGTTTTTCCTATAAATGATAAAGCATTTCAACAATGGATTAGGTTGGATTTAAATGGTGATGGTGTTGCTGATTTTTCTAGTCCTTATCAGTTAAGAAGAATGCTAATTACTGAAAAGTTAGATTTAACTGTAGAAGAAAATCGTTATAAAGTGGGGAGAGCGTTGTATCATATTGCTCAAAGGCGTGGTTTTAAAAGTAGTAGAAAGCAAGGCGCAAATGAAAAAACTGCTGTTTTTAAAGGAAGCAATGAAACTAAAACAGTTGGTAGAAATGATTATGAAAACTTAATTGTTCAATGTGGTAGTTTAGGTGCTGCTTTTGCACACTTGGAGGATAAACATGTGCGAGTAAGAAATCGATATACTTTAAGGGCTGATTATTTGTCAGAAGTTCATAAAATCCTTGAATTCCAAAATATCATTGAAAATGATTTTAAAGAAATGGTTGAAAAGGCAATCTTTTTTCAGAGACCGTTACGATCTCAAAAAGGATTGGTAGGTAAGTGTACACTTGAGTCAAATAAATCAAGATGCCCAATAAGTCACCCAAAGTTTGAAGAATATCGAGCATGGTCATTTATCAACAATATTAAATACAGAATAGATGCTGCTGCAAATTTTGAACCCATACCCTTGGATTTAAAAGAGAAAATATATCACGAAAAGTTTTTCTTTAAGAGTAAAAGAGAGTTTGATTTTAATGAAATACGAAAGTTTATTATAGCAAACGGAGGGAAAAATTGGGAGTTGAATTATAGCAAGAAAATGGACAAAGTTTCCGTTTCAAGTTGTTTTGTTTCGGCACGATTAAAATCTGTTTTTGGAGAAGATTGGGAAAATTTTGAGAAATCTGTAGTTAAAAGGAACAGAAAAGGAGAGGATGGAACTAAAACTTATACCATACAAGATGTTTGGCATGTCCTGTTTTCTTTTGAAGATGAAGAATATTTTGAAGAGTTTTTAATTGATGTGCTAGTATTGAATGAAAATCAAGTAAAAGAATTAAAAGGACTCTTTAATAATTTTCCGGTTGGTTATGCCAATTTAAGTTTAAAAGCAATCAACAATATTTTACCTTTTTTGCGGGAAGGAATGATTTATTCGGAAGCAGTTATTTTGGCAAAGATACCAGAAATACTAGGTATAGAAGTTTTTGAAGCTGATAAAGAAATTATTTTCAAAGCAATTAGGGATGAAATTAAAGAAAATAGATATCAAAAGAAAATCGTAAACATAACCAATAATCTGATTTTTAAGTATTATGGTTTAGATTATCAAGATAGATTTGGGTGGAAAGATGTATCGTACAAATTAGTGGAATCTGATTTAAAAGATATTGAGATTGCAGCAATAGAAAATTTTGGTGATAAAACCTGGCTGAAACTGGACGATGATTATAAGCAACAGATTCTAAATGTAGTAGCCGAAAAGTATCAGGATTTTTTTGCTTCCTCTAAGCGAGAACATATAAAACCACCACATTTATTAAATCAAATAAAGCAGTTTTTGGATGACAACTTCAATGTAGGAGAGAAGTTGTTAGATAAAATTTACCATCCTTCTCAAATTGCTATTTATCCTAATAAAGAAGGTCAGGAATTTTTATTAAGTCCCAAGACAGCGGCATTTAAAAATCCAATGGCATACAAAACGCTTTATAAATTACGGGATGTTGTTAATTATTTATTAGAGATAGGGAAAATTGATGCAGAGACTAGAATAGTAGTTGAGATTGCCAGGGAGGGAAAGAATAGTTTAGACTATAGTAATAAACGGTGGGCAATAGAAACATATCAGAGAAATAGGGAAGTAGAAAATAGAATGTTTGCAAGTGCAATCGAAGAGCTTATAAAGGATCCTGATTTTAAAGGTGTGGCAAACCCCCAAAGTGCAAAAGATACAGATAAATTTAGATTGTGGTCTGAGCAATTAGAAAATTATGATGAAGTTGTAAAATCTCTAAATGCTTCAAAAAATGATGTTCAGAAATATAGATTATGGAAAGAACAGAATTGTATTTGTATGTATACAGGAAAGTTAATTAAGTTAACTGATTTGTTTGATACTAATAAAATCGATTTTGAACATACCATTCCAAGAAGCAAATCATTTGATAATTCTCTGGCAAACTTAACAGTTTGTTATGCTGATTATAATCGAGGTGTAAAAAATAATCGGATGCCTACAGAATTGCCCAACTATAAAAGTGAATCACACGGTTATACAGCAATAGAACCCAGATTACATTCTTGGGAAAAGAAAGTTGATGATTTATATAATCAAATAGAGTTCTGGAAATCTAAATCTAAAAGGGCGATGGACAAAGGGGAAAAAGATAACGCAATTCGTCAGCGTCATCTAAGACAGATGGAACATGATTATTGGAAAAATAAGTTAGATAGGTTTACTCGAACTGAAGTTCCTAAAGGTTTTATAAATAGTCAATTAATAGACACTCAAATTATTACTAAATATGCTACTCATTATTTACAAACAGTTTTTAATAAAGTAGATGTCATTAAGGGTACAAATACTGCAGAATTCAGAAAAATTTACGAGATACAGCCTAAAGGAGAAGCTAAAGACAGAGGAAAGCATTATCATCATGCAATTGATGCAGCAGTATTGACATTGATTCCTTCGGCTAGAAAACGTGAAGAAATTTTGAAAAAGGCATATGAGTTTGGAGAAGCAAACAGAGGTAGTCAGTATCATGAAAAGCCTTTTTCAGAGTTTAATTATTCAATGATTGAGGAGATTAAGAAAAATATTCTTATCAATAATATGGCAGATAAAGACCAGACGTTAACTCCGGGGATTAAAAAAGTTAGAAAACGAGGCAGGATAGTTTGGTTAAGAGATGGGGATGGTAAGTTATTATTAGATAGTAATGGGGACAAGATTCCAAAAATTGCTCAAGGAGATTCTGTTAGAGGGGAACTTCATCAGCAAACATATTATGGAAAAATAAAGATTGCCGCTAAAGATGAAAAGGGAAGTTTACAAAAAGACGAAGAAGGAAATATTGTTTACAATCAAGTTGATGGGAAGGATGAGATGTGGATGGTGCTAAGAAAACCTATTGATACTATTAATTTTAAGACAGATGTAATTGTTGACGACCATTTGGCAAAATATTTAAGAAAACAATTGGCTGAAGGGGTAAAGCAAAACGAATTAAAGGATTTTCAAGGTAATGTTTTACGTCATTTACGTTGCAGGGTAAAGGCTGCGCGTGGTTTTATGAACCCCGACAATGCTACGATAGTAAAAGAGCAGATCTATAAATCATCTAAAGACTATAAAAACTATATCTATGCAGATTCTGGAGAAAATTATATGTTTGGTTTGTACGAAAATGAAAATGGAAGATCCATAATTCCTTTTAATGTTTTTGAGTCTGCTCAATATTCAAAATATCTTGATAAAGTTAGTTTTGAATTGCTATTTAAATCAAAGGAACCAGTTTACATTGGTAGAGGGAAGAATCTAAAAGAAGCCGAGTTGAAACATGTTTTTATGGTAGGTCAAAAGGTTTTGATGTATATTAATGATAAAGAGGAGCTTAAAGATTTAGATGTTGGGAGTTTGTCTGAAAGATTGTATATGGTTAAAAGATTAACGGATGCTAAAACTCAAAGAATTATGTTTCAGCATCATATGGAGGCTAGAGATGAAAAGCAACTAGTTGAAGATTTTCCAAAAGATGTATTTGGAACTAAAGGAAAAGACGGATTTTCAAGTTTTTCTTCAGACTTTGTAGCTCCGAGATTGCTGTTAACACCCGGTAAATATGATTTCGCCATAGAAGAAAAAGACTTTGAAATGAAATTAGATGGTTCGATAACTTGGAAATTTTAAATCAGAAGCCCTTCAAGGGGGCAAAACCCCTGAAGAGCTAATCCAGTCACATTAAAAACAAAAAACCATGATAGATGCCATTCAACTAAAAAAAGACGGTTTTTATATTGCTTAATATAATGAGGATTTAAAGCAGTCGGAGTGGATTAGCATAAATAAGCTACTTTGGTAAAGACCCGACAGGTTTTCAAAACCTGTCGGGTCTTACAAGAAGCCTAAAATTAACCAACATGCAAGACAACCAAGCCATATTAATTCCGGAAGCAACCTATCATATTTATAATAGGGCGAATGGGAGTGAGGCTTTGTTTTTGTCGAACGAAAATTACCAGTATTTTCTAAAGAAGTATAGCGAGTATATCAATCCGATAGCCGATACGTTTTGTTATTGTTTGATGCCGAATCATTTTCATTTTTTGGTTCGTATAAAAGAAGAGGCTGTTTTAAATCGGTTTTTTGAGGATAAGTTGAATAGGTTAAAAGCTAAAGGAAATAAAGACCTTCAAGGTTTTCAAAACCTTGAAGGTCTCATTTCTCAGCAGTTTAGTAATTTCTTTAATGCCTATGCAAAAGCGTTTAACAAACAGCAAAACAGAAAAGGAAGCTTATTTAGGCATCCCTTTAAACGCAAACAAATCACGGACGATATCTATCTCCGCAATTTAATTCACTACATACATTACAATCCGATAGCTGGTGGATTTACCGAAACATTGGATGCTTGGCGGTATTCATCTTACCATACTATTGTTTCAGAAGGACATACAAGTGTTGCAAGTGAAGCAGTAATAGCGCTTTTTGACGACCGAGACAATTTAAATATTATCATAATCAAGAACCTAATGAATTTATAATGCAATCCAATTAACTAAACCCAACTCCAACCATGATAAAGCGAACATTATTTTTTGGCAATCCAGCTTATTTAAGTACAAAACATGAACAATTGGTAGTTAATTTTCCTGAGGAAGATAAAAAGGAAGCTACTATTCCTATTGAAGATTTGGGATATGTGGTATTAGAAGATCCACAAATTACCATTACCAATGGTTTATTGATGAAGTTGGTGCAGAACAAAACTGCGGTTATTACTTGCGATAAGCAACATTTGCCTTGTAGCTTTTTGCAGCCTTTGGTAGGACATAGCGAACAAACCGAGCGCATGCGTTATCAATTAAACGCTTCGGTGCCTTTAAAAAAACAGTTGTGGCAACAGACTGTAAGTGCAAAAGTGGATAATCAAGCCAATCATTTATTACAACAAGGTAAGCAGGCCTTAAAATTAAAGCGTTGGGGTAGGGAGGTGAAAAGTGGCGATCCTGGAAATATTGAAGCGATTGCGGCTGCGTATTATTTTCAAAGCTTGTTTGATGAGGTTGAAGGCTTTAGTAGAAATCAAAAAGGTGTGCCACCTAATAATTTGCTGAATTATGGTTATGCCATTTTAAGAGCCGTCGCTGCTCGTGCTTTGGTGAGTAGTGGTTTGTTGCCCAGTGTAGGGATTTTCCACAGTAATAAATACAATGCATTTTGTTTGGCCGATGATGTGATGGAACCTTATCGTCCGTTTGTAGATGCTGTAGTGTATGATATTGTAGAGACAGGTTGTAATATAGATGAGTTAACACGCTCTATAAAAGCAGAGTTGTTATGTATTCCGGCTATGGATGTGATTATTGATGGGAAGCAGAGTCCGTTGATGATAGCTATGAGTAGAACGACCAATAGTTTGTATGAATGTTTTGCAGGAATTAGTAGGAAGTTGTTGTATCCTGAGTTTGGATAAACCGATTGCTTCGATATGTTTGCTGGGCAGACACTCAGTAACCTGTGTTTTAATTCGTTTGATTGGTATGTTAAAGTGGTTGAATGATTTTCGACAGCACATTATACTGAAGCACTGGATTTAGAAATTATAATTATGAAGGACGATAAATTTTCACGATTAAACCAGTATAGAAGCATGTGGGTACTTGTATTTTTTGATTTGCCGACAGAGACTACCACCGAGCGTAAGGTAGCAACGCGATTTCGGAAAAACTTATTAGATGATGGTTTTGCCATGTTCCAGTTTAGTATTTATATGCGGTTTTGCGCCAGCCGCGAAAATGCATCGGTACATATTAAGCGTACCAAACAGGCTTTACCTAAAAAAGGGAAGGTATGTATTATGCAAATAACCGATAAACAGTTTGGTATGATGGAACTTTTTCATGGTCAGAAAGAAATTCCCCAAGAATTACCTAGTCAGCAATTGGAACTCTTTTAGGATGTGAAAAGTGTTGTAGTTCAGTATATTATAAGACTAGAGTTACTCGGATTTTATGATTCTGATTTATTGTTTAAATAACAGGATACCAGCTTTTTATGGCGGGTATCCTGTGAATGCACTACTAAAATAGTAATCTGAAAGCAATTCACAACTTTGTCAGTACCTCAATTACACCGTTGAAACCTGTGAATGCACTACTAAAATAGTAATCTGAAAGCAATTCACAACTGAACAGTTGCTAAGTAAGGCAAATGCTAGCCTGTGAATGCACTACTAAAATAGTAATCTGAAAGCAATTCACAACCTTGGGCGTTTAAATGAAACGACATTAAAACCTGTGAATGCACTACTAAAATAGTAATCTGAAAGCAATTCACAACTAACATCGAGTGCATCAAATTTACTAATGGCCTGTGAATGCACTACTAAAATAGTAATCTGAAAGCAATTCACAACGCTAAATAATACTTATACAAAATGGTTTCTCCTGTGAATGCACTACTAAAATAGTAATCTGAAAGCAATTCACAACTGTGGTAAGATTGTTTAATATAATGTTCTGCCTGTGAATGCACTACTAAAATAGTAATCTGAAAGCAATTCACAACATTACGCTGTCTTTGTTCTTGGCTTTTTCGCCTGTGAATGCACTACTAAAATAGTAATCTGAAAGCAATTCACAACCATTACCATGTCGATGTTCTCACGGATTTTCCTGTGAATGCACTACTAAAATAGTAATCTGAAAGCAATTCACAACTATTTCTAAAGCGTATTTAGACGTTTTTTTCCTGTGAATGCACTACTAAAATAGTAATCTGAAAGCAATTCACAACTGTAATCTTAATTCTATACTTCATAATTTTCCTGTGAATGCACTACTAAAATAGTAATCTGAAAGCAATTCACAACTACTTGGTTTGGGTTAAGAAACCAATCTAACCTGTGAATGCACTACTAAAATAGTAATCTGAAAGCAATTCACAACTGTTCTGCATAGGCTAAACCTGTTACAGCCCCTGTGAATGCACTACTAAAATAGTAATCTGAAAGCAGTTACTCGCGCGTTATTATTTTTTAGTGGAGCTCGTGAAGCTCCTTTGTCGCTTTCACAACAGGGGATATGTAAAGCAGAGGAGAGTATTATTTTGTTGCTGATATTGTAAAATATAGCATAGAGAATAACAGAGACCTTCCGTTCAATTTTAAGTCGGGCTTTTATTATTCTCTCAGAGCTAAAGCCTGATTCCTGGTATCTTTATTTTATCTGAAAGCAATTGCTCCTGCTGTTTTGTTCTAATAAAGTTCCTTTGTCGTTTTCTTAACGGGAGAGATTTGAAATATGCATATAGATAATTATATGTAATTATACTTTGTTTACTGTTCCACAAAACAACTTATTCATGGTTAAAAAAAATATTTCTTATATAAGAACGACAAAAGAAAAGTTAGGATAAGCTACTTTTCTTTTGCGTTTAATAGATGGTTTATTGATTATCGTTTTATGAAATTACTAAGTGTTATTTCAATCGATTCTGAGGATTTACGAGCATTCAATGTGGTTGGGTAATAGGTGTCCGATTTTTCGAAAATAACAGGTTGTGCTAAAGTTTGGTTAAGCTGTGTCAGACTTTGTAAATAGTCCATTGTAAATTTGGCTTCTAAAAAGATGTGCTTTTTGTCGTATGTACCATGCGCAATATAGGTGTTGAATGTTGTAAGTTCAAGTACATCTTCCGTCAGCCAATGTTTTCCAGCTTCTGGGTAATAGCCACCTTGCCCAGGGAACTTTATATATCCGGTTGGTATTTTATCTACATCGGGAAAATCATTTACTGCAGCTTCAATTACCGGGATATTGGCATCGTAAACAGGAATGGTGAGCCGTTCGGAATTGCTAATTTCGAAGAAAGCGATTTCAAAATGAGGTGCTAAAAATACAGGAGGCATGTGGCCTGCAGGTTCCCATTGTATAGTAATATGTTCGTAAGCTGTAACTTGAGAAGCTTTATCATGTAAAGGTACTACAAAAACAAGATCATCTTCAGGCAAGGCTTCGATATCAGATAGAGCTTCTAGCGACAACCGTAATCCTAATTCTAGCGGCGTGTCGGTGTTTGTTGTAGTAATCCAGGATTCTACTGTGCCACTTCCAAAAGTAATGGCATTTCCAGTGTAGGTATTAGTGGTGTTTTGGTCGTCGTCCGAATTACAAGCGTAAAGCATTAAGAACATTATAATAATGTGTAGACCGATTGGTTTAAGTTGAGTTTTCATAACAATAGATATTTAAAGTTAATAGGGTTGCTTTAGCATTCAATCCTATAAAATTGAACAATAGGTTTTGCTCGTTAATTAATATCTAGTGGGAGAATAGTTTTGCTTTATTTAAAGGAATAAAATTAGTATATCTTTATTTGCGGTAGGATAACTAGAGATGAATGTCGTGTTTTGGTAGACAAAAACTGGATTGCAGTCTATTTAGCCTAGACTTTTAGGTATTAATGCTGTTATGTGTGTATAGTTTCTGCCAATAGGAATATTGCGTTCGCCAAGTTCTATATCGAATTTAGTAAATGCTGTAATTTTAGAAGTTGCTATAATGAACGATCGGTGTACACGCATAAATTCATGTTTAGGGAGCAAGCATGCTGTCGAACAAAGCGACTGCTTTACTTTTATAGCCGTTTGTGGTTCTCTGTGAATAACAATATAGTCTTTAAAGCTTTCAATAAAAACGATAGTATTAAAATGTATTTTCACCATTTTTCTGTCAGATCTTAGATATATAAAGTCTTGATTAAAATGAGAATTGAATTTATAGGATTGCAGTTCTGCTATTATAAACTTATTTATAGCTTTTAAAAAGGCAGTGTAATTAATGGGTTTTAGTAAATAATCTAAGGCATTTAAAGAAAAGGCTTCTTGAGCAAAACAGTTAAGGTGAGATGTGATAATGATTTTTGAAGTGTATAGTTGATGTTTTATACTTTGGGTATTGGTTTTTGTTAATTCGTTTATGTTTAAGAAGGCTAAATCTACATGTTTTGTAGCTAAATGATTTGAAGCTTCGGAAAGCGAGCTGTAAATACCGTCTAGTTGAAGGTGTTCAATTGTATTTATAAAAAACTTTAATGCCAATACCGAAGCCGTATCAGTTTCAATTATCAAACATTTACAGTACATAATGCGAAAGTGCTATGAATAAATACTGAAAAATAAAGGAGATCTCTTGAGTAATAGAGATGTAACACCACTAATTTATGCACTACAAACTTGGTAACTATTTATAGGCTTTTAAATTATGTCAATTCGTTTTATATAATTAATAAAAGTACGTAATAAAAAGATGCGTTGTATGTTGTTTTTATAATTTTCGGTTAATATGGTCGATTATTATTTTGGCATGAATGCGCGAATTTTCTATAAACCACTTGTGGGTTTCCATACCGCCACAAATAACACCAGCTAAATAGAGTCCTTCAATATTAGTTTCCATCGTGTCGCTATTATAAGTGGGTATTCGATTTTCGTCTTCGGAAAAGGAAACACCTATAGTGTTTAATAATTTAAAGTTTGGCTGATATCCTGTTAAAGCAATCACATAATCGTTTTTTAAAGAAAGCTCACCTTCGGGGGTGTTTATGGTTACAGTATCATCTTCAATAGTTTTTATTTCCGAATTATAATATGCGGTTATAGATCCTTCCTTTATTCTGTTTATAATATCTGGCCTTACCCAATATTTTACACGTTCGCCTATATCTTCGCCGCGTATTACCATGGTTACGTGACCGCCTTTTCGCCAAATTTCCAAAGCGGCATCAACAGCCGAGTTGCTGGCGCCTACAACTATAACATGTTGCATGGTGTAAGGATGTGCCTCTTTATAATAATGAGATACTTTAGAAAGTCTTTCGCCAGGAACGTTTAAAAGTTTTGGAATATCGTAAAAGCCCGTAGCAACAATCACTTGGTTGGCGGTGTAGGAATTTTTGCTCGTAGAAACGGTAAATGTAGAATTACTCTTTTTAATATCGATAACCTCTTCGTACAGTTGTATGTTTAAATTATTAGATGCGGCAACACGTCTGTAATATTCTAAAGCTTCGTCTCGATTGGGCTTCGGGTTGTTGCTTATAAAAGGTATATTGTTTATTTCTAATTTTTCCGAGGTCGAGAAGAATGTCATGTTTAGCGGATAGTTATATAGTGAATTTGTAAGCGCCCCTTTTTCCAAAATACTATAACTATAACCGTGGGCTTTGCA
Source organism: Formosa sp. A9 (assembly GCF_051200825.1). Taxonomy (GTDB): domain Bacteria; phylum Bacteroidota; class Bacteroidia; order Flavobacteriales; family Flavobacteriaceae; genus Formosa. The sequence continues at coordinate 3,002,658 of NZ_CP195158.1, read as the reverse complement.
TTGTAGGGCGCAAGCAATGCCTATAGGGCCGCCTCCTATTATAATAATGTCTTTATATATATGTGTGTTTGCGTTGTACATGTTTTATGGTATTTCTAGCTGAGTAGCTGTAGATGATATTTAAAAGCTTAAAAATAAGAATAGTTTACTTTATGGCCATGTAGGTAATAGTAATATGTCGTTCTTTATATTTATTTACCGATGTGTTATCGATTAATACAGGTGAAATTTTATGGTTTTAAATTTTTTTATAAGTGTAAAATGATGTATATTAGTGTCTTGACTTTTTTTTCAAAAAAACAATCGAAAAAGTTTGTTTGGGAAGAGAAAAGGGTTGTATATTTGCACCCGCTTACGGCGAGAGGGATATTAGAAAAGGAGTAAGCAAACGTTCATTTACAGGCAAGCGATAGGGTTTAAAATTAAATTTAAAAAATATCAAAAAAAGCTTTGTAGATTTAAAAAAGGTTGTACATTTGCAGCCGCTAAAAACGGCAACGTTTTTAGAAAGAAAAGTTCATTGTAAGTTGTGTTTTGTTGGTTGAAAGGTTTGAAAAAAAAAACTTTCAAAAAAAATCAAAAAAACATTGCAAGGAATGAAAAAGGGTTTTATATTTGCACCCGCTTTCAGACGGAAGTTTTGAAAGAGAAAGTAAAGAAGAATAAAAGTTCATTAACATATTGAATTGACAGCGTAGATAACAACTGGAAACGGTTGTTGTCAATAAGAAGAGAATAAGCCATTTTGAGTACTGGAAAATTCCATTAGTTGTTAAAGATAATAGTGGAAACACTTAAAAATTTAACGATGAAGAGTTTGATCCTGGCTCAGGATGAACGCTAGCGGCAGGCCTAACACATGCAAGTCGAGGGGTAACGGGGTGCTTGCACCGCCGACGACCGGCGCACGGGTGCGTAACGCGTATGCAACCTACCTTTTACAGGGGGATAGCCCAGAGAAATTTGGATTAATATCCCATAGTATTATTGGATGGCATCATTTGATAATTAAAGATTTATCGGTAAAAGATGGGCATGCGTTCTATTAGCTAGATGGTGTGGTAACGGCATACCATGGCAACGATAGATAGGGGTCCTGAGAGGGAGATCCCCCACACTGGTACTGAGACACGGACCAGACTCCTACGGGAGGCAGCAGTGAGGAATATTGGACAATGGGCGGGAGCCTGATCCAGCCATGCCGCGTGCAGGAAGACTGCCCTATGGGTTGTAAACTGCTTTTATACGGGAAGAAACACTCCCTCGTGAGGGAATTTGACGGTACCGTAAGAATAAGGATCGGCTAACTCCGTGCCAGCAGCCGCGGTAATACGGAGGATCCAAGCGTTATCCGGAATCATTGGGTTTAAAGGGTCCGTAGGTGGACGATTAAGTCAGAGGTGAAATCTTGCAGCTCAACTGTAAAATTGCCTTTGATACTGGTTGTCTTGAGTTATTATGAAGTGGTTAGAATATGTAGTGTAGCGGTGAAATGCATAGATATTACATAGAATACCAATTGCGAAGGCAGATCACTAATAATATACTGACACTGATGGACGAAAGCGTGGGTAGCGAACAGGATTAGATACCCTGGTAGTCCACGCCGTAAACGATGGTTACTAGCTGTTCGGTCGCAAGACTGAGTGGCTAAGCGAAAGTGATAAGTAACCCACCTGGGGAGTACGTTCGCAAGAATGAAACTCAAAGGAATTGACGGGGGCCCGCACAAGCGGTGGAGCATGTGGTTTAATTCGATGATACGCGAGGAACCTTACCAGGGCTTAAATGTAGAGTGACAGGTCTAGAGACAGACTTTTCTTCGGACACTTTACAAGGTGCTGCATGGTTGTCGTCAGCTCGTGCCGTGAGGTGTCAGGTTAAGTCCTATAACGAGCGCAACCCCTGTTGTTAGTTGCCAGCGAGTGATGTCGGGAACTCTAACAAGACTGCCGGTGCAAACCGTGAGGAAGGTGGGGATGACGTCAAATCATCACGGCCCTTACGTCCTGGGCTACACACGTGCTACAATGGTAGGGACAGAGAGCAGCCACACCGCGAGGTGGAGCGAATCTATAAACCCTATCACAGTTCGGATCGGAGTCTGCAACTCGACTCCGTGAAGCTGGAATCGCTAGTAATCGCATATCAGCCATGATGCGGTGAATACGTTCCCGGGCCTTGTACACACCGCCCGTCAAGCCATGGAAGTTGGAAGTGCCTGAAGTCCGTCACCGCAAGGAGCGGCCTAGGGTAAAGTCGATAACTAGGGCTAAGTCGTAACAAGGTAGCCGTACCGGAAGGTGCGGCTGGAACACCTCCTTTCTAGAGAAATACGACTATTGGAGTAGAAAAAAGAAGGAAAAGGGATAGTTTATTCTCTAAGCTGTTAATTTAAATGATCTATTAAGTAGAGTCTCATAGCTCAGCTGGTTAGAGCGCTACACTGATAATGTAGAGGTCGGCAGTTCGAGTCTGCCTGAGACTACAAGAATCAATTGATGATTAATAATTATTAATTGAAACGTTCATAATATATTGAAAAGGAAATTCTAGAAGTAGTAATCCACCGAAAGTCGGCACAAGCGACTGCAAACTGCAGACTGTGGACTGCGACTGAAAGAAAAACTGGGGGATTAGCTCAGCTGGCTAGAGCGCCTGCCTTGCACGCAGGAGGTCATCGGTTCGACTCCGATATTCTCCACAAAACAGCTATAGGCTTTATGCCTTAAGCTATACGCAAGCCGCCTAGAGCATAAAGCTTATGGCCTATTGCAAAGAAAGTTCATTGACATATTGAAAAAGATACATGAAAAGTTATGGTTTTAGTAGCACACTAAGATTTATAACAAGATTAAAAACGATTGATTAAGGTAACGAGCCTTTAATCGATCAGTAACTCATTAAAAAAGCAAAAAGTACAATAAGCTAAATAAGGGCGTATGGGGAATGCCTAGGCTCTCAGAGGCGAAGAAGGACGTGATAAGCTGCGAAAAGCTGCGGGGATTGGCACATACAAATTGATCCGCAGATATCCGAATGGGGCAACCCGGCATATTGAAGATATGTCATGCGAAAGCAAGCAAACCCGGAGAACTGAAACATCTAAGTACCCGGAGGAGAAGAAAACAAAAGTGATTCCGTTAGTAGTGGCGAGCGAACGCGGATTAGCCCAAACCAATGTTGTTACGGCAATATTGGGGTTGTAGGACCACAATATTCAAGGCGCTATGAATTAGAACAGTTTGGAAAGACTGACCAGAGAGGGTGATAGTCCCGTATAAGTAAAGAATGTTGCGATAGTGGTATCCTGAGTAGTGCGGGGCACGTGAAACCCTGTGTGAATTTGGCGGGACCATCCGTTAAGGCTAAATACTCCTGAGAGACCGATAGTGAACTAGTACCGTGAGGGAAAGGTGAAAAGAACCCTGAATAAGGGAGTGAAATAGAACCTGAAACCATACGCTTACAAGCGGTCGGAGCCCATTGGGGTGACGGCGTGCCTTTTGCATAATGAGCCTACGAGTTACCGTTGCTAGCAAGGTTAAGGGCTTCAGGTCCGGATCCGTAGCGAAAGCGAGTCTGAACAGGGCGCTATAGTTAGTAGTGGTAGACGCGAAACCGTGTGATCTACCCATGGGCAGGTTGAAGCTGTAGTAACATACAGTGGAGGACCGAACCGGTTGACGTTGAAAAGTCTTCGGATGACCTGTGGGTAGGGGTGAAAGGCCAATCAAACTCGGAAATAGCTCGTACTCCCCGAAATGCATTTAGGTGCAGCGTTGCAACATAGTTTTATAGAGGTAGAGCTACTGATTGGATGCGGGGGCTTCACCGCCTACCAATTCCTGACAAACTCCGAATGCTATAAAATGTTTTGCAGCAGTGAGGGCATGGGTGCTAAGGTCCATGTCCGAGAGGGAAAGAACCCAGACCATCAGCTAAGGTCCCCAAATGTATGTTAAGTTGAAAAAACGCGGTTGAACTGCTTAGACAGCTAGGATGTTGGCTTGGAAGCAGCCATTCATTTAAAGAGTGCGTAACAGCTCACTAGTCGAGCGGTTCGGCATGGATAATAATCGGGCATAAACATACTACCGAAGCTATGGACTTGAAAAAGTGGTAGGGGAGCATTCTAACAGGGCTGAAGGTGTTACGTGAGTAATGCTGGACCGGTTAGAAAAGAAAATGTAGGCATAAGTAACGATAATGCGGGCGAGAAACCCGCACTCCGAAAGACCAAGGTTTCCTCAGCTATGCTAATCAGCTGAGGGTTAGTCGGGACCTAACGCGCACCCGAAAGGGGAAGTGGATGGACAACAGGTTAATATTCCTGTACCTGCTCTTACTAAAAGTGACGGAGGCGTATATTTGGTGCGAACTGACGGAATAGTTCGTTGAAGCCAGTGGTAACACGGCGATAGTACACTGAGTCTACGGACAAGGTGATAATCCAGAGAAGCGACTTCCAAGAAAAGCGAAAGCAGCAGCCCGTACCCTAAACCGACACAGGTGGTTGGGATGAGAATTCTAAGGAGCTCGAGAGATTCATGGCTAAGGAACTAGGCAAAATAGACCTGTAACTTCGGGAGAAAGGTCGCCCTACTTCGGTAGGGCCGCAGTGAAAAGGTCCAGGCGACTGTTTATCAAAAACACAGGGCTATGCTAAATGGAAACATGACGTATATGGCCTGACACCTGCCCGGTGCTGGAAGGTTAAGTGGTGGGCTTAGCAGCAATGCGAAGGTCTAAAATGAAGCCCCAGTAAACGGCGGCCGTAACTATAACGGTCCTAAGGTAGCGAAATTCCTTGTCGGGTAAGTTCCGACCTGCACGAATGGTGCAACGATCTGGACACTGTCTCAGCCATGAGCTCGGTGAAATTGTAGTATCGGTGAAGATGCCGATTACCCGCTGTGGGACGAAAAGACCCCGTGCACCTTTACTATAGCTTAGTATTGGTTTTGGATAAGTAATGTGTAGGATAGGTGGGAGACTTTGAAGGAGCGTCGCCAGGCGTTTTGGAGTCATTGTTGAAATACCACCCTTTGCTTATCTAGAGTCTAACCTTCATTGAAGGGACAGTGCTTGGTGGGTAGTTTGACTGGGGTGGTCGCCTCCAAAAGAGTAACGGAGGCTTCTAAAGGTTCCCTCAGCACGCTTGGTAACCGTGCGTAGAGTGCAATGGCATAAGGGAGCTTGACTGAGAGACCTACAAGTCGATCAGGTACGAAAGTAGAGCATAGTGATCCGGTGGTTCCGCATGGAAGGGCCATCGCTCAAAGGATAAAAGGTACGCCGGGGATAACAGGCTGATCTCCCCCAAGAGCTCATATCGACGGGGGGGTTTGGCACCTCGATGTCGGCTCGTCACATCCTGGGGCTGGAGAAGGTCCCAAGGGTTGGGCTGTTCGCCCATTAAAGTGGCACGCGAGCTGGGTTCAGAACGTCGTGAGACAGTTCGGTCTCTATCTACAGTGGGCGTTAGAAATTTGAGTGGATCTGACTCTAGTACGAGAGGACCGAGTTGGACCAACCTCTGGTGTATCTGTTGTCACGCCAGTGGCATTGCAGAGTAGCTACGTTGGGAAGGGATAAGCGCTGAAAGCATATAAGCGCGAAACCCACCACAAGATGAGATTTCTTTAAAGGGTCGTGGGAGATGACCACGTTGATAGGCTATAGGTGTAAAGGCAGTAATGTCATAGCCGAGTAGTACTAATAACCCATAGGCTTATTGTACGCCTGTTTTTTTTAAGAGTACAAGATTTAATCGACATACATGTTCCTTTTTCAATATGTTAAAATATTTGCGCGAAGCGCGGTTATCAGTTGTCAGTTAATGGTTATGAGTTGGAATACCAACAACCAGAAACGATCAACCAGCAACCAAAGATTTAAGGTGATTATAGCGATGGGGCTCACCTCTTACCATTCCGAACAGAGAAGTTAAGCCCATTAGCGCCGATGGTACTGCATTTGTGGGAGAGTAGGTCGTCGCCTTTTTTAGAAATCCCCAACATGAATTTGTTGGGGATTTTTTTGTTTAAATACTTTAGTGACATGGTGATGCGGTTATGCTGTGACGCGGTGAAATGGTTTTGTAAGTGCCCCCAAAATCTAAAACTCAAAACTTAAATTCCAATCTTTCTTTGGTTTACTATGATCTGGTTGCCACCAAAGTCCAGCATTATTCATTACTTCCAATTAGTACATTGTTAGATTAAATAATTATAACATTAAGCTAATCTTCAAATTTTAAAACCTAAAATAGTCTATATTCTAGGATCTAGCTGTCTAGCAGCTCAATTCTCGTTTCTCAATACTTGATCACTAATTGCTAATTTAACTTTATCTTAATGGCATGGTGCGTTATAGGTTATATGGAATCCTTTCATTTGTGGTTCATTTTAATTTATGCGTAGTTCTAAACAGATATACCGTTTTAAGAAAGGAGATTACAAGACTTTTGAGCTTATTTTCGATGCTTATTGGCATAGATTATATGCTTATGCATTTAAAATTTATAGGGATGAAGCTATATGTGAAGATATTACTCAAGAAGTCTTCGTTAATTTATGGGATCGAAATCAGGATAGTGAAATTTTAAATATAGAAAGTTACCTGTTTAGAGCAATTAAATATCGGGTGGCTAATCGAATTCGTGACTTGAAGCTAACCGAGGATTTAGAATCTGTTATAGCTAGTGTTCCTTATCATGAATCTCCAGATGCCATTATAGAAAGTAGTGATGCGGAGCAACAAATTAAAATTTTATTAGAACAATTACCACCTAAATGTCAAGCAATATTTGAATTGAGTAGATTCGAGCATGTGGATAATGCCACTATAGCAAAAGACTTAAATATTTCTATTCGTACGGTAGAAACACAAATTAGTAGAGCTTTAGCATATCTTCGATTAAAGTTACCACATTACAATATTTTAATGTTAATGCTTAGTTTGTTAAATCGATTTTAAGGGAAATTTGATAATGTTATTAAAAGATTAAGTCGTAATTTTTATATGCGTGTTGTAAGACTTTTTTGTGTCTTACTTATAAAACACCATATTTTGAATACAACCCAGTTTTACAAATTAATCGAAAAATTTTCTAAAAAAGAAACATCTGCTTCAGAACAGCAAATTGTTGACTCTTTGTTTAAAGCATTTCAAAAGTTAAATGTTCAGGTTGAAGAACATTCTAAAACTGAAAGAGAACGCATATATTATAATATTTCAACTAAAATTCAAGTTCCTAATATCAAGCCAAAAGCTAAGCACAATTATTATACGTGGGCTACTTTGGCTAGTGCCTGTGTAGTCGCTCTTGTTGTTATTCAGCAACTTTTCTTTCAAACTGTGGTTATAAATACTAATAGAGGCGAACAAAAACAAGTCACCTTACCCGATGGTAGTTTAGTTACTTTAAATGCCAATAGTGAATTGGAGTATCCTAAAACTTTCGAAAGTATTAGGACTATAACGTTAAAGGGCGAAGCCTTTTTTAATGTTAAACGAGACACCTCTAAACCTTTTGTTGTGACATCGAATGGCTATACAACTCAAGTTTTAGGAACGTCCTTTAATATTAACGCGAAGCAGCAACACGATATTTTTGTAAGTGTTAATTCTGGTAAAGTAGAAGTGGCATCTAAACATAATTATAATGAAAAGGCTGTTTTGGTTAAGGATCAGCAGGTACGATTCTCACATCAAAAATTAATTGCTAAATACAACCATAACAGCGCAGATTATAATGCTTGGACCCAGCGTGTTATTTTGTTAAAGGATACATCTGTAGCAGAGCTAGAGTGTATTTTAGAAGATTGGTATAATGTAAATATTAGTATAACAGATGCCTCGTTACTTAGCGAAACCTTATCTGGAAAATTTAAAAACGAGTCTTTAGAAACCGTTTTACAGAGTATAGCTTTAATTAAACATTTAAAAATAGAAATACATGAGGATAACACAATAACTATTAGCAAAAAAGAAAATTAAAAAGCCCATACCTGCTGCAACAGGGACGGGCCGTAAAAAATGATTACCAGATAAATACCAGAATCAAATTGTAATGAAAACAAAACTACAAATTTTAAAACTGTATTTGTGTAGTTTCTTGCTTATTTGTTTAAGTACAGGAGTACATGCGAATGCAGTTTCTTCTTCCAAAGAAGATCCAATTACTATACAAGTAACAAACGAAGAGATAACAAAAGTTTTCTCTAAAATAGAAGCGCAAACCTCATATACGTTTGTGTTCGATACAGAAATTACTCAACAAACGCCTAATATTAGTTTAAATTTAAAAGAAACCACAGTAAATGAATTATTAGCTGTTTTGGCAAGGCAGTCTAACTTACAATTTAGGGTTATTAATTCCACCATTACCGTATTACCAAAAACTACTGTACAGGTACAAACTATTACTGGGCGTGTCTTAGATGAGCAAGGATTACCATTACCAGGAGCAACTATATTAGAACAGGGCACAGCAAACGGTACGGCAACAGACTTTGATGGTTATTTTACTTTAGCATTAACAACAACGCCTGCTACTTTAGTTGTAACCTATATGGGGTACGAAACGCAAGAGGTAGCCGTAGGAGATGTAAAGCAAATAGACATTCATATGGCGCCTTCTGTAAGTGCTTTAAACGAAGTTATTGTAACTGCATTGGGTATTAAACGTGAGGAAAAAAAATTAGGATATGCCCAAGCTACTGTAGATGGCGAAAATTTAAGTAAAACTAATCCTGTTAATTGGTCGTCTGGACTTAAAGGAAAAGTAGCCGGTATGGGAGTTGTATCATCAGGCTCTGGACCAATTAATTCTCAACAAATTGTATTAAGGGGGTATAGTTCTTTCGATTTACAGCAAAATTACGCCCTTGTAGTTGTCGATGGTGTACCAGTAAATACAGAAATGACAACATCGGGATCTTCTAGTGCCTATATGGGTGAAGACTCTCCAATAGATTATGGTAATGGGATTTCAGATTTGAATTTAGATGATATTGAAAACATTACTGTGCTTAAAGGTCCAAACGCTTCTGCGCTTTATGGAAGCCGTGGTCAGAATGGTGTAATCATGATTACTACTAAATCTGGAAAAACCAATAAGGGTATAGGTGTTACTTTTAATTCATCTACAACCTTAGATGTGATCCAGCGCTGGCCAGATTATCAATATAAATACGGTCAAGGTACTGGGAAGTCGTTTAATACTGAAGGCGATCCTTATTATTCGTATGGTGGTTCGGATGACGGTAATAATACAGGGAGTACTAGTAGTGCTTGGGGACCTGAATTTAACGGACAATATTATTATCAGTACGATCCAACTTTAGAAGGTCAATCAGCCGAACGTCAATTGTGGCAGCCCTATAAAGATAACCGTAAAGATTTTTGGAGAACAGGTGTTACTGTACAAAATGGGGTGTCTTTACAAGGTGGTACAGATAAAGGATCTATGCGCGCCTCTATAGGTCATACCAAAAACGAATGGATTATGCCTAATACAGGTTACGATCGTATAACAGCATCTATAAACTCAAAGTATCAGATTTCAAAAGGTATTAATTTAGGTGCTGTGGTAAACTATAATAACCGCTCTAGCGATAATTTACCAAGTACGGGTTATAATAACGGAAGTATTGCTTACTTCATGATTTTTCAAAACCCTAATATCGATCTAGATTGGTATCGCCCCATTTGGATGGATGGTAAAGAATATATCGATCAAATTAATCCGTTTAGTTCGTATATAGACAACCCTTACTTAATTGCTTACGAAGCTTTAAATACATTAGAAAGTAGTCAGGTTGTAGGAAATATTTTTGCAGACATAGACTTTAACGACCACTGGTCGCTTATGTTGCGTACCTCATTAAATACTTATAATCAGCAGCGCGAATTAAAACGTCCGTTTAGTATCAACCGCTATGCAAGAGGTTTTTATCAGAAACAATTGGTGCAAAAAGAAGAAGTTAATAGTGATTTCTTGCTGACTTACGATAAGCAGTTTAGTTCTAATTTTGCTTTAACAGTTAATGCTGGAGGTAATTATCGCACCGAAAAACGTCGCCAGTTAACATCTAATGTAGATGGTTTGGTAATACCAGAGGTTTATAAACTAGCCAATGGTATAAATGCCCCAAATACTTATGCAGGCGACTCTAATAAAATTGTAAGTAGTTTGTATGGCATGTCTACATTTTCTTTTAAGGATCAAGTGTTTTTAGATGTAAGCGCACGTAACGATTGGTCTAGTACTTTACCAGAATCTAATTGGTCTTATTTTTATCCGTCTGCTAATTTAAGTGTCATTGCTTCAGATATTTTTAATTTCAATTCAAAGGCTTTTAACTTTTTAAAGTACCGTTTTTCGTATGCAAAGGTGGGTAACGATACAGATCCATATCAAACTCAAAAATATTACGATAATAGTGCTTTCGCAAGTTCTGCAGTGGTAGATAACACATTATTTAATACCGATTTAAAACCAGAAACATCACAAAGTTTCGAAACAGGTATCGAAGCGCGATTTGCCAATAACCGAATTAATTTAGATTTTAGTTTGTATAGTGTAACTACAGACAATCAGATAATTACGTTGCCGCTTAACTGGAGTACAGGGTTTAGCTCTAAATATGCTAACGCAGGAAAAATTCGCAATCAAGGTATCGAGTTAACTTTAGGAGCAAAGATTGTTGATACAGATAACTTTAGTTGGAAATCAACTTTAACGTGGTCTAAAAATGAGGGTGAAGTATTCGAATTACCAGACGAAGTAGATAATCAATTTATTATTGATACTGGAGGAAATGCCTCTATGATTGCTAAAGTAGGAGGATCTCCAACGGCAATATATGGTTATGGTTTTCTAAGATCTCCAGAAGGAGAAATTGTTTACGATAGTGCCGGATTACCTGCCTATCCTGTCTCTGGAGACATTCAGTATATAGGCGATGCAACACCAGATTGGCGTGCGGGCATTAATAACGAGTTTCGTTGGAAAAATTTTAAGTTTAGTTTCTTACTCGATGGTCAGTACGGAGGTATAGTATATTCTCAATCCCATCATAAATTAACTCAGCAAGGTAAATTAACCCACACATATATGGGAAGAGAAACTATGACCATTATTGGAGATGGGGTAGTGTTAAATGACGATGGAACCTATTCGCCTAATACCACGGCAGTAGCAACTCCAGATTGGTATAACCGCTATTATCGTCGTGCCAACGTAGAGTCTAACTCGTTTGATGCGTCTTTCTTAAAATTACGAGAAGTTGCCTTACAGTACAGTTTGCCAAAACAATGGTTAACACACTCTTTTATACAGAGTTTAGACATTAGTCTATACGGCAGAAATTTATTTATGGTAACAGATTTCCCAATTTACGATCCAGAAACAGCAGCCTTAAACGGAAACCGAATTATGCCAGGAGTCGAAATGGGGCAAATGCCATCGCCAGCCAATTACGGTGTAAACTTAAAATTGAATTTATAATATAATAACAATGAAAAAACTACATATTATTTGTGCTATAGTACTTGGAAGTATACTAAGTAGTTGTACAAGCGATTTTGAAGCAACCAATACAGACCCTAACCGAATAGAAGAAATTAGTCCAGGTACACTGTTAAATCCAATTATATATGGAGTGTCTAGTCACCATGCCGACCGCGCTTACGATATTACCTTTAATCTTATGCAAGTGTCCTTACCTTATCCAAGTATTTCTGGAGGGTTGCATCGTTACGATGTAAGTGCAGGAATTGGTAATTCGTCTTGGAACACATATTATAAATGGCTGAAAAACATTAAAGAAATGGAAAAGGCTTGTGATGCTTACGAAGATAATAATTATAAAGCGATAGCATTAACATTAAAAGCCTGGGTGTATTCTAACCTTACCGATTTGTTTGGCCCTGTATCTATGACAGAGGCATCAAGCGGAGACGAAGATATAATTTACCCAGGTTTCGATACACAAGAAACCGTGTACCATACCATTTTGGCTGATTTAGAATCAGCCAATCAGCTGTACGATTTAAGTGATACTATGGTGTATTCTGAAGATATTTTATTTGGGAACGATATATCGCGTTGGCAAAAGTTTACTAATGCATTGCATTTAAGATTATTGCTGCGGACGTCTAATGTAATACCATCGCATTTCGATACCATGGCTAATATGATTAATAACCCAGAAGTTTATCCTGTGTTCGAAACAACAGAAGAATCTGCTATTTTACAAGTTACAGGAGTAGAACCAAATGTATCACCTTGGGGACGTCCGCAAGATTTCAGATTGGGAAAAAAAATGGCATCTTTTTTTATAGATCATCTAAACAGTTGGAACGATCCGCGTTTAGCGATTATTGCAACAACTGGCGCCGACTTACAAGGTAATAATTTAGGTTATATTGGTATACCTAGCGCTTATGCAGGTTCCGATTCACAGTTTCAGTTCGAGGCTTCTACTTTTAATATCGAGCAAGCTACAAACCCTATGCAAATTATGATTTTACCGTATTCGGAAGTTGCCTTTATAAAAGCAGAATTAGCGCAACGAGGTTATATAGATAATGCAGAAGGTTATTATAAAGAAGGAGTGAAAGCAGCTATAAATCAATGGGAAGTAGAAATGCCAGAAACTTATTTCGATACCTCTATTGTGCAATATAATGGTAGTCTAGAACAGATTTTACTTCAAAAATATTATGCTTTGTATTTTACAGATTATCAACAATGGTTTGAGTACAGAAGGACAGGGTATCCAGTATTGCCAAAAACCGAAGCCATGTTGAATAATGGCGACATGCCATCGCGTATGTTTTATCCAAATGATTTAGCAATAGAAAATGCCTCAGGTTATCAGGAAGCCTTAGAGCTTTTAAATGGACCAGACGATATTAATACCAAAGTTTGGTGGGACGTTGATTAATTTTTAAAAAATTACATATAATATTATGAAACAATTTTTTGTATTAGGCGTGCTGTTTTGCAGTTCGCTTTTAGGATGGTCTCAAAACCAAGTATCTGGAACCGTTTTTGAAGATACTAATGCTAACGGGAAACAAGACCGTAACGAGCAAGGTATTGCAAAAGTTGCTGTTACAAACGGAAAAGAAGTTGTACAAACCGATGCAAACGGATACTATGTCTTGCCAGCCTCAAACGATATGATTGTGGCGGTTATAAAACCAGAGAATTACACATTTCCGTTAAACGATAAAAATTTACCTCAGTTTTATTACATTCATAAACCAGAAGGTTCTCCAAAAAGTAAATTCACTGGTGTAGCGCCAACAGGTAACTTGCCCAAAGCGGTAAACTTTGGCTTGTATCCAAATAAAGAATCTAACGATTTTTCAATTTTAGTTTTCGGCGATCCGCAGCCTTATACTAAGCAAGAGGTAGATTATTTTGAAAAAGCTATCGTAAAAGAAGTTGTTAATACCAAAGACGTTGTTTTTGGTATGAGTTTAGGCGATTTGGTAGGTAACGATCTGTCCTTATTTAAACCGTATCAAGATGCGATACAACAAATTGGTCTACCTTGGTTTAACGTAATGGGAAATCACGATCTTAATTTCGATACCACGGAGGATAAGTTTTCTGATGAAACTTATGAAGCGAATTTTGGACCTTCTAACTATGCCTTTAACTACGGAAAGGTTCATTTTATTGTTTTAGACGATATTTTGTATCCAGATCCAAGAAAGCAAACCAAATATTGGGGAGGTTTTCGTCCAGATCAGTTAGATTTTATCGAAAACGATTTGAAATTTGTACCTAAAGATCACCTTATTGTTTTGGCCTTTCACATTCCATTAACCGAACCGGACAACGATGCGTTTCGGGATGAAGATCGTGAAACCTTATTCAATTTATTAAAAGATTTCCCGAACACCTTGTCGCTTTCGGCGCATACTCATATTCAAAAACAAGATTTTATAGCAGGTCCAGCAAGCTGGGAATTGGGTAGAAAACATCACGAGTACAATGTAGGAACTACCTCGGGTGATTGGTATTCAGGAGTACTTAACGACCAAGGTGTGCCAGTGTCTACCATGCGCGATGGAACGCCAAAAGGCTATGCGTTTATCGATTTTAAAGGGAATACTTATAAAACCAGATATAAAGTGGCAGGCAAACCAGATGATTATCAAATGTCTGTTTTTGCGCCAAAAGTGCTCGCCAAGGATAAGCGAACAAAATCGGGGGTTTACGTAAACTTTTTTATGGGTGAAGCTTCAGATGCTGTACAATATCGGATTGATAACGGCAAGTGGAAACCAATGAAACATGTAGAAGAAGCCGATCCAAATTACGTGGCCGATGTCATGCAATGGGATTTAACAGAAACCCTTTTAGAAGGAAAACGTGGCTCTAATCCAATAAAGAGTAAACATTTATGGTTTGGGAAATTAAATACCAAATTACCTGTAGGCACACATAATATTGAGGTGAAAGCAACCGACATGTATGGAAATGAATTTACAGGTTCTGCAACTTATAAAATTGAAGGTTCTCAGTTTTAAATTGTGTTTGTGAATTGCTTGCCCAGACAATACGTTTGGGCAAGTTTGTTTAAATTTAAGATTATGAAAAAAATAGTGTATTGCAGTTTGGTTTTGTTAGCGTTTATGTCGTGTAAAGACACAACTAAAAATAGCAAAGAAACACCATCTGAATCTGTGGAGGTTAGTTTAAATGCACACAGTATAAAAGTACAGGGACATCGCGGCGAACGAGCGCATAGTCCCGAGAATACCATTATAGGATTTAAAAGAGCCATACTTAAAGGGGTAGATGTAGTGGAGCTAGATGTTGTAATGTCTCAAGATTACCAAGTTGTTGTGTCTCACGAACCCTATATGTCTTCGGCTTATGTGCTGACGCCTTCGGGAGATAGTATTCATAAAATGAATGAAAAGCAATATAACTTGTACAATATGCCTTACGATAGCATTCGGCAGTACGATGTAGGTAGTAAGGTGAATTCTCGTTTTCCAGAGCAACAACTACAAGCGGCATATAAACCTTTGTTAGCTGAAGTTATAGATAGTTTGGAGCATTTTATAAAGCAAAATCATTTAAAACCTGTTGGTTATAATATAGAAATAAAATCAAATCCAGATGTTTACGATATTTACCAACCACGACCAGAAAAATTTGTAGAGGTGGTGATGGCTGTAATGCATTCGAAAACTATAGCGGGTAGCTACAATATACAATCTTTCGATCCATTTATTCTTGAAGAAATGCACAAGCGTTATCCCAAAGTGCCCTTAGCATTTTTGGTGTCCGATGGTCCGTTTCAGGAACATTTAAATCAACTGAGTTTTGTGCCACAAATTTACAGCCCTAATTATAAGCTTCTTGAGTATATTGATGATGTAAAAGCTGTACAAGACAAAGGAATGCAAGTTATTCCTTGGACAGTAAATTCTCCCGAGTCCATCAAGAAAATGATAGATTTACAGGTGGATGGCATTATTACCGATTACCCAGAACGTGTTATTTCGGCTTTAAAACGCTAATCATTTCTAAAATATCTCCTCATGGCTATGTTGCATGAGGAGTTTATTTTAATGAATTAATCAATGCTTAATAATTTTAAAGACTTGATTTTGTTTTTTACCAGAATATAAGTGAACAAAATATACGCCCGATTTCTCCGCTTCTAAAGAAATGGTTATTTTGCTAAGTCCTTGATTGACGTTTAATTGTTTAATAAGCTGACCATAGGTAGAAAATATTTTTAATTTGTAATTCGTAGATATCGGATTTTTAAAGGCGATATGCATTACTTTTGTAGTTGGGTTAGGATATACATTAAAGTCTCGTGTTGTTTTAAAATCTACACTAAGCGCAACACCTTCTTCCCAATAGTTTCTAATTTCGTAAGATGGTTCTAAGCCAACATCGTTAGGGTTAAAAAAGTTAGCTGCATTTGTGGTAATTATGGTGTTGTTTTTATTGGAGTCGTAAGTGTATAGACTTTCTCTATAAGGAATCCATTCTGGATCATTTTCACTATCATGCATTTCTGATGTATTAGATAGCATTTGATTGTCGTTGTTGTAGGTTATTAATCTTCTGCTAATCGGGATGCAATTGGCGGTTTCACAATCTTGATAGGTTTCTATGAGTTGGGTATTATTGTTAGACCATTCGTAGATAATTTGGACATTTAAGACCCAACTTGCTGGTGTTGCGGTAGTGTCCCAATCAAATAATTCTTCTTTCTCTTTTAAGCCTTCAGAATTGTAGTGTACTTTATAACGACCATCATTTTCCCAACTTTGATTGGTTTCATTCCAGATTTTCGAGATTTGTTCATCTAGTTTATCATTAACAAACATGGTTTCTAAACGGTCTTTGGGTACTATAGCACCTTGGTCGTTTCGGTTCCAAGTTTCTTGAGTCCACATTGTAGCGCTCGTACTTAAAGTTTCTTGGGTATATTGTACCCAAGTATTGTTTTCAAATTGATATTCTTTAGTTATGGTTGTCTGGGAGTTTGGATATTCGTAGTCGAATTTCTCTTCATTTATCCAGTCACTATCATCGTGCTCCTGATGTAACTCTTGTATAATACGGTTGTCGTTATTGTAAGTTATTAGGTCGCGTTCTTCATCTATCCAATTATTGTCGATTAGTATTTGTTTGGTGTCTAATGTTAAGTGGTCTGAAGCACTGTATTGTTTTAATCTTCTATAAGTTTCAAACATATTATTAATTAATGTGCGATTTACCAGTAAGGTTTCGTTATTAGAGCGTGTATTGCTTTAGGTATAGGTTTCGTCTTCGGAAAGTAACCACTCGTTGTTCTCCCAATCGTAAAGTTCTGTTTTTGTTAGCCTGTAAACTGTTTGGCATACCATATTATAGGTACTTAGGCAGGTTAGTAGAAGTAGTATTGTTTTCATAATGTATATTTTTATTTATACAGACGTATTAACCTAAATAGAATAATACGTCTGTGTTAATTGTATAAACCCCGATATATTAGTTTTTCATGCTGTTGGCTATGGATAGAATGTCCATACTTTTATAATCACTCTTTTGGATTGTAGTAGCAGATTGATTTAAAGACTGCGCTATAATACTCACACTATTTTTAGACTTTTTCTTGTCTGTTAAATGCATTTCCATAATTAAACCGTTGTTGAATTGCTTGGCAATTCGAGGGTCTATATCTGGAAGTTTTGTGGCTTTTGTATTTCCAAAATTTAAAAAATTACTTAAAGTGATTGGAGTTCCTGATGCGTGGTACAATTGAATTATATATCTGTCGTCTTCCATTTGAAGCCCTTTGCTATCGTAGCCTAAAATAGATTTTGAAGGTAATTGCGTTATGGTATAATCATTCTTTAGTTCGGAAGCGTTACTAACATCAGGAATAGGGTATAGTTGCAAGAAGTTAGAACCATTGGCTTCTATAAACATAACCATAGTTTTTAAATTATTATCGAAAAGCATGGTGGTGTTACCCATATCCTTAATATCAGGACTTGTCATTTGTGTGGCTTGGTAATTAGCACCTTCTTTAATAAGAAAAACCATATTTATTTCTTGTTGTTTTTTTGAAGACATCACCATTTTAGTATTGTATTTCCAATCGAAATCGTACGATTCTGGTAAGTCGTTTATAGAAATTTTGTGGTTGGAAATAGACTTGTTTACTGTTTTGGTAAGTCCTTTACTATCGCTGGTGTCGTAATCGCTATCGTCTATCATTTTTGAAGTGTTACCACCTTTAGCATTCCCCATAACCAACTCCATTAAGCCTTGGCCTTGCATACGCACTTCTCTAGCAGCCGGTAATTGTACATCGACATTGGTATATTCGTATTCTAAAATGTCTTCGCCAGGAGGTATTGGCATAGTGCCTAATTGCATGTCTTGACTTTGAACACTTTCCGATCGTTTTGAAACTATTTTAGTTAAACGGTTTTGATCATCGAACAACACATAGCTTCCTTCGTACCCGGGTTCGTTTAAAAACTCGAATTTTGTAAATGTTTTCCCGTTTATGGTTTCTTTTGTTTCGTTAAAATCTTCGTATCTAAATTGCTCGGGTTTATAAATGCTGGCAAATTCTACAAAGCCGTTAAAGGGGTTAGCAGTCATACCTAAATCGTGTTGTTTTTGCAAGTTAGCCATTACAGGTTCTGGAGGTAATTTGTAGGTGTTTACCATCATGGTGGGCACCATCATACCTTGACTTTGTAAAGCAATTATAGCGCTTTTTGTATACTCTCCATCTTTAAATACATAAACAAACCCTTCGCTATCTATAAAATTAGCCTTGGGTTTGTTTGGTAGTTGAGTTTTTACAGCAATTTCGTTGGTATCAAAATATTGTGTTTGGATTACTTCACCGTTTTCACTTATTTTAATAACCATGTCTTCTTTGTAAAAATCCCGTTTGGCTTGCGTGTGTTTTGCCAAAGCAGTATTTGACTGTTCGATTTGATTTGATGATGAATTTTGATTATTTGTAGTTTCAGAACCATCTACACCCGAAATGGCTCCGTCTATAACTTTTTCGGTTGTTTGTGTTGCGACTTCATCGGTCTTTCTTAACACTGTGCGCTCTACTGCATCTTGAGCACGTTTTTGAAGTTGCTTTAAAAATTGTCCGTGTACAGGCTGGCAAATACTTACACTAAGTATAACCGCCCAAAATAGTATGGTTTTCATAATTCTTTTTTTTAGAAAAAAGGAGTAATTGTTAACATGTCATTACTCCTTTTTATTCAGATTAATAGCACTTTTATAATACTAGGTAAGGGTATAGTGGTTAATAGCACATGGTAAAATTATTTTATTATTGGCTGTAGTTATATGCCATTTGTAACAAATGCTGTAACGTATGTAACATGTGTGTTTTAAAGGGGACTATGCCTACGCTTGTAGCTCTGATGGGGTGCAATTAAATGCCTTTTTAAAACATTTAATGAAATATGAAGGCGAATTAAATCCGACTTCGTAACTTATTTCGGCGATAGAAAGATCGCCTTGTAATACGAGTTGTTTTGCAATTTTAAGGCGTTCAATTCTAATAAATTCTGTTGCCGAGTAGCCTGTAGTTGCCTTTAGTTTTCTATGCAGTTGCATTCTACTCATGTACATGTGCTTGCTAAACGTTTGTACATTAAAATCGGGATTTGTGAGTTCGGTTTTAAGTACTTCATTTAATTTTGTGAAGAATTTTTTTTCGGTTGGTGTTTGCGCTAAATCTAATAGGGCAGTTCCTGTACTGTATTTATGTTGCAGTTGTTGTCTTACTTTTATGAGGTTGTTAATTTTAAGTTGTAGCACATCTGTATTAAATGGCTTAACAATATAATCGTCGGCTCCTGTTTGCAGACCTTCTATTTCGTTTTTAAATCCGCTTTTAGCGGTTAATAACACAATAGGGATATGACTCGTTTTTTGATCGCTTTTTAAAGTTTTAGACAAAATAATACCATCGGTTTTAGGCATCATTAGGTCGCTAATTATAATGTCTGGAATTACGGATAATGCGAGTTTTATGCCTTCTTTACCGTTATTGGCCTCGTATATATTAAATTGAGATTTAAAGAGCCTTACTATAAATAAACGTATGTCTTCGTCGTCTTCAACAATCAATAAATTTAGTTTTTCAGTGGTTTTAGACGTGTTATTTGCTTTTAAATAAGGAAAACCATTAAGTTGAGGACTTTTTGTGTGTTCTTGTATTTCGGAATTTAAAAATGAAGATTTATAAATAGGCAGTTTTAATTTAAATTGAATTTGATTTTCATTGATGTGGTTTACAGAAATATCGCCATGATAAAGAGACGTAAGTTCTTTAACAAGCGATAAGCCAATACCTACACCATCGGTATTATTTTCGCCTTGATAGTACCTGTCGAACCATTTGTTAATAAGGTTAGTGTTTATGGCGTTACAAGTATTGGTAATGCTTAACGATAAATGATTTTCTATAATTTGTGTTTGGATATAAATAGTGCCGTTTTCGGGCGTGTATTTTACGGCGTTACCTAATAGATTGGTAATAATTTTTTCGAACACTTCTGTGTCCAACCAAACTTGATTTAGTTCTGTTAGGTTGTAAGTGAGTGTCATGTTTTTCTCTTTGGCTTTAAATTGAAACGCTTGAATAATTTGAGTGAGTAAAGCATTTAAATCGCCTTCTGTTACTTGCAGTGTTAAATTACCTGTTTCTAATTTCGAAAGGTCTAGCATTTGGTTTACAAGATTTAACAGACGTTTAGAACTTCTGTGGGCCAGATTTAAATCTTGTTTATCATCTAAATTTAATTTAGGGTTGTTTAGTTGTTTTTCTAAAGGACCAGAAATGAGTGTTAGCGGCGTTCTGAATTCGTGAGAAATGTTGGTGTATAATTTCGTTTTTTGGGCATCTAATTCTTTTAAACGTTCGGTTTCGTCATGCTCAAATTGAAGTTGCATTTTTATATTCCATCGCCATTTTAAATACTTATAAATTCCTAAAATTAAAAATGCCGTTAATATACTATACACAAAAAAAGCAAGATTACTTAAATACCAAGGTTGCTTAATTGTAAAGGTGTAAGTGGCTGGATTTGGGTTCCACACCCCATCATAATTACTGGAAATTACTTTAAAAGTATAGGTGTTTGGTGGTAAATTGGTGTAGTGGGCAATATTGCTGTGGTTAGCTTTAATCCAAGTTTTGTCGTGATTTAATAATTGATATTTGTACGAATTGAGTTTAGGTTGCGAAAAGTGTAAGGCTGAAAAGGTAAAGGTTACAGTGTTATTAAAATGAGGTAATTTGGTGTTTTGAAGCAGGGGCTGCGGTTTTGAAAATACTTCGAATTTAGAGATGATGGTTTTTGGCGCGATGGTATTGTACGACAGTTGATTAGGATGAAACCAGTTTACACCTTCCAGTCCACCAAAAAAGAGCAATCCGTTGGGGGCTTTGTAATAGGCTCCTGTATTAAATTCTCTAGCTTGTAAACCGTCATGAATACCAAAATTTTCGAAAGCATGGTTTTTAGACTGTGTATTAAATTTACTTAAACCATTGTTGGTACTAAGCCACAAATTACCCATGTTATCTGGTAAAATGCCATAAACCACTTGGTTTGGTAAGCCATCTTTGGTTGTGTATTGCCTTGTATTATAAGTAATGGTATTTAATGATTTTAAGCCATCTCCGTTAGTGCCAATCCATAAGGTGTTTGCATCAATATAAAGTGATTTTATTTTATCTGGAATTTGTTTAATGGTTTCAATTTGATTGGTTTTCGAGTTTAATTTGAAAAGTCCATTAGAGTCAGAACCTATCCAAATATCATTATTGTAATCTATACAAACCGTTTTGATGTGGTTGGTTGGTAATGCCGAGTTTTTTGTGTTGAATTGCTTTATAATACCTTGACTTTTGTCGAATAAAATGATGCCATTATTTTCGGTACAGAGCCAAGCTTGGTTGTTTTTATAGGGAACAATCCTCCAGATTGTTAGTGATTCTAATTCCGGATATGATATATAATTATTACTGCCTTCTTTAATGTTTAAACCGTAACCTTGATGCCCAATCCATAAATTGTTATTAATGGTACTGAGACTTATAACACGATTGCTGGATAATTTTGAAGTTTCGGCAGTAATGGTTTTATATGTATTTTGGCGTAGGTTAACTAATGTAAGGCCTTTGCCAGAGGTTCCTATCCATAAAGAGTCTCCTGTTTTAGATGTGGTTATGGCACGTACCATATCAACATTTACTGATTTAGGAACCTGATTATTGGTTATGATATTAAATTTTATCAGATGAGCGTCGTAATAACTTGCTCCTGTACCATCCGATCCAAACCATATATTTCCCGTATTATCTTCCAATAAGCAAAGCATATCGTTATAGTGAATGGCAAACGGATTGTTTTTATTGGCTTTAAAATTAAATACCTTTTCATTTTGCATCAGGAATACGCCATGTCCATAAGTAGCAATCCAAAGTCTATTTTTTTTATCTATTAAAATATCTTCTATGTTAAGGTGTAATGGAATTTTATCGTTTTTTATCTGGATTAGGCTATCGGTATTTGCAGGTTTTAAAAAAAGACCATCACCATAAGAGCCTATCCAAAGGTCGCCTTCAGGCGTTGGAGTTAGAGCACTAAAGTTAATCGGTTTTGTGTTGATCGTTTTTAGCGCCGTGTAGCTTTTGTTTATAGGGTTTAACTTAAATACGCTACCAGTAGTACTAATGTAAATTTCCTGGTTTAGTTCCGTAATATCGTTAACGGTTTTAGTGGTATCTGTATTTTTAAATAGTTGTTTTGTGGTTTTTGTATTAGCATCTAATGTAAAAAGACCATTATCGTACGCCCCTACGAAGCGTTGTTTTGCGTTATTTTGAAATAATGTGCTTGCTTTAAAATGTAAAGGAATTTGTGTGAAATCATTTCTGGTGTTATCAAAAAGCTCCAATTTACCAGGGTGGGTAATAATCCATAGTTTATTTTGTTTATCAATATAAACCTTACCTAATTTACTGTAGTTAGATCGCGTAATGTCTTCGAACTGTTTGTCGTAATGCGTAACATGTTGTCCGTCGTATTTATTAAGTCCGTCTTGGGTGGCCAGCCATAAATAACCTATGCTGTCTTGAGCTATACTTATGACACTGTTTTGGGAAAGGCCATCGTTAATTGTTAAGGTTTTAAAGGCAAATTGTTTTTGAGAAAAGCGATCGTCGGGTAGGGACTGTGCATTCAAATTTTTATTGAAACCTAAGTTGTTCAATAAATAAATACTAAAGAAAATATGAAATATATACCCGCGCATAGTACAAAAACATGTTTTGTTCTTAGGGGTAGATTGTTATAAATATACGTAATTCGTTGCAGATTAGATGTGTTTTACAATGATATTTATAAACGACGCAATAACAATAATGCTAAAATGTTTTTAATGCTACTGTTTCTTAAACATACTGTCTAAAATGGTTTTTAATCCTTTAAAGGCGAAAAATAATGCCAGACCGCATATAATAAATCCAACTATTAATAGGGGAATATAAAGTGGTTTTTCTCTGTTTGTTAATGCTAAATGAAGAAAAGTAGGGCCTAAAAACATACAAGCTAAAGCTAAGCCCATTTTTTTTAGGCCATTAACCAATATGGTTTTATTTGTTCTAGAGGTGTTTTGCGTCATGATTATAGTGATTAATTGCGGCTCTTACATTTTTATGTGTATTTAATAATTCTTGAGCTTCCTCATACGAAATCTTGAGTTCGTTCATAATCATTTTTGTGCCTCGGTCAACCAACTTGTCGTTGCTCAGTTGCATGTCTACCATTTTATTGCCTTTTACTTTTCCAAGTTGAATCATGGTTGCGGTAGAAATCATGTTCAAAACTAATTTTTGTGCGGTTCCGGCTTTCATTCTGGAACTACCTGTAACAAATTCGGGGCCTACAACCACTTCAATAGGAAATTGAGCTGCGAGCGACAAGGGACTATTTTGGTTGCAGGTAATGCATCCGGTTACAATCTGGTTTTCGTTGCAATTTTGTAATGCCGAAATAACATAAGGTGTTGTGCCCGAAGCAGCAATACCAACTACCACATCTTTATTACTAATTTGATGATTTTGTAAATCTTTCCACCCTTGAGCGGTGGAATCTTCAGCAAATTCTACAGCACTTCTAATGGCTTGGTCACCCCCGGCAATTAAACCAATAACTAAGTCTGGAGACACACCAAAAGTAGGAGGGCATTCCGAGGCATCTACAATGCCTAAACGACCACTGGTACCTGCACCGATATAAAATAAACGGCCACCAGCTTTTAATTTTAGAACTACTTGTTGGATGAGTTGTTCTATTTGTGGTAAGGCTTTTTCTATGGCAAGCGGTACGGTTTTATCTTCGTTATTAATGTTTACTAATAATTCCTGAACAGACATTTGTTCTAGGTTATTGTAGTTAGAGTCAGCTTCGGTAGTTTTGTAAAAATCCATAGTGTAAAGATACGAATTCGGTTTGTTTTACTAGAGTTATGCGATTGAATTGCATGAATTTTTCCTAATAAAAAAGACCCCCGAAGGAGTCTTTTTCTGTATAAATCGAAATTTAATTTTTAAGCTAGGGCTTTAGAAATTGAATCTAAAATACCGTTAAGCGTTGTGCTTGGACGCATGGCTTTAGATGTTAAATCTTCGTTAGGCTCGTAGTAACCTCCAATATTTACTGGAGCACCTTGTATGCTATTTAACTCGTCTACGATTTTAGTTTCGTTTTCGGTTAAGGCTTTGGCAACATCTTCAAAAATAGCTTTTAAAGCTTCGTCTTTAGTTTGGTTTGCTAAAGCTTGTGCCCAATACATAGCTAAGTAGAAATGACTACCGCGGTTATCTAATTCTCCAGCTTTTCTCGACGGCGATTTTCCATTGTCTAAGAATTTTCCAGTAGCTTCATCTAATGTTTCGGCTAATATTAAGGCTTTTTCGTTTTTAGTAGTTTCAGAAAGATGTTCTAAAGAAACAGCTAAAGCTAAAAATTCACCTAAAGAATCCCAACGTAAGTGGTTTTCTTCAAGAAATTGTTGAACGTGTTTAGGTGCAGAACCTCCGGCACCAGTTTCAAATAATCCGCCACCATTCATTAATGGTACGATTGATAACATTTTTGCACTGGTTCCTAATTCTAAAATTGGGAATAAATCGGTTAGGTAATCACGCAGTACGTTTCCAGTTACAGAAATAGTGTCTTTACCATCTTTAATACGCTCTAATGTAAAAGTAGTTGCATCTTTAGGCGATAAAATTCGAATATCTAATCCTGTGGTATCGTGGTTTGGTAAATAGGTATTTACTTTTTTGATTAATTCGGCATCGTGAGCTCTGTTTTTGTCTAACCAGAAAACGGTTGGTGTATCTGTAGCTCTAGCGCGACTAACGGCTAATTTAATCCAGTCTTGAATTGGAGCATCTTTTACTTGACACATTCTCCAAATATCACCAGCTTCAACTTGGTGTTCGGTTAAAACAGTACCCTTGGCATCTATCACTTGAACGCTACCGTTTGAAGCCATTTCGAAAGTTTTATCGTGAGAGCCGTACTCTTCAGCTTTTTGAGCCATTAAACCAACGTTAGGAACAGTACCCATAGTGGTTGGATCGAAAGCCCCATGTTCTTTACAGAAATCGATAGTGGCTTGGTAAATACCTGCATAACTGCTGTCTGGAATTACAGCTTTTGTGTCTTGTTGCTTACCATCGGCATTCCACATTTGTCCAGAAGTACGTATCATAGCTGGCATAGAAGCATCAATAATAATGTCGCTAGGAACATGTAGGTTGGTAATACCTTTATCGGAATCTACCATGGCAAGGGCAGGTCCGTTTGAAAACGCAGCATCTATATCTTTAAGGATTTCTTCCTTCTTGTCGGCTGGTAATTTCTCTAAAGCGCTTAATACATTACCAAAACCATTATTAGCATCGGCACCAATGCTTTCTAAAGTTTCACTATATTTTTCAAAAACATCTTTAAAGAATACACGTACGGCATGGCCAAAAATAATAGGGTCGGAAACCTTCATCATAGTTGCTTTCATGTGTAACGATAACAGAATGTTTTTATCTTTAGCGTCTTGTACTTGAGCTTCCAAAAAGCTTAGTAAGGCTTTTTTGCTCATTACGGTAGCATCTATAATTTCTCCCTCTAATAAGCTTAAGTTATCTTTTAAAAAGGTTGTGTTTCCGTTGTTGTCTGTAAATTGAATACTAACTGAAGTTGCTTCATTAATGGTTACAGATTTTTCGTTATGTGCAAAATCACCTGCACTCATAGTAGCCACGTGCGTTTTAGAATCTGCAGTCCATGCGCCCATGCTATGCGGATTCTTTTTTGCGTAGTTTTTAACGGCTTTTGGTGCTCTACGGTCTGAGTTCCCTTCGCGTAGTACAGGGTTTACAGCACTACCTTTAATTTTATCGTATCTAGATTTAATGTCTTTTTCGGCATCAGATTTTGGTTCGTCTGGATAATTTGGTAATTCGTATCCTTGACTTTGAAGTTCTGAAATTGCGGCTTTTAGCTGAGGTATCGACGCACTAATATTAGGAAGTTTTATAATATTAGCCTCTGGCTTTTTAGCTAATTCACCTAATTCTGCCAAAGCATCTGGTAATTGCTGCTCGGCTGTTAAAAAGTCAGGGAATGTAGCAATAATTCTACCCGCTAAAGAGATGTCTCGGGTTTCAACATTTATATTTGAAGGCGTTAAAAACGCTTTAATAATTGGTAAAAAAGAATAGGTTGCTAAAGCCGGAGCTTCGTCTGTTTTTGTGTAAATAATTTTAGAACTTAATGCCATTTTAGATTGTTTTATAGAAATTTTTTTGACGAAAAATATAAGGCATTTTTCGCGAAATGCAAATATACAAAAAATGAAATGTTTATTTATAAGGAATTAAACTAGTAAAGTGCGATTTGCTTGCATAATTTTTAAAATTTAATGGCATACTAAGCATTTTGTTTGATATTTAACAAATAAAGTACGATTGTTAAAAAAAGAGTGTGAGGTAGAGTTAAGAAAAAAACAAAAGCCATATCAAATAGTATATACTATCCTGATATGGCTTTCTTTGAAATAGTATTTAAAATGTATTAGCCTTTTGACTAACGACGTTCGGAATTACATCTTACTTGTTTTATTAAAAATAACCATTTCAAAATATGAAACATTTAACAGTTGTAACGTTCAAAATGTATTTACTTGCTACTTAAATGTTTCGAGGTATTGTTGTTCTTGATGTTTTAAGACTCATTTATTTTTATATAAATACAGCTACAAACATTGTTTTCTTTCTAAAATAACTTGCGTTTCTTTTTTACATTCGAAAACTTTCAGTTTAATACCTCTACATTAAATAGTAAATACTAATTAATTAGGTATTTAACGTCATGATTTTTACTTACATATATCATGCAATCCAAAATCTCGAAAAACAATACTAAAAAGAACGTTTAATACACAAATGACATTTGAGGTATTAATTCTTCTATAAAGATAAGAAACAAAAGAAGGATTTACAAGGTTTTTAACATTTTAAATATCAACAGGTTATAAACTTAGGTTGTTAACTTTTGTTCATAAAAAAAGTCCTAACTATTATGGAGTTAGGACTTTTTAATATATTTAGAAAGCTAGTTTTATCTACGGCTTTCTTTAATTCTTGCTTTTTTACCAGTAAGACCTCTAAAGTAGAAAATACGAGCTCTACGTACTTTACCTTTTTTGTTTACTTCTATTTTTTGTAAAGCAGGCATGTTAATCGGGAAAATACGCTCTACACCTACAGTACCAGACATTTTTCTGATAGTAAAGGTTTCAGAAGTTCCTGTACCTCTTTTTTGAATAACTACGCCTCTAAAAAACTGAGTACGTACTTTTTCTCCTTCTCTAATTTCGTAGTACACAGTAATTGTGTCTCCAGCTCCAAACTCTGGAAATTCTTTTTTTGTTACAAATTCGTCTTGTACAAATTTTATTAAAGACTCCATATCTTTATGTTTTATATAGTGTTATATCAAAGCAACATTCACGATTTTCGCCAGAGGTTGGTTCGAAATTGGCTGCAAAAATAGTGATTAATTTATAATAAACAATGCTTTGGTTTAAAAATTAATCGTCTAACAAGTCTGGTCTTCTGGATTTTGTGCGTTCGTAGGCTTGGTTTTCTCTCCATTTTTCAATTTCAGGAAAATTTCCGCTAAATAGCACATCTGGCACTTTATGGCCTTTGTAGTCTCGTGGTCTGGTGTAAATTGGTGGCGCCAATAGGTTGTCTTGAAACGAATCTGTTAGTGCTGAGGTTTCGTTGCCCAGTACTCCAGGGATTAAGCGTATAATTGCATCGCATAAAACGGCTGCGCCTAATTCGCCTCCAGATAGTACGTAATCTCCTATAGATATTTCTTTAGTTACGAACATGTCGCGTACACGTTGGTCTACACCTTTGTAATGTCCGCATAAAACGATAATGTTTTTTTTTAGCGATAGTGCATTGGCAACTCCTTGTTTTAAAGTTTCACCATCTGGTGTCATGTAAATAATTTCGTCGTACGTCCGTTCCGATTTTAATTTAGTAATGCATTTATCGATAGGTTCTATAAGCATAACCATACCTGCGCCGCCACCAAATTGATAGTCGTCTACGGTTTTGTAATTGTCAGACGTGTAGTCTCTTAAATTATGAAAATGTACTTCAACTAAATTGGCCTCGATAGCTCGTTTTAAAATTGAAGCTTCAAACGGACTTTTTAGTAATTCGGGTAAAACCGTAATAATGTCTATACGCATGACAAATAAAATTTTAAGCATGCAAAGATGCGAAGAATAGGCTAAATACTAAAAGGCCAAGAGGTATAAAAAAGAAAAAAGTCTATAAATTGAGGGTATAGACTTTTTGTGAGTGTAAAAAATATGGATATGAAAGGTATTTACACACTCGCTTTTTGTTTGTTAATTTCGTCTTGTAATTGACGTCTTACTTTTTGTTCGCGCTTAAGTGCTGTTTGTCTGTGCTCTTCAAACTCTTCTTCTATCTCTGCTAACATGCGTTTTGCTTCCTTGGTTACAGAATTGCTGTTTCTGAATTTATATATGAAGAACAATAAAAACACCAACAGTCCACCAATTACAGACCAAATAAACGTATTGTAGGTTTGTTTACTTAGTTGAAGACCCAAAAATTGCATGCTGTCTTTTTCTTTATTGGTAAGGTCTAAAGTGTTTTGGGTTTCATTTAAATTGCTTTTAAGGCTTGCTATTTCGCCTGCCTGCTGCTCTACATTTATTTGTGTTTCCGAGAGGTCTTTTTGTACAGCTTTTAAAGAGTCTAAGGTATGTGCCTTTAAAGCGTATAACCAAGTTTTTTTTACAACCTTATAATCTTGGTAATTATTAGATCGCTGAATAACATATTCGAACTGATTGTCTAAAGAGCCTTCGTTTAATGATAATTTGTCTTCTGTGTCGTCTTGAGAAAATGTAGGTAGGGATAATAAAAATGTAAATAATGTAATTGCTATTGGTCTTAATAATGTCATTATTTTTAGGGTATTTGGGTTTTATAATGCTACGAAAATAGTAAAAATAATAGTTAATCTATTTAGTTGAATTAGCAAAAAACCTCACAAAAGTGAGGTTTTTCATAATATACGATTAAAATGTGTTTTTGGATTACGAGCTGTTAATAATATGTATAGCGTCTTACTTTGGCAATGTATTTCGCTAGCCTAATTACTTGATGGCTATAGCCGTACTCGTTATCGTACCAAATGTATAAAATAGCATTTTTTTGGTTTGCACTTACAATTGTAGCTTTACTATCGAATATTGAAGGGGCCGAGCTACCTACGATGTCGCTAGATACTAACTCATCACTTAATTCGTATTTAATCTGCTCGACCAAGGCGCCTTCCAAAGCACTTTTTTTAATGGTGTTGTTAATGTGCTCTACAGAAGTTTCGTTAGTTAATTCTAAATTTAAAATGGCTAAAGATCCGTTAGGAACAGGCACTCTAATGGCATTAGAGGTTAGTTTGCCCTCTAAAACAGGTAGAGCCTTTGCAACCGCTTTGCCAGCACCAGTTTCGGTAATTACCATGTTAAGTGCTGCGGCACGACCACGACGGTATTTGTTATGGAAATTATCTACTAAATTCTGGTCGTTAGTATAGGCGTGAATGGTTTCTAAATGCCCGTGTTCTATACCGTAACTGTCTTGAATGCTTTTTAATATGGGAGTAATGGCATTTGTGGTACAGGATGCTGCAGAAAAAATATCGACAGATTCTGGATTGTGTTCTAAATGGTTTACGCCATGAACAATATTAGGAACGCCTTTCCCTGGTGCTGTAAGGAGTACTTTGTCTACGCCTTTAGAGGCAAGGTGTCTGCTTAAAGCTTCATGATCTCTAAACGCACCTGTATTGTCTATCACTAACGCATTGTTTATACCGTAAGAGGTGTAATCTATTTCTTCTGGATTATTGGCAGAAATGATTTTAACTGTCGTGCCATTAATAATAAGTGCACTGTTTTTAGGATCTGCAATTACATTGCCCGAAAATTCACCATGTACAGAGTCGTTGCGGAGCAAAGATGCGCGTTTTTCTAAAACCGTTTGGTCTACTTTGCCTCGGGTTACTATAGCGCGTAGTCTTAACTGATTTCCAGAGCCTGTTCTGGCCATAAGTTCGCGGGCAACTAGGCGCCCAATTCTACCAAAACCATAGAGCACAACATCTTTAGGGGTTATGCTATTGTTTTTACTGGCGTTCTTTAATTTTTGGGCTACAAAGGCCATAGCGTTGCTATGCTTGTGGTCGTCTAGCTGAAACTCGTAAGTTAGTTTACCAATATCTAACTTTGCAGGCGGTAGGTCTAAAGTGCGAATGGCTTGAGCGATCTCTACCGAATCGAAAATGGAAATCGGTTTTTGTACAAATTCGCCAGCATATTCATGCAAATTAAGAATCTGACTCACGTTTCTGTCAATTAATTGATTTCTGAAGAGTACCAATTCGATAGATTTGTCGTACCAAAGGTCGCTTACAATTTTAATGAACTCTACAGTTGCTCTTCTGCGATCGGCTTGGAAAGCAAGTTCTTTTTCGTAAGTTTCAATAAAACTCATGGTTTAAAATTTAGTGTGTTGTTTTATATTTTCGGCAAAAATAGCATATTTCAAACGTTTTCGTAATTTATTTTTATAAAAATAAAACCCTTTAGAAATTCTAAAGGGTTTGGGTTCGATGTATTGAAAGATGTAAAAAAAATTATCTGAAATTAAAGCGTTCTTTTTCGCCGCGAGCATTTATTAATTCTATTTGTAATGGCTCGTAAGGCGATTTGTTTTTTATAATATTCTGTACATCGTCTACAGATTTTACTTTTTCTCCGTCTATAGCCGTAATTATTGTGCCTTCAACAATGCCGTTGCGTTTCCAGTATTCGGCATATTTATCGTTTAGTCTTAAAATTTTCACACCATTGCTTAGGTTGAATTTTTTGAGATCTTGTTTATCGGTGTTTTTTATTACACCAACTAAAGGCATGGTAAGGGTTTGGTTTTTAATTAATGTAACAGGAACTTCTTTTGTTTTGCCATCTCTTAAAAGGGTAACTTGTACCACATCGTTAGGACGTTTTGTATTTAAATGCCCTCTTAAGTCTGAAAATTTTGTGATTTTAACTTGATCGATTGCTTTAATAATATCGCCATGCTGAATACCAGCGGCTTCTGCACCAGAGCCTTCTTCAACACTATCTACATAAAAGCCTTCGGTTTCACTAAGTTCTAGTTTTTCGGCGTACGCATTATTAAGAGCCCCACCAGTTACACCCAATATACCGTTTTGTACATTACCATATTCTATAATATCTTCAATTACTTTGCGGGCGATGTTACTAGGTACTGCAAAAGAATAACCGATGTACGAACCTGTTTGCGAAGAAATTGCTGTGTTTATCCCAATTAAATCTCCATTTACATTTACTAAAGCACCTCCAGAGTTTCCTGGGTTTACAGCAGCATCTGTTTGGATGAACGACTGATAGCTTTGTCCAGATAAGTCTCTGGATTTTGCACTAATAATACCTGCGGTTACTGTAGATGTTAAATTAAAAGGGTTGCCAACAGCAAGCACCCATTCGCCAATTTTGGCTTGGTCGCTATCTCCAAAAGTACTGTATGGCAATTCTTCGTCAGCTTCAATCTTTAAAAGTGCAATGTCTGTTTTGTCGTCCGATCCGACAACTGTTGCATTGTATTCTTTATTATTGTTTAAAGTAACCGATAAAGCTTGCGCACCATCAATTACGTGGTTATTGGTAATAATGTAACCGTCGGGAGAGATAATAACTCCAGAGCCAGTGCCAACTTGAGGTTGCATAGGTCTGCGGCCATAAAACAAGTCCTCAAAAGTCATTTGTCCAGAAACCATGGCAACGTTTTTAACGTGTACAACCGTATGGACTGTGTTTTCGGCAGCCGCTGTAAAATCTGGAGCATTAACCAAATTGTTAGTGTTTACAATATTGTTTGTAGGTATAAAATGCGATGCAGATGGTTCGGTTTTTGTTGTTACAACCGGTTGGTCTTTTTCAATAAATATTTTGTAAGTTCCTAAGGTAATTGCCCCACCTAAGGCAGAAATTAAAACTAAGGTTAAAATCTTTTTCATTTATATTTATAATTAAGTTTTTAAGAATTTAAGAATAAAATTAATTTTTTTACTGATGTATTTGATGAGGTTTAACGATTTTTAACGTGCAATTTAACGACTTTTAACAACGAAAAAAACAGCCAAATATTGCTATCTTTGCGCGTAATATGAAACATACTTTTTATAAATATCAGGGAACAGGGAATGATTTTGTAATGATTGACAATCGTGAAAATACATTCGATAAACACGATACAAAACGTATTCATTTTCTTTGCGACCGTCGTTTTGGTATTGGTGCCGATGGATTAATCTTATTGGAAAATCACCCTAGTGCAGATTTTAGAATGGTGTATTTTAATGCCGATGGCAACGAAAGTACAATGTGTGGTAACGGCGGGCGTTGCATTTCTCAATTTGCTAAAGACTTAGGGGTAATTGGTAACAAAGCGACTTTTGAAGCTATAGACGGTATGCACCATGTGGTTTTTGAAGATAGTTTGGTGAAATTACAAATGCAGGATGTTCAAACTGTAGAGCAACAAGAAAATCATGTTTTTTTAAATACAGGTTCCCCTCATCATGTGCAATTTGAAGCTGATATAGAAACTTTCGATATTAAAACCAAAGGCCGAGAAATACGCCATGGAGCGCCCTATTTTGAAGCGGGAACAAACGTTAATTTTGTAAAAAAATTAAACGACGATACTTTTAGGGTGCGCACTTACGAACGCGGTGTGGAAGACGAAACTTTGTCTTGCGGTACTGGGGTAACAGCAGTGGCTATAGCTATGCATTATTTAGGCGAAACTCAAGCTGAGACCATAAATTTAGAGGTAGAAGGTGGACAATTAAAAGTCGCTTTTACACCGCAATCCAAACATTATAATAATGTATGGTTAATCGGTCCGGCAACTCAGGTGTTTAAAGGAGAAATGGCATGGTAACCTTGCAAGGCGAATTTGTTTACTTGCGTGCTTTAGAGCCCGAAGACCTTGAGTTTATTTATCAGGTTGAAAACGACGAGTCGTTATGGGAATTAAGTCATACGCAAACGCCTTATTCCAGATATTTAATTAAGGAGTATTTAGAGCATGCTCATAAAGATATATTCGAAGTTAAACAATTGCGCCTTGTTATTTGCACAAACGACCATGAGGTAATTGGACTTATAGATGTGTTTGATTTCGATTTTAAAAATAGAAAAGCTGGTGTTGGTATTTTAATAAAACATCAAGGGCATCGCGGTAAAGGTTTGGGACGCGAGGCTTTGTCTCTGCTGGTTAATTATTGTTTTACCCACCTTCATTTGCATCAATTATATTGTAATATTTCCGAAGATAATCAAGCTAGTATTGGATTGTTTACGGCTATGGGCTTCGAAAAAATTGGCTTAAAAAAAGACTGGAGCCTAGTAAATGGCGTATATAAAAACGAATATCTTTTTCAACGTATAAACACTTCATGTATATCAAAAAAATAATTATAGCCATTGCGCTTATAGGACTTGTTGTTGCTGCTTTTTTTGCACATTATGTGTATTCTGTAATGTTTAAACCGAATACCAATTTCAATAATCAAACAGCTTATATTTATGTGCCAACGGGAGCGACCTATCAAGATGTTAGAGAGCAATTAAAGCCGTTGCTAAAGGATATCGGTGATTTCGATGCCTTGGCAGAACAGAAACAGTACACTACAAATATTAAAGCAGGTAAATTTGGTATTGAAAAGGGCATGAATAACAATGCGATTATTAATTCTATTAGAAGTAATAATATACCTATTACCGTAGCGTTTAACAATCAAGAACGTATAGATAAGTTGGCGGGCAGAATTGCAACACAAATAGAAGCCGATAGTTTAAGTTTGCTTACAGCTTTTAACGATTCGTTGTTTTTAAACACCAATCAATTTACTAAAGCAACACAGTTGGGCATGTTTATCCCTAATAGCTATGAGTTTTTTTGGAATACATCGGCAGAGCAGTTTAGAGACAGAATGTTAACCGAGTATAATCGCTTTTGGAATGCAAATCGCGAAGCGCAAGCAAAAGCAATTGGATTGTCTAAAAATGAAGTAATGACTTTGGCGTCTATAGTGCATGAAGAATCTAAACAGGCTTCGGAGCAACCTCGTATAGCCGGTGTATATTTAAATCGGTTGAAAGTGGGTATGCCTCTACAGGCCGATCCGACATTAAAATTTGCCGCCTACCAAATGCCAGAATATAAAGACACCATTATTAAGCGCGTTTTAAATAAACATAAATTAATCGTCTCTCCTTATAATACATATTTATATACCGGTTTACCTCCGGGACCAATAGCTATGCCAGATATTTCGGCTATTGATGCTGTTTTGCATGCCGAAAAGCATGGCTACTATTATTTTGCTGCCGACCCTGAGCGATTAGGGTATCATAAATTTGCC
The DNA here is from genome assembly GCF_051200825.1 of Formosa sp. A9. Classification (GTDB taxonomy): domain Bacteria; phylum Bacteroidota; class Bacteroidia; order Flavobacteriales; family Flavobacteriaceae; genus Formosa. Next base: position 2,967,969 of record NZ_CP195158.1, on the reverse strand, counting down.
AAAAATTTAACGGCTCATAACGCCAATGCAAGAGCTTATCAAAACTACTTAAATAAGCAAGGTATTCGTTAACTTCTGTTAAATTTTTCTTTTTTTAGTTGATTTAACGTGGGAATTAACCTTCTTTTTCGCGTTAGATTATCGGCTGATTTCTTTGTTAACTTGTACGTAACGAGTGCGATAAAAGGGTGGAAATACACTTAATCGATTAATTTTCAGATTAATAAAAAAAGTTGTATATTTGCAAGCTCAAATTTTTAAGCCGTTTAAAAGGTTTTTCGAAAACGTTTTTGAACACAATAAGGCTTAAAGAAATAAAAATGTATGATAAAAAATATTGGAGGTTATTTCATTGTAATTCTTGCAATATGTTCTTTGGCTTTTTACTCGTTTACTTCGGAAGAAACCGTAGAAGCTGGGAATTATTCTACTCAGGGTTTAGCATTAAATTATACTGTTAATCCTGAAATTTTTGAAACAGAAGCGTCTGATTTAAGCAATCTAGAACGCACATTTTCTCCAGACTTAGGGAAATCTTTTATTGGTTTTAAAGAAGCATTAGGGTTTAAAGAGTCGAGAAATGATTATTTTACAGTAAACAGTCATGGGTATTTAGGTAAATACCAATTTGGCAAGGAGACTTTAAAAATGATTGGAATTCATAATCCTGTTCAGTTTTTAAATAATCCGGAATTGCAAGAAAAGGCGTTTTTAGCAAATGCCGAGCGTAACAAGTGGATTTTACGTAGAGACATTAAGCGTTTTGTTGGTAAAACCATTAATGGCGTAGAAATTACAGAGTCTGGAATTTTGGCCGCGGCACATTTGTCTGGGCCAGGAAGTGTAAAAAAATACTTGAGAAGTAATGGCGCAGTAAGTTTTTCTGATGCTTTTGGAACTTCGATAGAGTATTACATGAAGAAATTCTCGGGTTACGACACGTCGTTTGTTAAGCCTAATAAAAAAGCTAAGGTTAAAAAAGCATAACGCTTAGTGTTTGTGAATGATAAAGATTGAAGGCCTTTTATGAAGGTCTTCAGTATTTTTACGCCATTCCGAAGCGGTTTTGGTTTTTATAAATTCGCTAGGGAGTGTAATATCGCAAGCAATACAAACCAAGGTGCTTGGGCTAAGGGTGTTGCAAATATCATCAAGCATTTTATTGTTTCTGTAAGGCGTTTCAATAAAAATTTGAGATTGATTATGGTCAGACGAAAGGCGTTCTAAACGTTTAAGTTCGTGTTTGCGCTCATGCTTGTCTATTGGCAAATATCCGTTAAAAGCAAAGCCTTGTCCGTTCATTCCCGAGCTCATTAGTGCAAGTAATATAGACGATGGCCCTACTAAGGGAACAACCTGTATGTTTTGTAAGTGTGCTATTTTTACAATATCAGAGCCTGGATCGGCTACACTTGGGCATCCTGCTTCAGAGAGTAAACCTACGTCAATACCTTGTAAACAAGGCTCTAGAAAGGTAGGTAAGTCGCTTGCTTCGGTAAATTTGTTTAAATGAAATATTTTTAGGCTAGGTTGTGCTTTTTCAGGTGTTATTTTTTTTATGAACCGTCTGGCAGTCTTTTCGTTTTCCACAATAAAAGTGTTAAGGTGTTCTATTGTGTTTTTTATAGAAATGGGTAAAACTTCTAACGGATTGGCGTTGTCGCCTAGCGTTGTCGGTATAAGATATAATTTTCCTAAAGCGTTTTGCATCATGATTATTGCGTGTTAAGCCTAGTTAAAATACGTTGGTTTTACTCCAAGTGTTCTGCAATGTTAGAGCAAGCTTCGTCTAACATTTTGTAGACATTTTCGAAACCTTGTTCCCCACCGTGGTAAGGATCTGGTACGTCGTAATTTTGATTAGGATATACTTCGTTTAAAATAAGTTTAACCTTGTTTTTGTCTTCGTCATGTCGCGCAAGATGTAAAATATCTCTGTAATTCGAGGTGTCCATGGCGTAAATAATATCGAAATCATCAAAATCTTTAACGGTAAATTGCCGTCCCATCAGGTTCGAAATATTAATACCATATTTTTTTGCCACCGCTATAGATCGTCTGTCTGGATTGGAGCCAATATGGTAACTGCTGGTGCCGGCAGAATCTATAACATAACTATCGTAGGGTAATTTAGATCTTAAAATACCTTCGGCCAATGGAGATCGGCAAATATTTCCAAGGCAAACCATTAGTATTTTAGTCATAACAAAAGTGTATTAAATAGAGAGTTTTTTGGTAATGTCTTCTACGTATTTTTTAAATTGCTTGTCAGTAGTCGATAAATTATCAACAGTTTTGCAAGCGTGTAATACAGTTGCATGATCTCGTTTTCCTATTTGCGAACCTATACTTGCTAGTGATGCTTTTGTATATTTTTTTGCGAAAAACATAGCGAGCTGTCTGGCTTGTACAATATGGCGTTTTCGGGTTTTAGATTGTAGGGTGTCTACATTCATTTGGAAATAATCCGAAACCACTTTTTGTATGTAATCTATAGATACTTCGCGTTTGGTGTTTTTTACAAATTTTTCGACAATTTGCTTAGCGAGATCTAAGGTGATTTCCTTTTTATTGAAAGACGATTGTGCAATTAACGAAATGATAGCGCCTTCTAATTCCCTTACATTGGTTTTAATATTTTTAGCAACATAATCTACAATCTCTTCTGGCATATCAACGCCATCTCTGTAAAGTTTGTTGTTAAGTATCGAGATGCGGGTTTCGTAATCTGGACTTTGTAATTCTGCAGAAAGTCCCCATTTAAAACGAGATAACAAACGTTGCTCGATATCTTGCATATCAACAGGTGCTTTGTCGCTTGTTAAGATAACTTGTTTGCCGTTTTGATGTAAATGGTTGAAGATGTGGAAAAATACATCTTGCGTACCTGATTTTCCAGATAAAAACTGAACGTCGTCTATAATCAAGACATCTATAATCTGATAGAAATGAATGAAATCATTTCTATTATTTTTCTTAACAGAGTCGATGTATTGTTGGGTGAATTTCTCGGCAGAAATATAAAGTACCGTTTTTTCTGGGTATTTATCTTTTATTTCAACCCCAATAGCGTGTGCTAAATGGGTTTTTCCTAAACCAACACCACCAAAAATTAAAAGCGGATTGAACGAAGTGCCTCCTGGTTTGGCTGCAACAGCTAACCCTGCGCTTCTGGCTAGGCGGTTAGAGTCGCCTTCCAAGAAGTTTTCGAAACTATAATTAGGGTTTAATTGCGATTCTATTTTAACATTTCTAATGCCAGGAATAATAAACGGATTGCGTAATTCTGGATTTTTGTTGTTAAGCGGAATGTCGACGTCTTGGGCCTTTACTGGCGTTCTGCTAGAACTAGGAATGCGCTCTGTAAACGGTTGTTTGTTGCCGTATGTGTTTTCCATTTTTATAATGTAAACAAGTTTGGCTTTGGCTCCTAATTCTTTGGTTAACGCAACTTTTAAAATTTTAACGTAATGTTCTTCTAGCCACTCATAGAAAAATTTACTCGGTACTTGAATGCTTAATGCATTGTCCGTTAATTTTACTGCGACGATCGGTTCAAACCAGGTTTTGTATGCTTGCGGTTGAATGTTATCTTTTATGAATTCTAGACAATTATTCCATACCGATTGCGCAGTTACACTCATTATTTTTTAAAAGATTTTTGTTAGTAAAAGTTGTTGGAGAAAACGAAATTATCTCCTGATTATTGGTATGACAAATATGTGAACAAAAATCTTAAAAAAAAAATACGTAGCTATTGAATTTTTAGATTTTTTTCCTCATGTTTAACATGTTTCCGAAGCTACAAAAAAATATTTAAACTTAGTTATGAAATTCGACGAAATACAAATAAGAGTAAGATATGGCGAAACCGATCAAATGGGGGTTGTACATCATGGTAATTACGCGTTATACCTAGAAATGGCGCGGACTGAGTGGTTGCGGGCCTTAGGTATTTCGTATAAAGAAATGGAAGACAAAGGTATTATGTTGCCAGTAATTTCTATGAGTTTAAATTACAAAAAATCAGCTTTTTATGATGAGGTTATTACCGTAAAAACAATATTAAAAGAACGTCCTGGAGTTAAGATAGATTTTGACTTTGAAATTACAAATGAAGCTGGCGAAATTATCGTTTTAGCTAATACTGTTTTAGCATTTATGAACAAAGAAACCAAGCGCCCAATGCGTTGTCCGAATTATATATTAGACTTAATGCCTGTGTAATCTTACAGCTGCTTAATGGTAACTTCAAAAAGCGTGTCGAAAAGATTAAAAATGGCTTCAGCGTCTTTTTTTCTAACAGCTATTGTTAGCTCGCAATGCAATTCTAATTTCTGATTAATTACATCGAGTTGCTTTTCTTTTATAATACGCATTACCTTATTCATATTCTTATAATCGAATACAATTAGGTAATTGTTTGTTATAATGCGTTCTATAATTTTTGAAGCTTCTAAACTTAGTTGAGCCGAAGTTTTGTAAGCGCTAATTAAACCGCCAACACCCAGTTTTACACCGCCAAAATAGCGTACAACAACAACGAGAACATTCGTGACCTCGAACGATTGTATTTGGCCATAAATTGGCATGCCTGCCGAATTGTTGGGTTCGCCATCGTCGTTTGCTCTGTAAGTAATGGTTTCGGTGCCAAGTTGGTAAGCGTAGCACCAATGCCTTGCCGAATGGTGTTGTTTTTTTATTTGCTCTAAATGTTCTTTTACTTCGTCTTCGGAACTTACGGGAAACGCATAGCCAAAAAATTTGCTGTTCTTTTCTTTAAACAACGTTTCTTCCGAGGGTTGTGCTAGTGTTTTGTATGTGTCTTGTATTTCCAAAAAAATTAGCTAAATAATTCTTCTTTAGTTTTGAAAAGTGTAGTTACGTCTTCGGTTGCTGGATTAATATTCCAAGTGTGTATACCTAGTTTTTGTGCTGCGTCTGTATTTTCTGTGGTGTCGTCAACAAAGAGAGTTTCATCAGCCTTTAGATTGTTTTCGTTTAAAACAAATTCGTAAATATTGGCATTGGGTTTTCTAAGGTGAATTTCGTGCGACAAATAAAAGAGATCAAAATAACTTTTAAATTCGTTAAAAAACGGCACATAACTTTTTACAAATTCTATATGAAGGTCGTTCGTGTTACTTAATAAAATAAGTTTATAGGCATTGCTTTCCGATAATTCTTTTAAAAATTCTAAACGATGGTGCGGGAAATCTTTTAAAATGGCATTCCAGATATCTAAAATTTTTTCAGTTGAATGTTCGGGGAAAGTAGTGTTGTAGAAATTTAGAAATTCGGTATTGCTAATAAGCCCCATTTCGTATTGTTCGTTAATACGAAGCATGTCGTCGGTAAAGTTTTCAAGCTTAAATTGATGTAAAGCGAGTTCTAGAGCGCCAACTTTGTCTAGGTTAATAAATACGTCTCCAAAGTCGAATATTATGGTTTTAATCATTGCTGAAATATTTTAAGGTATCGTTTAAAATGTGTTGTTTTGAAATTAATGTGCCTATAAAGGTTGGTGCTTTTGTGCCGTCTTCAAAAAAGTTGTTTCCGTAAAAAACGCGAGCTTCATCCCATAAATTTTCGTTTATAAAGGTTTGAAGCGTTTTGGTGCCGCCTTCAATAATTACCGATGTAATGTTTTGTTGGTGTAACTGCTCGCAAATTTGGCTGGCAATCGGGTTGCCAAAATTTAAATGTTCTGGGGTAAACACAATGGTTTTGGCTTCGTTGTTAAATACCGAAGCTGTTTTAGGTAGGTTGTCGTGTTTGTCTAATACTATTCGTGTTGGGTGTTGTCCTGCCCAATCACGAACCGTTAAACTCGGGTTGTCTTTTATAACGGTGTTGCCGCCAACTAAAATAGCTTGTTCTTCGGCGCGCCATTTATGAACCAATTGTCTGGAGTAAGGGTTGGTTATCCAAACTGGTTTTTGTTCCTTTTTAGTTTTAGGCGCAATAAAACCATTGGCGGACTCCGCCCATTTTAAAATAATATAGGGGCGTTTTTTATTATGGAATGTGAAAAAACGTTTGTGGTGCTGTTTGCATTCCTGTTCTAAAATACCAACTGTAACCTGGCAACCTGCAGCTTTTAATTTTTTAATGCCTTGTCCAGCGACAAGCGAATTATCGTCTATTGTGCCAATAATCACTTTTGGAATCTGGTGTTTAATAATTAAATCGCTACACGGCGGTGTCTTCCCAAAATGCGAACAGGGCTCTAAAGTCACATAAAGTGTGGCTTCTTTTAATAGCACTTTGTTGTTAACCGACCCTATTGCATTTACTTCGGCATGTGGACCGCCGTAAGGACTGGTGAAACCTTCTCCGATAATTAAATTGTTATGTACAATTACACAGCCTACCATAGGGTTTGGTCTGGTAGTGCCAAGACCGTTTTTGGCAATTTCTATACAGCGTTTTATATATTTTTCATGTATCTTCACGTCACAAAAATAAGATTAAAAATGGGGATGAGCCATGTTGAGATACGAGAAATTCAACAAGAAGATAATCAGCACATCGCAAATGTAATTCGAGAAGTTTTAGTTGAATCTGGAGCGCCTAAAGTTGGAACAGCTTACGAAGATGAAGCCCTAAACGATATGTTTAAGACGTACAGTGGCTTTAAATGTGCTTATTTTGTGGTGGTAGAAGATGGTGCGGTTGTTGGTGGCGCAGGCGTTGGGCCATTAGAAAACGAGCCCGAAACTTGCGAATTGCAAAAAATGTATTTTTTAAAATCGGCCAGAGGTCGTGGTTTAGGACAACGAATGATGCAAATTTGTTTAGGCAAAGCTAAAACGCTTGGTTACAAAAAGTGTTATTTGGAAACCTTACCTTATATGCAAGCAGCCACCAAATTGTATACACAGAATGGCTTTAAAAATTTAGAAAAGCCTTTAGGGAAAACAGGACATTATTCGTGTAATGTATGGATGATTAAAACCTTATGAAATTAAAAGCAATACAACAGGATTTTCATAAAGCCTTAGATGCCGATTATGATAAAGAAGAGGTCGATCAATTCTTTTTTATGATTTGCGATTATTATTTTAATGTCAAACGTATCACTTTGGCTATTCAACCAGATTATGCCATTAGTGAGGACGAGGCAGAGCTTGTGTTTCAGGCTTTAGAAGCTTTAAAAAGGCACGAGCCTATTCAATATCTTTTAAAAACAACCGAGTTTTTTGGTTTAACGTTTCAGGTTAATAATCAGGTGTTAATTCCAAGACCTGAAACCGAAGAGTTGGTGGCTTGGATTATAGAATCTAAATTAGAAGAGATAAAAGCGCCTTTAAGAATATTGGATATCGGTACGGGAAGTGGTTGCATAGCAACAGCCTTAGCTAAACATTTTGAGCATGCCGAAGTGTTTGGGGTAGATATTAGTGAAGAAGCCATAAAGGTCGCGCAGCGTAATGCGGAGATTAATAACGTGTCGGTGCGTTTTATTCAGTCCGATATTTTAACTGTAGATCCAACGATAATTGCCGACTTTGCTTTGCCTTTCGATATTATTGTGTCCAATCCGCCGTATGTTCGCGAGATGGAAAAACAACAAATGAAACCAAACGTTTTAAATCACGAACCCCATTTAGCCCTGTTTGTAGATGATGCTAATCCGTTAAAGTTTTATAAGGCCATTACAGATTTGGCAACCAAAACTTTAGTAGAGGGAGGACTATTGTTTTTTGAAATAAACGAATATTTAGGCAACGATATGGTGGCTTTGTTATTGGAACATAAATTTAAAGACGTGGCTTTACGGCGAGACATGTTTAAACGAAATAGAATGATAAAAGGAGTGCAAAACAAATGAAATCTATAGCTGTATTTTGTGGTTCTAGTAGCGGAACCGATTCTGAAATTTTAGAAACATCGTATCTCTTGGGAGAAACTTTAGCAAAGCGTAATATTACTTTGGTTTATGGCGCATCGCAATTAGGGATTATGGGCGAAGTGGCTCGTGGCGTTTTAGATGCTAATGGGCAGGTTTTAGGAATAATCCCTCACTTTTTAAAAACAAAAGAAATTGTGCATCCTAGTTTGTCGGAGTTGATTGTTACTCAAAACATGCACGATCGGAAAGTGCAAATGTACGATAAGTCCGATGGATTTATAATGCTACCTGGAGGTTTCGGAACGATGGATGAGTTTTTCGAGATTACCACATGGGGGCAGTTGGGACTTCACACTAAACCCATCGGAATTCTAAATATCAATGGGTATTTCGATCATTTGTTAGCATATTGTAACGCTATGGTTACACGCGGATTTTTAAAACAAGACCATTTAAATGCTGTGGTAGTAGATGATACAATTGAAGGGCTTTTAGAAAAAATGAAACACTACAAACCATTGCCAGCTCCGCAATGGTTAAATAAAGAACGATTATAAAATGACTATAGAGGCGCAAATACAAGAGTTAAGAAACGAGTTAAATGCTTATAATTACAAGTATTATGTTTTAGATGAAAGCGATATTAGTGATTTTGAGTTCGACATGAAGCTTAAAACACTTCAGGAGCTAGAGGCTAAACACCCTGAGTTTTTCGATGCAAATTCGCCAACGCAGCGTGTTGGCGGTGCTGTCACTAAAAGTTTTAATACGGTAGTGCACGATTATCGCATGTATTCTTTAGATAATTCATATTCTAAAGAGGATTTATTGGCTTGGGAGCAACGCATTAAAAAAATGGTCGATGGTCCTGTTAGCTATACTTGCGAATTGAAGTACGACGGGGCATCTATAAGCATCACTTATGAAAATGGGCAACTGTTAAAAGCTGTAACACGAGGCGATGGTGTACAAGGCGATGAGGTGACGGCAAATGTGAAAACTATAAAATCGGTGCCTTTGCAGTTAACTGGTGATTATCCTGAGCGATTTGATATTCGTGGCGAAATTATTTTGCCGTTTGATGGTTTTAACAAAATGAACGAGTCACGTATAGAAATTGGCGAAGAACCTTACAGGAATCCTAGAAATACAGCTTCGGGAAGTTTAAAACTGCAAGATAGCAGCGAGGTTGCTAAGCGCCCGCTAGAGTGTTTGTTGTATAATATTATAGGGAGTAATTTAAATATTACATCGCAAATAGAGAGTTTAGAAAAAGCAAGAGCTTGGGGGTTTAAAGTGCCAAAGGCTGCTAAATTGGCGAGTTCTATAGATGAGGTTTTCGAATTTATAAATTATTGGGGCACACATCGTCACGATTTGCCCTACGAAACCGATGGTGTAGTTATTAAGGTTAATAGTTTTCAGCAGCAAGACGAATTGGGGCATACGGCTAAGGCGCCACGCTGGGCTATGGCTTATAAGTTTAAGGCAGAGCAAGTGTCTACCAGACTTAACGAAATCACATATCAAGTGGGGAGAACAGGAGCGATAACGCCTGTGGCCAATTTAGAACCTGTAGAATTGGCAGGAACCACGGTTAAGCGGGCATCGTTGCATAACGCCGACCAGATTGCGAAATTAGATATTCGTGAAGGCGATGAGGTTTATGTAGAAAAAGGCGGTGAAATTATCCCGAAAATTATTGCGGTCGATTTCACTAAACGTCCAACAGATTCTATCCCTACACAATATATTACCCATTGCCCCGAATGTGGTACAGAATTGGTTAGGCAAGAGGGCGAGGCACAACATTACTGCCCAAACTACAATGGATGCAAACCACAAATTGTGGGGCGCATTCAGCATTTTATTTCTCGTAAAGCGATGGATATTGATGGTTTAGGAGGCGAAACCGTAGCGCTTTTGGTTAATGCTAATCTTATTCAAAATTATTCCGATTTGTATGCTTTGAAAAAGGAGGATGTATTGCCTTTAGAGCGTATGGCTGAAAAAAGTGCCGATAATTTAATACAAGGTATCGAGCAGTCTAAACAAGTGCCTTTCGAGCGTGTATTGTATGCATTGGGTATTCGTTATGTGGGCGAAACCGTGGCTAAAAAATTGGTTAAGCATTTTAAGAGTATTGAAGCCATTGCGCAAGCTTCGGAAGAGACTTTGGTTAATGTTGATGAAATTGGTGTTAAGATAGCAGAAAGTGTTGTGGCCTTTTTTCAATCCGAAGAAAACAATCGCATTATAGCGCGTTTAAAATCCTTTGGAGTTGCGTTGCAGATTTCGGAAGATGCTTTGGCAAATCAAACCGATACTTTAGTAGGGAATACTTTTGTGGTCTCGGGCGTATTCTCATCGGTGTCTAGAGACGAGCTTAAAAAATTAATTGAAGATCATGGCGGGAAAGTAGGGAGTTCTATTTCGTCTAAAACCAGTTATTTGGTGGCGGGCGATAAAATGGGGCCAAGTAAACGTACAAAAGCCGAGCAATTAAATATACCTGTAATTACAGAAGAAGAATTCCTGAATATGATAAAATAATTGCATCTTATTTTAAAATTTTTATTTTTGAAGCATCTATCTCCGTTTTTAATCTTGTTAAGCACGTTGGAGTAGACGTCTAAAAAACCAAAAATAATGCGTAAAATACAAATTTTAGTGGGCTTTATCGTTTTGCTAAGCGTGTTGTTTGTGTTTTTTGAAATGAAAGATTTGCACTTGTCGGCAGCTATGGTGAAGGCTTTTGTGGTGCCTGTAATTACTGGAGTGTATTTTTTTACCATCAGTAAACGCAGTGCCTACTTTTCGGCCTTTTTAATCTTGTTTTCTGTCTCCGAGCTTTTAACTTTTATAGGGCCTTATTTGCCTGTTAATTGCGAGTATTTTATCGGTAATTCGTTATACCTAACGGCGTATTCTTGTTTTGTTTTGGATTTATTAAACAAGCTAAATTTTAGATATGTAGTAAAAGAATTACGGGTAACGCTAATGATTTTATTGGCATTAAACGCTTATTTATTATATGTGTTGTATACCATTGTGAGTTTGGACTTAAATACGATTTCTGTGTATTTTGAGTTTTTGTATAATGCTGTGGTGTTAAGTGTTTTAACGGTTTCTTTTTTAAACTATTTATACCGAGATAATAAAAAAGCCTTGTTGTTGTTTGTTGGGGCAACATGTTTGGTGTTTTCGGAGCTACTGCAATTTGCTTTTTTCTATATAGCAGAAGTGTCCTTGTTGAATATTTTAACCTATGGCTTTTTCGTGCTGGCTTTTGTATTTATGTACGCCTCGGTAAGTATTGGGGCAACCAAGCATTTGGTAGCTCAAAATGCGTAGTTTTTAATATGTATTATACGTTTATAGCCGTGCCATTGGCAGCTTTGTTTTTGTTGTGGTCGAAGTAAAAGTCTATTCGGCCTAGATTTACACCATATTTCCCTACTTGATTAACAAGTATATTTTGATTTTCGCTATTTTTTACGATTGTTGGTTTTGGTAAAAAAGTATGCGTGTGCCCGCCAATAATTAAATCGATGTTTTTGGTAGCTGCGGCCAATTTAAGATCGCTAACTTTATCGCTGTCGTATTTGTAACCTAAATGTGATAGGCAAATTACAAGGTCGCAATGTTCTTCTTCTTTTAAAATTCTGCTCATGTCTTGAGCAATTTCAATGGGGTTTAAATATTTAGTTTCTTTATACATGGCTGGGTCTACTAGGTTTTCTAGTTGAATGCCTACACCAAATACACCAATTTTTATATCGTTTTTTATGAATACCTTATAAGATTTGGTATGAGTGTCCATGATTGTATTCGAAAAATCGTAATTGGCAATTAAAAAAGGAAACTCTGCATGTGGTAATTGCGCGTAGAGTCCGTCTATACCATTGTCGAAATCGTGGTTCCCTATGGTGGCAGCGTCGTATTTTAATTTGCTCATCAGTTTAAACTCCAATTCACCTCCGTAAAAATTAAAATAGGGAGTGCCTTGAAAAATGTCGCCTGCATCGAGTAATAGCGTGTGCGGATTTTCTTTTCGAATACGGTCTATTAAGGTAGCTCGTCTGGCAACACCACCCATATTTGGGAAATTGGCGTCGGTTGGACTAAAGGGATCGATGTGGCTGTGTACATCGTTGGTGTGTAATATGGTTATTTTTTTTGAAGCAGATGCAGGAGAAAAAGACGATAATGTTACACCGCCAAGAGCAACTAAAGAAGTTGCTGCAGTGGTTTGTTTAAGAAAATCTCGACGTTTCATATAATCGTAATAATTTAATTTATTGTTTTTGTTGTGTAAATCTGTCGTCTATAACAGGGTTTATAGTGTCTGCTTTGGTGAAATAATCTATTAAAGCGTTACGCAATTTGTAATTTAATACATAATCGCCTTTGTTGGGTTTAAAAAAGGTCATGTGGTCGCCACCATTATATAAATAATCTATGGTGGCTACGTAGTAAATTTTGGAATCTGAAATAGGCTCGTTATTAATTTTGGCATCAATCAGTTTTTTATTTTCGTCTACAACAAGTTTAATGCCAGAGATCGGGTGTGGGTGTTTCGATTTAACCAGGAAATCTATAGCTTCTTTTACTTGTATCCCCGAAAGGGCAACAACAACAATGCTATTTTCGAACGGCATAAGTTCGTAAACCGATCGTAATGTAACATTGCCTTTAGATAAGGGGGCGCGAATACTTCCGTAGTTAGATAATACAAAATCTATAGTGTTACCAGTTCTGGACTGAAAAACCGGATTTGCCTGTATATAAACAATATCTGCAATTAAATTGCCTAAAGACGAGTTGAATTCGCCGTCTTCTCTAGATAAGGTTTTTGGGGTGTAGGTTAACACGCTATCCAGCTCTTTAGTAACATGGTCGTGGTATGGCGCTATAAAGCTGTTTAAGTCTTGGTTTACTTGTAGAGTGTCGCTTATTGGAATTTGTTGCCCTTCAATTTTAGTAAGGTTGAGGTCTTTTGTTTTACAAGCGCATAAAAGTATAAGGAAAAAGACTGTTGTTATTTGTTTAAAATTCATAATTAAACTTGTAAAATTTAGTAAGGTATGGTTGTAGTTTTTCCTACCTTTGCACGAAAGTTTAAAGATAAATGATTTTAAAAGGTTTTAAGGAAAAATCTATTAAAAAGTATTTTAATAAATTGTTAGACGATCGCGCCGATTTAAACGGAGCCAAACCTATTGAAAGTTTGGGAGTTATCGTAGATTGGGATCAGGCTGGAAACTTAGAAGCTTTCGAAACTTTAGCTAAAACTTTACATATACATAATGTGAAATTTAAATTGATTTTCTTTTCGCAGGACAAAGATGCACAGGAAAGCCTGACGTACCCTTGTTTTAATGAGAAGGATTTTGACTGGAAAGGACACGTTAAAAACACCGATTTGCAGACTTTTTTAAATACACCTTTTGACGGGTTGATTAGTTATTATTTTAAAGACGATCTGCATTTAAAATTATTAACGGCCCTATCTAAAGCAGAGTTTAAAATAGGAGTATTACAAGAAGAACCAAGGCTTAACGATTTGATTATAGCGTCAGACCCAAAAGCTTTTCAGGTATTTAAAAACGAATTGTTAAAATACCTCAGTATATTAAAAAGAATTTAAAAGCATGAACAGTAAATTAATGGGGACAGGTGTAGCGCTTGTTACTCCTTTTAACGCCGATCTTAGTGTAGATCACGAAGCATTAACAAATATTGTTAATTTTAATATTGAAAATGGTACTAATTATTTAGTAATAATGGGTACTACAGGAGAAAGTGTTACTGTAACTAAAGAAGAAAAACAGGCGATTATAAAAACAGTTTCTGAAGCTAATAATGGGCGTGTGCCTATGGTTTTAGGAATAGGTGGAAATAATACGGCACAAGTTGTAGAAGAAATTAAAGCTACAGATTTAAGTGCTTTCGAAGCTATTTTATCGGTGTCTCCTTATTATAGTAAGCCAACCCAAGAAGGCGTTTATCAGCATTTCAAAGCGGTGGCAGAAGCTTGTCCTGTTTCAGTAATACTGTATAATGTGCCAGGACGTACAGCGTCTAATATGTTGCCAGAAACTACACTTAGGTTAGCTAAAGATTTCAAAAATATCGTTGCCGTTAAAGAAGCTGGTAATAATATAGGTCAGTATTTAAATTTATTAAAAGATAAGCCAGACGATTTTTTAATCATTTCTGGAGACGACGATTTAGCTTTAGGCGTGGTTTTAGCAGGTGGAGCAGGAGTTATCTCTGTATTGGGCCAAGCTGTACCTGCCGAGTTTTCGAAAATGATTCAGTTAGGTCTTCAAGGAAAAGCCAAAGAGGCTTATGCGATACATTATAAACTAATGGATTTAACATCTTATATTTTTGCCGAAAATAATCCGGCAGGAATTAAAGCCGTGTTCGAGGCATTAAATATGTGTCGTGCAAGTGTAAGATTGCCATTGGTAGAGGCCACGCAAGGGTTGAAAGATAAAATTAAAGCGTTTGTAGAAACCCTTTAAAATAGCACTCGGGCCTAAGGTGAAATTAAAATTTTAGGCCTGTTTTTTTCGTTAGACTTTTAAACGTTAAATATTACTTAAACGCCATTATAAAGTCATTACAACCATTATTTTAGCAGAAAAATATTATTTTTAAAATCAATAAGAATAGCTTATTTTTGCATTCTGTTTAAAAACTATGAGGAAACTTCTTTACATATTTACAGCATCTGTTTTATTAAGTTCATGTAGCGAATATCAAAAAGCTTTAAAGTCTGAAGATATTGCTGTGAAATATAAAATGGGTGAAGATCTTTACAATCAAGGCAAAGCAGCTAAGGCCAATAGGTTGTTTTCGGATATTGTACCAAGTTACAGAGGTAAGCCGCAAGCAGAAAAATTAATGTATATGTATGCAAAAACCTACTACGATATGAAAGATTATTACGTAGCAGGATATCAGTTCGAGCGTTTTGCAGATTCATACCCGAAAAGTGAAAAGTTAGAGGAAGCTTCATTTTACAGTGCCAAAAGTTATTATATGTTATCTCCTGTTTACAGCAAAGACCAAACAGAAACTAAAGATGCCATAGAAAAACTGCAATTGTTTATTAACGCATTTCCAAAGTCGGAATACGTAGCTGAAGCCAATCAATACATAAAGGAATTAGACCATAAGCTAGAAACAAAAGCGTTCGAAATCGCTAAACAATACAATACGATTACAGATTATAAAGCCTCAATAAAGTCGTTCGATAATTTTATTTTCGAATTTCCAGGCTCTTCTTACAGAGAGCAGGCCATGTACTACAGGTTAGATGCAGCTTATAAATTAGCTATGAATAGCGTAGAGTACAAAAAACAAGAACGATTAGAGACTGCCGAAGATTATTATCAATCTTTTAAAAAAGGATATGCAACATCGGAATTTACAGAAACTGTAGAGGAGATGCATGCCAATATTTTACACGAATTAGAAAATTATAGCACTAAAAGTTAATATAATGGATTTAAAGAAAATCAATGCTCCTGTAAATACAGTTACGTATAACAGAAACAAAGTAGACCAACCTACAGGAAATATCTATGAAGCTATTTCTATTATTTCTAGAAGAGCAGATCAAATCAACACAGAAATAAAAAAAGAGCTTATAGAAAAACTTGAAGAATTTGCAACCTATAACGATAGCTTAGAGGAAATCTTCGAAAATAAAGAGCAAATAGAAGTGTCTAAATTTTACGAAAAATTACCTAAGCCACACGCTTTAGCGGTACAAGAGTGGTTAGATAATAAAGTGTATTACAGAAACACCGAGGAAGACGCTCAGTAAAACAATATACCATGTCTATATTAAGTGGCAAAAACATACTCTTGGGCATAAGTGCCGGTATTGCTGCTTATAAGACAGCTTCACTAGTAAGGTTATTTATAAAAGCAGGTGCCAACGTAAAAGTTGTTATGACACCTGCTTCTAAAGACTTTGTTACTCCTTTAACCTTATCAACCCTATCCAAACATCCAGTAGAATCTTCGTTTTATAATGAAGATGATGAAAATGCTGTGTGGAATAACCATGTAGAATTAGGTCTGTGGGCCGATTTATTTATCATTGCTCCAGCGACGGCAAATACCTTGTCTAAAATGGCTCAGGGTACCTGCGATAATTTATTGTTGGCCACTTATTTGTCGGCTAAATGTCCGGTGTATTTTGCGCCCGCGATGGATTTGGATATGTACAAGCACCCTTCAACCAAAGCTACATTCGAAACCTTAACCAAATTTGGTAACATTATGATACCGGCAACACATGGCGAACTTGCAAGTGGTCTGGTTGGAGAAGGGAGAATGGCCGAGCCAGAAGATATCGTAACCTTTATTACACAACACCTTTTAGGGCAATTGCCCTTGTATGGCAAAAAAGTAATGATTACGGCAGGGCCAACTTACGAAGCTATAGATCCTGTGCGATTTATAGGGAATCATTCCAGTGGCAAAATGGGATTCGAAATTGCTAAGGCGACAGCTAATTTAGGAGCCGAGGTGGTTTTAATTTCAGGGCCAACCAATCAAGTGCTAAAACATGATTTTGTAACTGTTGTTCCTGTGGTAAGTGCTCAGGATATGTACGAGCAAGCTCATAAATATTTTATGTCGGTAGATGTTGCCATTCTATCGGCAGCTGTGGCCGATTATCGCCCAAAAGAAGTTGCTCAGCACAAAATAAAAAAGGCGAGTGCAACGTTAACATTGGAGTTGGAAAAAACTAAGGATATTTTGGCATCTTTAGGAGCTATTAAATCACATCAGTATTTAGTAGGCTTTGCTTTAGAAACCGATAATGAACTAGAACACGCCAAAGCTAAATTGAAACGCAAGCACTTAAATTTAATTGTATTAAATTCGTTAAACGATAAAGGTGCAGGTTTTAAATCGGATACCAATAAAGTAACATTTATAGACGATAAAGAACAGATTGTTTCTTTTGATTTGAAGCCAAAATCCGAAGTTGCTCAAGATTTAGTACATCATATAATACATACGCTTTATGCATAAATTTTTAGTTGTTCTTTTTTTCAGTATAGCATCTGTAGCCTTGGGGCAGGAATTAAACTGTAATGTAGTTGTAAATGCCCAATTTACTGGTAACGAAAATGTACAAGTTTTTAAAACCTTAGAGAAACAGTTAACAGAACTTGTTAATAATACACAATGGACTAACAGAGCGTACAAGCAAGACGAGCGCATAAATTGCAGTATGAATATTACCGTGCAGGAGTATGCTAGCGATGTGTTTAAAGCTACTATACAAGTGCAATCGTCTAGACCGGTTTATGGGTCTTCGTACAGCACGCCTGTGTATAATTTTAACGATAAAGATTTTACATTTCGCTATGTAGAGTATCAAAACTTAAACTTTAGTCCTACACAATTTCAATCAAATTTAGTGTCGGTTTTAGCCTTTCATGTATATATGATTTTAGGTTTAGATGCCGATACCTTCGAGCTACAAGGCGGCGAACCATTTTTAACGCAAGCACAAACTATTGTTAATTACTCGCAATCGGAAAATGCACAAGGTTGGAAGTTGGAAGATGGTTTACAAACGCGTTATATGTTGGTAGATAATTTGTTTTCGCCAACATTTAAAGAGTACAGGCAGGTTATGTATCAGTACCATCGCAAGGGGCTAGACCAAATGAGCGACGATTTAAAATCGGGAAAACAAAACATTGCCGATGCGATTACTTTACTACAGAATATGCATAACCAAAGGCCAAATTCGTTTTTAGCACGTATCTTTTTCGATGCAAAAAGCGATGAAATAGAGGACATTTTTTCGGATGGGCCAAATGTTCAAGTCGCCGATTTGGTTGATGTATTAAACACCATTTCGCCAACCAATTCCAGTAAATGGAGAAATATCAAGTTTTAGTTTGATTACAAATTAAAACTCGATTATCTTTGGCTTTGTAAATTTAAAGCTTCATTATATTGCTTACCTCATTATCTATAAAAAATTACGCTTTAATAGACGATTTGCAAGCGCGTTTTAATCCTGGATTCACCATAATTACAGGAGAAACAGGTGCCGGGAAATCTATTGTTTTGGGTGCTTTATCTTTAATTATAGGTAAACGTGCCGATTTATCATCGTTAAAAGATGATGAACAAAAATGTGTTATTGAAGCAGTGTTCGATATTGCCAATTATAATTTAAAACCCATTTTCGAGCAGGAAGATTTAGATTATGACAAGCAAACCATTATACGCCGAGAGATTTTACCATCGGGTAAATCGCGAGCCTTTGTAAACGATACGCCAGTTACTTTAAGTAGTTTGCAGGTGTTGGGCGAACGCCTTATAGATATTCATTCGCAGCATCAAACGCTTCAATTAACAGACGATGCTTTTCAGTTTCAGGTTATTGATGCTTTGGCCGAAACAGAACAACCGTTAGTAAATTATAAGCAGCATTTAAAGGTTTTTAAATCCGATCAGAAAGCCTTACAAAAACTACTCGATTTTCAATCGGAAGCGAATAAGGAATACGAGTATAATGCCTTTTTATTGCAAGAACTTTTAGATGCGAAACTAGTAGAAGGTGAGTTGGAATCTTTAGAGGAAGAATACGAAACCTTAGATAATATTGAAGCTATAAAAGAAAAGTTGGTGGCCTCGCATCAGTTGTTAAACGACGAGCAAATAGGGGCTTTAGCCATATTAACAGAGGTTAAAAATAATTTTAATAAAATCGCATCATTTTCATCGCATTACAAAGAATTGTATTCGCGGGTAGATAGCAGTTTAATAGAATTATACGACATTTTCGCCGATGTTGAAGCTTCAGAAGATGCTCTAGATGCCGATCCGAATAGGTTAGAAGTGGTTAATACCAGATTACAATTATTACATAATTTGTTAAAAAAGCATTTAGCAAACAATGTTACGGAGTTAATCGCAATAAAAAATACATTAGAAGATAAGGTTAGTGTTACCGAAAATCTCGATAAAAATATTACCGAATTACAAGCTAAAATTGCAGAAAAGGAAACTGTTTTAAACCAGATAGCAGGTGATATACATCATAAACGGGTAGAAGTAATTCCAGATTTAAAGCAACAACTCGAAGTCTATTTAGCAGATTTAGGCATGCCTAATGCTCAATTTCAAATTGAGCTAGAAACTAGTAAAACGTTTTACGCTAACGGTAAAGACGACTTACAGTTTTTATTTTCGGCCAATAAGGGCGGGACTTTTAAACCTTTAAATAAAGCTGCATCGGGAGGAGAATTATCGCGTATTATGTTGGCCATAAAAGCAGTGCTTTCCAAATACATACAGTTGCCAACCATCATGTTCGATGAAATAGATACTGGTGTTTCTGGAGAAATTTCTAACAAAATGGGAGTTATTATGCGTAATATGAGCAGCAATATGCAAGTGTTTGCGATAACGCATTTACCGCAGGTGGCAGCTAAAGGCAATACGCATTTAAAGGTTTATAAGGAGGATGTTAATCAAATAACGACCACCAATTTAATAGCCTTAACGGAAGAAGAGCGTGTGCTGGAAATCGCGCAAATGTTAGGAGGTTTAGAAGTGTCGAGTTCGGCTTTAGCTCATGCTAAACAATTATTGAATTAAGTAGTATCTTTGCCTAAGTTAATTTTAGAGTAAAGTATTAAATAATATAAAAATCAACTAGAATGTCATACAATTTATTAAAAGGGAAAAAAGGAATTATTTTTGGAGCACTAGACGAAAACTCTATTGCTTGGAAGACAGCCGAGCGTGTACATGAAGAAGGCGGCGAGTTTGTTTTAACCAATGCGCCAATTGCTATGCGTATGGGGCAAATAAAAGCTCTAGCAGAAAAAACAGGATCAGAAATTATTCCTGCCGATGCTACTTCTATGGACGATTTAGCAAATCTTGTAGAAAAGTCTATGGAGATTTTAGGCGGAAAAATAGATTTTGTATTGCATTCTATTGGTATGTCTGTAAATGTTAGAAAAGGAAAGCATTACACCGATTTAAACCACGAGTGGATGGGTAAAGGTTGGGATGTATCTGCCGTTTCTTTCCATAAAGTTATGCAAACTTTATTTCAAAAAGACGCCATGAACGAGTGGGGAAGCATTGTAGCTTTGTCTTATATGGCTGCACAACGTGTGTTTCCAGATTATAACGATATGGCCGATAATAAAGCGTATTTAGAAAGTATAGCACGTAGTTTTGGTTATTTTTTCGGAAAGGAAAAAAACGTACGTGTAAACACAATTTCGCAATCGCCAACGCCTACAACAGCAGGGCAAGGTGTTAAAGGGTTTGATGGTTTTATAGCTTACGCCGATAAAATGTCGCCTTTAGGTAATGCCACAGCGTTAGATTGTGCTAATTATACCGTAGCTATGTTTAGCGATTTAACAAAGCGTGTTACTTTACAAAATTTATACAACGACGGAGGATTTAGTAACATGGGTGTAAGTGCCGAGGTTATGGATGCTTTTGTTGCTAACGAGACGAAATAGTTTAGTTATCTCGTAATTTAATATATAATTTAAAGCCACCAATTAGGTGGCTTTTTTTTGTATTTGGTTACATTTGTGTTATGGTTTTACACTATTCATTTGTTATTCCAGTTTATAATCGTCCCGATGAAATTGAAGAGCTTTTAAACAGTTTTTTAAATCAAAACACCAGTTTAAAATTCGAGATAGTAATTGTTGAAGACGGATCGGATGTGAGTTCGGAATCTGTTGTCGATGATTTTAGTTCTCGTTTAAACATCGCCTATTTTTATAAAGAAAATTCAGGACCCGGCGATTCTAGAAATTATGGTATGCGTAAAGCAACGGGAAATTATTTTATAATTCTGGACTCAGATTGTGTGTTGCCATCAAATTATTTAAATGAAGTAGATGCTAGTTTAAAAACAGCGTTTGTAGATTGTTTTGGAGGGCCAGATGCCGCAGAACGCTCTTTTACAAGCTTGCAAAAAGCCATTAATTTTTCAATGACTTCGGTGTTAACTACAGGAGGAATCCGAGGAAGTAAACATCAGGTAGGAAAATTTCAACCGCGCAGTTTTAATATGGGACTATCTAAACAAGCTTTTGAAGCTTCTAACGGTTTTGGAAATATCCACCCTGGAGAAGACCCCGATTTATCGATTAGGTTATGGCATTTAGGTTTCGAAACCAAGCTAATACCAGACGCTTTTGTATATCATAAACGAAGAATATCGTGGTCTAAATTTTATACTCAAGTCTATAAATTTGGTTTAGTACGGCCAATTTTAAATTCGTGGCACCCAGAAACGGCAAAGCTAACATATTGGTTTCCTACACTATTTTCGGTTGGATTACTGGTTTCGGTTATAGTATTGCTGTTTCAATTTAAATGGTTTTTATTCGCTTATGTTTTATACTTTGTACTAGTATTCTTATTAGCATTGGTTAGTACGAAACAAATAGGCGTAGCATGTTTAGCGGTTTGGGCGATATTGGTACAGTTTTTTGGGTATGGTTATGGTTTTTTAAAATCGTATATTAACATCCATCTTTTAAAGAAAGATGCGGAACAGGTTTTTCCAAAGCTATTTTTTAAGTCATTATGATGAAGGATTTAAAACAACGATTTTTAAAGTTTGTAAAAAGCAAAAAAATTAATGTCTTTACATTGTTTTTATTGTTGTCCTTTACCATATTAATATTAAATAAATTATCCAGAACCATAACAAATACAATTCCGTTTTCGGTGCAGCCCATTAACTTGCCAGAAACCTATGTCATCTTAAACGATAGTAGCCCTAAGTTGCATATCACTTTAAAAACCTATGGCTTTAAATTTTTGAAATACTATCTAAAAACGCCCAAACTTCGGTTAGATTACGATAACCATGACGATATAAACGATTCGACATTGGTTTGGGACAAAAGCAGTTCGTTTTCGGCCATAAATGCACAGTTCGATAAAGATCTCGAACTCATTAGTATTGCTCCAGATAGCATCAAGTTTTATTACGATGTAAACGACTCTAAAGATGTGCCTGTAGTTTTGCAAAATAAAATTACCTTCAGTCCTGGTTTCGATGTGTTAAAAGGCTATACCGTAACTCCCGATACGGTTCATATTGTCGGGCCAGAAAAACAGGTTTCTAAAATAAAACATATTAAAACTGAACCGTTAGAACTTCAAAATGTGCATTTAAATATAGATACAGCTCTTAATTTAGAGTTGCCGGAAGGCAGTGAAGAGATTCGGTTTTCACATAAAAAAGTGAAGTTAAAGGCAAAAGTCGAAAAGTTTACAGAAGGCGCATTTAACATTCCCGTAAGCGTTATTAATGTGCCGAAAAACATCACCTTAAAATATTACCCGAAGTCTGTTACTGTATTGTATTATACTAATTTAAGTAATTTTAAATCGGTGCAAGCCAAAGATTTTAAAGTAGAATGCGATTACCAAAAACAAATCGAAAACCAGTCGTATTTAGTGCCGGAGATTGTTAAAATGCCCGAGCACATTAAAAGTGCAAAAATCAAACAACAGAATATAGAATTTATTATTTCGGAATGACAATAGTAGGACTAACAGGTGGTATAGGAAGCGGAAAGTCTACCGTCGCAAAAGCGTTTCAAGCGTATGGCATTCCAGTGTATATTTCGGATGATGAAGCCAAAGCTTTAATGGTCACGTCTTCAGAAATTATTACAGAATTAAAAGCGGTGTTCGGTGCCGAAGCCTATATAAACGGTGCTTTAAACAAGCCTTACATTTCCGATAAAATTTATAATGACAAAGCCTTGTTGCAAAAAATGAATGCTATTGTACACCCTAGAGTAGCACAGCATTTTAAAGATTGGGTAAGCGCACAGCAAGCGCCTTATGTGCTAAAAGAGGCGGCCATTTTATTTGAAAGCGATGCGCATAAAAACTGCAATTTTATTATTACTGTTGTTTTAGATAAAGCTACAAAAATAGAGCGTTTATTACAGCGCGACCAAACTACCGTAGCAAAAATAGAAGCGATAATGAAACAACAATGGCCAGACGAAAGGCGTATTGAGTTATCCGATTTTGTTATTGAAAACGACACTATGGAGCACATGCAACGTCAAGTGGGGCAAATTCATAATACTATCCTTAATAAAATTAGTTAATTGGCAAATTTTAACAATTTTGTTAATGTAAGGTTAAATGTTAAAAAAGCTAAATGTTAAAATGTTAATTTTGAATGATGAGCAAGAAGTTATTCATTCTTTTGGTGCTTTTAATGAGCTTATCTCTAGTCGGGATTATTTTTGTACAAGCACGTTACATTAGTGATGCTGTAAAAAATGAAGAAGAGCAGTTTACGTTTAATGTAAAAAAGGCTTTAAGTTACGTCTCGCAAGACATAGAGCAAAGAGAATTAAACACCTATTTTAAGAAATTTCAGCGTTTAGTTGATCAAAAGAAGGAAGCCGATACGGTTGCTATTACGCAGTTATTGTTTAATCAACAAAACGAAAGTACCAACGAAGTGTTGTATTACAGAAGTGGTATTTTAGAAGAGAATTACAAATTGTCGTCTTCGATCTTTGACATAGGTTTAGATAGTATTAATATAAAGCGCATATTAAGAAATTCCGAGACCAAGGTATACAGCAGTAAAAGTGTTTTGGAGAACAATTTAAATGTTAGCCCAGTATATAGCATGTCTAGAATAGGGCGCTTTAACGAAGCCGAGAAACAAAGTTTTGAAGAAGCCTTTAAAGTATTAACCAGTAGAACACCTATATATAAGCGCGTAAAAAACGAAGATATTACACGGTTGTTAACCAAAAAACTTCACGAAGATAATATAGATATCGATTACGAATTTGCCATATACAGCAACGATCTGGCTACCAAAATTCAGAGTGAAGGGTTTGAGTTAAAAGATGATAAAACCTTTAGTGTACCTATTTTTCAGAACGAAAACAGTCAGAATAACTTTAGATTGTTGGTTAATTTTCCGCAAAGAAACCGATTCATCATGTCATCTGTAATTGGTATGACTTTATTGTCTATCATTTTTACATCCATCATTATTATAGCATATACCAGTGCCTTATTACAGCTGATAAAACAGCGTAAAATTTCGGAAATAAAAACGGATTTTATCAATAACATGACGCACGAATTTAAAACGCCAATTGCAACCATCAATTTAGCGTTAGACGCCATAAAAAATCCAAAAATTATAGACGATCGCGATAAGGTAATGCGCTACCTTAATATGATAAAAGATGAAAACAAACGCATGCATGCGCATGTAGAAAATGTATTAAGAATATCTAAACTAGAAAAGAACGAATTAAACATTAGTAAAGACCGTGTAAAACTGCACGATTTAATAGAAGATGCTGTAACGCATGTCGAGTTAATTGTAGAAGACCGACAAGGATTTATCAATTTACATTTAGATGCCGATAAATCGTCTGTTCTGGCTAGCGATACGCACTTTACAAATGTAATAGTAAACATGTTGGACAATGCCATAAAATATTCGCCAGATGCTCCAAAAATAGATGTTTACACAGAAAATGTAGGAAATAATATATTGTTAAAAATAAAAGACCAAGGTAGCGGTATGAGTAAAGCCGCCCAAAAACGGGTTTTTGAAAAATTTTATAGAGAGCACACTGGAAATATACATAATGTAAAAGGCCACGGATTAGGATTAGCTTATGTAAAACGAATTGTAGACGACCATCAAGGTCACATTTCGGTAGAAAGTGAAAAAGGAAAGGGCAGTACATTTATTGTTAAACTCCCATTAATATCATAAAGTTATGAGCGAACAACATAAGAAAATTTTATTAGTTGAAGACGATCCAAATTTTGGTACCGTTTTAAAGGATTATTTAATCATGAACGATTACGAAGTTACCCATGCCAAAAATGGTATGGAAGGTTTCGAAAAGTTTAAAAAAGACGATTTCGATCTTTGTATACTAGATGTCATGATGCCTTATAAAGACGGGTTTACACTAGCCAAAGAAATTCGGGAAAAAAACACCGAAGTCCCTATTATTTTCTTAACGGCAAAAGCCATGAAAGAGGATGTGTTAAAAGGCTATAAAGTAGGTGCCGATGACTACCTGAACAAACCATTCGATAGCGAAGTGTTACTCATGAAGATTAATGCAATAATACAGCGTAAGGCGTCCGAAACTGTTACCGATAGTAAACAATTTGAATTTAAAATTGGGGCTTTCGACCTCAACTCGAAACTGCGTTTTTTAAAGTTTAGAGATGAAGA
This sequence comes from Formosa sp. A9, assembly GCF_051200825.1. Classification (GTDB taxonomy): domain Bacteria; phylum Bacteroidota; class Bacteroidia; order Flavobacteriales; family Flavobacteriaceae; genus Formosa. Next base: position 2,942,809 of record NZ_CP195158.1, on the reverse strand, counting down.
TCCTATAAAATTATCGCCTAAAGAAAATGAATTGTTGCGTTTGTTGGCATTACACGAAAATGATTTGATGCCAAGAGAATTAGCTTTAACCAAGATTTGGAGAGACGATAATTATTTTACATCTCGTAGTATGGATGTGTATATCGCAAAACTTAGAAAATATTTAAAGGCCGATGAGAATGTGGAAATTTTAAATATTCATGGTGAAGGATTCAGATTGGTAGTCAATCAAAATTCATAATCCATACATAGTATTCTAACGAAAATACAAAAGACGGTCAAAGGGCCGTCTTTTTTTGTTTTAATTGGTCTCAGTCCTTAGTTTAAACTATGCACCTTTAGAGCAAGACTTTCAGTTCCTATACATATTTTTTCGCCACGAATGCACGAATATTTGACATTGTTTTTATAAAGAATTTTAGTGTATTTGTGGCTAAGATAAATACAAATAATCGGACTTTCAGTTATAGACTTCCAGTCTATAGTGGTTTAGTTACCTTTGAGTTTAGCGTTTGTACGATGGTTTCTAGAGGGGTTAAATAATCAAACCACATAATATTAGGGTCTTTTTTAAACCAAGTGAGTTGGCGTTTTGCAAAACGCCGCGAATTTTTCTTTATTTCAGACACAGCAAAATCTAAAGACCATGTGCCGTCTAAATAATTAAAAAGCTCTTTGTAGCCAACGGTGTTAAGCGCATTAAGATGTTTTTTGTCGGCCAATTGTTTTACCTCATCAAGTAAACCAGTTTCCACCATTATATCTACACGTTGGTTAATGCGTTCGTAAATAATATTTCGGTCTGCTATTAATCCTACAGAAAGCGTTTTAAATGGGCGTAAGTCTTTCTTTTTATTTAAAAATGACGCATAAGGTTTTCCTGTTCCTATGCAAATTTCTAGAGCACGGATTACGCGATGCGGGTTGTCTATAGCGATGTTCTGGTAAGAAACGGAATCTAATACTTGTAATTGCTTCTGTAACGATTCTAAACCTTCATGCTGCAATCGGGTGTTTAAATCTAAACGGATATTCGCGTCAACTTCTGGAAAATCGTCTAAACCTTTGGTAACCGCATCGACGTATAAACCAGAACCGCCAACCATTATAACGGTATTGTGAGTGTTAAATAAAGTGGTTAAGCGCTGGATGGCATCCGTCTCGAAGGCACCAACATTATAAGTATCTGTTACCGATTTATGATGTATAAAATGATGTTTGGCTTGGGCTAGCTCTTGTGGTGTTGGGGCGGCTGTACCGATTTGCATTTCTTTAAAAAACTGCCTAGAATCTGCCGAAAGAATTTCGGTGTCAAAATGTTGCGCCAATTTAATGCTTAAGGCCGTTTTGCCAATCGCTGTTGGGCCAACAATAGAAATAAGATACTTGTTTGTTTTCAAAAAAAAATAAATTTATAAGGCTTCGCCACAATAATAACAATACTTCGATCCGTCTCTGTGATCGTGTCTTAAACAATTTGGACAAGATTGAGAGTTAAGATGTATGGTTTTGTCTTGTGTCTTTAATTTTTCAGGCTCTGGTTTTTTAGTCTGACTAGCATATTCCGCCGATACAATTCCTGTAGGAACGGCTATAATACCATAACCTAAAATCATGACAACAGCGGCAATAAATTGTCCTAAAGGTGTTTGGGGTGCAATATCGCCAAAACCAACGGTTGTAAGCGTTACAATACACCAATACACACTTTTAGGAATATTGGTGAAACCATTTTCTTCGCCTTCTACCATATACATAATCGTGCCTAAAATAACAGCCAGAATAATAACGGCAAACAAAAATACCGATATTTTAGCTCGGCTAGCTTTTAGGGCAGTAACTAAATTTTTGGAGGCTCCTAAAAAGCGTGCTAATTTTAATATTCTAAAAATTCTAAGTAAGCGTAAGGCTCTTAAAGCAACAAGGGCATGTGTGCCTGCAAAAAAGATAGAAATATATTTTGGGATGGTAGACAATAAATCTATTATACCATAAAAACTAAAAATGTACTTAAAAGGTTGCTTAACAGTTATAATTCTTGCAATATATTCTATAGTGAACAAAATGGTAATTATCCATTCGGCGGTGTTTAAAAATGTGTGATATTTTAAATCTATAGCCTTTACACTTTCTAGCATTACCAGAACAATGCTGGCAATAATAACAACAAGCAGCACTAAGTCGAACAATTTACCAGCAGGTGTATCTGCTTCGTAAATAATTTCGTGGAGTTTGTCTTTCCAAGGTGTGTTAGACTTAGTGCTGCTCATAAACTCAAAAATAGTAAACTATATTGAAACTTTTGAGTTTAAAACAATTAGAGAATTGTTTTGTATGTTAACCAGTTTGCTGGCTAATTGTTTTATAGACTCGTAATATTCTGGAGTATAAGCTGTTTCTTTTAAGCTGAATTTTAAATAAATTACAATGTTATCTGCCGCTTGGTTTACAGCAAATACCAATGAACCTCTTCCGTTAGGCAGTCCGTAATTTATGTTTTTTGGAAGTTCGCTAACTTCGTAGCCCTTAGTGTTCAGTTTTATAGTGTAACTGTAGTTGTTTTTATACCCAAAATCTATAGGATAATTACGTTCTTGTAATTGAAATGGATTGCTGTCAAAAAAATGAAATAGTATAGGATTTATGTATAACGTTTTTTGCGTAACACCATCTATTTCTTTGCTCATAGGCTCTAAACTTATTTGTGCCTGAAGTTCTTCTTTAAACGTTGCGTCGTTACGATCGGTTTCGACAACTTCGTGTTTCGTAATATTAAAATTAGGGAAGTCTTCTTTTTTCTTTTTATAATAGGCAGTTTTATCATTCAAAAAATCTTTTTTTGAGTTGTATGCATAGTATCCCGATCTAATTGTAAAGGCATCGGCAACGGCACTGTCGCCTTTAATTTCCATTTCAACTCTATGGTTTACTACCGAAGGTTTATCAACTTTTATATCAACCCAATCGCTACCTGTTTTAAAATCTATTTTACGACCATAGGCATTTAAACATCTAAAAGGCAAACTTCCAAAGGGTAAATGTTGCTCTGTTGCATCTAGCATGTAGGTTTTGTTTTGTATGCTGGTTTGAACTATTAAATAGTTGAAGTCTGATAAAACAGGATATAATTTTGTGGGGAAACCATTATTTCTTGTAGATAATAAGACCGGTTGCGCTTCTATACCCACGTCGTTTAATAAATTGTGAAGCAATATATTGATGCTGGATACATTACCAGATTTGGTTTTTAAAAGGTCTTTTACCGAGCCTTCTGTGAAAATTTTGTAATCGCCATTCCATTTATAATTGTCTTGTATATAAGCGTAAATGGCTTGTGCTTTTTTTAAAGGATCTTTTTCGTTTAAAATGCTAGCTGATAGAATATCTTCAGACTTAATCGATTTTCGTAATTGATTACCAATTTCTTTCTCGGTTTTTAATTCGTGATCTACAGCATCCCAAGTTTTAGTAACTTGGTCTATACCGCCATCAAAACGTTTTACTGTTTTTAATTCAAAATCTATTCTAGACAAGTAATTGTATTTACTGGTCATGTAATCTTCCTCAATAAAAGCGGGAATGTCTTTCATTACAAATTTAGTAATCGCACAATCGGCATAGGCGCCGTTACCTCCAGATAAACATTGCGATTCTATTTTAGATTCGTTAGTGTGTAATTTGTATGGGCCAACAAGTTTTATATTATAGTTGTAATTTCCAGGAATACTGGTGTCGTATTCGCTGTATATTTTAGGAATATCTTCTTGGAACGTCCAGCCGTGATATTTAAAGATGTAAGGAGACGATAGTTTGTAACTGTAAATAATTACACTGCCTTCTTGCACATTTGGAAGTGTGAATTTGGCAACGGTTACATTGCTAGAAACGTCTTCGTAAAAAATTTCGGAATCTTTTAAACGCGAGGCCGATAAGGCGCCACTGTTAAGATTGTAGGTTATGGCTGTTATGTCTTTTATGCGTTCTTCTTTTCCTTTAGAGGTGTAAAGCGGAACTTCTACCGTAGCATGGTCAAAGCCATTTCGGTTAAAAATGCGGACCTTTTTTTGGTATTCCGTTTTTAACAAAAAATCGTCGTCGTCTATATAGCTATTTCCGTATTCGTAAAGTACTAGCGCGTTTGCAGTAGAATCTTTAGCATAGGTGTTAAAGTCGAAATCATCACGACTTACTTTGAATTCTTGAGTGCCGTAATGTTGAGCACTTGCGACTGTTGAAATAAAGAGTAGGAGTAGGTTGAGTAGTTGGGTTTTCATAAGGTTTACGTTAGTTTAATAATTTTTAATCGTTTATGTTTTCTTAAATAACTTTGAATAACATGTTGTATGTCTTTGTTGTTATCCATTTTCGTGATTATGGATTCGAGGACATTGATGTTATTGATTTGATAGTTGAGGTTGAAAAATCCGATGCCTTGAAAGCTACCATCTTTAATATAAATGGCACTGCGTTCGTCTACATCTCTGCCACGGTCTATAATTACCATGTTTTGATGGGCATAACTGAATTTTTCGATGAGTTCTTGAACACGTCGATTGTAAAGTTCAGGCGATTCTTGACTAATACAAGCGCCATGGCAGATGTCTATTTTATAGTTGAAACAGGTGTTTTCGGTTTTTTCTAATCCAGTTAATTTTAAACATAACTGGTATTGTTCTGCTGCTTGTTCTAAAAAGTGTTTGGCACTTTGGTGGTTACTAAATGTTGTAATAGGATGTTTTCGCCCATCGGCAACATCAATTTTTAAATTTAAATACCCATTTTGGTCTGTAAATGCATATAATGCATGGGTAAACAAGGTGCGTTTTCTAGAGCGGTTAAACATAGGTTTAACACGTTTAATTTCTTCTATTTCTTTAAGTAAAGCTACAAGTTCGCTACCTGTTTCTTCATAAGTTACAGAGTCTACCCGTAATTGTAGTTTTTTAGATTTAGAATTTGTAGCCGTGAAATGCTGATTTACCCTGCGCTTTATATTTCGGCTTTTACCAATATATATAATTTGCCCGTCGGCATTATGCATATAATACACTCCGGTAACCGATGGTAGGTTGTTTACAATATCTATAAATCGCGAATCTATTTTTTTTGCTTTATAACTTTCTTTTATAGACGATTGTATAATGTGTTTTGCCGAGTCTTTGGTTTGTAATAATTTAAAAAGTTTTACTGTAGCCAAGGCATCTCCATTAGCACGGTGTCTGTCTGTAACAGGAATGCCAAGCGAGCGTACTAATTTCCCTAGACTGTAGGAGGCCTGGTTTGGTATAAGGTCTTTTGCTAATTCTACCGTACAAAGACTTTTGCGTTTAAAATCGTAACCTAAGCGTTTAAATTCGGTTCTTAGAATTCTGTAGTCAAATTCGGCATTATGGGCAACAATTATGCAGTCTTCGGTAAGTTCTATTATGCGCTTTGCAACCTCGTAAAATTTAGGCGCACTTTTAAGCATGTTGTTATTAATGCCTGTTAGATTTACAACAAAAGGCTGAATTTCCCGCTCTGGGTTTACGAGTGTAATAAATTGGTCTATTACTTTATGGCCATCGTATTTATAGATAGCAATTTCGGTAATGCCTTCTTCATTAAATTTACCACCAGTGGTTTCTATGTCTAATATTGCGTAAATAATTGGCTAATAAAAATTAATAATTTCTTGCTCCAAAAATAGTGCTCCCAATGCGTACCATAGTGCTTCCGCAATGTATTGCCAAAGCATAATCGCCGCTCATACCCATAGAAATTACTTTAAACTGAGAGTTTGTTTCTGGTAAAGCTCCTAAGGTATTAAAAATAGTTTTTAATTGCGAAAATTCGGTTTTTATTTGCGATTCGTTTTCGGTAAATGTGGCCATGCCCATAACACCCAAAAGGTTAATGTTTTGTAATTTGGCAAAGGTGTCCGATTGAAGTATTTGTATGGCTTCTTGCTCGGTCATACCAAATTTAGTGTCTTCGTCGGCAATTTTTATTTGTAATAAACACCCAATAATTCTGTTGTGTTTTTTGGCCTGTTTATTAATTTCCAGAAGTAGTTTTTCGTTGTCTACGCCATGAATTAAATCTACAAAAGCAGCCATGTATTTTACTTTGTTTCGCTGTACGTGGCCAATCATGTGCCATTTAATATCTTTAGGCAATTGTTCGTGTTTTTCGACCATTTCCTGAATTTTATTTTCTCCAAAAATGCGCTGCCCAGCTTGGTAGGCTTCAAGAATATCGCTTACCGGTTTGGTTTTGGAAACAGCAACTAAAGTAACGTGTTCTGGTAATGTAGATTGGATATGTTGTAAGTTTTCTTTTATGGACATAGCAATGTGTTAAAATTCAAAAATGGTAATACCACTTCTTAGTTTAGGTTCTATATACGTGCTTTTTGGTGGCATTTGTAAGCCTTCGTCTGCAATTTGTTTTATTTGGTTTGTTGTTGCTGCTAACATACTAAAACCTACTTTATAATCACCGGTGTCTACTTTGCTTTTTATATCTAAAAATCCGTTTTTACCGGTACTGTATGTTATGCGTTTGTCTTGGCGTAAATTTGAAATACCCAAAATGGGTTTTAAAATGGTTTTGTAAAGAATGTAAGCATCTAATTGGTCTAATGCGGTTTTAAATGTATAGGCCGTTTTTCTTAAATATAACGAGTAAAAATCGCCATTTAAGTACATGCTAAAATGATGAGGTTTACTAGGTTTGTAAGGCGTGTTTCCTCTGTTTTCTATTCTGAAATAGGTATCTAATTGAATTAAAAACGATTCAGGATTAAGTCCGTTTAAGTCTGAAACTAATCGGTTAAATTCGTAAACTCTTAAGTCTGATTCAGGAATCAGATAAGTCATGAAAAAATTGTAGTTTTCAGTTCCAGTGTGATTGTTATTTTTCGATTTTTCTTCTAAATATAACATGTAAGACGATGCGCAGCGGTGGTGACCATCTGCAATGTACACACTAGGTATAGCTTTAAAAATAGCTTGTATTGTATTGCAGATTACAGCATTGTTTACTGGCCAAAGGTAATGTGTGTCTTTAGTAGTTGTAGTAAATTCAAAATCTGCACGGTCTTGTTTTACCTGAGTTATAATCTCTTTAAGCTTTGGGTTGTCTGGATATGTTAGTAAAACAGGTTCGGCATTAAATCGTACCGCTTTTAGGTAATCTTTAAAAATAATCTCGCGAAACGCTAGAGTGCTTTCGTGCTTTTTTATAATGTTGTTCTGATAATCTTCTGCACTTGCTGCTGCAATTATACCGTTACATTCTTGCCCATCTCTATCTACAATACAATATACATAATAACTTGGTGTTTGGTCTTGAACAAAAATATGTTCTTCCTTAAACTCTAAATATCTGTTTTTAACGAGTGCATATCTTGCCTTACCAGAAATTTCTTTGTGAAATTTATATCCAGGATTTATAATGTGTAAGAATGAATACGGATTGGTATTTAACCTGGCGTCCCTTTGCTCGGCAGTGTAGGCGTCGTAAGCGCGCGAAGCGACTAGACTTACTTTATCGCGCGTTGGCCTTACTGCTTTAAAAGGAATTATGTTAGCCATGTTACCTGTTATTTTAAAAACTGCTGGGCAACGGTTTCAGCCTTTTTGCTTTGCGAATAATCGTAAAAACCTTCTCCAGATTTTACACCTAATTTGCCTGCATGCACCATATTTACAAGTAAAGGGCAAGGGGCATATTTTGGGTTTTTAAATCCGTCGTACATTACATTTAAAATAGAAAGGCATACATCTAGACCAATAAAATCGGCCAATTGTAACGGTCCCATGGGGTGAGCCATACCAAGTTTCATTACGGTATCTATTTCGGTAACACCGGCAACGCCATTGTATAATGTTTCTATAGATTCGTTAAGCATGGGCATTAAAATTCTATTGGCTACAAACCCAGGGTAATCATTTACTTCTACTGGAATCTTGTCTAGAGTTTTGGAAAGTTCCATTATGGTTTTAGTAACCTGATCGCTGGTGTTGTAGCCACGAATAATTTCTACCAGTTTCATAATAGGCACCGGATTCATAAAATGCATACCAATAACCTTATCTGGTCTGCTTGTGGCGGCAGCAATTTGGGTTATGGAAATAGATGACGTATTGGTAGCTAATATGGTGTGTTTTGGGCAACAATCGTCTAGTTGTTTAAAGATGCTTAGTTTTAAATTGCTGTTTTCGGTAGCGGCTTCAACTACAAGATCGGCTGTTTTTACACCTTCGGAAAGATTGGTGAAGGTTGTAATGTTGTTAAGGGTTTGCGTTTTTTCGGCTTCCGAAATAACCGCTTTACTAAGCATACGGTCCAGATTTTTTGTTATGGTGGCAAGTCCTTGTTCTAAGGCTTTTTCGTTTAAATCAATCAACAGAACATTAAATCCGCTTTGTGCAAATGTATGGGCGATACCATTACCCATAGTGCCAGCACCTATAACTGCAATATTTTTCATGGTTAAAGTTTGTAAACGCATTTGTGTTAAGCAACACGGGAAAATGCTTTAAATTAGTATGTTTGTTTTGTGTTTTTAAAATTGTGTTATAATCATATTCGCTACGCGCAAGGCTTCTGTGCCATCGTGTAATGTTACAACAGGTTTTGTATTGGTGTTAATGGCATTGGCAAACGATTCCAGTTCGTCTAAAATGGCATTATTATTTTCAATTTGTGGATTGGCAAAATAAATTTGTTTTTTAACGCCTTCTGCATTTTGTAAAATCATGTCGAAATCGCCTGGTGTTTTAGGTGCGTCTTTCATTTTAACAACTTCACATTTTTTTTCTAAGAAATCTACCGAAATGTAAGCGTCTTTTTGAAAGAATCTTGTTTTGCGCATGTTTTTTAAAGAAATTCTGCTAGCGGTAAGATTGGCCACACAACCATTTACAAACTCAATTCTGGCGTTGGCAATATCTGGTGTGTCGCTAATTACAGATACACCACTGGCACTAATGTGTTTAACTTTAGATTGTACAACGCTTAAAATAATATCTATATCGTGAATCATTAAATCTAACACCACAGGAACGTCTGTGCCTCTGGGATTAAATTCTGCAAGACGATGACATTCTATAAACATAGGGTTGTGCAAAAGATCTTTTACGGCATTAAAGGCAGGATTAAAACGTTCTACATGACCTACTTGGCCTTTTACGCCGTATTCGGCAACTAAAGTGCGCAAGGCTTCGGCTTCTTCGACGGTATTGGTTATGGGTTTTTCTATAAAAATATGTTTGCCTTTGGCAATGGCTTTTTTAGCACATTCGTAGTGCGATAGGGTTGGGGTTACAATGTCTACAACATCTACAGCGTCTATCAATTCGTCTAAATCTGAATAAAATGTATATCCAAATTCAGCTTCAACTTTTTTGGCATTGGCAGGGTCGGCATCGTGGAATCCGACAAGTTCGTATTCATTAGATTGTTTTAAAAGTCTTAAATGAATTTTTCCTAGGTGGCCAGCACCAAGAACAGCAGCTTTTAACATTGTAATAGGGTTTTTAACAAAAATAAGATTTTTTCTGTGTTTTAAATGCCAATTAAAATTTAAAAAAAGATTTACTTTTGCAGCACTAACATATTCTATAAAACCTACAAATACACTTGCCTTTTGAAAGATACTTTTAAACATCAAGGAATGCGCCAGCAATTGGTAAACACAATTAAAAGCAAAGGAATTTCTGATCCTGCGGTTTTAAAAACTATAGGGCATATTCCTAGACATTTGTTTATGGATTCTAGTTTTTTAGATCATGCTTATCAAGATAAAGCGTTTCCTATTGCTGCCGATCAGACTATTTCCCAACCTTATACAGTAGCTTTTCAAACCGAATTGTTAAAGCTAGCTCCCGAAGCGAAAATTCTGGAAATAGGTACGGGTAGTGGGTATCAAACTGCGGTGTTGTGCGAGTTAGGTGCTAAGGTTTACAGCATAGAACGACAACAGGAATTGTTTAAAAAAACCAGTAAGTTTCTTCCTAAGTTAGGTTACAGACCAAGAAAATTAATTTTTGGCGATGGCTATAAGGGAATGCCTGAAGAAGCACCATTCGACGGTATTATTGTAACGGCGGGAGCGCCATATGTGCCAACACCATTATTGAGTCAGTTAAAAATTGGTGGGCGATTGGTTATCCCTGTTGGCGATGATGTACAAGTCATGACCCTTTTTGTGCGAAAAGGCCCGAAAGCCTTCGAGAAGCACGAGTTTGGAGAATTCAGATTTGTACCTTTGTTAGAAGATAAGAACTAAAAATCGTCGTCTTGTGGTAAGTATTCCTCTGGAATAGGGTTTTCTGGCGATTCGTTAGTCCAAGCTAAATTTAAAATCCACCAACGGTTACCATCATTCATAAGCTGAATGCTATTGATGCCTTTAGAAAAAGGCGATTTATCTTTTGTAGAATGGTAGGCTTCAAAAGTGCTGAACACTTGAGTGATGGCACCGTAATTATGAACGATACGGTGAATTTCGCGTTCGTGAAATCCGTTTTTCAACATCCAATTTTTTGAAGCTTTTACATAATCTTTAGGCGTCATGTATTTGGCCTGCATTTTATTTTCGAAGTTGACTCCTGTAGTAATAAGCTGTGCTTCTGGAGCAAACAAAAAGTAAAATAAATCCCAATCGCGCTTTTCTTTTTTATCGCCAGAAATCACCAAATACAGCGTGCCAATGGTAGACTCTAATGATTTAACCAAAGGGGTGTAATCTGTAGCTTGTATTTTTACCTCTTCGCCTTTTTTTTGAGAATAACCAAAGGCAGTAATACACAAACTGAAGCTTAAAAATAATGCAAAGGCTTTCATGGTAATTAGTTTATACTAATGGGTTGCATCCATTTTGTTCTTAATTTTAATTGTTGCGCTGTTGGTTGTTCCATAACAGAAAACGTATTATTGTCTTCGTTGTAGTCTATACCTATTTTGGCATAATAGGCTTTAATAGGTAACGGGTTGGCGGATTTTATATACTCGTTTAAAAAAGATTCTATTTCTGGATAGGTCGCTTTTACAAAGGTTTCGAAAAAAGTAGTATCATCAAAAGGTGTGTTTGGCCCGTATGCTTTGGCAAGCTTGTTATTAACATCTATATAGCCTGTTTTTCCGTCCGATAATTCCAAAAGTTTAATGTCTAAAAGCCCTGCTACTAAAGCTCCCTTCATGTAAATATTGCCGTATTGTTTTTGGCCTTCTGGACTATACGAGGTTAATGATAAATCTACTAAACTTAAATCTGGATTGTAATATTTAGTGCTTACGGTAATCTTTTTTTCTAAAGTCTTAAAGTAATCTGTGATTGATTTTTGACCAGAGCGAAACAGCATCATGTGTGCAGCCCATTCTGTAGTGCCTTCGTACAGCCATAAATGTCTTGAAGCTACTGGCGATACGAAATTAAATTGATCTACTATTTCGCTGTGAATGTTTAGCGGTGTTACAACATGAAAAAATTCATGCGCTGCAACGTCTAATATTTGAGGTTCTAATTTAGACCAATCATCTTCTTTATAAATGTATTCCGAACTGTAAGAGTGCTCCCATGCACCATTGGTTTTGTCTTCAAAATGAAATAAAAACGTGTAGTTTTTTACAGGTAGACCATTAAGAAATCCGCTAGCCGAAAGCAGCATGTTTTTCATGGATTCTAAAATTTGTTCAGAAGCAATAAGGCCTGTTTTAGAGTAAGTATAAATATCGACATTGGTACCTTGAACATTAACCGAAGCCGTTGTAAGGTTGCCTAATAAAATAGGCGAGTCTACAACCATATCGTAATCTTCGGCATAATAAGTATGGTCTGCGGTTTTTGTTAAAGCAGTACCAATTTGCCATTGTTCAGGATAGTCTAACCGAATGGAAATTGGGGTGTTTTGCATGCCTTTAAAATAGCCAAAAACAGCTTGGCCATTTATAAGCGTGTGGTCGTTTTCTATAGAGGTGCCACACATTAAATAAATATTGTCTTTGCTAACAGGAGTATCCCAAGTTTCGGCGATATTGTAAGTGATTTTAACAATGTTTTCGGGGTGACCTAAATGAAATTGGTTTGTTGAAATTTGTTCTGTTGCAATTTCGTTACCGTCTTTGTCTAGCGCTTTAAAATTGCTAACATATCGGCCAATATCCATAACTTGGTAGGTGCCAGGTGCTGTTGAAGCAAACTGAAAAATATTGTTGTTAGTATCTAATTTTGGAGGGATAACAGTAACCTTATAAGTATCGTTAGATCGATCCATTAAGTTAACCGAAAAGGATACTGGAAGATGTTCTTGTTTGGACGATTCTTTGGTGCTACTGCATGAATATAAAGTAACAATTACAGCAATGCACCAAATTTTTATTGTGGCTTTTATAGTCATAGTTTTAGAGAGTATACCTTTTATTTGTAAATCTTTTTAACGCGATCTAAATTACGTTTGTTGTCGCGATCTTTTATGGTTTCGCGTTTATCGTAAAGTTTTTTACCGCGAGCTAAGGCTATATCTAGTTTAGCAAAGCCTTTGTCGTTAATAAACAGTTTTAGTGGCACTATGGTTAAACCACTGTTTTTAACTTCCTTTTCGAGTTTTTTTAATTCTCGTTTATTAAGTAATAATTTGCGTTCGGCTTTAGGTCTGTGGTTGTAATGGGTACCAAACTTATACTCTTCAACTGTCATGTTAACCACAAATAACTCGCCACGATCGTTAAATTCGCAAAAGCTTTCGGCAATCGATGCCTTACTATTTCTTATAGATTTAATCTCGGTTCCAGAGAGTACAATGCCAGCAGTGTATTTGTCTAGAATTTCGTATAAAAATCGAGCTTTCTTATTTTGTATGTTTATCTTTTTTTGCATAAGGCTTCAAAGGTAATTAATTTAGGTGTAATTTAAAGATTCAAAAAACAAGAATAGAAGGTCTGAATAATGAGGGGTTTATGAGATAATTCTGTAGTTTTTTTGTGAGTAATTAAGTAGTTGTTGAAGGAAAACCATTAAGCATTTACTGGTTTGAGTCATTTTAATTGAAAAAATATAATTACATTTGTCTTAAACTTATTAACAATAAATTATGAAAAAAATAACTTTACTATTTGTTTTTGCATTATTCTGTAGTGCTGCAAGTGTTTTCGGTCAAGCAAGAAAAGAGTTGAATTTTGGACTCGTAGGTGTAAATTACGAAATCCCTGTTCATAAAGACATTACTATTGCTCCAGGAGCTGGTACCAGTTTAGATTTCGATTGGTTAAACTTAGGGGTGAAAGCGAATTATTATTTCGATAATTTATTCGGGCTTACTGCGCCTGCGTGGGATGTATATGGTGGTGCTAATGTTGGTTACGCGGTGTATATGGGTAACGGACATGATGATAGTGATCTTGACTTTGGATTACAAATAGGCGGACGTTGGTTTTGGAACGATAAATGGGGTGTATATTTAGAATTTGCAGGCGGAAACGTTTCTGGGTTATCACCAGGTCTTGGTGTAACCATGAAGTTATAATAGAGTACACTTAAATAATATAAAAAAATGCCTTAAGAAATTTCTTAAGGCATTTTTTTGTTTTTTGTGATTTTGTAAAGCTTAATCTGTTGTATTTTTGCAGCCTCTTAAAATGATCTTCATGCAAAATATAACGTTTAAAACCGTATCGTCTCAATACCTTCCAGAGATTATTCCGTTAATGCAAAAGTTTACCAATAATAAATTTTCCGATGCCGTGTTAACCCAACGTTTTTCGGAAATGTTTAGTCAGAATTACGAGTGTGTTGGTGTTTTTGATGCAGAAAGCCTTATAGGCATTTGTGGTTTATGGTTTTCTACCAGACATTATATAGGGAAAAGTGTAGAGGTAGACCATGTATATATAGATGATTTGTACAGAAATAAAGGTTTAGGGAAGCAACTTTTTAATTGGATTTATGCTTATGCTAAAGCTAAAGGTTGCGAAGGTGCAGAGTTAAATACTTACGTGCAAAATTATGCCTCTCATAAATTTTATTACAATGAAGGCTTTGAAATATTAGGCTATCATTTTTTGAAAAAAATATAAATTTTTCTTGCAAACTAATTAGAAGTTTGTGTATATTTGCCACCGCTAATGCGGGAGTAGCTCAGTTGGTAGAGCGTCAGCCTTCCAAGCTGAATGTCGCCGGTTCGAACCCGGTCTCCCGCTCAAAAGAGCTTCATAGTTTTATGAAGCTCTTTTTTTATGTTAAATAGTTAAGTGTATTGCCAGATTCTAACTCGTACGCGGTTTTATTCTGTTCAAAAATACGGGCGTTAAGTTGCCCTTTTAAGGTGAGTTCCTGCCCATTAACAGCAATCCAACTTCCTTCTCGCAAACCAACCACAGGTTGGGTGTTGTAGCAATGAAATTCGTTAATCCGTGTTTCTCGGGTCTCCCCCATATGTTTGCTGTTTTTGTCTGCATCTAAATAATGCGGATTGATATTGAAAGGCACTAATCCCAAAGTCTTAAAACTAGGTGGCCTTACTATGGGCATATCGTTAGTTGTATTCATAGTTAAGCCACAAATATTACTTCCTGCGCTGGTTCCTAAATACGGAGTGCCTTTTTTTACCTGTTCCTGTAAAGGTGTAATGAGGTTGTTTTGATAGAGCTGGTTTACTAAAACAAAAGTGTTTCCGCCACCTACAAAAATAGCTTCGGCCTGATTTATAGCTTCAGCAGGCGAATCGAAGGAATGGATGCCTTTAACAGTTTTATTAATTTTTGCAAACGCAACCGTTGCCTTATCGGTATACGCATCATGGCTAATACCACCGGGTCTTGCATAAGGTATAAACAAAATGGTTTTAGCCTGTTTAAAAAGTATTTCAAGATCGTTTAACAGGTAATCTAAATAATCACCCCCAAAAAGTGTAGAGGTGCTTGCTATAATCATGTTTTTCATCGTCAGATATTTGTTGTAAATTTATATAATAGCTCCTTTTAACAAAAATTTAAATGATGCTAACAATTACTTAAGACACGAAGTAACTAACTTTATTGCAAATAGAATTTTTATGAAACACTTTTTACTCTTTATCATTTTTATAATAGCTGTGCCAGTAATTAAGGCGCAAAACCTAGATCGTGTTCTCGTTAAGGGGAATATTGTAGTTGTAAATACCAGCGATATCGAAGGTGTAACAGTTTACAATACGTCTTCAAATATTGGTACGGTTACAGATGAAAATGGGTATTTCGAGATTCAGGTTAGGCTGCTCGACGAAATTGAATTTCACGCACTGCAATTCGAAACCATTAAAATTAAAATAGATGAAGATGTTATAAAATCTCAGCAATTAACCGTTTTTTTAGTAGAACACGTTAATCGTTTAAATGAGGTTGTAATATTCCCTTACGGATTGTCGGGTGTGTTGCATGAAGATTTAGAAAAAATAAAAACCTTTAGTCCTGATCTTAGCTCTATTAACATGGCATTTGGCGATATTACAGCTTATGAATTTGCAGACGATTATCACTCAAAAGTAGATAACACCATCATGCGCCAAGGCGAATTTTATAATGGTACCGATTTGGTTAAAATTACCAATTGGCTTATAAAACCTCTTTTTGGAACTAAAGAAAGCCGTCAGGCGAAAGCGATTAAAGATACCGATAAAAGTTTAGGTATACGTGGTGTATATTCGCAAACTTTTATTGCAGATAATTTTGATATTCCAGGAAATAGAGTCGATGAATTTATTAATTATATCGATGCTAAGGGGGTAGATCCCGAATTGTACGAGTCTGGCAAGGAACTCGATTTGTTAGAATACCTGTCAGAGCAAAGTAAAATATTTTTAAATCAATAAGGTGTTTCATCTTAAAAACGTAATGCTATTTTCGGGAATATGTTGTATTTCTACAGTATTGCATGCGCAACATACCGAAATAAAAGGTACTGTTTCTGGTCAAGACGATATCGAAAACATTCACGTTATAAATAAAACCTCTAAACGCTTTACCATAACAAACGCCAAGGGGCAGTTTACGGTTGAAGCCAAACTTAACGACACTATTGAGTTTAGTGCCTTGCAGTACACCACCAAAACAATTGTTATTGATGTTGCTACGTTAAACAGTAAAACGATGCATGTGGATTTAAATGAAGAAGTAAATGTGTTAAACGAGGTGTTGGTAGGTAAGGTTTTAACTGGGAATTTGTTGCTAGATGTACAGAATTCTACTGCCGAACCCGAAATTAATTTTTACGATGTGGGTATTCCTGGGTATACAGGTAAACAAAAAACTCAGGCCGAACGGCGCTTGCACGAAGCGACAACAGGCGGGGGTATAGTGCCTTTAAACCCTATACTAAATGGTATATCTGGGCGAACTAAAATGTTAAGGCATCATATAGATTTAGAACGTCGAGACGATTTAATCCATCGTATAAAAACACGCTTGTCCCACGATTTTTTTAGCGAACATCCGTTAGATGAGTCTCGTAGAATGGATTTTTTGTACTTCTGTGCAGACGACCCCAATTTTAATAAGCGCTGTAAGGATAAAAGCGATGTTGAAGTACTTCAATTTTTAAACGAAAAATATCAGCAATATCGAGCTAATCTAAAATCAGATTAAATTATAGCTAAATCTTTGTAAAGTCTGTAAAATCACTACATTTGCGAGATAACACGAGTTTATGAAGCAACTTAACTATCTTTTTCTAGTAGTTGTTTTTTCTGTAATGGCATTTGCTGTGCCTCATAAATATTATGTTAGCATTACAGAAATTGATTTTGTAGAAAAAGAACAATCGGTGCAAATTATCAGTCGTATTTTTATAGACGATTTAGAAAAGCTCATGCGCCAAAGATTCGATAATACGTTAAGGTTGGGTAAAAACGAGTCTTCCGAAGTCGATTTTTATCTAGCAAAGTACTTGCAGGAAAAAATGCGCATAGAAATTAATGGCGCGCCTGTGCAGTTAAAAGTTTTAGGAAAGCAATACGATGACGATTTAGCTATTTGTTTTATAGAAATTTTAAATGTAAACACCATAAAATCCTTCCAGATATCAAATCAGGTGCTAATGGATGTTTACCCCGAACAACAAAATATCGTTAGAGTAAAGGTAGGTGGTAATAAAAAAAGTCTAATTTTAACCTATCAGAATGATAAAGGATTGTTAAAGTTTAATTGAATTGCCCTTAAAAAATCATAAAAATATTAATTTTCACCCCTTATAGTAACACAATTAAATATGAAAAAACTAAAGTATCTTTTTCTTTCGGCTGTTTTCATTTCGGCCAGTACTCTGGCTCAGGAGCAGCCTAAGCCAGAACGCCAACCAGGGCATACCAATACCAACAAGTTTAAACAGCTATACGACGAGTTTTCTACTCCAAATATGTATAGAGCAGCTTCTGGAGCTCCTGGTTCTGCCTATTATCAGCAACAGGCAGATTATAAAATGGACATCACATTAGATGATAAAGATGCTAAAATATCTGGTTTCGAAACAATTACCTATTCAAACAATTCGCCAGACGTTTTAAAATATTTATGGGTACAGTTAGACCAAAATATGCGTGCTAAAGATTCTAAAACACCTTTAATTGAAGGTGGTGGCGTTTCTCAGGCACAACAGCCTGCTGGTTTTGTTTCTGATTATATGAAAGAACCTTTCGATGGTGGTTTTAATATCGAAGAAGTAAAAGACACCAAAGGAAATGCTTTAGCACATACCATTAATAGAACCATGATGCGTGTAGAATTGCCTACACCTTTAAAATCTGGCGAAAAATTTTCATTCTCTATCAAATGGTGGTATAATATAAACAATCACGTAGAAGGTCGCGGACGTTCGGGTTACGAATATTTTCCAGAAGATGGAAACCGTGCCTATGTAATTGCACAGTTTTATCCAAGAATGGCAGTGTATAACGATGTAGAAGGTTGGCAAAACTCTCAGTTCTGGGGGCGCGATGAATTTGCCTTGCCGTTTGGCGATTTTGAAGTGAATATTACTGTGCCAGCCGACCATATTTTAGATGGTACTGGAGAGTTAGTAAACCGTAAAGAAGTGTTTACTAAAGAGATGATGAAGCGTTACGAACAAGCAAAAAAATCGTACGACAAGCCAGTTATAATTGTAACCCAGAAAGAGGCTGAAGCTGCAGAGAAATCAGCTTCAACTAAAACGAAAACTTGGAAATTGCATGCTAAAAATGTACGTGATTTTGGATTTGCAACATCTAGAAAGTTCGTTTACGACATGATGGCCGTTAAAATTGGTAATAAAGATGTTATGGCAGTGTCTATGTATCCTAAAGAAGGAAACCCGCTTTGGGAAGAATGGTCTACAAAAGCTGTTGCTGCAACTTTAAAATCGTACTCACGTATGACTTTCGATTACCCATACCATAAAGCCATTTCTGTACATGCTAAAAACCAAGGGATGGAATATCCTATGATTTGTTGGAACTATGGCCGTCCTGATAAGGATGGTAAGTATTCCGACCGTGTTAAATTTGGAATGATTAGCGTAATTATTCACGAAGTTGGGCATAACTTCTTCCCAATGATTGTGAATAGTGATGAGCGCCAATGGACATGGATGGACGAAGGACTTAATACCTTTTTAGAATATGTTGCCGAGCAAGATTTTGGTAAACAATATCCAGAAGTGTTATCTGCTGGCGAAACCGAATACCCTTCAAGACGTGGTCCTGCTCCAAAAATTATTCCTTATATGTCTGGCAACCAAGATTTCATTGCGCCAATAATGACTAAAGGATTAAACACCTATCAGTTTGGTAACAATGCTTACGGTAAGCCTGCTACAGCTTTAAATATTTTAAGAGAGACCGTAATGGGGCGTGAGTTGTTCGATTATGCGTTTAAAGAATATGCAAACCGATGGATGTTTAAACACCCAACTCCAGAAGATTTCTTTAGAACTATGGAAGATGCTTCGGCATTCGATTTAGATTGGTACTGGAGAGGTTGGTTTTACACTACAGATTATGTAGATATAGGTGTAAAAGATGTTAAGAAATACTACGTGTCTTCAGAAATTAACGAGTACACCAAAAACTTAGCAAAACAATACGGTATGCAAGTAAGCGAATTGCCTCCGCTAGTATATATGGTAGAAGAAGGAAGTGAAGAGTTTAAAGAAAGTTTGAAAAGCGGAAATGCTATAGAAAATTCGCCTACATTAAAAGAATACATGATGGATAACTTTACGCCGGAAGAGCGTAAAACACTTAAAGAACCAAAGTATTTTTATAATGTAACTTTCGAAAAGCCAGGTGGTTTGGTTATGCCAATTATTGTAGAGTATAAATTTGCAGATGGTACCACTAAAACCGAAACGTATCCAGCTCAAATTTGGAGACTGAACGATAAAGAAGTAAGTAAATCTGTTGCTTCCGATAAGGAAATTGTAAGCATTACAGTAGATCCAAAAATGGAGACTGCCGATATAGATACTTCTAATAACTCTTGGCCTAGAGAAGTTCAAAAAAGTGAATTCGATACGTTTAAAGAACAATCGAAAAACTAAAAGGAAAAATTAATGTTAAAGCCGACTTATAAAAGTCGGCTTTTTGTTTTTTGTAAATAAACACTTAGTATATTTGCAACGATATACAGTAATTTATGTTTTTATTTATTAGCGGTGCAGAAATAATTTTTATACTATTTATAATAGTTATGGTTTTTGGTGCAGATAAAGTGCCAGAAATAGCACGTGGTTTGGGTAAAGGGATTAGCCAAATAAAAAATGCTACTAACGATATTAAGCACGAAATCACCAAGAGTGCCGATAAATCGGGTATAGATACCTCTGTCGCTAAAGATGTTCAAGACCAGCTTAACCAGGTTAAAGACGATCTTGAAGAGTTTACAGGTTCTGTTAGACGAAAAATTTAAACTTACTTTTTGCGGCTAATTGTTAGGCCATCTCTTACAGATAGTAAAACCGTTTCTAAACGCTTGTCTTCTTTTAAAAGTGTATTATATTCCAAAACCGCTTGTGTGGCAAGATCTTTTGGGTTTACAGGCTCTATTACTTTACCGCTCCAAAGAACATTGTCCGATAAAATAATACCGCCAGGGTTTAATTTATCGATAATGGCATGGTAATATGCAATATAATTTTCTTTGTCGGCATCCATAAAAATAAGATCGAATTGCTCGTTAAGACTCGGAATAATATCTAAAGCGTGCCCCAAATGTTGTTTGATTTGATGGCCATATATAGAAGCATCAAAATACTTGCGCTGAAAATCGTAGAGTTCTTCATTTATATCTATTGTGTGTAAAATGCCGTCTTTTTGTAAACCTTCGGCCATACATAAAGCAGAGTAGCCAGTATAAGTGCCTATTTCTAAAATGGTTTTTGGGTTTACAAGTTTAGAAATCATACTTAAAATACGCCCCTGATAATGTCCGCTAAGCATACGCGGTTGTAAAATCTTTTGATGCGTTTCGCGGGTTAATTTTTGAAGTAATTCTGGTTCGTTTTCGGTATGCTCTACTATATAATTACTTAATTGCTCGGGTAAAAAGTCCATTAGTTTAAAATCCTATGTATTAATTGTTGTTTTGCTTTGTCGTCATCGCCACACAGCCATTGTATGACGTTGTCTTCCCAAATAGCATCGTAATCGCTTTGCGATATAATGCTGCGCTCTATGGCTAGATCTAAAATTTTTCCGGGGTAAGACGATTGTTTAATGCTTTCCATTTCACCAAGTGGATATGGGTCGTCTAGCCCCATAATTACTTGTTTAGCGCCTTGGTTTTCTACCAAGAGTTTTAGCGATCCGGTGTCGTGTACCAAGGTGTCGAAAAATATATTTTTGTGGCCAACAGCTTTTCTGGGGTGGTGCTTGCCTTCAAATAAATCGGGTCTTCCATCAAAACCTTGTATTCTTCGTCCTAAATTTATTTGAGCTAATTGTCCGCCGTGGGCAAAACAAGTACGCATGTTAGGAAATTTTTCTTGGTATCCGTTTAATGTTAAAAAGTGATAAGCATCGGCACATTGGGCGAGCATCCAAATAAGATGAAAACGCCAAGAGGTGTTCTCTAGTTTAATAAATTTTTCGCCATCGTACGGATGAATTTCTACTGCCAGATTGTACTTGCTGGCCAATTCAAAAATAGGTTCGTTTTCTTCATCAAAAATACAACGCCAAGTTCCTATAGTGTCCATATAATGGGTAGGAAGGCAAAGTAACTGTAGACCTAATTCTTCTACGCAACGTTCAATTTCCCATAGAGCACCACGAACAAATCCTGGGTGCACAACAAAGCCACAAGTAAATTTGCTAGGGTGGTCGTGTTGTATGCGGGCATTAAAATCGTTTTGAAACCGAAGTGCTTGTTTCATCTCTTCAACGCGTAAACCGTTGCCGTATAGCTGCGATAAATTAAGTACTACGGCATGGTCTATTTTAAAGCGCTCCATCCAGGCTAGTTTTTCCTGTAAAAAAAAACTAGAGTCTGTTACGGGGCGGCTCCAGTCTTTTTGGAGCATGAATTTTCGGTCTTTATCTACCCAAAAAATACCTTTGTCTTTCATAAATTGGGGTATTTCTTCGGGGTAAGGCAATAGGTGCGAATGGCCGTTTATTCGAAGCTTGCGTGTCATGATTAAAGTTTTACAGGTTTAGGAGGTTGCATAACCGCACTGCAATTCGGGCACGTGCGTTTTAATTTATCGCTGTAATACGTGTCGAAAATTTTAGGCATATCGGTTTCAATGTTTTTAACTGTAAAATTTTCTTCGTATAATTTTGTGGTACATTGTTCGCAATACCAAACCAAGGCATCTTTCATACCTTCTGGACGTTTATATTCTATAACCAGTCCAACAGTATTGGCGCCTCTTTGCGGCGAGTGCGGTACTTTTGGCGGCAATAAATAAATGTCGCCTTCTTTAATGTGCACGTCTTTAGGCTCGCCATTATCTATTATTTTTAAAACGATATCGCCTTCTACCTGATAAAAAAATTCGGGTGTTTCGTTATAATGATAATCTTTTCTGCTGTTAGGCCCACCAACAACCATAACAATAAAATCGCCATCTTTCCAGACCACTTTATTGCCAACTGGAGGTTTTAAAAGATGTCTGTGTTCTTCTATCCAAGCTTTAAAATTTAATGGCGAAACTAACTGGCTCATGGTATATGGTTTTGGGCGTGCCTGTTGTCCATTTACAAAATGTATAACAGTCGGGCTTTACGCTGTATCTTTTTAAACTTTTAAAGTTTAAAAAGGATGTCGCTGCAATCCCTCACGCAAATTAATATTCGATTTTTGCTATTAAAGTTACAAACTTTAAACTCAATTTTCATGATAGTCTTTGCTCTTTATTTCTTTACCTTTTCTTAAAAATAAATCTAAAACTTCAAAATTAGGTTTGCTAAGGTCTAAAGCCACGTAAATCTGGTACACTTGTTTAAGGCCTTTTTTTCGTTCTTTAAAAATATTGCGCTCGTACCATACTATTGTAGTGTCGTCTGGCACTGTAGTTGTACTTTGTTTGGTAATGCTTTTTTGCGGATAGGTTTTGTTTAAATATCCAGACTCTATGTTTAGGTACACCTTATCTACAACATCTGGCCGAATAACATGCGGATAGATATTTTCATGCTGGTCAAACTGAATCCAGTTAACCACTTGCTCTATGGTTTGCTTGTCGCTGATATTGGCATTGGTGTAGTTTTTAATTTGTATTTGCGCAATAGCGTTTATACTTGCTGTAACGAATACAAATGCGAGTAAAGCATATTTTCTCATTGGTCTCAGTCGTTAGTTGAAACTATGCACTTTTAGTGCAAGACTTTCAGTTTCTATAAATATTTTTGCGCCACGAATGCACGAATATTTGACATAGTTTTTTTAGAAATATTCGTGTATTTGTGGCTAAAACGAACACAAATAATCAGACTTTCAGTCTGTTTTCAAACCTATGGACTTCCAGTCTATAGTGGTTTAGTTTAAAGACTTTTTGTGCGACCACCATCAACAGGTAAATTTACACCGTTTATATAGGCGGCCTGCTCGCTAGCTAAAAAAGTAATTGCGGCAGCAGTTTCTTCGGGTTTGGCAAAGCGTTTGGCTGGAATAGCGTTTTTCATGGCTGTGGCGGTGTCTTCTTCCGTTAGGCCAGATTTATCAGATTTGTTTTTGATTATTTCGCTAAGACGCTCTGTATCTGTTGCGCCAGGAAGTACATTGTTAACTGTAATGCCAAAAGGCCCTAGTTCGTTGGCTAGTGTCTTGCTCCAGCTGGCTACAGCTCCTCTAATGGTATTACTAACGCCAAGCCCGTCTAAGGGTTGTTTTACCGAAGTAGAAATTACATTTATAATACGCCCATATCCTGCTGTTTTCATAAACGGGGTAAGGGTTTGCACGAGTATGTGATTGCATTTTAGATGTTGTGTGAATGCCGATTCGAATGCGCTTAACGTGGCAGAAATAATGGGGCCGCCAGCTGGGCCACCAGTATTGTTTACCAAAATATGAAAGCCGTGTTTTGTTTCAATGTAAGCGTTTAGTTTGTCTTTAAGGTGGTCTGGGTTCGCAAAATCGGCAACTATGTAATCGTGTAAATCTGGATTTGGCAAACTCGATAATACTGCTTTCAATTTGTTTTCGTTTCGGGCAATTAAAGTTACAATAGCGCCTTCTTCGGCTAAAAGCATAGCGGTTGCTTTACCTATTCCTGCTGTGCTGCCACAAACTAAGGCATATTTTTTATCTAGATTTAAATTCATTTTTTTATAAAATTTATCAGTTTAATAATTAAAAGTAGACCGATTAATATATACAGGATATAGGTTAACGGACTTGCTCTATGGTGTCTTTTCTTGTCCTTTTTAGTGTTTCTATATTTAACATGTTCAAAGAGCTCTAAAAGATTGGCAATTAGGTCTGTCATAATCAATATTGAATGCAAACATTTTTAGGTTCTGTAAAAAAGCGCAAGGCTTCAAAGCCGCCTTCTCTGCCTACACCAGAAGCTTTGGTGCCGCCAAAAGGGGTGCGTAGGTCGCGCATCATCCAGGTATTAACCCAAACAATTCCCGTTTGTAACTCGGAGCTTAAGCGCATGGTGCGTTTTAAGTTGTTGGTCCAAAGTGTGGCGGATAGGCCATAAGGTACTTGGTTCGCTAGATTTAGGGCTTCAGTTTCGGTTTTAAACGGCATAAGGGTTACTACAGGGCCAAAAATTTCTTCTTGGTTTAAACGACAGTCGTTCGTTGTTACTTCAATAACAGTGGGTTCTAAATAGAAACCGTTTTCTAAATGAGGTACGGTAACCTCGTTGCCTCCACATAAAACAGTGGCTTGTTCTTCTTTAGACAATGCAATGTATTGCTTCACTTTCTCTAAATGGGCTTTAGATACTAAAGCGCCGATTCGTGTGTTTTTATCTGAAGGATCTCCAATTTTTAGGGCTTTAACTTTAGCAATAAAGTCTGTTTTAAATCGGTCGTAAATAGAAGCTTCTACAAAAATGCGGCTGCCACATAAGCAAATTTGCCCCTGATTGGCAAAGGAAGACCTTACCGTGGTTTCTAGCATCAGATCGTAATCGCAGTCGCCGAAAATAATATTTGGGTTTTTACCGCCTAACTCTAAGGAAAGTTTTTTAAAAAGCGGAGCGGCTACCGCTGCGATTTGCGCTCCAGTTTTAGTTCCTCCAGTAAACGAAATGGCTTTAATTTGCGGATACGCTACTATGGCTTGCCCCGTAGTGGCGCCCAAACCGTGTATAATGTTTAAAACGCCCTTTGGTAAACCTGCTTCGTTACAAATGTTACCAAGTAAATAGGCGGTTACGGGTGTAATTTCGCTAGGTTTGGCAACAACGCAATTTCCAGCGGCAAGGGCAGGAGCTATTTTCCATGTAAATAAATACAACGGAAGGTTCCAGGGCGAAATGCAACCCACAATTCCTATGGGCTGTCTTAAGGTGTAGTTAATGGCATTGTGGCCTACACTCTCGTGGCTTTCGCTTGCAAATTGGGTAATTGCATTCCCAAAAAATCGAAAATTACTAGCCGCTCTAGGGATGTCTACTGTTGTGGCTAAACTTATCGGTTTACCGTTATCAAGACTCTCGGCTTTGGCAAAACGATCTAGATTGGCTTCTAATAAATCTGAAATTTTTAAAAGAATTTTACTGCGTTCTTCTATGGTGGTTTTGGACCATATTGGGAAAGCGTTTGCTGCGGCGGTATAGGCCTCTTGGACGTCGTTCTGGTCTGAGTTCGGAATTTTACCGTATACTTGGCCGTTGGCAGGGCAAATATTATCAATCCAATTATTGTTAATTGGATTAACGTAATGGCCATTTATAAAGTTCTGAAGCTGATTCATGACTTTGGTTTGTAAGCAGTCACTTTAATTTCTACAACTAAATCGGGATGAGGTAATTGATGAACAGCAACAGTGGTTCGGGTAGGGCCATCGGTCTTACTGAAAAATTCGGCGTACGCGGTATTGTAACCCGCAAAATCGTTCATGTTAACCAAAAACGAAGTGACATCTACAACATCTTGTAACGTAGCTTGTTCGGTGGCTAAAATATCTTTAATATTTTCGATTACAGCTTTGGTTTGTTCGTATATGTCTAGTTTTTTAGTGCCCATGTTGTCTACTAATTCTACTCCAGCAAACGAATTATCTGCACGTCTAGAACTGGTGCCCGACACAAATAAAAAATCACCGGCACGTTTAATATGTGGGTAGGCACCGCGAGGTGTTGCTTTGCCTTCAATTACTTTTCCTGTACTCATATTTGGTTTAGATGTTATTGCATGGTTTTGGCCATGCGGTCTTCGTTTAAAATGTTTGTGGTCTCCGTTATAACTTTTTCTAAAATGCTTCGTAAATCATCGTTTACAGAAATGGTTTTGTCGCTAAGCATATTTAACAGCGCTTTGTCTTGGGCTCGACCTTTAAGTAAGGCCTCTTGATAGCCAATATTTTCGTTGAAAGTAACGAGTGAATATTTTGATGCGTAATCGTTGGGAAATGATTTTTCTAAAGCCATTTCTATGGCGCGTTTTTCTCTAAAAATAGGAAGATTTACATGTCCCTTCATTTCGTGAAAATTGTCTATTGCCAAATCTGCAATTGCATCGGTGTCTTTTTTTCTTAGGGATTCAAACCTTTTGAATACATGCTCCCAGCTGTCGTGATTGCTGTCTAAAACGGTATCTAAAACGGTAATGTCTTCAAAAGAAGCATTCATTCCTTGACCATAAAACGGAACAATTGCATGGGCAGCATCACCCAATAAAAGCGTGTTGCCTTTGTAATGCCAAGGCGAACATTTTACAGTGCCTAATGGCGAAGTTGGGTTTTTAAAAAACTCATCGGCTAAATTTGGCATAACCTGCAAAGCGTCTTTAAAGTAGCGGTTAAAGAATTCTAAAACACGTTCTTTTGTAGTTAAATTATTGAAATTGTATTCGCCTTCGTCAAAACTTAAAAATAAGGTTACCGTAAAGCTGCCATCTAAGTTAGGTAAGGCAATGAGCATGAAAGCATCCCGTCCCCAAATATGTAGGGCGTTTTTATGAATGTTGTAGTCGCCAGTTTCAGTAGGGGGTATGCTTAGTTCTTTATAGCCGTGGGTGAGGTAGTTTTGAGAGAAACTAAACAAGAATTTCTTACCGAGATAGTAACTTTTTCGCAATGCCGATCCGGCACCATCTGTGCCAAAAATAACATCGGCTGTAATGGTTATTTCAGATTTAGTTTTGTATTGATAAAATGTTGCTGTTGTATTCTCGAAATCGACAGCATTACATTTATGATTAAAAATGAGAGTGACATTAGGCAGCGCTTCGGCTTCATTTAATAGCAAGGCATTTAAGTCGCTGCGCGATATCGAATTGATATATTCGTGAGCTCTTCCGCTATAGGGTGCTAAAACCGTTTGTCCTGTTACATCATGAAGCATACGACCATGCATGGGGATGCATAAAGGTGTTACTTTGTCTTGAATACCTGTTAGTGTAATGGCTTTTAAACCGCGGTCGGAAAAGGCTAAATTTATTGAGCGCCCAGCACTAATATCTACTGTTCTTAAATCGGGGCGTTTTTCGTAAACGGTTACCTTGTACCCTCTTTGCCCCATGCGGAGCGCCAATAACGAACCGCAAAGCCCAGCGCCAATAATTACAATATGGTCGTTTTTAGTCATTGAGTACGGATTTTAATTTTTCAACCATAAGATAAACATCTTTAAACGAATTATAAAGCGGTACCGGCGCACATCGAATAACATCGGGCTCGCGCCAATCGCTAATAACTCCTGCGGCTGTAAGCTTTTGGAATAAAGACTTATTGGCGTTTTTTACCTGAATGGATAATTGGCATCCACGTTCGTCAGGGTTTTTTGGAGTAATTATTTTTATGTTTTTGTTGTTGAGCTGTTCTATTAAATATTCGAAATAAGCTGTGAGTTGTCTGCTCTTGTTTACTAGAGCATCCATTCCTGCATTATTAAAAATATCTAGAGACGCTTTTATGGCAGCCATAGATAGAATAGGCGGGTTGCTTAATTGCCAGCCTTCGGCGCCTGGTAAGACGTCAAACTCGTCTCGCATATTAAAACGAGTGTCTTTATTGTGGCTCCACCAACCTGTAAAGCGGTTTAGTGCAGGATTATGAGCATGACGTTCGTGAACAAAACAGCCTGCTAAGCTTCCCGGGCCAGAATTCAGGTATTTATAGGTGCACCATACTGCAAAATCGGCACCGCTGTCGTGTAAATTTAAGTGCACGTTTCCAGCACCATGTGCACAGTCAAACCCAACCATACAACCTTGTTTGTGGGCTAAGGTTGCAATACGCTTTAAATCGAAGAATTGTCCTGTGTAATAATTCACACCGCCAATCATAACTAGAGCAATCTCGTGGCCTTGAGTGTTTAAAATGTGCTCTAAATCGTTGTAAGATGCAAGTTCATTTTCTTTTGATGGTTTCCAAAGAATTAATCCTTCTTTGTCGTCGTATCCGTGATGTCTTAATTGCGATTCGACGGCATATTTATCGGATGGAAACGCATCGGCTTCAATTAAAATTTTATAACGTTTAGCAGTGGGTTTGTAAAACGAAACCATCATAAAATGTAAGTTGGCTGTAAGTGTATTCATAACCACTACTTCTATAGGTTTTGCACCAACAATTTTGGCCATGCTTTTGGTTAAAAACTCATGATAATGTAACCACGGGTTTTTAGCTTCGGTGTGGCCTTCTACACCTAAATTCGCCCAATCTTCCAATTCTTGGTTTATATAGGCTTTTGTGGTTTTAGGTTGGAGTCCTAAAGAATTTCCGGTAAGATAAATTAAATCGTTTCCAGCAGCGTCTTTAGGAATATGAAATTGATTTCTGTATGCAGCTAAAATATCGTTTTGGTCGAGACTTAAGGCGTATTCAAGTCCGGGTTGAAATGTTGACAATGTGTGTGGGGTTTTTGCGTTTCTAACAAAAATAAGAATTATAAACTAAGTTAAGAAGCGAAAAGGTGTTGTTAACAGTGCAAAAAACAAAAACGCTTCAACTGTGTTACAATTGAAGCGTTCCTCATATATATAGGCGCATAATGCGGAATATTCTATAAAATATATACGGATTTGAAGACCGTTTTAGATGTTAACGAGTGTTAAAACTCAATGAAAAATATATTTATTTTTCACTTTTTTTAATGAGTTCGGGAAAATTAGCCTTAAATGTATTGAGTCTAGGAATTGATACATTTTGAATGTAGCCGCTGTTTGGATTACAGGTTTTGTAATTTTGATGGTAGTCTTCGGCGACCCAGAATTTTTGAAACGGATAGACTTCTACGCTAATAGGGTGGCCTAAATGTTTGGTTAAAGTGTTTATTTTTTGCTCAATAAGTTGTTTTTGGGAGTCGTTCTGATAAAAAATGACAGAGCGATATTGCGAGCCGCGGTCGGGACCTTGTCCGTTTGTTTGTTTTAGGTCTTGCGATCCGAAATAGACATCTACTAAAGTTTCAAAACTTACTTCCTGCGGATTGTAAATAACTTCAACGGCTTCGGTGTGACCGGTTTTTCCAGTGTTGCTTAAGGCGTAGGTTGGGTTTTTGGTATGTCCGCCAGAATATCCAGAGATCGCTTCCTTAACCCCAATAACACTTTCGTAAATAGATTCTACACACCAAAAGCAACCACTCGCAAAGTATGCGCGGGCTTCTGTTTTTGTGGCTTTGGTTTGTACGGGCTTGGCATTAATTACAGCCTGTTGTTTGGTGTTTTGTGCGTTGTTTTCGCAACTGAACGCTAAACAGATAATGAATGTTAATGCTATAGGGTTTAAGATTTTCATGTGTCCTTTTTTTTATGTTGTCGGAGAAATTCACGAAACCTTAAGGATCGAACAAATAAAAAACGCCTAACCTTATCAGTTAAGCGTTTTTAGTATATTAAATAAGATGTGTTTTACGCGTCTAAAATTCCTCTGGAAATTACAATCTTCTGAATTTCGGAAGTGCCTTCATAAATCTGTGTAATTTTAGCGTCCCGCATTAAACGTTCTACATGATATTCTTTTACAAAACCGTTACCACCGTGTATTTGTACGGCCTCAACAGTCGTGTCCATAGCAACTTGCGAAGCGTATAATTTTGCCATTGCGCCAGACATCGTGTAGTCTTTTTTGTGGTCTTTGTCCCAAGCGGCTTTCATACATAAATGTCGTGCAGCTTCAATTTGGGTGGCCATGTCAGCTAGTTTGAAGGCTATCGCTTGGTGGTTGCAAATTTCTGTGCCAAAAGCTTTACGTTCTTTAGAGTATTTTAATGCCAGTTCGTAAGCGCCGGAGGCAATACCTAAAGCTTGAGAAGCAATGCCTATGCGGCCGCCAGCAAGTGTTTTCATGGCGAATTTAAATCCGAATCCGTCTTCTCCAATTCTATTTTCTTTAGGGACTTTTACGTCGTTAAATTGCAAAGAATGGGTGTCGCTGCCACGAATGCCTAGTTTATCTTCTTTAGGGCCGATATCGAAACCTTTCCAGCCTTTTTCTACAATAAAAGCGTTGATGCCTTTATGTTTTTTTTCGACATGTGTTTGGGCTATAACCAAATAAAAATCGGCAGTGCTTCCGTTAGTAATCCAGTTTTTGGTGCCGTTTAAAAGGTAGTGGTCGTCTTTTTCTATAGCTGTCGTTTTTTGCGAAGTCGCGTCGCTTCCTGCTTCGGGTTCGCTTAAACAAAAGGCGCCAATAGATGTTCCGGTAGCGAGTTTGGTTAGATATTTTTGTTTTTGATCTTCGGTTCCGAATTGTTCCAAGCCCCAGCAAACTAAAGAATTGTTAACAGACATGACAACCGAGGCAGACGCATCGATTTTAGAAATTTCTTCCATAGCCAATACATACGAAATGGTGTCTAGGCCGCTACCGCCGTATTTAGGGTCTACCATCATGCCTAAAAAGCCAAGTTCTCCCATTTTTTTTATTTGTTCTTTTGGGAATTCTTGTTTATTATCGCGTTCTATAACGCCAGGAAGTAATTCGGTTTGAGCAAAATCGCGAGCTGCATCGCGAATCATGAGGTGTTCTTCTGTAAGATTAAAATCCATAATTGTGAATAATATTATTGAATTTGTAAAAACTGGTATCAAATATATGTTTTAATTGTTGAATATTCAATATATCTAAATAAATAATGAGATATGGTGAAAGATAAATATAAAATTGTTGGAGTAATGTCGGGCACGTCTTTAGATGGTATCGATCTGGTTTATGCCCACTTTACTAAAGAAAACACTTGGGAATTTGAAATTATTGCTGCCGAAACACTACCATATTCAAAAACATGGGTTGCTAAATTACATCATTTGGTAGCGTATTCTAAAGAGGAATTAAAAACCTTAGACGAAGCTTACACGGTTTATTTGGCAGAGTGTATTCAGGGGTTTTTAGACGCACATAACATAACAGAAGTCGATGCGATTTGTTCGCATGGTCATACCGCATTGCACGATCCAGACAATGGTTTAACGTACCAAATTGGAAATTTACCCAAGTTGGCCAACCTATTAAAGCAAACTGTGGTTTGCGACTTTAGAGTAGATGATGTGGCTTTGGGAGGGCAGGGAGCGCCTTTGGTGCCTGTGGGTGATGCCCTCTTGTTTACAGATTATGCCTATTGCTTGAATTTAGGTGGTTTTGCCAATGTATCTACAGAATTGTATGGTAAGCGCATTGCTTTTGATGTGTGCCCGGCAAATATTGTTTTAAATCATTATGTAAAGCCTTTGGGTATGGATTATGATGCTGGAGGTGTTTTAGCTTCAAAAGGAGAAGTGCATCAAGAGTTGTTAGATGCTTTAAATGGCTTGTCTTTCTATGGGACTGCTTACCCGAAATCTTTAGGTTTAGAATGGGTTAAAGCTCATGTTTTTCCACTTATAGATTTTTATCATTTAAAAACTGAAGTCATTTTAAGAACATTTACCGAGCATATTGCCATGCAAATAGCAAATGTAGTACCAGATGCCACCGAGGCGACCATGCTAATAACTGGTGGTGGAGCCTATAATACGTTTTTGCTGGAGCGCATAAAAGCCTTAACACGTTGTACCATAGCAGTACCAAATTCTGAAATTATAGAATTTAAAGAAGCGCTTATTTTTGGGTTTTTAGGTGTTTTAAAACTACGTGGCGAGGTAAACTGTTTAATGAGCGTTACTGGAGCAGAAAAAAATCATTCCTCAGGATATATTTATTATGGCTAAAATTATTGTAAAATTAATTTCAGGGGATTTTTAGTTTTTTATATTTGTTACCATAATTTTAATACATTACATGAAAGACTTACTTCAGAAGTACGAAAACAAAAGCCCTGAAATCGTATTTAACTGGAAAGACCCAGAAACAGAAGCAGAAGGATGGACCGTTATAAACTCGTTAAGAGGAGGTGCAGCAGGCGGAGGAACCCGAATGAGAAAAGGTTTAGATATGAATGAAGTACTATCGTTAGCAAAAACGATGGAAATTAAATTTACCGTTTCTGGTCCCGCTATTGGAGGCGCAAAGTCTGGAATAAATTTCGACCCAAAAGATCCTAGGAAAAAAGGC
This sequence comes from Formosa sp. A9, assembly GCF_051200825.1. Classification (GTDB taxonomy): domain Bacteria; phylum Bacteroidota; class Bacteroidia; order Flavobacteriales; family Flavobacteriaceae; genus Formosa. The sequence continues at coordinate 2,910,691 of NZ_CP195158.1, read as the reverse complement.
GTGTTAGAGCGCTGGTATAAAGCTGTATCGCCATTACTAAAAAGTTATTATGGTACAGGTGGCGACCTGAATGTAGATGAAATACACGAGGTTATTCCGATTACCGAAGAAAGCGGAGTTTGGCACCCGCAAGAAGGTGTGTTTAACGGACATTTTAAACCTACCGAAGCCGATAAAATTAATCGTATTGGACAATTAAGACACGGCGTGATAAAGGTGATCGAAAACCCGAATTTTTCTCCGAGTGTAGCTAAAAAATATACTGTTGCCGACATGATTACGGGTTACGGTGTAGCTGTTGCCGCAAAACACTTTTATAATATTCATAACGATTCTATAGCCGGTAAGCGCGTTGTAGTACAAGGTTTTGGTAATGTTGGCGCTGCTGCCGCTTTTTATTTTGCTCAGATGGGCGCTAAAGTGGTAGGTATAATTGATATTGCTGGCGGACTTATTAATGAAAATGGATTCACCTTTGAAGAAATTACAGAGTTGTATTTAAACAAATCTGGTAATACCTTAAACAGCGATAAGTTGATACCATTTAAAGATATTAACGAACAAATTTGGTCGCTAAAAACCGAAGTATTTGCACCATGTGCTGCGTCTCGATTAATTACAAAAGCGCAAATAGACGAGATGATTACTAATGGTTTAGAGGTGATTACCTGTGGTGCTAATGTGCCTTTTGCAGATAAAGAAATTTTCTTTGGACCTATTATGGAATATACCGATAATAAAATCAGTTTAATTCCAGACTTCATTTCAAACTGTGGTATGGCTAGGGTGTTTGCCTACTTTATGGAACGTAAAGTACAAATGACCGATGAAGCTATTTTTAATGATACTTCAGACATCATTCAAAATGCCATTCAGAATGTATATAACAAAAACCAAAATAAAACTGAAATTAGTAAAACGGCATTCGAAATTGCCCTTACTCAACTTATTTAATTAAAAACTCATGGAATTAGGAATTATTTTTGTGTTTATTGTAGGCTATTTGGCCATTACTTTAGAACACACTTTAAAAATCGATAAATTAATCCCGGCATTAGTTATGATGGCTATTTGTTGGGCAGTTATAGCTTTAGGATTAGATAGTTTCACGCAATGGTTCGACTCTGGTGAGCATGCGCTTTTAGAAACTTTTGGCATGTTGGGCCACGAAGAGAAGTTGCATTTAATGGAAGAAACATTATTACATCATTTAGGTAAAACCGCCGAAATTTTGGTGTTTTTATTGGGAGCGATGACTATTGTAGAAATTATCGATTATTTTGATGGTTTTGCAACCATTAAAGGCTACGTGAAAACTAAAAGTAAAAAGAAAATTTTATGGGTGTTTGCGTTTTTAGCTTTCTTTTTATCTGCGATTATAGACAATTTAACAGCAACCATCGTATTAATTTCGATACTTCAAAAAATAGTTAAAGACCGCGAGGTGCGTATCTGGTATGCAGGTTTAATTATTGTAGCAGCTAATGCTGGTGGAGCTTGGTCGCCTATTGGAGACGTTACTACAACAATGTTATGGATTGGTAATAAAGTAACCACAGGACATTTATTAGGATATTTATTTGTGCCTTCGTTATTATGTATGTTGGTGCCAACATTAATAGCGTCGTTTATGCCAGCTTTTAAAGGAGATTTAGATACCCCAGAGGAAGATGAAGACGATAAACCTAAAAGTAAATATAGTGCCACTATGTTGTATTTAGGTTTGGGTGGTATTGTGTCTGTGCCTGTTTTTAAAACGGTAACACACTTGCCTCCTTATGTAGGTATGATGTTAGCTTTAGGCATCGTGGCAGTATTTGCAGAGATTTATAGTAATAAGAAATTTTCAATTTCTGATATAGAAACAGAAGATAACGATACTCATGGGCATCATAGTCCTGTACACAGTTCTTTATCTAAAATTGAGTTACCAAGTATTTTATTCTTCTTAGGTATTTTAATGGCTGTAGCGGCATTAGAATCTTTAGGTATTTTATTCGATTTAGCTTCTAGTTTAAAAGGTACTATGCCTATGTTAGGTACCGAGTTGCATCATGCAGGCGTGTCAGATTTAGTAGTGCTATTATTAGGTGTAGGTTCTGCAGTAATAGACAATGTGCCGTTAGTAGCAGCGAGTTTAGGAATGTTTTCGGAGCCAACAGATAACGAATTATGGCATTTTATAGCGTACTCTGCTGGTACAGGAGGTAGTATGTTAATTATTGGATCTGCTGCAGGTGTGGTAGCTATGGGAATGGAAAAAATAGATTTCTTCTGGTATTTAAAGAAAATTTCTTGGTTAGCATTTGTTGGGTTCATCGTTGGTGCTGCAGCGTTTATGGTTACCAGAACTCTATTTTAATCCTCTTATACTTAACCTTAAAAATTAACGTTATATTGTTTAACTAGTTAAATGAATTAAAATTTATGTTATACGCCCTATTTCAAGATGCTTCTGAAGCCACAGAAGTTGTTACCGACGAACCGGTTAAAAAAACACTATCTATTATAGAGTTAATAAGTAGTGGAGGAGTTGCAGGTCAGGTTATTATTGGTATACTGTTTTTGTTGCTAATTGCCGCAGTGTATATTTATTTCGAGCGTTTATTTGCTATTAAGGCAGCGTCTCAAATAGATAGTAATTTCATGAATCAGATTAAAGACCATGTTAGTAATGGTAAAATAGATTCGGCGCAAATGTTGTGCGCGCAGGTTAACTCTCCTGTATCTCGTTTAATAGGAAAAGGCATTACGCGAATAGGAAAACCTTTAGAGGATATAAATACTGCGATAGAAAACGCGGGACGACTAGAAGTATATGGTTTAGAAAAAAACGTAAGTATTTTAGCAACCATATCGGGAGCGGCACCTATGATTGGGTTTTTAGGAACCGTAATAGGTATGATTTTATCTATTTTCGAAATCGCTAATTCTGGAGGGCAAATCGATATTAAATTATTGGCAGACGGACTTTACACCGCCATGACAACCACTGTAGCAGGTTTAATTGTAGGTATTGTGGCTTACATGACCTATAACCATTTAGTTGTAAAAACCGATAAAGTGGTGTATCAAATGGAGTCGAATTCATTAGAATTCTTAGATCACTTAAACGAGCCTACTTAATATGAATATTAGAGGACGAAATAAAGTAACTCCAGAATTCAATATGTCGTCTATGACAGATATTGTTTTCTTGCTACTTATCTTTTTTATGTTGGCATCTACCTTGGTTACTACAAATGCTATAGATGTACTATTGCCTAAAGCCAGTGGTAAAACCGAAAATAAACAAACGGTAGCCGTAAGCATTAAAAAAGATCTGACCTATTATATCGATCAAAGTCGTGTTGGCGAAAGCGTTTTAGAGCATGAGCTTAAAAATCGCTTATCTAAAGAGTCTAAGCCAACCATAGTGTTACGTGCCGAAGAATCGGTGCCTGTAGAACACGTTGTTAAAGTGATGGATATTGCCAATAGAAATAAATTTAAAGTCATTTTGGCTGTAAGACCAAATTAATATCATGAAATATTTACAAACAAAGCACGAACGCAATTCGGCAAAAATAACAGTGTTATTTGCCATTATTGTACTATTGTTATTGTTTGTTGTAGGGCCACCATATATGGATCCGCCCGAAGAATATGGCGTGGCTGTTAATTTTGGTACTACAGACTTTGGTAGTGGCAATAAACAGCCAAATACACCAATACAATCGAAGCCTGTAAATATTAACAAGCCACCCGAAGAGGTTGTAGAACCTGAAAAAGTGGCGCCAAAACCTGCCGAAGCTGCTGCTCCAAAAGAGCAAGTATTAACCGATGATAATAGCGAAGAGATTGCTATAAAAAAACAAAAGGAAGCTGAGGCAAAGGCGAAACGCGATGCCGAAAATAAGGCCAAAGCAGAAGCCGAAGCTAAAGCAAAGGCCGAAGCTGAACGCGTGGCTAAAGAGCAGCGTGAAAAAGAAGAAAAGAAAAAAAAGTTAGATGCTTTAATTGGTGGTGTTAGTAAATCTGATGGTACTGCAAAAGGTAGCGAAGGCGATGATAATAAAGTAGGCGACAAGGGCCAGTTGGATGGCGATCCGTATGCAGCCAGTTATTTTGGAGGAGCTGGTTCAGGTAGTGGTGGTGTTGGTTATGGATTAAACGGTCGTGGTAAAGCAACATTCAATACTATAAAACAAGATTGCAACGAATCTGGTTTAGTGGTTGTACAAATAGAAGTAAATAAACAAGGTCAGGTTATTAAAGCTGTTCCAGGTGTTAAAGGAACCGAAAATAATAGTCCGTGTTTATTAGAACCTGCTAGAAAAATAGCCATGTCGCATAAATGGCGACCAGATGCTAATGCGCCTGCTCGACAAATTGGTTTTGTGAGTATAGACTTTAGTTTGGGGCAATAATGAAGAGCTATCAAGACACTTTGCAGTGGATGTTTGCGCAGTTACCCATGTATCAACGGCAGGGACAAACAGCGTTTAAAAAAGATTTGTCTAACACGTTATTGTTAGCAGCTCATTTAGATCATCCCGAGCGCGAATTTAAAAGTATTCACGTAGCGGGAACCAATGGTAAAGGCTCTACAAGCCATATGTTGGCTTCAATTCTTCAAGAAGCCGGATATAAAGTTGGTTTGTACACGTCACCGCATTTAAAAGATTTCAGAGATCGCATTCGTATAAACGGTGTAGAAATCGAAGAGAATTTTGTAGTCGATTTCATAGCGAATAACAAAGAATTTTTCGAGAATCATAGTTTGTCATTTTTCGAAATGACTGTAGGTATGGCTTTCGATTATTTCAGAAAAGCGCAAGTCGATATCGCGGTTATCGAAGTTGGATTGGGAGGACGATTAGACTCTACAAATATTATTACTCCAGAACTTTCAGTAATTACAAATATAGGTTTAGATCATACTCAGTTTTTGGGCAATACGCTTGAAGCTATAGCAGGTGAAAAGGGCGGAATTATAAAACCTAACATTCCTGTGGTTATAGGAGAAACACAACGCGAGACGTGTGGTGTTTTTAAAACTTTAGCAGTAAATAATAACGCTAAAATTGTTTTTGCCGATCAAACCATTGATGAAGCTTTGTCGAGTGATTTGATTGGGAGTTATCAGAAAAAAAATATAAAAACGGTAATGCAAGCTGTAAAAGAGCTTCAGCTTTTAGGCTATTCTATTTCCGAAGCTAATATGAAAACAGGTTTGTTGCAAGTAGCAGCAACTACGGGTTTAAAAGGCCGTTGGCAAGTGTTGCAACATCATCCAACTATGGTGTGCGATACTGCGCATAACTCCGAAGGCCTTAAAGAAGTTATGGAGCAGCTTAAAAAAGAACGTTATACAAACTTACACATGGTTTTTGGAGTTGTAAACGATAAGGATTTAAACTCTATTTTTGCTGTGCTGCCTAAGCAGGCAACCTATTATTTTTGTAAACCTGATGTGCCAAGAGGATTAGATGAAAAAGAACTTAAAACCTTGTTTTTGGCAAAGGGATTTAAAGGTGAAGCGTATGATTCTGTAAATGAAGCGTGTAACAACGCTTTAAAATCGGCTTTGTCTTCAGATTTTATTTACGTTGGCGGAAGTACATTTGTGGTTGCAGAAATTATATAAAAAAAGTTGAAAAAAGTTTTTGTAGAATTAAAATCTAGCTTATATTTGCACACCAATTGCAAGGGCGCGTAGCTCAGTTGGTTCAGAGCACTTGGTTTACACCCAAGGGGTCAGGGGTTCGAATCCCTTCGCGCCCACAAAAGCTTCTCTTTTTAGAGAAGTTTTTTTGTGGTTTTTCAAAGACAGTTTGCTGTTGCTTTTGAAAAATATATTTTTAAAAACAGCCCTTTACGGGCGCGTAGCTCAGTTGGTTCAGAGCACTTGGTTTACACCCAAGGGGTCAGGGGTTCGAATCCCTTCGCGCCCACAAAAGCTTCTCTTTTTAGAGAAGCTTTTTTTATGCCTAATGGTTTGGTTGTTCTATAGTAAATCCAGAATACGCTCTAATTTCATACCTCGTGATGCTTTTATAAGCAACGTGGTGTTTGTTAAATCTATGTCCTGAAATTTAGCGTTGAAATCTTCAAAGGTATCGTATTTTAAAAGCTTGTCTGATGCAAACGGAGTTGCGTAAAATTGTTTGCCTATGGTAATAATTTTATGAATAGCTAAACCCGAAGCTAATTTTACAATGTCTTGGTGTTCTAATTCAGCGTCTGCACCCAATTCAAACATATCTCCAATTATGGCTATTTTCTTATCATCATTTAATGCAGCAAAACTTTCTAGTGCAGCCTTCATACTTGTCGGGTTGGCATTGTAAGCATCCAAAATAATTTTCTGATTAGGTTTTTCTATAATTTGAGACCTGTTGTTTGTAGGGGTGTATTGCTCTATTGCGGTTTGTATATCGTCATCATTAACTTTAAAATAGTTGCCAATTGCAATTGCAGCAGATATATTGTTGAAATTGTAGGTGCCTATTAAATGGCTTTTTACGGTTAAGTTGTTGTAGCTAGCCTCAACAAATGGGTTAGCGCCGTTAAGTGTTACCGTAACTTGAGCCGTGTTGGGGTTGGTGCCAAAAGTATAGGTGTTTAAAGACTGTGATTTTTCTATTTGTGTACTGTCATTAGCGTTAATAAAGGCTAGACCTTTTGTTTTTAAAAGGTATTTGTACAATTCTGTTTTTCCTTGTACTACACCTTCTAAACTGCCAAAACCTTCTAAATGCGCTTTACCAAAGTTGGTAATATAGCCGTAGTTTGGTTGTGCAATTTGGGATAAAAAAGCTATTTCCTTTAGGTGATTAGCTCCCATTTCTACGATACCAATTTCGGTGTCTTTGGTCATGGATAAGAGGGTGAGCGGAACACCAATGTGGTTGTTTAAATTGCCAATTGTGGCTGTTGTTTTGTGTTTTTGAGACAGCACGGCATTAATAAGTTCTTTTGTTGTGGTTTTGCCGTTGCTACCAGTTAGTCCAATTATAGGAATGTTTAAATATGTTCTGTGGTAGGTGGCTAATTCTTGTAGTGTTTCTAATACATTATCTACAAGAATTGTGTTTGAATTGCTTTGGTAATTAGCTTCGTCTATTATGGCGTATTTAGCACCTAGTTCTAGTGCCTTCTCCGCATAGGTGTTGCCGTTAAAATTATCGCCTTTTAAAGCGAAAAACATATTGTTAGCCTGCAATGTTCTGGTGTCTGTGCAAACAGCATTGCATTCTAAAAACAGCTGGTGTAGGTTTTGTATTTTCATGATATAAATGTATAAAAAAGCATTGTGTAAAGTCTATTACCGATCTTGCTTTTTTTAACGAAATGTAATAAAAAAAGAGACCGTTTAATAAAAACGATCTCTTTTAATGTATAGTAAAACTTCTGGTTTTAACTGTTCATGGAGATTAAAAACTCTTCGTTGTTTCTGGTTTGTTTAAAACGATCGTTAATAAATTCCATCGCTTCAACAGGATTCATATCTGCTAGATATTTACGCATTATCCACATGCGCTGTATGGTGTTGTCGTCTAGTAATAAATCGTCGCGACGTGTACTTGAAGAAATTAAATCTATAGCTGGGAAAATTCTACGGTTGGCAATACGTCTGTCTAATTGTAGTTCCATATTACCTGTTCCTTTAAATTCTTCAAAAATAACTTCGTCCATTTTAGAGCCAGTATCTGTAAGTGCAGTTGCAATTATAGATAGCGATCCGCCTTTTTCGATGTTACGTGCGGCGCCAAAAAAGCGTTTTGGTTTGTGTAGGGCATTGGCGTCTACACCACCACTTAAAATTTTACCAGAAGCAGGTTGCACGGTATTGTACGCTCGTGCTAAGCGAGTTATAGAGTCTAATAGAATAACCACATCGTGACCGCATTCTACCAAGCGCTTTGCTTTTTCTAGAACAATATTCGCGATTTTTACGTGTTCGTGCGCTTCTTTATCGAATGTAGAGGCTACAACTTCGCCACGCACATGGCGTTGCATATCTGTTACCTCTTCTGGGCGCTCGTCTATTAATAAAATAATTTGATAAACTTCTGGGTGATTGGCAGCAATGGCGTTGGCAATGTCTTTTAATAACATGGTTTTACCAGTTTTCGGTTGCGACACAATCATACCACGCTGTCCTTTTCCTATTGGGCTAAACAAGTCCATAATTCGTGTAGAAATGGTACTTTGTTTTTCGGCGATATTAAATTTTTCTTTAGGGAATAAAGGTGTTAAATGCTCGAACGACACACGGTCTCTAACCACTTGCGGATCTAAGCCATTAATTTTGTTAACCTTTATTAAAGGGAAATATTTTTCGCCTTCTTTAGGTGGACGTACATTTCCTAGTACGGTGTCTCCTGTTTTTAGGCCAAAAAGTCTGATTTGTGATTGCGATACATAAATATCGTCTGGCGATGATAAATAATTATAGTCCGATGATCTTAAAAATCCATAACCATCTTGCATAATATCTAAAACACCTTCACTTTCTATAATAGCATCAAATTCGAATTCTGGTTCTCTATAACGGTTACGTGTATCTTTATTGCCGTTAGAGCCTTGATGATTTCCGTTTTGGTTATTATTGTTTTTTGCGTGTTGTTTTTGGTTACCAGTATCCTTTTTCTGGTTGTCTTTTTTCTGACGGTTCTGTTGCTGATTCTCTTTTTGAGGTGTATTCGCTTTATCTTCTTTAGCTATGGGTGTGTTCGATTCTTTAGCTTTTTGCTGAATTGCCGGTTTGTTTGTAGCTTGTTTTTGTGGCTGCTTACGTTGCGGCTTGTTAGGTGCTGGAGCTTCGGTTTTAGCTTCAGGTGTATTAGAATCTGTGGCCTGCTTGTCTTGATTATTTGCCGTTTGTTTGGCGGGAACGCGTTTTTTTATACGCTCTCTTTTAGGTTTAGGGGCAGCTTCGTTTTTAGAAGTTGGTTGTTCTGTATTTTCCGAAGAGTTTTCAGATTTAGCTTCTATAACCGCTTTAGGGTTGGCTGCTTGGTGATCTAGTACTTGATAAACTAAATCGAGTTTTTTTAATGAACGAAACTTAGGGATGCTTAATTTTTTTGCAATTTCCTGTAATTCAGGAAGCTTCATTTCTTTTAATTGAGAGATTTCAAACATTGATGTTCAATTGAATATTTGAGTTAGATTTTTTTACTGATATATTCTGAAGAAAAAAATTATCTTATTCTGAAGAATTAACAATCTAAAACCAAGAGTGTTGTACATTGTTAATGCAATTATACGACTTTTATTTTAATATTTTATATAAATGTTCTCAAAGAAACTACTATTTTTGTCGTCGAGATTATAAAAACGAATGATACAACGTATACAATCTATTTACTTGTTACTAGCAGCTGTAGTGTCTGGCGGACTTATATTTGTGTTTCATTTATGGACCAATGTGCAAGACGTTTTAGTATATGCGGCAGATAATGTAATGTATTTAGGTTTGTTTTTGGCTTCGGCATTATTATCTCTGATTTCCATTTTTATGTATAAAAATAGACAAACTCAATTTGTTTTGGGACGTCTAAACATCATATTAAACTTTATTTTACTAGGATTTTTCGTGTATCAATCTCTAAATTTATCTGGAGAAACTTTGGTTTCTGAGAAAGGTATTGGGATGTTTCTTCCTATAATTTCTATCGTATTATTAGTGTTAGCTAATAAAGCCATTAAAAAGGATGAAGATCTTGTAAAATCTGTAGATCGACTGCGTTAAACCTAACATCTTAGTAGTATTAGTGCGTGTAAAAAACCCGAAGGTTGTGCTTCGGGTTTTTATTTTTTATAACAGTAATGAAGTGATGTGGTTTATGTTTTTTTGATTTCTGACTAAAGCCTACGACTTTCTATCTTTTAAGTTCTACCACTTCCAAATCTTTTATTTTATCACCATCAATAACAAAGCGTAACATGGTACGTACTTTATGAAAACCATGTAAACCGATGGCACCAGGATTCATATGTAAAAGATTCAGTTTTTTATCGGGCATAACCTTTAAAATATGCGAATGCCCACAAATAAAAAGTTTTGGCGGATTGGCATACATATCGCTTTTTATTTTAGGGTTGTATTTGTTGGGATAGCCGCCAATATGGGTAATCCAAACATCTACATCTTCGCACATAAATCTGTTGTTTTCTGGGAATTCTTTTCTAATTTCAGCGTTATCAATATTGCCATAAACGGCGCGAAGCGGTTTTAATGCTTTAATGGCATCTGTAACTTTTAAATCTCCTATATCACCTGCGTGCCAGACTTCGTCGGCTTGTTTTACATATTTTAAAATAGTAGCGTCTATATGGCTGTGGGTATCGGAAAGTAAAAGGATTTTTGTCATTAAGATAATATTGTGAGTCGAAACTAGTAAAACTATTTATCTTTGTAGCTTGATAAACAAAATTACAATATTTCTTGAGATATTTTTTAGAACTTTCTTATAACGGTGCGGCATATCACGGATGGCAAAACCAGCCCAAAGCCATTTCTGTTCAAGAAGTAATAGAAAAAGGCTTATCGGTGTTATTAAAGACAGCTGTAAGCATTGTTGGTGCAGGGCGCACAGATGCAGGTGTGCATGCTAAACAAATGTTTGCACATTTTGATGCAGATAAAAGTTTGAATTTAGAGGATTTGGCATATAAACTGAATGCATTTTTACCTAAAGATATTGCCGTACATAACGTGTTGCAAGTACAGCCAGAAGCCCATGCGCGTTTTGATGCCATTAGTAGATCGTATTTATACCGTATAGCATTGCAAAAAAATGTTTTTAATTACGAACACACGTATTATGTAAAGCCAAAATTAGACATTGAAGCCATGAAAGAAGCCGCAACGGTGTTGTTGGGGTATAAAGATTTTCAGTGTTTCTCGAAAAGCAATACCGATGTAAAAACGTATAATTGCGATATTAAAGCAGTAGTCTTTAATGTGGTTGAAGATGAATTACTGTTTACAATAACAGCCGATCGGTTTTTAAGAAATATGGTAAGAGCCATAGTTGGTACATTAATAAATGTTGGTTTAAGGAAAATTACTGCCCAAGATATGCATCGCATTATTTTATCTAAAGATAGGGGCGAGGCCGGATACTCGGTTCCTGCTCAAGGTCTATATCTAACGCAAGTAATGTATCCAAAATCTATATACATAAATGAATAAAAAAGATACATCGAGTTTTAACGTTAATTTGTTTAAACGCCTTTTAAAGTATATTAAGCCTTATAACCGTGTGTTTATTGGGGTGTTTCTGTCGGTAATTTTGCTGGCTATTTTTGGTGCGCTTAGGCCAAAATTACTGCAAATGGCCATAGACGATAATATAGCCACTAAAACCGTTGAGGGCTTTTTGCCTTATGTACTTATTATGGTAGGCCTTTTGGTGTTCGAGGTTGTATTTCAACTTGTATTTATTTTTTATTCAGGATGGTTAGGGCAAAGTGTTGTGCGCGATATCCGTGTAAAACTCTTTAACCACATGCTTAAATTTAAAATGAAATATTACGATAATTCTTCTGTTGGTTTGCTTATTACCAGAGCGGTTACCGACATGGAGCGTATTGCCGATATTTTTGGAGAAGGCCTGTTTATGATTTTTAGAGACGCCTTAACTATGGTAGTTGTAGCAGGTGTAATGGTGTATATGAATTGGAAACTAAGCATTATCGTATTTCTAATGTTGCCTTTGGTGTTGTATGCAACGCGCGTGTTTCAGAAATATATGAAGAAGGCTTTCGAGGAAGTGCGAACAGAAGTTTCTAATTTAAATTCGTTTGTACAGGAACGCGTTACCGGGATGAAAATTTTACAACTATTTACACGTGAAGACACCGAGTACAAGAACTTTAAAATTATAAACGAACGCCATAAAAAAGGCTGGTTAAAAACGGTTTGGTATAACTCAATTTTCTTTCCGATAGCCGAACTATCATCATCTATAACCATTGGTTTGGTGGCTTGGTATGGCGGACTCGATGCTGTAATGCGCGACTCTTCGTCTTTAGGCGATTTAACCGCATTTGTAATGATGATTCCGATGTTGTTTAGGCCATTACGCCAAATTGCCGATAAGTTTAATACATTCCAAATGGGTATGGTTGCTGCCAATAGAGTGTTTAATATTTTAGATACTACATCGCATATAGATGATTATGGAACAGAAGAAGCCACACATTTTAAAGGCGATATTTCGTTTGAAAATGTGCGATTTAGTTATGTGAAAGACGAAGTGGTTTTAAAAGATATTTCGTTGGATGTAAAAGCGGGGCAAACAGTTGCTATTGTAGGAGCAACAGGTGCCGGAAAATCGACCATTATTAATCTGTTAAGCCGATTTTATGAAATTGATAGTGGTGTAATTAAAATTGATGGTAAAGATATCAAAGCATTTTCACTAGCCTCGTTGCGCTCCCAAATAGCTGTGGTTTTACAAGATGTATTTTTATTTGCCGATACTATTTTTAATAACATCACCTTAAGTCATCCAGATATTACTGAAGAGCAAGTAGTTCAAGCAGCAAAAGATATTGGTGTTCACGATTTTATTATGAGTTTGCCTAACGGCTATCAGTATAACGTGAAAGAGCGTGGCGTTATGTTATCGTCGGGACAGCGCCAATTAATTTCATTTTTGCGTGCTTATGTTACCAACCCAAGTATATTGGTTTTGGATGAAGCGACATCGTCTGTCGATTCGCATTCCGAGCAATTAATACAAAATGCTACCGATAAAATTACAAAAGGCAGAACTTCTATAGTCATAGCACACCGTTTGGCAACTATTAAAAAAGCCGATCAGATTATAGTTATGGATGCTGGTGAAATTGTAGAGCAAGGTACCCACGACGAGTTGCTTAAAAAGGAAAATGGCTATTACAGAAATTTATACGAGGTACAGTTTATGAAAGAATTGTCGGCTTAAATTAAGTCCTGTTTTATATAGGTGCTTAATTCAGCAATGTCTTCGTAGCTTACAAACTCACCGTTTTTAAAATACGATATTTGTCCGGTTTCTTCGCTTACTACAAGTGCTAGAGCATCGGTTTTTTCGGTAACTCCAACTGCAGCTCTGTGTCTTAATCCAAAGCGTTGCGGTAAATTTTTATCGTTGTTAACAGGTAAAATTACACGTGTGGCTTTTACAATGTTATTAGCAATTATAATCGCTCCATCGTGTAACGGACTATTTTTAAAAAAAATACTTTCTATTATGGGTTGTGTAACGGTAATATTCATCTCGTCACCAGTGTGTGCCAGAAAATCGAGGTTGTTGTTACGCTCAAAAACAATTAAAGCTCCCGTGTTGGTGGCCGACATTTTTACGCAGGCAGATACAACAGCATCAATATTGGATTCGTCGCTCGATTCGGTTTTTAAAAATTTCAACTGTTTGAATAAATGTCCACTTTTTCCAAAATTAGTAGAGCCAATCATTAGTAAAAATTTTCTGAGTTCTTGTTGAAATACTACAATTAGGGCAAACATTCCAACACTTATAAATCCGCCAAGTATATTACTTAACAATTGCATGTGTAATGCTTCGGTAACCTTCCAAATAATATAAATAATTACAATACCTATAAAAATGTTTATGGCTACGGTGCCTTTTACCAATTTATATACATAGTAGAGTAGCAGGGCCACTAAAAACACATCGATTAAATCGATTAAAGTAAATTTTAATAGGTCGCTAAAGATTTCCAAAGGGCAACAGTTTTTTGTAAAAGTAGCAAATTAAGTGTTAATATATAAATTCGTTTCTATCTATTAAAACAGCAGTTTTTGTAATTGTTAAAAGCGCATCTTTAAATTGTAAATAGTCTTGAAAGGTAATATGTTGGTCGAAATTTAACACGAGCTTCACGCTGTTGTTAGTGGTATTTAAAGCATTTATAAATGTATTTAACTTGTAAACTTGATTTTGGTAACGAATGGCTTCAGAAGAAATATCTACTATGGCAGTAGTGTCGTGTAATGTTTTTATGTGTTCTGTTGCTTTTGTATTCAAACGAAATGTAGTTGCGGTAAATTCTAAAAAACACAAATTTTTAGAGTTCGGATTAAAGGCTGTAAAATAATTCTTTGCGTTTTTATTTTTATGCGATGCATTTTCTTTTTTGTCTTGAAGGGCTTTAATGGCGGGAATTGCTTGTTTTAAACTTAAGCGTTTGTCTACATTAACCAGCCAATTTGTGGTACTTATTAAATTGCGTTTATTAACTTCTAGACTGTCTATATTAGCGGTGTTGTAAAAAAGATAGGCGGGCGATACATCTAAAATTTCTGTAATATTAGAATGATGTATTTCGGCTAATTCTAGAGCTTTATCGTTTGTACAATTGAAACAGAATACAGCGATAATCAAAATATAAAATGATTTCATATTTATCCGTTTAAAACCTTTGTTAACGTAATACATTCCATAGCTTCTTTTACATCGTGAACCCTTAAAATTGAAGCACCTTTTTGTAAACTAATGGTATTGATTACCGATGTGCCGTTTAATGCCTGGTCGGCTGTGGTGTTTAAGGTTTTGTAAATCATAGATTTTCTAGAAACTCCAACCAATAGCGGTAAGTCTGTAAGATGCAGCAGTTCTAATTTATTTAAAAGTTCGAAATTTTGTGCTGTAGTTTTAGAAAACCCAAAACCAGGATCTATAATGCAGTCTATAATGCCGTGAGCCCTCGCTTGTTGTATGCGTTCGGAAAAATACAAGAGCATGTCTTTAAGCAAATCATTATATCGGGTGTGTTGTTGCATGGTTTGTGGGGTGCCGCGCATATGCATCATAATGTACGGAACCTGTAATTTGCCAACAGTTTCTAACATGTTTCGGTCTAACATTCCAGCAGAAATGTCGTTAATAATGGCGGCTCCGGCTTCTATACAGGTTTTCGCAACTTGGTTTCTAAAGGTATCTATAGATAGCAAAATATCAGGAAAGCTTTGTGTTAATAATTCAACAACAGGGACTATACGTTTTAATTCTTCGTCTTGGTTTACATGAGCTGCATCTGGTCTGGAACTATAAGCACCAACATCTATAAAGGTTGCCCCTTGCTTAAGCATGTGCTCTACTTGTTTTAAAATGGCGGTGTTGTTTGTGTAGTTTCCGCCGTCGTAAAAGGAGTCTGGGGTAAGGTTTAAAATCCCCATAACGTGAGGAGTAGAAAGATCTATAAGTTGGCCTTTACAGTTTATGGTAGTTGTCAAAACGTGTTTAGGGTGGGTTTAAGTTTGTAATTCAATTAAATTATGCGAAATTTACGCAAAATTCAATTCAATTTATGCAAGATACTTCAAAACAATTTGATGCCGTAATTACCGCGTGTAGGAGTTTGTTTATTAATAAAATGAAAGATTATGGCTGTGCTTGGCGGGTATTACGGTTACCATCGTTAACCGATCAGATTTTTATAAAAGTACAACGCATACGCGGATTACAGGAAAATGAAGTTCAGAAAATTGATGAAGGCGAAGTAAGCGAATTTATTGGTGTGATTAATTATTGTATTATGGCCTTAATACAGTTAGAAAAAGGAGTGGCCAATCAGCCCGATTTGTCTACAGTTGAAGCCACCGATTTGTACGATGAAAAAATAGCCCAAACAAAAAGCTTAATGATGGATAAAAATCATGATTATGGCGAGGCTTGGCGCGATATGCGTGTAACATCGTTAACCGATCTTATTTTTCAGAAAATTCTTCGTGTTAAACAAATTGAAGATAATAAAGGCAAAACACTTGTAAGTGAAGGTATAGATGCAAATTACCAAGACATGATTAACTACTCGGTTTTTGCCTTGATTCATTTAGAAAACAAATAGCACATAAAAATATAATTTATAGCATTCCCTTAGTTCATGAAAGCAATAGTAAACGTAAGTAGAATTTTTGTTGGTATATTATTTATCATTTCAGGATTAATTAAACTTAACGATCCCATCGGATTCTCCTTTAAGCTCGAAGAATATTTTAGCGCAGCCGTTCTTAATTTAACATTTTTAGAGCCTTATGCGTTAATGATTTCTGTACTTGTGGTAGTGTTCGAGGTGCTTTTAGGTGTGTTTTTATTAATAGGTTACAAACCAAAATTTACGGTGTGGAGCCTATTGCTAATGATTGTGTTTTTTACCTTTTTAACGTTTTATTCGGCATACTTTAATAAAGTTACCGATTGTGGTTGTTTTGGCGATGCTGTAAAACTAACACCTTGGGAGTCATTTTCTAAAGATGTGGTATTATTAATTTTAATTGTAATCTTGTTTTTTGGCGTTAAGCACATAAAACCTGTATTTAGTAGGTTTGGTTTAACCTTAGTGTCTTTATTTAGTTTTATTGGGTGTTTGTGGTTGGCTTATCATGTGTTAATGCACTTACCTGTTAAAGACTTTAGACCTTATAAAATAGGTGATAATTTATGGGAGAATATGATTGTTCCAGAAGATGCACCTAAAGCAGATATCGATTATAAATGGACTTTTAAAGTGAATGGCGAAGAGCAGGTTATTACTACAAAAGGCGCTTATCCTTCAGTTGCCGGGGAGTTTGTAAGTGTAGATACCGAGGTTATAAAACCTGGTTACGAAGCACCTATTCACGATTTTACTATAGAAAAAGATGGCGAAGATTTTACAGAAGCCATTCTACACGATAAACATGTTGTGCTTTTAATAGCTTATAATTTAAACACGTCTGAAAGTCTGGGACTTCAAGCCTTAAAAAATGTATCGGATAAGGCTTTGGGAAATGGCTATAAAGTAATCGGGTTAACAGCTTCTGGCGAAGATGTACAAGCACAAGTAAAAGCAATGTATGGTTACGATTTCGATTTTTATTTTACAGACGAAACTGCTTTAAAAACTATAGTGCGTGCCAATCCGGGAATTTTAATTTTGAACGAAGGTACCGTCTTGCAAAAAGTACATTGGAATGATGTAGACGATTTAGATTTACATAAAGTCAATTAGTGGTTGTATGCAGTATCTTTTAAATAAACTGATATACGCGCTATTTACCTTGTTTGGTGTAGTTACCGTGATATTCTTTTTATTTAATGTTTTACCAGGCGATCCGGCACAAATGATGTTGGGGCAAAACGAAGATAGCGAACAACTGGCCATCATTAAACATAAATATGGTTTCGACAAACCTATTGGTACACAGTATGTTTATTATTTAAACGATTTATCGCCAATATCTTTTCATTCAAATAATAGCAATACTTATACTTTTTTAAGTCCAGGTAAGTATAACGCGTTACCACTGTTTAGCGTTTTTAATACACAGGTAGTTTTAAAGCTACCTTACCTGAGGGAATCTTTTACGAAACAAGGTAAAAAAGTTAGTCAGGTTTTGGCCGAAACCTTACCTAATACGTTCGTGTTAGCCGTTTCAGCAATAGTAATTGCCATCGTCTTAGGTGTTGTATTGGGAATATTTTCTGCATTGTATAAAGATAGTTGGGGAGATAAGTGCATTCAACTGCTCAGTACTTTAGGTATGAGTGTGCCTTCGTTTTTTAGTGCCATCTTGTTTGCTTGGTGTTTTGGGTATGTATTGCATAAATATACCCATTTAGATATGACAGGAAGTTTGTACGAGTTAGACGATTTTGGGGAATCGATGACAATTCAATGGAAAAATTTAATCCTTCCCGCTATAGTTTTAGGAATACGTCCTTTAGCTGTAGTTATTCAATTAATGCGTAATTCACTTTTAGAAGTGTTTAATCAAGACTACATCAGGACAGCCCGTGCGAAGGGCTTAACCGAATATCAAATTATAAAAAAACATGCTGTAAAAAATGCGTTAAATCCTGTGGTAACAGCAATTTCAGGATGGTTTGCGTCTATGTTGGCTGGAGCGGTATTTGTAGAGTACGTTTTTGGCTGGAATGGTTTAGGAAAAGAAATTGTAAATGCACTTAACACACTAGATTTACCCGTTATTATGGGTTCTGTACTTATAATTGCGCTTCTTTTCATAATAATCAATATTTTTGTAGATATAATATATGCTTGGTTAGATCCAAAAGTAAAACTTCAATAAATTAAAAACACACAACATTATGAGAAAGAATATTGTTGCCGGAAACTGGAAAATGAACAACGATTTGGCACAAACAGAAACCCTGTTAACGGCTTTAAAGGCACAAAAAATAACGTCTGATGCCGAGGTTATGGTAGCGCCATCGTTTACAAACTTATGGTCGGCTTATAACACACTTAAAAATACAAACATTGAAGTTGCAGCCCAAAACATGCACTTTGCTGCTAATGGTGCTTATACTGGAGAGGTTAGTGCCAGTATGTTAAAAAGTGTTGGTGTTAAAACTGTTATTTTAGGACATAGTGAACGTCGTGCCTATTTTAACGAAACCGACGAATTGTTAGCGCAAAAGGTAGATGCAGCCTTAGCCAACGATATGCGAGTTATTTTTTGTTTTGGTGAAGAATTAAGCGACAGAAAGGCGAATAATCACGAAGCTGTAGTAGGCGATCAAATTAAAAATGCATTATTTCATTTAGATGCACCAGCATTTCAAAACATCGTATTGGCATACGAGCCTGTTTGGGCTATCGGTACTGGCGAAACAGCAAGTCCAGAGCAAGCACAAGATATGCATGCATTTATCAGACAAACATTAGTAGATAAGTACGGTGCCGATGTGGCTAACAGTGTATCTATTCTTTATGGCGGAAGTGTAAAACCTAATAACGCTCAGGAAATTTTCTCGAAACCTGATGTTGATGGCGGATTAATTGGTGGTGCGTCTTTAAATGCAGAAGATTTCTTTGCTATTGTTAATGCCTTTTAGTAGGTAATACGTTAGTAAGAAATTAAGGTTTAAAAATTATACTTAGCTCGTAAACATAAAAATCGCTAACGATGTCGAATATTATTTATTTAGGATATTACTTTAAAGTGCAACCGCTACAGCCAGGTGTAGAGATTTTAATCGCGGAATTAGGCTATGCTGGCTTTGAGAGTTTCGTAGAAACCGAAGAAGGCGTTACAGCTTATATTCAAAAGGAAGAATGGCATGATGGTATTTTAGACGATATTCAAATATTACAGTCTAACGAGTTTGAAATTTTATATACTTTTGATGAGATTGAACAAACCAATTGGAACGAAGAATGGGAAAAAAACTTCAACCCAATAGTGGTAGACGATCTTTGTGCTGTTCGTGCACCGTTTCATGAACCTTTTCAAACCCAATACGACATTGTTATAGAACCAAAAATGAGTTTTGGTACGGGGCACCACGAAACCACACACATGATGATTCAGCATATCCTAAAAGCAGATGTTGCAGGAAAATCGGTGTTGGATATGGGCTGTGGTACCGGGGTTTTGGCCATTCTAGCAGAGCAAAAAGGCGCAACAGCTTTAGATGCGATAGATATCGATAATTGGTGTTATTTAAACAGTTTAGAAAACGTAGAACGTAATAATTGTAGACACATATCGGTATACGAAGGCGATGCGAGTTTGTTGGACGGAAAAGCATACGATATTATTATCGCAAATATTAACAGAAACATATTATTAAACGATATAAAAACTTATGCTGCCTGTTTAAATAAAAACGGGATGCTGCTGTTAAGTGGCTTTTATAACGATGATATTCCAGTAATTGAAGCTGAGTGTCAAAAATATATGTTAAAACTAAGCGAAAAATTAGAGCGCAACAATTGGGTTGCTTTAAAATTTTTAAATTAGTGGCGTAAAATGTTTGAAAATGAGCACGAAAGAAGAAGTATTAAAAGAGGTTCTCGTTGAAACGAAAGAGACTAAAGAAAATGAAATTGTATTGTATAACGACGAAGTAAATACCTTCGATCATGTTATAGATACTTTAATTTATGCTTGCGACCACACCCCAGAACAAGCAGAACAATGTTCTATAATTGTGCATTATAAAGGAAAATGTACAGTAAAAACAGGTACTTATTCCGATTTGGAACCCCGTTGTTTTAAACTATTGCAGGCAGGTTTAAGTGCAGAAATTGTATGATTTTTGTGATGATTATTAAATAACCTGCTGATAATTAGCAGGCTATTGGGTTTGTGGATTTGCGGTAGAATATTTTTTTAAATATCTGTTTAAAATTATTTTGTGTAACCAGAATAATCTTCTATATTTGCACCCACAAAATCGGCCGCGTGGCGCAACTGAATAGCGCACTTGATTACGGCTCAAGAGGTTCCAGGTTTGAATCCTGGCGCGGTCACTAGTAGAAATACTAAATTATTATAAATCCTTGCAATCTGTATGATTAGCAAGGATTTATTGTTTTAGGACTATCATAAAATATGAATTGATTTGATTTAAAAAGGTAACATATCGGTTCACAATTTTTTCTGGTTCACAATGTTGACAATTTGTGTTTTTTTGATAAATAAGATTTGGCTGTCAACCCCTCGATTTTTAATTTACACACTTTTCGGGATAGTGTCTAAAATTAATTAAGACTTTTTTGTCCTAATTTAAAATATCTGTTTATATTTGTTTCATAAATTATATATATGTTTTCAAAAGCTTGTGAATACGGTATTAGAGCATCCATTTTTATAGCACTTAATTCTTTTGGGGGTAGACGAGTGAGTCCCAAAGAACTAGCGGCAGAAATTGATTCACCTCAAGCGTTCACAGCCAAAATTTTGCAGGCATTGGTAAGACATGACGTTATTCAATCTGTTAAAGGGGCTTATGGTGGTTTTGAAATCGATAAAAACAGAATTAAAACCATTAAACTGTCAGATATTGTAGATGCGATTGATGGTGATAATATTTATAAAGGTTGTGGACTTGGTTTAAAAGCTTGTGATGAAGATCGTCCTTGCCCGATGCACGATAAGTTTAAAGTTGTGAGAGAGGAACTTAAAACCATGTTAGAATCCACTAATCTTGAAACTTTAGCATTAGATATTAAAGAAGGAGATACCTTTTTACGGCGCTAAAAAAATTTTGCTATAAAATAGGATAAAAATATCCGAATTAAACAATGGGAAAATAATTTATAAATATATTTTTTAATCATAAATAAGATAAAATTATCCTAAATTAAATTTAAAACCAAAACAATTACTATGAAGAAAGAAAAAAAGCTCTGGTTACTATTTGCAGCAGTTATGATAAGTTCGTTTAGCGTATTAGGGTATTACGGCTTTGAAATTTATCAGCAATCACCACCAATCCCAAAATCTATCGTATCTACCAATGGAGATATTATTTTCACTGAATCTGAAATTAAAGATGGTCAGAATATTTGGCAAAGTATAGGAGGACAGGAAGTAGGATCTGTTTGGGGGCACGGCGCCTATGTTGCTCCAGACTGGACTGCCGATTGGTTACACAGAGAAGCGACTTATATTTTAAATATTTATGCTCAAGATGATTTCGGAAAAAATTATGATGCTGTAACCGAAGAGCAACAGGCTGCTTTAAAAGTAAGATTACAAAACGATTTAAGGACAAATACATATAATAAATCGGCTAACACTATTACCATCTCCGAGAACAGGGTAGAAGCTATAAATTATTTAAGCGATTATTATAAAGGATTATTCACAAACGATCCTAAATTCGATAAACTTCGTGCTGATTATGCTATTCCTGAAAACACCATAAAGGATGAAGCTAAAATGCATAAAATGAATGCCTTTTTCTTTTGGGCAACCTGGGCAACGGTAACCGAGCGTCCAAACAGTAACGTTAGTTATACACACAATTGGCCTGCCGACGATTTGGTAGGGAATGAACCAACTATGGATTTGATGGTTTGGTCTGGTGTTAGTATCATTTTACTGATATTATGTATTGGAATACTGGTGTTTTATCATGTGAAATCTGGTGAAGATGAAACATTACCACCTCCTGTCGATGATCCATTATTGAAACAAGGCATGACCCCAAGTATGCATCTGGTTAAAAAATATTTCTGGGTTGTTACTCTATTAATGGTGTTGCAAATGCTTTTAGGTATTGTAACTGCACATTACGGTGTTGAAGGCGATGGATTTTATGGTTTTGCCTTAGACAAAATATTACCATATTCCGTTACGCGAACCTGGCACACGCAACTGGCTATTTTCTGGATTGCAACCGCTTGGTTAGCTACAGGGTTGTATATTGCTCCGGCGGTTTCGGGTAAAGATCCAAAGTTTCAGAAATTTGGAGTTAATTTCTTATTTATTGCGCTTTTAATTATTGTTTTAGGGTCTATGGCCGGACAATGGTTTGGGGTAATGCAGAAGTTGAATCTGGTAAACAATTTCTGGTTTGGGCATCAAGGTTATGAATATGTCGATCTTGGAAGATTCTGGCAAATATTCCTATTAATAGGCTTGTTCTTATGGCTGGCATTAATGGTAAGACCGTTATTACCTGTTTTAAAGCGTAAAACCGAAGAAAAGAACCTTATCATCATGTTCTTAGTGTCTTGTAGTGCCATTGCCCTTTTCTATGCTTCTGGGTTAATGTGGGGCAGACACACCAATTTGGCCATCGCAGAATACTGGAGATGGTGGGTTGTACACTTATGGGTTGAAGGCTTCTTCGAAGTATTTGCAACCGTTGTTATCGCCTTTTTGTTTGTTCGCTTAGGATTACTAAAAACCAAAACAGCAACATTAAATGTATTGTTGGCTACCATTATTTTTATGTCTGGCGGTATTTTAGGAACGTTTCACCATTTGTATTTCACTGGAACTCCAAAAGCTGTCATGGCTCTAGGCGCTACATTTAGTGCTTTAGAAGTGGTTCCGTTAACCTTAATTGGCTATGAAGCTTACCATAATTACAAATTATCAAAAGCAACAAAATGGTTAGAAGATTATAAATGGCCTATTTATTTCATGATTGCCGTTGCTTTTTGGAACTTTTTAGGAGCTGGTATTTTCGGATTTATCATTAATCCGCCAATTGCACTATACTATGTACAAGGTTTAAATACCACTCCATTACATGGACATACAGCTTTATTCGGAGTTTACGGTATGCTTGGAATTGGTTTAATGCTTTTTGTATTACGAAGTTTATACAGGAATGTAAACTGGAATAATAAATTATTAAAAATTACATTTTGGTCGTTAAACTTAGGACTATTAGGAATGGCTCTACTAAGCTTACTACCTATAGGTATTTGGCAAGCTGTTGAAAGTATTGAACACGGTATGTGGTATGCACGTTCATCAGAATTAATGCAAGACCCGAGCATGATTACATTAAAATGGCTGAGAACTATTGGAGATGTCATTTTCGCAGTAGGTATCGTTACAACCTGTTGGTTTGTATTCGATTTAACTTTAAAAAATAAAATAACAAAGAACAATTAATAATAGATATTATGAGTACAATAGCACAAAAGCAAGTAGGGGAATTTGTAGCAGAAGATTTTAGAACAGCTGCAGTTTTTACGCAATATGGCATCGATTTTTGCTGTAGAGGAAATAGAACATTGGAAGATGTATGTGAAAAAAATGGTATTGAAACCAGTGAATTAGTACATCGTTTGGAGCAGGTTTTAAATACGCAAGGCAATCAAACTATTGATTATAAATCATGGCCTTTAGATTTACTTGTAGATTATATTGAAAAAAAACATCACCGATACGTAGAAGAAAAAACACCCATTTTAAAACAGTTTTTAGATAAGTTATGCCGAGTACATGGTGAAAGACATCCTGAACTTTTTGAAGTAAACGAGTTGTTTACCGCATCGGCAGGAGAATTAGCACAGCATATGAAAAAGGAAGAGTTGGTATTGTTTCCCTTTGTTAAAAAATTAGTAAAGGCAGAGTTATCGAATACTGAGGTGGAAGCTCCTGGATTTGGGACCGTTAAAAACCCAATAGCCATGATGATGCAAGAACACGATAATGAAGGTGTACGGTTTAGAAAAATTGCAGAAATTACAGATAATTATACGCCTCCAGCCGATGCTTGCAACACCTACCGAGTAACATTTGCGATGCTTCAAGAGTTTGAAGAAGATTTGCATTTACATATCCATTTAGAGAATAACATCTTATTTCCAGCAGCCGAAAAACTGGAAAGTAAATTTTGTTAGTATTGTTCTTTAACTAATGGTTATACATTAATCCTATGTTGTTTTATTACAAACATCATAGGATTTCTTAATTTTAAGAACTTTATATTTAATTATGCCCAAAAAACTAATTGTTGTTTGTCTAATAAATTTTTTAATAGCCGCCTTAATGGGGTTGGCACTTCGTTTTTCTTTTTTAGAACCCATCGGATTAAATTATCGGTTTTTAACACACGCCCATTCTCATGTGGCCATGTTGGGCTGGGTGTATTTAATGCTTTATGTCTTCATTGTTCATTATTTCATCCACGATAAAAAGCCAATTTTTAATAAAGTATTCTGGCTAACTGAAATTGCAGTTATAGGAATGATGTTTAGTTTTCCATTTCAAGGATATGCCGCTATTTCCATTACGTTTTCAACACTACATATTTTTTGTTCATATTATTTTGTGTATTTGGTATGGAAGCATCATAAAACAACTTCTAAAGCTGTTGGTTTAATGTTGAAAACCTCGTTATTATTTATGCTGATATCAACTATGGGTGTGTGGTGTTTGGGGCCAGCAGTGGGACTGTTAGGTCAGGCTTCGGCATTTTACCAAATAGCCATTCAGTTCTTTTTGCACTTCCAATTTAACGGGTGGTTTTTAATAGCTGTTCTTGCACTGTTATTCCATATTTTGAAGATTGAAAATTCCAAACGGTTTAAAATTTTTTTTAAATTATTGGTCGTATCAACCGTGCTTACTTTTGCCTTGCCCGTGCAATGGTTTGCTCCGCATCCCATTTTAATTTATTTAAATGTATTAGGGGTTATACTTCAATTATTAACCCTGTATTTGTTTTTAAAACTGATAAGATTTGAGTTGAAAAAAAACTTAAAAACACAATCTATATTCATCGTTATCTTGTATTATTTTAGTGTGTTTTGTTTTATTCTGAAAATACTTTTACAAGGTGTAACTCTAATTCCTGAATTTTCCGAAGTAGTTTTTATGCATCGTAACTTAGTTATCGGTTTTATTCATTTAGTAATGTTGGGGATGATTACAGGTTTTCTTTTTGCGTTTCTATACAGTGAGCAGAAACCTACAGTATTATTAAAATTAGGTCTGTATAGTTTTCTTTCAGGCTTTGTTTTAACAGAAGTAATTTTATTGGTTCAAGGTTTCAGGTTTTACCTTGGAGTAGGTTTAATTTCAAACTATTATTTATTCTTGTTTTTATTCAGTGTGTTATTGCCATTAGGTATTTTATTTATCTTATTAAATTTTGTAAATCAAAAAATATAAATCTATGAAACCATTAAAAAGACATAAAGCCTTACAGCCACTCAGCAGAGAGCATCATCATGGTTTATTATTAGCTTGGAAAATAAGAATTGGCATTGAAAAGAATATCGAGCCAAAACGAATTTACCAATATGCCAATTGGTTTTACAAGACACATTTAACACCTCATTTTAAAATGGAAGAATTATATGTTTTTACCATTCTTGAAGAGAGTAATGAGTTGATAAAGCAAGCATTAAACGATCATGTAACAATAAGTGATTTATTTGAAAATACAGCTGTAGATGGTAAGACTCTAAGTGTTATAGCCGAAACTTTAGATAACCACATTAGATTTGAAGAACGGGTTTTGTTTCCTGAAATTCAAGAAGTCGCTACCGAAATTCAGTTGATACAAATAGAAAAAATTCATCAGTCAGACGCTTTTGAAGATAATCTGAGTGATGAATTTTGGAAATAATTATTAGGATGTTATTTTAATTGTTTTAAAATGGAGGTTACGGTTTCTGTATTATCTACGCCCAAACCTTCCTGTTGATGCATGAGTTCTCCTTGCGAATTAAAAACACTTATAATATTAGAATGCGAAAAATCTATCGGAGATATTTGTTTGTATTTAACGGCTAATACATTTGCGAATTCCCGAACTCCGGTTTCAGTACCTTGAAGAAATGTCCAATGCGGGTCATCC
Organism: Formosa sp. A9; assembly: GCF_051200825.1. Taxonomy (GTDB): domain Bacteria; phylum Bacteroidota; class Bacteroidia; order Flavobacteriales; family Flavobacteriaceae; genus Formosa. Next base: position 2,884,619 of record NZ_CP195158.1, on the reverse strand, counting down.
ATATAATTTTCAATAGCAAAGGATTTTAAACGTTCGGGTGTATCTGTTTTTGGATCTATACTAATTAACACAAAATTGAGCTGATCTATTTTGTTGTCAGGAATTTTAGTCTCAATATTTCGCATATCCGCAACTAATCGTGGGCAGGCGGCTTTGCATGAGGTGTAAATCATTACCATAACCAGGGTTTTTCCTTTTAAGTCCCTTAACTGAATTTGTTTACCCTCTTCGGTATTCCATTCAGACGTTAAATTGAAAATAGATTCTTCTGAAATGCCATTCGTATTTTCAATCTTTAAAGTACTTAACTCCATCGGTTGTAAATCCATTTTACAAACAGGGCAAGTTTCGGGTTTTGTATAAGTTTTATCGCCTTCGCAGTGCATAGGGCATTGGTAAAGTACCGTTTCCTGATTGCTTTTTTTAGAGTTACAGCTACAAAAAGTGAGAATAAGTAATATTAGAAATACAATTGACTTTAAAGTTTTCATGATTATTTATTTATGTCTTTTACACATCTAAATCCTAAGTTTTTCATGGAGTATTTGGCTTTTAGACTTCCTCTTATGGCGTAACGCATAAAAGCGGCGTAGTTCATTAAATCGGTCGCATTAACCGCTGCACTACCGCAGAAGAGGTTACTATCCTTATCGACATCTTTTCTCGATTCTCCTGTTATAAGGACTGAATTAAAATCGAGTGTCCATTCCCAAACTAAACCGTGTAAATCATATACTCCCCAAATGTTTTTTGGATTTTTGCCTATAAGATTTTCATTGGTCTTAGGAGTTTCGTACCAAGCTAAAATTTGTTTGTTATAGTCAGGTTTAAGTCTGGCGTCACGAGAGCTTTCGTCAGCCATAGCGACGTATTCCCATTCATCAACAGTAGGTAATCGCTTGCCTTGGCATTCGCAATAATCTTTAGCAGCAAACCATGAAACATAAGTTACAGGGCTATTAAGTTTTTCAGAATCCTTAAGTTCAGAATCGTTTTTCCAGTTATATAAATAGCTTTTATCTGTAAATAATTTTAAGGTCTTAGACTTTTGCCATTTAGGATATTGTTTAACAAATTCTATAAATTGGGCATTAGTAACAGGAAAAACATCCATTTCAAAATCTTTCACTTCTACAACGGTTGAATCTCGACCATAAAGTGGTATATATCTACTGCCTTGAATGTAAGCCATGTTTTTAGACTGCCCAAACACTATTGTTTGTGTTAAGATTATAAATGTTAAGTATCTAAAAACATGACCTTTCATGACTATGTTATTTTTTGTTTTTTACATTTTCAACCATAGATGTTGTTACCACTTTTTTTGAATTTCCCCAACTATTATATACATAAGTTAGCACATTAGCTATTTCTTCAGAAGATAACATTTGTCGGGTCATTACACTGTTATATTTTTCGCCATTAACAGTAATTTCTCCTGTTAAGCCATGTAAAACAACACCAATAGCACGGTTAACATCGGCGTTTAGATAATCCGATTTTGCCAGCGGAGGAAAGGCATTAGGGACTCCTTGTCCTTCCGACTGGTGACAAGCAAAACAGGTTTGCATATAAACTTGTTTTCCAAATTTCATTTGTTCATCAAAGTTTTTAGCAGGAATTTTTGATTCTACAATTTCGTTTGTAGTTGGCATCTCTTGTAAACCTGGACCTTCAGGTAAATAAATATCATCACGAATTTCTCCTGAGTATATTTTTTTATCTTCTTCGCCTTCCACTTTTAGCATACCTAAAGCACCTTTATTAAAGGCTCTAAAAATGGAGTGGTCGACCAAAATAAAAGTTCCAGGAACATCAACTTTAAATTCAACAATTGCTGCTCCTCCAGCCGGAATAAGAGTGGTTTGTACATTTTCATTTATTTTATTGCCACCTTCAATATGAACCTTGTCGAAGATTTCACCAATAACATGAAAAGATGATACTAACCCAGGACCTCCATTACCGACGAAGAGTCTTACTGTTTCACCTACTTTTGCGGTTATAGCATTGTCTCCTGTTAATGAGCCAACTTTACCATTAAATACGACATAATCGGCATTTTCATCGACAGCTTTTTGCATGTCGAAGGGTTGTAATCCACGTTCACCGTTGGCGCCTTTAGTGTAAAAGTCACCTTGCATAATGTAATATTCTTTATCAACAAGAGGTAAACCACCTTCTGGTTCAACTAAAATTAACCCATACATACCGTTGGCAATATGCATGCCAACTGGAGCTGTGGCGCAGTGGTAAACATATAATCCCGGGTTTAAAGTTTTAAAAGAAAATACTTTTTCATGACCTGGAGCAACAAATGAAGATTCTGCACCTCCTCCTGGACCGGTCACGGCATGTAGGTCGATATTATGAGGTAATTTATTATCGGGGTGGTTTTGTAAATGAAACTCGACTTCGTCACCAACACGTGTGCGTATAAAACTTCCAGGTACAGTGCCTCCAAAGGTCCAATACACATATCGTACTCCATCAGTCATTTCTCCTTCCTTTTCAAGGATTTCCATCTCTACAATTAGTTTTTTAGCTTTTCTTCTTCCAACAGGGGTTGGAACATTTGGAGGCGATGTTAACTCTGCTGTCATTTCTCTACTTACAGGGATTTCAGAAGTGTTTTCGTAATTTTTTTCCTGATTATTGAAACAACTTATTAATAACAACGGAATGAATAATAGCAAATAGTTTAGTTGATTTTTCATTTTAATTGATTTTTGTTTTTCAAAACTATAATATACAAAACCTTTAAAATATGATAATTATCATAAATAGGATAATTTTATCCTATTTAATTGTGTTTATAAAATTTAATTAAGATTCTTAAAAATGAATCTTTATAGAAGCTGTAAAAAAAACGCTGTAGAGGACTTTCTAAGGCAGAATACTGAGAATGCCTGAATTAGAGAAAACCCCCAGATTAAAAATACTTTATTTTAAGTAGTAGACTGGATTATTATTTCCGCTGTTTATGATTTATTGTTTCCGTCCTATCCCCACAGGTATTGTTATTGGTATTTTGAAAATTGTAAAAAGAATTAGTAAATTATTAATTAGATTGTCTTGAAAGATTCAAATTGTTTAATTTGTAGTGGGTATTTAAATTTTAACTTATTGGTTAATAGAATAAGTTTTTTAAGTGAATATTGTTTTGTTTATAAAATTTATACTGCTTTAATTTAATTAAAGAAACAAATTTGTAGTTTTTAATGAAATCAACTGTAACAACAAAAGAGCAGCTTAAAGAGCGTATTAAAGAACTAACCTGTCTTTATGAAGTTTCATCTATTATTGTTCATGCAGATTTTGATGATATTGAGGATAGTTTAAAAGCCATTACTTTCAGTTTAAAAAAAGCCTTTCAATATCCAGATAAAACGGAGATTTCTATTATCGTTGATGACTTAAATGTTTTAAGCGGAACGATTAATAATTCATCCCAAAGTATTTCTAGTAATATTCCTGTTTTTAATGTTTCAAAAGGTAATGTTTCAGCGCATTTTACTGGTGATAATTCTTTAAACCATGACTTTTTAATTGAAGAACAAGCTCTAATAGATAATATTTCATTGAAAATTGGCGGCTTGTTAGAGCGAATCGAAATTAAAAACAACGAACTACTACTCAAGCGACAAATGGAGCATGCCGATCGCCTAGCAGTTTTAGGTGAACTTACTGCTGGTATTGCCCATGAATTAAATACACCCCTTGCAAATATTTTGGGTTATGCCGAATTGTTGGCTTCAAATTTTAGTGAGAATACCACAGCTCACGAAGACCTAAACAAAATCATTCAAAATGCTATTTTTTCCAGAGAAGTAGTTAAAAAACTCATGTTCTTTTCTTGCGAAATGCCTCAGGAAATGAAAAGAGTAAATCTGGTTCCAAATATTAAAAACGCTATAAATCTACTTGATGCTACCTTTAGAAAACAACAGATAAAATACATTGTGAAAATTGAAGAAGAGGATCTTTGGTTGCGTGCAGATACGGTTCAACTCACACAAATTATATTCAATTTAACAATGAATGCCATTTATTTTTCACCAAAAGACAGTCTTGTAGTAATAGAAGCTTTTCAAACCGATAGCGATATTGTTTTGAAAATCAAAGATCAGGGGCCTGGAATTCCGGAGCATTTACAGGATAAAATTTTTCAACCTTTTTTCACTACAAAACCTACAGGCGATGGCTCTGGTCTTGGTTTAAGCGTTGTACACGGTATTGTTTCCAGTCATAAAGGAAGCATAACAGCCAAAAACAATAACAAAAAAGGAGCTATCTTTGAAGTACGACTTCCTAAATAAGAATTCATGGTTTTAAAAAAAGAAAACATATTAATTGTAGATGATGATATTCATATTTTGGAGTTAATTCAAAGACATTTAAAATCATTACAATTCCATACTTATAAAGCCATTTCAGTAAAAGAAGCCGTAGGTATTTTAAGAGATTCAAAAATCGATTTACTTATAACCGATTTAAAAATGCCGGAAGTTGATGGTTTTGAGCTTTTAAAATTCGTTTCTGAGCATTATCCAGAATTACCAAAGTTGGTTGTTACAGGTTATCCCTCTATACAAGATTCTCTTGAGGTTATAAAACGCGGTGGTATGGATTATTTAACCAAACCATTCACCAAAGAGGAATTAGTAAACGCAGTACAAAAGGCCTTAAATAATTTTAAAAACACAAAAAAGGAAGCGGTACAAATACAAAATAGTCAAAATGGATACGGAGAACTAATTGGTGCTTCGAAATCTATTAATGAGGTTTTTCAAATTATTGATCGCGTAAAAAACAATAAAGCCACAATTTTTATTCATGGAGAAAGCGGAACAGGAAAAGAGCTTATTGCTCGTGCCATTCATTACCAGGGTAAGTTCTCAAAAGCACCGTTTATTGCTGTAAATTGTGGAAGTATTCCTGAAAATTTATTGGAAGCCGAATTGTTTGGTTATACTAAAGGAGCCTTTACCGGGGCAGAGAATAATCGTCAGGGATTTTTTCAGGCTGCTAATGGAGGTACCATTTTTTTAGATGAAATAGGGAATGCCTCACTGGCTGTTCAGCTTAAATTATTACGCGTACTTCAAGAAAAAGAAGTGCTAAGAGTCGGTTCGCAAAAAACAGAAAAAATAGATGTTCGTGTTATTGCAGCAACCAACAGCAATTTGAAAGAAATGATTAAAACAGGAACCTTTCGTGAAGATTTGTTTTACAGACTTACAGTTGTTGAAATTGAAGTTCCTTCTTTAAACAAACGCAAAGAAGACATTCCACTTTTAGTTGAAAAATTTCTTTTTAAATATGGTGTTGAATATAAAGATCGTTTTATCAAAATAGCGCCTAATGCTTTAGAAATTTTAATGCGTTACGAATGGCCTGGGAATATTAGAGAATTAGAAAATGTCATTCAGCGAGCAGTTATTATGAGTGATAATACTGTTGATGTTGAACATCTTCCAAACGCATTAAAACATCACATTGAATTTCCAGAAAAGGATTTGGTATCTTTAAAGGAAGCTGAAAAGCGCTATATTCAACACGTGCTACATGCGACAAATAATAATAAAACTCAAGCAGCTAAAATTCTTCAAATAGATCGTAAAACGCTTAGAGAAAAACTTAAAAAGTAACTTCGCAATGCGTTGGGGAATTTTGCATCAACCGATTCAAAATTCCTCAGTCAGGTTTTAATATCATGTATCTCTCATTCTCAATTTAGCCTTGTTATTCAAGGGTTTACAAGATAAGGTCGTTTTATTTATAATAATGGCATAGCGGTTGCCTCTATTAAGGAAACCGTAAACGAAGTTATTATATGAATACAAAATCTTTTAGTATTTGCTTATCATGCATTAACATGTCCTCCTGCGTGCTTACGAGGTTTAAAAATAATGTGTGGTCGTGTAGCGAATATGCACACACAACTCAATCTATAAAATACGATACGAATGTTTCTAACGATGCTTTGAAAGCTTAAAATAACATTCTTAAGAACTTAAAATTGAAGAAATGACTGTAATTAATAATATAAAAAAAATGGACAAACCCAATGCGAAGGGTATGGTAAAAAATGTTCTAGAACAATTCAATAATGCAGCAAATCATATAAACCTGCACCCAAATATTCGTAAAATTTTAAGCATTACCAACAACGAAATCATCGTGAATTTTCCTGTAAAAATGGATAATGGCGAGGTTGAAATTTTTCAAGGATATCGCGTTCAACATAATAATGCTTTAGGACCTTACAAAGGAGGCTTACGTTATCATCCTACGGTAGATATAGATGCAGCAAGAGCCTTGGCGATGTGGATGACCTGGAAAACCTCTCTGGCAGGACTGCCTTATGGAGGAGGAAAAGGTGGTATTCAAATTGATCCAAGTAAATATTCTCAAAACGAACTAGAACGCATTACAAGACGCTTTACTTATGCTTTAGGTGATAATATAGGTCCTGAACATGATATTCCGGCCCCAGATGTTAATACAAATGCACAAACGATGGCTTGGATGTCAGATACGTATATGAGTACTAAAGCACCAGCCGAGCGATCTAAAAATCTGCATGTTGTTACAGGAAAACCTATTGGAAGTGGCGGATTAGATGGTCGTGATCGGGCTACGGGTTATGGGGTATATTTAACCGTGAAATTTTGGATTGAGCAACAAGGCGATACCCTTAAAAACAAAACGTTTATTGTACAAGGTTTTGGTAATGTTGGATATTGGGCAGCCTATTTTTTAGAATCAGATGGTGCTAAATTAATAGGGGTTCAAGATGCTTACGGCAGTATTACAAACTCTAAGGGAATCCCTGTAAACGATTTGTTTTTGTATACTCAAAACAATCATGGAAGTCTGGTTGGTTATCCTGAGGCCTACGCTATAGAACACGATGATTTTTTTGCGCTAGATTGTCATATTTGTGTACCAGCAGCATTAGGGAATCAAATAACAGAAAACAATGCACATCTCATAAAGGCTTCCTTAATTGCCGAAGGCGCTAATGGCCCCATTAATGTTGAAGGTGAAAAAATATTACTGGAAAGAAATATCACTATTATTCCAGATATACTATGTAACTCAGGAGGTGTCATTGCCAGTTATTTTGAATGGCTTCAAAACCGAAATGGAGAGATATGGCAAATTGAAGACGTTATTGATAAACTGGAAAAGAAAATTAAAAATTCTTTCGATAGTGTTTCTGCTTTTGCTAAAAGCGAAAATATCGATTTACGTAAATCTGCCTATTGCATTGCTATAAAGCGAATTGAAAAAGCTTATGTACAACGAGGGATTTTCCCATAATTAATGAGATTATGAAATACGGTAACTTAATTTTAGAAAAAAAAGAATATGTAGAAATTAAACGGCTACTTAATTTATCAGGATTTATGGAAGATGTCGACACAAAAAAATCCTTTTTTAAGTTTATAGAAGAATTAAAAACAGCACATATTCTTGATGAAGAAGATATGCCAGAAGACATTGTACGATTAAACAGTGTAGTTACAGTAGCTTCGGGCAAAGACTGGGAAAAAACCATTCAAATTGTGACACCCGTAGAGAAAGATTTGAACGCTAATAAAATTTCAATTCTTACTCCAATGGGAGTAGCGCTTTTTGGGTATTCAAAAGACGACAATGTCCTTTGGGATTTCCCTACAGGGCTTAAAGAACTTAAAATACTTTATGTCACTCAGAACAAAACAAATTCTAATTTGAACATGACGCTATAATATTATGAACTTAAAAGTATACGAACATGATTCTGATTTAGAAGTTGTACATAAATACAATAGTATTGAGTTAAAAGGATGGATAAATCAGTTATTATATATAGACACAGAAGTAGATAACCTTTTAAAACTATATCAGAAAACTACAAACAATAGTATTATACCAGATGAAATACAAAAGCATTTTTCGAAAAGAAAAATGCAGAATAACCAGTTGTATGATACAATTTTATCATATTCTAAAACTTATATGAATGTAGTAGAATGTAACGATATACAATGCGATATGGTCTATTTGAATGAGTATGAACGCCTTCGGCGAAGTTATCAATACCACTTAAACCGATATCAAAAACTCAAAGACGATTTATATAAACGTGCTTTACAATGTGTTTAAATGCAAATGAAAATTAATGAAATATATTTCATTAGCGGAATGATATTAACTCTACTTATTACAATCCTTCTGCTATTAGTATCATTATAAGATGTCTGATACGTCTTGTTGAAAAGAAGTTAAATTAAAGACCGTGAAATATTTTTTTATTCACGGTTTTTTACAAACTAACCTACTTACCATCATTTTATGTCTTTTATAAATAGCAACTATACTTCCCGAGAATTTGAAGCTAAAAGAAGATTATTACTTCAAAAGGATTTTTTAGAACTTCAACAATGGATGGATACTGTTGAGTATATTCATGAAGAACTAAATATTTTCGGTATAATTGAAAAACAACTCATTATTAATACAGCTGTAGCAAGTAATATTCAAGCTTTACGCCGAGAAAATACTCTTGTATTAAGTAATTTGTGTAGATATGAACAACAACTTAAAAATGAATTAGAGTATGGAAAAAATGACTACAATCACATAAGGTCTAAAGATCACGAACGGCAACAGGCATTTTTTAAAAATCATATTTCAGATTACAGAAAACTAAAGAAGAGTGTTTATAATTTGATGTTACGATTCATTAGGAAGTAAGAAATAAATTACTTTCTTTAAGCTTTTGTTTTCTTAATTTACATATAGAATAAATAAATACCTATTATTATATTGAGATAATTTTATGAAGCCTATTAAAATGGAAGCTTATTGCTGTCATACAGGGTTTAAATCCTTGTAATTTAATTATAGCATTTTAGTTGTATAGATGATTTTTATTAATTGAATGTAACAATAATGGATAATAAGAGTATATTCAATTGCGTTAGTTTGTATTACTAGTTCAAATATGGGAAAAAGAAGAAATAGTATTTTAATTTATAAAATTTTTTGATTTGGTTTGGTACTTGGCAAGGCATTAGTCTTTATGATGGGAGCGAAATTACCAATGCAGCTCAAAAAGAACCTTGGGTGAAATAATCTATAATTCTTGTAGTCAGTATTAACGGCGATAAGCATTCATAAAATACAATAAAAATGAACAATCATTTAATTAAGCTTTTTTTGCGGCTGGCAATAGCAGTCAGTTTTTTATCTGCAGTAGCAGACAGATTTGGAATTTGGAGTAGTGAAGTTGTAGTTTGGGGTAATTGGAGTAGTTTTTTAGAATATACCGAATTAATTAACCCTTGGTTGCCAAAAGCTATAATTCCTACCATCGGAATTTTAGTAACGGCCGCAGAAATTCTGTTTGCCATTGGCCTAATTATAGGCTATAAAACAGAGTTTATAGCCAAATGTAGCGGGTTTTTATTGTTGATTTTTGCCTTGTCGATGACGTTTTCAATAGGAATTAAAGGCGCGCTAGATTATTCTGTTTTTAGCGCTTCGGCAGGTGCTTTTGCTTTAAGCGTAATGAACAAGAAATATTTAGAGCTCGATAACGTAATTAAAGGGTGATATTGGGAAAACGAAAATAGGGACAACACTTTTAAAACACTAAACCAAATTTTACTGACGCATTAAAAGTCGAGCAAATGGACAACTTAAACAAGCATATTGCAATTTATAAAGAACAATTAAATAGAGGCGATATTGTTATTGCATATAATGCTTTGGTGAAATTTGTTATGAAATTGCGAGTAGACCTGTCAAAAAAGCATCAAAATCTATATACATTCTCGACCATTCTTCATGGTTATATGGATTATACTTACTTTTATTATTCTAACGATTTTTTGAAAAGTAAACAATTAAAATTCGGACTGGTGTTAAATCATTTACACATGCAATTTGAGCTTTGGTTACTAGGAAATACAATCTCTGTTCAGAAACAATACTGGCAATTGCTGAAAGCAACAAAATGGGGTGTCGACAAACCGGTTATGCCAAAATATGCTATTTTGGAAGTTACATTGGTCGAAACTCCAGATTTTAATAACTTGAATGTTTTAGCAGAACAAATTACAACGCGAATGACTAATGTTTCGAGTGAAATATTAGATAATATTAAAACATTATAAAGTTACATGTAGCGCATAGTTAAATCGCGTTTCGCTGATCTTGTCTGATGGATTGTTTTCAATCAGAATCTTCAACACTAAATACTATTTAAACAAAATCTCATATTAAATTGTTGTAATAGCTTCTTATTTCTTAACACCTGAATAAAAATTTAAAGCATTTGATGAAAATTTAAAAGTTTTAAGCTACTTAAACTTATATTTTTGAAATCCTTAAGTTTGTAATCACGACTGTTTTTAAGGTGTATTCTTAAAAACAGTATCTATAAAAAAATGATAATGTTCAAGGGTAAAAAAAATAGAAAGTTTAGTGTCGTTTGTTTCGTAATCTTCATGCTTACTCTGTCGTGTAAACAGCGTCAAACTACCGAAAGCGATGTAGCAAAACAAGACATGCCAAGTCGCGTAGCTTCCGAAAGCATAAAATGGTCTGAGCGGATGTTAATTTCAGAAATGAAGCGTTTTCCAGAATCATGGATGTTAGATTTTCACACCAAACCCAAATGGAGTTATCCTAACGGTCTGGTGTTAATGGCGGCAAAGCGAGTGTATGATAAAACAGGAAATGAAACCTATTACAACTACATTTACGACTATCCAAATACAATGGTAAAACCAGACGGAAGCATTTTAACTTACGATCTGGACAAACAAAATTTAGATATGCTAAAATCGGGAGATGTGCTATTGTATGTCTACGAAAAAACTAAAGAAGAACGCTTTTTAAAAGCCATAGAATTACTTCGTAGTCAGTTAAACACTCAACCAAGAACTTCCGATGGCGGATTTTGGCATAAAAAACGATATCCCCATCAAATGTGGTTAGATGGACTGTTTATGGCAGAGCCGTTTTACGCGCAATACACTAAAACATTTAGCAGCGGGCAAGAAGCGGTAACAGCTTATAATGATATTGTACATCAATTCGATCTTATTCAAGAGCATACAAAAGACAGTAAAACCGGATTATTATATCACGGTTGGGACGAAAGTAAAACTCAGGAATGGGCAAATAAAACAACAGGTACATCGCCTAATTTTTGGTCTAGAGCCATGGGTTGGTACGGTATGGCTCTTGTAGATGTATTAGATGTTTTACCCGAAGATCACCCAGGAAGAAAACGGTTAATAGGCTATTTAAACACGTTTGCAGATGCCTTGTTAGGTGTTCAGGATGATAAAACAGGACTGTGGTATCAAGTTCTCGATCAGGGCGATAAAGAAGGGAATTATTTAGAAGCCACAGGTTCTGCAATGTTTGTATATACTTTCGCGAAGGGTGCTAACAAAGGGTATCTTCCTGCATCTTATAAAACAGTTGCTCTTAAAGCTTATAATGGTATTTTGCAGAATTTAATTTCTGAAGATAAAGATGGTATTATTAGTTTAAATCAGTGCTGTGCGGTTGCTGGTTTAGGCGGAAATCCATACAGGGATGGTAGTTACAACTATTACGTAAACGAACCCATTCGCGCTAACGATCCTAAAGGAACAGGGGCTTTTATCTTAGCGAGTTTAGAACTAGATAAATAATAAATAAAAATTATAAAGAATAATGAAACATATTAATGTACTGGCCATTGCTTTACTAACAACGTGTTGTTTTGCCCAAAAAAACGAGACCTATACATCGCAAGTTTGGGTTGCCGATCAAGGAGATGGAACGTATAAAAACCCAATTCTTCATGCCGATTATTCCGATCCCGATGTTACTCGTGCTGGAGACGATTATTATATGACAGCATCTAGTTTTAATGCAGCTCCAGGGTTGCCCATTCTGCATTCTAAAGATATGGTTAACTGGTCGTTGATTAATTATGCGTTACCGCTTCAAATACCATTAGATCATTTTAATACACCACAGCATGGTAATGGTGTTTGGGCACCAAGTATTAGATATCATAATAAAGAATTTTATATCTATTGGGGAGATCCCGATTTCGGAATTTATATGGTTAAAACCAAAGATCCTGCTGGAAAATGGGAAGATCCTGTATTGGTAATGGAAGCCAAAGGCGCTATAGATCCTTGTCCGCTTTGGGACGACGATGGGAATGCTTATCTCTCTCTGGCGTGGGCAGGAAGTCGTGCGGGAGTAAAAAGTATTTTAACTGTTTTTAAATTGAGTCCAGACGGCACAAAAGTGTTAGATAGAGGACGTCATGTGTTCGATGGGCACGAAAATCATCCTACTGTAGAAGGAACAAAAATGTACAAGCGAAATGGTTATTATTACATTTTTGCCCCAGCCGGTGGTGTTGCTACGGGATGGCAATTGATTTTAAGATCTAAAAACGTTTATGGGCCTTACGAAGAAAAGGTGGTTTTAGAACAAGGGCAAACGGCTATTAATGGTCCGCATCAAGGTGCTTGGGTTGAAACACCAAAGGGCGAAGATTGGTTTTTTCATTTTCAAGATGTCGATGCTTATGGACGCATCGTGCACTTGCAACCAATGGATTGGAAAAAAGATTGGCCGGTAATGGGTAAAGATTTAGATGGGAATGGCATAGGCGAACCAGTTATGCAATATAAAAAGCCTAATGTAGGCCATACTTATCCTAAGGAAACACCTCGAGAAACCGATGAGTTTATAGCAGATAGCTTGGGGGTACAATGGCAATGGAATGCTAACCCGAGCATTTTATGGTATGCCAAGCTGCCTGGTAACGATTATCTGCGTTTATTTAGTATTAAAACTCCCGAGTCGGCCAAAAACCTTTGGGATGTACCAAATCTTGTTTTACAAAAATTTCCTGCACCAAATTTTCAAGTCGATACAAAGCTTACGCTAGTGCCTGAAGACGCAGAACAACAACGAAAAGCAGGACTTATTGTAATGGGTAGAGATTATGCTACCGTCACCTTAACTCAAAAAGGAGGTCGGTTTTATTTACAACAAACTCAAGCTATAAATGCCGATAAAGGCGAGCAAGAAGTCCTTAACCAAGAAGTGTCATTAAAAAGTAATGTAGCTTACATTAAAGTAAACGTGGTGGCTCCAGATGCGATGTGCCAGTTTAGTTATAGTGAAGACGGAAAATCGTTTACATCTATAGGAAAGCCCTTTAAGGCCCGAGTAGGGAAATGGATTGGAGCCAAAGTTGGCCTATTTAGTATTAGTACGCCAGATGCCAAACGTGGTGGTTATGCCGATGTAGAATATTTCAGAATTACAAAATAAGCGAATATGAAATCTTTTAAATATATTTTATTTGCCTGTCTAATTTTAGGGATGGCATCTCTGGAAAATCTATGTGCACAATCTAAAGCGATTTTAAGTGTAGATGATTTGTATAATGATATTGAATTTAACATTTCACCAATTCAACAAGTGCACTTTAAAAATAACAGTGTAACAATAACTCAATACGGCGCTGTAGGTAATGGTTTGGTTAAAAACACTGATGCATTTAATAAAAGTATCGATGCGGTTATTAAACAAGGAGGTGGTAAAGTAATTGTGCCAGCAGGTATTTGGTTAACAGGGCCAATTCACCTAAAAAGTAATGTCAATTTACATTTAGAGCAAGGAGCACTTATTTTGTTTAGTAAAGATTTTAACGATTATCCGTTATTACAAACCAGTTTCGAAGGTTTAAATACCGCGCGATGCATTTCGCCAATACATGCCGAGAATGCCGAAAATATAGCCATTACGGGTTCTGGTGTTATTGATGGAAACGGAGACGCATGGCGACCCGTTAAAAAAGATAAAATGACAGATGCCCAATGGAAAAAACTTGTAGCAGCGGGCGGAGTGCTTACAGACGATAAGAAAATGTGGTATCCTACCGCATCGGCTTTGCAAGGTAGTAAGTCTAATATTAGCAGTATGAGTTTTCAAGAATTGGAGCAGGTTAAAGATTTTTTACGTCCTGTAATGGTCAGTTTTGTAAACTGTAAAACAGTACTGTTAGACGGGCCTACATTTCAAAATTCGCCAGCTTGGAATATTCATCCCTTAATGTGCGAAGATCTTACCATTAGAAACTTAAATGTGCGTAACCCCTGGTATTCGCAAAATGGCGATGGATTAGATTTAGAATCTTGCAACCGGGCTTTGGTATATAATAATACTTTCGATGTGGGAGACGATGCCATATGTTTAAAATCGGGCAAAGATAAGGATGGTAGAGATAGAAACATGCCTACACAAAATGTAATTATTAAAAACAACATTGTGTATCATGGGCATGGCGGATTTGTGATAGGAAGCGAAATGTCTGGAGGTGTTAAAAACGTACATATTTCTAATTGTAATTTTATAGGCACCGATACGGGGCTGAGGTTTAAAAGTACCCGCGGTCGAGGTGGCGTGGTCGAGAATATCTATATTTCCGATATTTATATGAATAATATTCCTACCGATGCAATCCGTTTTAATTTATTTTATGGTGGTAAAGCGCCAGATATGTCAACAAGTAATGCATCATCTACAAGCAACACAGCAGCGCAGGTGCCTGTAACCGACGAAACGCCTTCCTTTAGAAATATTTATATGAAAAATATCACGGTAGTAAACTCAGAACGTGCAGGTTTTTTTATGGGCTTACCAGAAATGAATTTAAAAGATATTCATTTAGAGAACGCTTTCTTGCAGGCCAAACACGGGATAACATTTATAGATGCCGATGGTATACAAATTCGCCATGTAAATATCGATTCTCAAGAACAGGCTATTCAAATCTATAATGGTAAAAATATGAATTTCGACACGATAGATTTTTCTCCTAATCAAAATCATCCGATTCTGATAAAAGGAAAAGCTTCCAGTACTATTCGGTTAAATTTTAAAGATGCACAATCCAGTTATCAATTAGGAACAGAATCATCGCCTAAAACTGTAATTATTGAAAAATCAGAGCAATGAAAAAAGTATTAGTTATATTCATTTGTTTGTTTAATTGGTGTTATACCGTGTGTGCTCAAGAACACATCTTACGGTATACAGTAGAAGCTAAAAATTGGAATGAAGCTTTACCTATTGGAAATGGTAGAATTGGCGGCATGTTGTTTGGAGGTGTCATTGACGATAAAATTCAGTTAAACGAAGAAACCGTTTGGGCAGGGGAACCAGGAAATAACATTACCAAAGATTATTACAACGAAGTACAGGACATTAGAAAATTGTTGTTTGATGGAAAATATAAAGAAGCACAGCAAATGGCAATTACTGTTTTTCCTAAATCAACGCCTAAAGACAATAATTACGGTGTTCCATATCAGACGGTAGGGAATTTAAATTTACATTTTTACAATCACGACAGTGTTACTTCTTATCAAAGAAATTTAAATATTGAAAATGCTATTGGTGAAGTTAGCTACAAAGTAAACGATGTTACTTACAAAAGAGAGTATTTTGTATCGTATCCAGATCAAGTCATGGTTGTTCGTTTAACGGCAAGTAAACCAAATAGTTTAAACTTTGATGTAGGGTTGGATAGTCCTCAGTTAAATCATGGTATTGCAGCCAAAAACGGAAAATTAAAATTAATTGGTACAGCTGGAAATCATGAAAATAAAAAAGGAAAAATAACATTTACAACTTTGGTTGTTCCTAAAATAACGGATGGAGAACTACAAGAAGAAAACAATAAGTTGCAAGTAAAAAATGCGACAGAGGCCGTTTTACTGTTAAGCATAGGGACTAATTTTAAAAATTATAAAGACTTAAGTCAAAATGCCGATGAGATAGCTGCTAAGTTCATCAATAAAAAAATTCAAAAAAGTTATAGTGATTTAAAAAATACTCATGTTCAAGATTATCAATCGCTATTTAAACGAGTGCAATTGAGTTTAGGGGATGCAGCTAAAAATAGTGATACGCCTACCGATGAAAGATTGAAAAATTTTGCAACAAGTGGAGATTTATCTCTTGTTTCCTTGTATTTTCAGTTTGGAAGGTATTTGTTGATTTCAAGTTCTAGACCTGGAGGGCAACCAGCAAATTTACAAGGAATTTGGAATCATCAATTGGCTCCGCCTTGGGATAGCAAGTACACGGTAAACATCAATACCGAAATGAATTATTGGCCTGCAGAAGTCACTAATTTATCGGAACTGCATCAGCCACTTTTTAAAATGTTAGAAGAACTGTCGGTAACAGGACAAGAAAGTGCTCAAAAAATGTATCATGCCAACGGATGGAACATGCATCACAATACAGATATTTGGAGAATTTCTGGAATGGTAGATGGTGGTTTTTACGGGTTTTGGCCTATGGGTGGAGCTTGGCTTACCCAACATATTTGGCAACATTATTTGTTTACGGGCGATCAAAAATTTTTAGAGCAATACTATCCTGTTTTAAAATCAGCAGCAGCATTTTATGTAGATGTGTTGCAAGAAGAACCAGAAAACAAATGGTTGGTTGTTGCTCCATCTATGTCCCCAGAAAATAAATACATCAATGGAGTAGGGATAACTTATGGAACTACCATGGACAATCAACTAGTGTTTGATGTGTTTAGCAATCTTGTTCAGGCTTCAAAAATTTTAAATAAAGATGCTGATTTTGCTGCTACGGTAGCATCGTTAAAAAAACGATTGCCTCCTATGCAAATAGGTCAACACAATCAGTTACAAGAATGGATCAAAGATTGGGACAATCCAGGCAACAAACACAGACATATTTCGCACTTATACGGATTGCATCCATCATCACAAATATCACCTTTTAAAAATCCTGAACTGTTTAACGCAGCTCAGCAAACTTTAGAATATCGAGGAGATAAATCTACGGGTTGGTCTATGGGGTGGAAAGTGAATTTTTGGGCGAGATTGTTAAACGGAAACAGAGCCTACGACTTAATAAAAACTCAACTTTCATTAGTCCATGATGGTACCGAAGAAGGAGGAACTTATCCCAATTTATTAGATGCACATCCACCTTTTCAAATTGATGGAAATTTTGGTTGTACGGCAGGTATTGCCGAAATGTTGTTGCAATCTCATGATGAGGCATTGCATCTTTTGCCAGCCTTGCCAAGTTCATGGACACAAGGAAATGTTAAAGGATTAAAGGCAAGAGGAGGTTTTGAAGTAGACATTGTTTGGAAGAATAACGAGATTAAAGAAGTTGAAATAACATCAAGTTTAGGAGGACTTTGTCGTATAAGAAGTCAAGAAAAACTATTTGATGAAAATGGTTTGGAATTAAAACAGTCTACAGGTAAAAATAAGAATGTATTTTATGAAGACATTCCTATTAAACGTCCAATAATATCTGAAAAAGCTGAAAAAAGAACATTGGAGTTGCCTACTTATTTCGTTTACGATCTTGATACCAAAAAAGGAAAAACCTATAAACTTACTTCAAAATAAAATAAGAAAATGATAAAAAAAATAATTGCTGCTTGTGTTTTCGTAGCCAGTCTAAACACATTTGTTTCTTGTAATGTTGATGAAAAAAAAGAAGATAAAAAGGAAGCGCCTACAGTAACTAAAATTTATTTAATAGGAGACTCTACAATGGCAGATTATTCGGGCGATTACGACCCTGGAAAAGATTATATGAAAACCCGATATCCTGTTATGGGCTGGGGTCAGGTTTTTCAGCCCTTTTTCGTGTCGGATAGTTTAAAACAGCTTAAAAATATAGTTCCTACAGATAGTGTTTTTGTTTCCGATCGGGCTAGAGGCGGACGCAGTACTAGAACATTTTTTCAAGAAGGCCGTTGGCGTTCGGTTTACGATAGCCTTAATAAAAAAGATATTGTAATTATGCAATTTGGGCATAATGATGCTGCCGAAAATAAGCATGAACGTTATGTAAATGTTGAGGGATATAAAGAGTTTTTAAGGTTGTTTGTGTCTCAAACTAGAGAAAAAGGAGCAATCCCAATTATTTTAACGCCAGTTGCTAGAAACTACCCTTGGGAAGAGGGCGTTTTAAATGATGTACATGGTGCTTATGATGGTGCTCCAAAAGAAGTTGCTAAAGAGTTAAATGTATATTTAATAGATTTAAACTTAAAGTCTAGAGAATATTTTACATCCAAAGGGAAAGACTACGTTACTCAAAATTATTTTATGAATTTGCCTGCAGGTAAATACGAGGCCTATCCAGATGGTCAAAGTGATAATACACATTTTCAGCCAGCAGGTGCTCAGGCCGTAGCACAACTTGTTTTTGATGGGATGAAAACGCTTCAAAAAGAGTAAGTATGCGCAGACCAACAACAATCCTGTTATTTTTACTGATGTCTGTTCAAGTTTGGGCACAGTTTCAATATCCGTTTCAAAATCCGAATTTAAACCGCGAAGACAGGCTTAACGATTTAATTTCTAGAATGACAGTGCAGGAAAAAATCAGTCAGTTAATGTCCGATGCTCCAGCGATAGAACGTTTAGGAATTCCTAAATACGATTGGTGGAACGAAAGTTTGCACGGTGTGGCCAGAGCAGGATATGCAACGGTTTTTCCTCAATCTATCACTATAGCAGGGTCGTGGAATACAGATTTAATTTACAATGTGGCTTCGGTCATTTCGGATGAAGCCAGAGCAAAACATCATGAGTATTTAAGAAAAGGTCAGCACGATATTTATCAAGGTTTAACCATGTGGTCGCCAAATATCAATATTTTTAGAGATCCCAGATGGGGCAGAGGCCACGAAACTTATGGGGAAGATCCGTACCTAACAGGGCAATTGGGACTGCAATTTGTAAAAGGACTCCAAGGTAACGACACGACGTATTTAAAAGTGGTTGCTACGGCCAAACATTTTGCAGTGCATTCTGGCCCGGAGCCTTTACGGCACGAATTTGATGTGAATCCGAGCGAACGGGATTTGTGGGAAACCTACTTGCCAGCATTTAGAACATTAGTAAAAGACGGGCAAGTGCAGTCGGTTATGACAGCTTATAACAGATTTAGAGGGCAGGCTGCGAGTGCTAGCGATTATTTGTTCGATGTACTTCGAAACCAATGGAAATTCGATGGGTATGTGGTGTCCGATTGCGGTGCAATAAAAGATATATGGGCGCATCATAAACTGACAAGTAACGAAGCAACGGCATCGGCTTTGGCTTTAACCGAGGGCTGCGATTTAAATTGCGGGAGCACTTACGAATTTTTAAATCAAGCCTTACAAGAAAACATTATTACAGAAAAAGATATAGATATAGCTTTAAAACGTGTGTTTAGAGCGCGTTTTCAATTAGGCATGTTCGATCCAGTAGACCTTGTGCCTTATGCACAAATCCCTTTTTCGGTAAACAACAACAATGCGCATGCGGCTTTGGCCAGAAAAGCAGCACAGGAGAGTATTATTCTGCTTAAAAACGAAAAGGAGATGTTGCCACTTTCCAAGTCTATTAAATCGGTGGCAGTTATAGGGCCAAACGCGAATAATATACAATCTTTATTGGGTAATTATAGTGGAGAACCTAGCCATCCTGTTACAGTTTTTCAAGGATTAAAAAATAAGTTAGATCCAGAAGTTCAGGTTACTTATCAAGAAGGAAGTGCTTTGGCTAAAGGCCTGCCAACCATGCAGGTTGTGCCTTCGGTTTATTTTGAAACAGAAGCGGGCAAACAAGGGTTAACGGCAGCATATTATAACAATACCAATTGGGAAGGCGAGCCTCTATTGATTAGGACCGATGACAATATTAATTTTAATTGGGATGTTAATACGCCAGATCCACGATTAAAAATGGGCGAGTACAGTGTCGCTTGGTCAGGATTTATAAAAGTTCCAAAAACGGGTGTTTATGCGTTTAGCGATTGGGCAAAACCGTTTATGGAGTATGCAATTGCTTCGGAAATTGAAGGCGGTGGCAAAAATAAACATCACCCGAGATTACGAGCAAAAGAATTGTATTTGGAGCAAGCTAAACGTTATAAAATAGAGGTGAAATACAGCAATCTTTATGGTAATGCTATCGCTAATTTTTGTTGGAGTACCCCCGAAGAAAATCAGTTGGAGAAAGCTGTTCAGTTAGCAAAAACTTCCGATGTAACCGTATTGGTTTTAGGGCTTAACGAACGTTTGGAAGGCGAAGAAATGAGCGTGAACGTTGAAGGTTTTTCTAGAGGCGACCGAACAAGTTTAGACCTGCCAAAAGCTCAGCAAGATTTAATGAAAGCCATAGTTGCTACAGGAAAGCCCGTGGTGCTTGTTTTATTAAATGGTAGCGCTTTGTCTATTAATTGGGCAAACGAAAATATTCCGGCCATTATCTCTGCTGGTTATCCAGGTCAAGAAGGAGGTAATGCCATTGCAGATGTCTTGTTTGGCGATTATAATCCTGCGGGTAGATTACCAGTAACTTATTATAGATCGGTAGACCAGTTACCTGATTTTGACGACTACAATATGGCAAACAGAACCTATAGGTATTTTAAAGACGAGCCGTTATACGCATTCGGACATGGTTTAAGTTATACGCGTTTTAAGTATCATAATTTGGTAATGCCAGAAAAAGTGAGCATGAATATGCCAATTTCGGTATCTGTAGACGTTACTAATAGTGGTGATTATGATGGAGATGAGGTGGTTCAGTTGTATTTAAAAGATGAACGAGCAACTACACCTAGGCCTATTGTTCAGTTAGAAGGCTTTCGGAGAATTCACCTTAAAAAAGGAGAAACAAAAACGGTTGCCTTTACCATTCAGCCAGAACAATTAGCAATAATTAATCGTAAAGGAAACCTGGTTATAGAGCCAGGAACGTTTACTGTTTATGTTGGAGGGCAGAAGCCTAACATGAAAGACAATAAAAATCTTTTTAATACTGTTCAGGTAACAGGAAAAGTATTTCAAATAGAAAAATAAAAGAATGAAATTAATTAAGAACGTAGTTAAACACTATCTAGTTGTTTTGGGAATGTTGTGTTTTTTCATAGTAGGAAACGCACAGAATCCAGACCATCACTTTACAGTAGCAAAAGATGGTTCGGCGCATTTTGCCTCAGTTCAACAAGCAATTATGGCGGTTCCTGATTTTCGAAAATCAGAAACAGTTATTTTTATTAAAAATGGGGTGTATAAAGAAAAGTTGATATTACCAACTTCAAAAACCAATGTCACTTTTATAGGCGAAAATGTTAATGATGTTGTTATTACTTACGACGACTATGCCAGTAAAAAAAATAGTTTTGGAGAAGAAAAAGGAACAACAGGATCTACTTCGTTTTATGTGTTTGCCGACAACTTTAAAGCGAAGAATATCACATTCGAAAATTCGTCAGGCCCCGTAGGGCAAGCCGTAGCTGTTCGTGTAGATGGTGATCTGGTATCGTTCGAGAATTGTAAATTCTTAGGTTTTCAAGATACATTATATGTGCATGGTAAAGATTCTAGGCAGCATTATAAAGATTGTTATATAGAAGGCACAACCGATTTTATTTTTGGATGGTCTGTTGCGGTATTCGAGAATTGCGAAATTTATTCTAAAAAAGGCGGGAGTTATATTACTGCGGCTTCAACCAATCAAGGTGCAAGTTCTGGTTTAACGTTTATTAATTGCAAATTAACGGGCGATGCTCCCGAAAATAGTGTGTATTTAGGACGGCCGTGGCGCAATTATGCACAAACAGTATTTATAAATTGCGAGATGGGAAAGCATATAAAAGCTGAAGGCTGGCATAATTGGGGGAAAAAAGAAGCCGAAAAAACTGTTTTTTATGCCGAGTACAATTCTAAAGGCCCTGGAGCTTCTAAGCAACGTGTTAATTGGTCGCATCAACTCACCGAAGAAGAAGTTATACCGTATCAAGTAAATAAAATTCTAGCAGATTAGTACTTAGAATCTCTAATAAAAAGTCCTTATAGTATGCAAAACCTTTTTTTAAATAACTATATAAAGCTGGTTGTTACACTGGCCATTATGCTAAGTGTAAGTGTTGGTTTTGCTCAAAATACTAAAGTCGACATCAGGCCTTACACCATACAAACAACTTACAATAAGTTAAAAAAGTATTACAATTTTATAAGTCCAATCACACAGCAAAAACAAGAGGGGGTATTAACTAAATACGATATTGTTTATAAGTCGACTAACACATCCGATTTAAAATTAGATGTGTTTTATCCTTCATGTGAAACTGAAAACAAGTATCCTGGTTTACTTTTAGTGCATGGCGGAGGTTGGGTTTCTGGAGTTCGTGATAATCTTAGGCCTCTAGCAGAGCGATTAGCAGCACAGGGCTATGTGGCGGTTACTGCATCGTATAGATTAGCACCAGAAGCTATTTATCCCGCTGCCATTCTGGATTTAAAAGATGCTTTAAGGTGGATGCGAAGCAATGCAAACGACTTTTGTTTAGACCCAGAACGGATTGCTACTTTAGGAGCTTCTGCTGGTGCACAATTGGCTATGCAATTAGGAGTAACATCCGATTCGGAAGTTTATAAAGAAAGTGATGCAACTGTTTCATCGTCAGTTCAGGCCATCGTAAATATCGATGGTGTGGCGTCCTTTGTGCATCCAGAGGCAGAACAAGGGGCTTTGCTCGATTATTGGTTGGGGGCAACGTATGCAGAACAGCCAGAATTATGGGCAGAAGCTTCGCCTTTAGAACACGTTACAGCCACAACACCACCAACTTTATTTGTTAACAGCGCACAGCCTAGGTTTCATGCCGGAAGAGATAGTTATATTGAAAAGTTAGATGCCTATAGAATTTATAACGAAGTTTATACTTTACCAGATACACCGCATGCCTTTTGGTTGGTGCATCCTTGGTTTGATACTACCGCTAAGTATATTGTTGATTTTTTAGATAAAACCTTAAAGAAGCCTTTCGAAAAACCTTACAGGATCATTACTGTAGCTAAAGATGGTAGTGCCGAATTTAAGTCCATTCAAGAAGCTATTTTTAGTGTTAGGGCATTCGGGCCATCAGAAGTTGAGATTCATATTAAAAACGGTGTGTATCGCGAGAAGATAATTGTACCTTCTTATATACACCAATTAACATTAATTGGCGAAAGTCAGGCAGAAACCATAATTACTTACGACGATTATGCCGGCAAGCGCGATGCGATTTCAGGGGCTAAATTGGGAACGTTCAATTCCTATACGATGTTAGTATTAGGAGGAAATATTCGTATAGAAAATTTAACGATACAAAACTCGTCATGTAATGAAGGGCAGGCCGTTGCGTTACATGTTGAAGGCGATCGGTTTGTAGCTAAACAATGCCGTATTTTAGGTTGTCAAGATACGCTTTACACTGCTACAGACGGAGGTAGGCAGTATTATTACGATTGTTTTATAGAGGGAACAACCGATTTTATTTTTGGTCAAGCCACTGTTGTGTTCGATCATTGTGTTATAAATAGTATCTCAGATTCCTATATAACAGCGGCAGCCACACCGAGACATCAAGATTTTGGGTTTGTATTTTTTAATTGTAAACTCACGGCTAAATCTGGGGTAGAGAAAGTGTATTTAGGCCGGCCTTGGCGGCCGTATGCCAAAACCATTTTTATAAATTCAGAAATGTGGGCACATATTTTGCCTCAAGGGTGGCATGCTTGGCCTGGCGACCAAATGTTTCCGCATAAAGAACAAACAGTATGTTATGGCGAGTATAATAGTTTTGGTTTAGGAGCTGCCCCTAAAGCAAGAGTATCTTGGTCCAAGCAGTTGAGCGACTACGAATTAAAGCATTACACATTTAAAGCGATTTTTAGAGATTGGTTGCCTGAATTTTAATTTTTTGTTAATTAAAACTTAAAATAAAAAGTGTGTTTAATACACTAATTTGTTAAATTGGCAAAATATTACATATTATTTTGTTTAAGATGCAGGTAAGTAGAGTTTTTATTGTGATTTTAACAGTGGGTTTGTTTTTTATAACACCTTGCCAATCTCAGGTAAAGTGTGTTATAGAAAAATACTCGACAGCAAATGGTCTTTCTCATGATGGCGTTATGGATATCCATAAAGGAAACGATGGTTATATGTGGTTTGGTACTTGGGACGGCATCAATAGGTTTGATGGTGTTAATTTTGTAACCTACAAAGCAAGGGCAGGCGATAAAAGTAAGCTTGGTAACAATAGAATAGAACATATAGAAGAAGATTATTTAGGGTATTTATGGAGTAAAGCATACGACAATCAGATTTACAGATTCGATAAAAAGAAAGAGACGTTTTTGTCTATTTCTGAGATTATTAAAACTCAAAAACAAAAATTTGTAAATATTATTCCTACAAAGGATCATGTGTGGTTAACAACATTGAATCATGGTATTTATCAAGTAGTTTACCAAGATTCACTTCAATTTAAATTAAACCACTATAGTGCGAGTTCTAAAACGGGCGCAGAGTTGCCATCCAATACAATTAGTTTTATTCACGAACAAAAAAACAATAACGTATGGATTGGTACCACTAAAGGTCTTTTGTTTTTAGAGCTCCAAACAAATGGAACTTTTAAAAGTTCAAATATATTGCCGGGAACCTCGATAACAGCTGTTGCCGAGGGCGATACACAAGTGTGGTTTACAACCGATAAAGGGGTGCTGCTTGCTTACGATAAAACGTTAAAAAGTTTTAAGGAATACGCTATATCAAATCAGAAATTACAAGGAGTTTGCGTCTCTAAAAAGGAGCCGGTTGTGTTTGTATCTACCGCAAACGGTAAGGTTAAAACTGTAAATTGCAACACGGGTAAGGTTATAAGCGAAGCACAAATGCCTGGTAAGTCTTTTTTTAGTATTTACGAAGATAAAAACGGATTACTATGGTTAGAGCCAGAGTTTAGAGGAGTTGTAAAATTAGATGTAAAAACAGGCGTTTTTAAATATTTTGTTCAGAAAAACGATGCGTCTTTTCAAATTTTTAAAAATAATTTCGATGTGTTCGAAGATAAGTTTGGAAGAGTTTGGACTTGCATGAAAGGAGGAGGGTTTGGCTATTATAATCAAGAAACAGACGAAATTGGAAGGTTGTACGATAAAACTGCCGAAGATTCCAGTTTGGCATACAACATTATTACCAGTAAATATTTAGATGCCTCGGGGGTGCTATGGTTAAATACTAACGACCGTGGGATTAATAAAGTTATTTTTCAGGAAGAAGATTTTAAGCATCAATTACTATTTGATGTTACAGATAATAAAACCGATAATGAGATTAGAGGACTCTTAAGCGATTCCAAGCAAAGGCTATGGATGGCATCAAAGTCAGACAAGTTGGTAATTACCAAAAACGGGAAGCCAGTAAGCAATCCCATAGTTAATTGGCCAAAAAATGGGATAGACCTAATTTATGTATTGTTTGAAGATAGCAAAGGCAATATTTGGTTTGGAACAAAAGGCAATGGTCTGTTTAGGGCCAAACCCTTAAATGAAGAGCGTTCGCAATACACACTTCAATCGTATAAACACAATGCAAATGACAGTAATAGTATAAGTGGCGACAAAATATATTCGATACTTGAAGATAAATACGGGAGAATTTGGGTTGGCAATTATGGTAAGGGTATAAATTTAATAACCGAAGACAATGGTGAAGTGCAATTTAAAAATGTAGAAAATTGCTTTCAAAATTACCCAATTAATTCTTGTAATCTGGTAAGGCATTTATTTGAAGATTCTAAGGGGAAAATTTGGATTTCTACAACAAACGGACTTTTAGTGGCGCAACCAACAAAAGATAATTTAAGCGCTTTGCAATTCGAAACTTACCGTAAAGTTTCTGGCGATAGTACCAGTATAGGGAGTAACGACATTTTGTTTGTACAAAAAGATTCTAATCACACATTATGGGTGTCGTCGGCAGGCGGAGGGTTGAGTAAAGTTATAGAACGTAATAATACCATACGCTTTAAAACATTTACCTCGCAAAACGGATTGCCTAGCGATTTTATATTAAGTATGGTAGAAGACAATCATAAAAATCTTTGGTTGGCTACAGAAAACGGTATTTCTAAGTTTAATCTTAATAATTACTCGTTTAGAAATTTTGATGCTTACGATGGCTTGTATAAAACGGGGTTTTCAGAAAGTTCTAGCTTAAAATTGCCCGACAACAATTTATTGTTTGGTTGCATAAAAGGATATTTAATATTCAATCCAGAAGCTGTAAACGATATTAAAATACCTGCTGCTATGAGCTTTTCTAAGTTAGAAATTAATAACGAAGAAGTGTTTTTAAATACCGAGCAGTCTCCGCTAACAAACAATATTAATTACAGTGGTTCTATACATTTAAATTACAATCAAAATACAATAGGCCTTAATTATCAGGTTCTTGATTACCGCTCTAATAAAAAACAAACCTATGCTTATCGTTTAAAGGGAATCGATAAAGAATGGCATAATGTAAATAATCAAACAAAAGCAACTTATACAAATTTAGCACCAGGCGATTACGAGTTGGAGGTAAAATGTGTAAATCCCGAATTATATACCAATACACCAAGTAAATCGTTAGCCATATCAATTGCGCCTCCGTTCTGGAAAACGACCTGGGCTTATGGGATTTATATTGTTTTGGTATTACTGCTTCTGGAACTTATCAGGCGTATTGTGTTTTCCATGATTCGTTTAAGAAACAAGGTGGCTTTAGAGCAAAAGCTAACCGAATTAAAGCTTAATTTTTTTACTAATATTTCTCACGAATTAAGAACGCCACTAACATTAATAGTAAATCCAATAGAAGAAATTGCAAAAGATGAAAAGCTTTCGCCACGAGGTGAGCAATATATAGAAGTAGTCCGTAAAAACACAAAGCGCATGGTTCGTTTTGTAAACCAGTTACTCGATTTTAGGAAAATACAAAGTGGTAAAGCCAAATTAAATGTCGTGCAGATAGAACTCATTTCATTTGTAAACGAAATAGCATCCTTGTTTTCGGAGGCAGCTTACGAAAAGCAAATCGATTTAAAAATAATAACCAATACCGATAAATTATTTGTAAATGTAGATGCCAAAAAAATAGATATCGTAGTGTATAATTTGCTGTCTAATGCTTTTAAATTTTCGCCGAAAAATACAACTATAACTTTAGAAGTAATAAAAAATGAAGGCGATGCATTTACAATAAGAGTAATAGATCAAGGTATTGGGGTAGATCAAGATAAATTGAAAGATATTTTTAAATTATATTTTGAAGGCGAAGAAAACAGGGCCGGACATATAGAAGGGACAGGTATTGGTTTGGCTTTAAGTAAAGAGTACATTAAGTTGCATAAAGGGAAAATTTTTGCAGAAAACAATAAAACCAAAGGCTTAACAGTAACTCTTAAACTTAACTCTTTAAAAGTACAGGAACCGCAAGAAGCTGCAAAACTAATAACAACATTTCCTTTAGCCAACCGCAATACAAAACCAAGTGTTGAAGGTTTAGAGTTAAAAGAACAAAGCAATGTTAAGATAGAGGCGCCAGCTAGCGCACCACAAGTTTTAATTGTAGAAGATAATAATGAATTACGTAGATTTTTAGTGAATCAACTTCGTAAATCTTATAGAATTCTAGAAGCTGCTAATGGAGCTCAAGGTTTCGAAAAGGCCAAAGAGCATGTGCCAGATTTAATTTTAAGCGATATTATGATGCCCGTAATGGACGGAATCGAATTTTTAGATAAAGTAAAAAATACCGATGCTACAAGTCATATTCCAATAGTACTGCTTACAGCAAAAACAACAGTAGAAACTAAAATTGAAGCCTTAGAATATGGTGCCGATTTTTACATAACCAAACCCTTCGATACTTCGTTTTTAAAAGCTTCAATTAAAAACTTAATAGAAAATCGAAAAAAACTATTCGATAATTTAGTCGAAAATCCAAAAACTCTAGAGTTAGCGCCTAGCGAAATTGTAATAACAACAAAAGATGAAGCATTTTTAAAAAATGTTATTGCGGAGGTCGAGCAACAAATGGAAAACCCCAAATTTAATATTGATGCCTTAGCAAACGCAATCAATATGCCACGGGCAACATTTAACCGAAAGTTTAAAAGTCTTACCAATATGACGGCTGTAGAGTTTGTTCGTGATATGCGTTTAAAACGGGCAAAACAATTATTAGATGCTGGCGAGAGTAATGTTTCCGAAGTCGCTTTCGATGTCGGCTTTAATAGTGCAGGTTATTTTAGCACCTGTTTTAGAGAAAAATACAATATGTCCCCAAAAGAATACTTAAAAAACCATCTTGCTTAAGATGGTTTTTTTTATAAAGTACAGATTGTAGAGTATATAAACCTGTGTTTTATGTGAATAGTTTGAGGCTTCAAACTCAAAATCAAAACCAAAACAATAAAATAAGGGAAGTCCTAGTGTTTAAAGGCAAAAGACTAGATGTAATTTTATTAATTTGACTAAAATTTATGTAAAAAATAGCGATTTGATTAAAATTTAAAAGCATTTGATGAGAATTTAAAAGTGTTAAAGCGGTTGTTAAAATAAATTTGAAAGCCATTTGTAAGTGATTGTAGGGGTTGTACCATATAAATATCGGGCAAACCAGACTTCACTTTAAAATGGAAAACAAATTCTAACTAATTAATTTATTTTAAACGACCATTTATGTTAAATCATCATTTTTCAAACTATTTATTTTTCTTATTGAAAGTGAGGAAAGGAAAAAAGTTCGCGCTACACAAAGCCCGCTTTTGTTTCATTTTTCTAGGCCTATTATGTACCGCGGGGCAGTTACAGGCCCAAACCATTACCGGTACAGTAACTACTAAAGATTTTGGAGACCCTTTAGCTGGAGCAACCATTATGGTAAAAGGAAGTTCTACAGGAACAGTAACCGATTTCGATGGGAACTATTCCATCACAGCAACTACAGACAATCCTGTTTTATTGTTTTCGTATCTCGGGTACGTAATGCAGGAAATAGCTGTAAATGGGCAAAGCGTAATTAATGTGGTTATGGAAGCCGACGAAAACCAGCTAGATGAAATTGTAATTGTAGACTACGGATATGGTAAAGTGAAAAAGGAAGACATGACCGGGGCAGTATCTAGCATGTCTGGGAAAGAAATTGAAAAAATACCAGTGGCTACCGCTTCAGAAGCAATTACAGGTAAACTACCAGGGGTTAATGTGTTTTCTGCCGATGGCGAACCAGGAGCCGATGTGCAAATACGTATTAGAGGTGGCGGATCGATAACACAAGACAATTCACCACTATATGTAGTAGACGGATTTATAGTTAATACCATTAACGATATTCCTGCTAGCGATATAGAAAGTATAGACGTGTTAAAAGATGCTGCAGCAACAGCGGTTTATGGGGCGCGAGCTTCTAATGGGGTAATAGTAATAACTACTAAAAGCCCTAAAATAGGTAAAGTGTCTGTGTCTTATAATAATTATTTTCAATGGAATACATTGCCAGGCGATAGACGTTATGAGGTGTTGTCGCCATACGAGTTTGTATTAGCCAATTACGAGTATCAAGCCTTAAGAGGAGAATCTGCTTTACGTGGGCACGAGCGTTATTTTGGAAATTATGAAGATATCGATATCTATAAAAGTAAAGAAGCTACAGATTGGCAAGAAGAACTGTTTGGCGGATCGCGTTTATCTCAATACCACAACTTAAGTGTGAGTGGTGGTACCGAAATGACCAATATGCGATTAAGTGTGTCTCATAACGACGACGAAGGTTTATTAGTGGGTTCGGCTTACGAAAGAACAGCTATTAACTTTAAATTAAATCAGCAATTAATACAAGATAAATTATCTTTAGATGTTGGTACAAGAATTACCAATACGGTAATAGATGGTGCAGGAACTTCTACCAACGCCCAATTAAAAATTAAGGACGCGGTGCAAACCAGACCTGTTAATGGTATTGCAGACGATTTAGATATCGATTTAAATCAACCTAATTCAGATAACGATTATCAACAATTTCTTTTAAGCCTTGTAGATCCTAGAGAATTAGTAGAACAGGATTGGCGTAAAAGAACCTACAATTCATATATATTAAATGCAGGTTTAACCTGGCAAATAACAAAGGGTTTAACTTTTAAAACTACCTATACTACCGAAAAGGAATTTAGAGAAGAGCTTCGTTTTTACGGGCCTTTAACTGGAGAGTCTTTTAATAATGGAGGAAGCATGCCTTTAGGACAAAAAGATAACAGAGAAGAATTTTCTTGGCGTTGGTTAAATACCATAAACTATAAAAAATCTTGGGGAGACGATTATGCTTTAGATTTTTTACTAGGGCAGGAAATGTCTTCTAGTGGTGGCAAACGCGATTTTACCAGAGCCGAAGATTTTAGACAATCTATAACTCCAGAAGAATTGTTCGCTAATATGGCGTTTGGTAGAATAGATAGAAAAGAAACTGCAGACTTTACAGATTCTAACAGGCAGTCGCTTTTTGGACGTATGGATTTTCAGTTATTTAACAGATATATTTTTACGTTAAGTTTTAGAGCAGACGAATCGAGTAGGTTTTCAAAAGAAAATCGTTTAGGCGTGTTTCCTGCATTGGCTTTTGCTTGGAAAATTCACGAAGAAGGCTTCATGCAAAACGCCGATTTTATTAACGAGTTAAAGCTAAGATTAACTTATGGTGAAACGGGGAACGACAGAATTCCTGCTACAGCTACACAATTCTTATTTGGAGCAACTACAAACAGAGGACCTGGTTTTGGAAATATAGATAACGTATACTACTCGCCAGACAGTAATTCGCTGTACAATCCAGACTTAAAGTGGGAAACTACAGCAACCAGTAACTTGGGGTTAGATTTTGTAATGTTTAACAGACGTATAAACGGAAGCTTAGATGTGTATTCCAACAAAACTACCGATTTGTTATTGCAATCGGCCATTCCAGACAATACAGGGTTTTCTACACAGTGGAACAACATTGGGGCAACATCTAATAAAGGTATCGAATTTGGTGTTACTGGATTTATTGTAGATAATACAGATTTTAGCTTGTCGGCTAATTTTAATATCGGTAAAAACGATTTTAGAATTGATGCTTTGGATGGCACCACAGAACGTTTTGAACGTTCAGGATGGGCAAGTACAGATTTAAATAATATAAACGATTATTATTTAAGAGTAGGTGGTAAAGTAGGCGATATTTATGGATATGTAACAGATGAGATGTATACTGTAGACGATTTTTCGCATTACGATGAAGCTACCGGAAGTTATGTGTTAAACGACGGGGTGCCTAATTCTGGTGGTGTAGTAGGGAATACCAATTTACGTCCTGGTTTTATGAAATTAAAAGATTTGCCTACGGTTGATACCGATGGCGATGGCGTAGCCGATGCAGGCGATGGTGTTATAGATGCTAACGACAGAAAAGTAATAGGTAATGCTTTACCAGATTTTCAAGGTGGTTTTGGTTTAAATGCACGCTTCAAAAATTTCGATTTTTCAGTGTTTTTTAATTACCAATATGGTAACGATGTGTACAATACTGGGAAAATTCAGTTTAATCAATTCCGACGTGTATCTAATGGTAACCTGCTAAGCGGTATGAGTACCGATCATAGGTTTACATATATAGATGTAGATGGACAATATACAGGAGTTCCTGGTGGTATTGTAACAGATTTAGATCAATTAGCACAATTAAACGAAGGTAAGACCATGTGGTCGCATGCCAGTCATGGTATTGCTGGAGCAGTTGTACATTCTTGGGCAATAGAAGATGGGTCGTTTTTAAGATTAAACAACCTAACTGTAGGCTATAGTTTACCAACAAAATTAATATCGAGAATTGGCTTGTCGCAATTCAGAATATATGCTACAGGACGAAACTTACATATATGGACAGATTATTCTGGCTACGATCCAGAAGTTAGTTCTAGAGGTAATGGATTAACACCAGGTGTAGACGATTCTTCTTTCCCAAGAAGCAGATCGTATACAGTAGGTTTAAACGTAACATTTTAAAACATGGATATAAAAATAAAAGAGATGAAAGTAAAAAATATATTGGCAGTACTAACTGTGTTGGTATTTGCTTCGTGTAGTGACGATTTTTTAGATCCGGATTCAATATCAACATTCGATAATGAATATATCTACTCCAATGTAGACGATGCCAGAAATGGCGTAAATGCCGCATATTCATATTTTAATCAGGATGCCTTCAGGTCGCGGTTATCTAATAATATGACCGGTAATACCGATATAGAACATCAAGGCGGATGGGGCAGTCAAGGCGATCGTTACCAGATTTGGAACTTAAACGCTAATTCAAGTAATAGAGATTTGGATATTGTCTGGACCAATGGATATAAGGCCATTAGAGATGCTAATATTTCTATAGAAGGAATTATGAATAGTGGTAATTTAGATTCAGACGACCAATCGGTAAGAGATACGTTTTACCAATTGTTAGGAGAGGCTTACACTTTAAGAGCCTATTGGTACAGCATGCTAATTTACTATTTTGGAGATATACCTTATGTAACCAAGGCACCTGTTGCTGGCGATAATTTTTTCTTGCCAAAAACACATAGAAACGAAATTTTATCGGGAGAAATTCAAAATTTGATAGATATTGAAGAACACATGAAATGGGCAGATCAATGCCGTTTTGGGATCGAGCAAGTAAACCGAGAGTATACTTTGGGTATGATTGCCCGTTTATCTTTACAACGCGGGGGATACTATTTAACTCCAGAGTTAACAATGGTTCGCGATGGCGATTATTTAGACTATTATACTTTAGCTAAAACGTATACAGCTAAACTCATGACGTTAAAAGATAGAGAACTACCAAGGGATTTTAGACAAGTTTTTCTTAATCAGGCTAAATTTCAATCTCCAGTAAACGATGATGTGTTGTTCGAAGTGCCATTCTCGTTAAACAGTGGCGATGTGGGGTGGAATATTGGTATTCAGGTAGATGGAGGTACCACCGCGGCCCACGACTACGGATCTGGAGGAAACTACATGGCTATGCCACCGTCGTATTACTTGTCGTTCGATTCTAACGATATCAGAAGAGATGTAACCTGCGGATTATATAAAATTACTACAGAGTTTACTAAAGAATTTATTAACGGTCCGTTAAACATTTCTCAAGGTAAATGGAGTCGTGTAGATTTAGAAACCCCTCCAGGGCCATCTACAGCTAAAAGTACAGGGATTAACTGGCCAATGATGCGCTATTCCGATGTTATTTTAATGTATGCCGAAGCAGAAAATGAATTAAACGGGCCGACATCCGAAGCTCAAAATGCACTACGTCGTGTACGACAAAGAGCATTCGATAGCGCCGATTGGAGCGAAAAAGTAGATCAGTACATTGCAAATGTTTCAACGTCTAAAGATGCTTTTTTTGAAGCCTTAGTAGACGAGCGTGCGTGGGAGTTTGGCGGAGAAATGATTCGTAAATACGAGCTAATTCGTTGGGGAATCTATTCCGATAAGATGAGAGAAACCGTAGAGACACTTAAAAAACTGGCCGACGATGCCTATAACGGTACCACACAATACCCAGATTATATGTATTGGAAGGTTGACGAAAGTGGCGAGTTTGTAATTTTAAATCCAGATACTAAAATAGTTGCTGCCCCAGACGAAACCTGGAATCGAG
The DNA here is from genome assembly GCF_051200825.1 of Formosa sp. A9. GTDB lineage: Bacteria > Bacteroidota > Bacteroidia > Flavobacteriales > Flavobacteriaceae > Formosa. The sequence continues at coordinate 2,850,945 of NZ_CP195158.1, read as the reverse complement.
TGCCGTTTTTATTAGACATGCACAGCGACCAGACGACTTACAAAGAATGGGTAACAAGAGATTGGGAGAATTACATAGATAATGGACCTGCGCCTGGTGTGGCAAGATACATTTTTCCAATACCAACAATCGCAATAGAAAATAGCCAAGGAACTCTTAAAAACGATGGTTATGGATTTTAAACAATTAACGATAAAACAAATGAAAAGTACATTTCATATTTATAAAATTAAGGCTTTAATACTTAGTTGTTTGGCAATGGTTTTGTGCTACGCATGTAGTAACGACGACGATCAAACTTACGACAGAACCCGACTTTTTGGTCCGGTGCTTAACGAAGATTTGTATGCTATAGATAATACGGTAATTGTAGATATAGCAAAGTTTAAAGATGCCGTAAATTATACAGTAGAAGTTAGTAGAGATTCTTTTGCTACTATAGAGTATACCATTAAAACAGATACGAGTTTTGTTGTTGTAGATAAAGCAACGGTTGGCGAAGATTTGTTTTGGAACATGTTATATCAGGTAAGGGCGCAAGCGCATGCAGATGATGCCACTTTCGATAGTAAAGTGTCAGATTTTGGTAGTGTGCGTACCCAACGTTTCCCTTCTATATTAAACGATCCAGCATCTTACGATGTTACCGATACCCAAGCGCGAGTAACATGGTCGTTAATTGGTGCGCCAGTAACTGGAATTCAGGTGTTTGCAGCAGACGATTTTCGTTTAGAGAACCCGTTATACTCAGAGCGTCCTGTAACTGCAGAAGAGCAGGAAGCAGGCGAAGCTATAGTTGAAGGTTTAGATCCAGAAACCGAATATCAAATCGCAATTTATAGCGATACTACTTTAAGAGGATGGGTTAACTATACTACAAAAGTGGCCGATATAGACCCGACCAGCCCAGGAGTTATAGACATTCGTGAAGACGAAAATCCAGATGCCGTAATAAACGCTTTAAGTGCAGCACCAGACAATGCAATTATTTTGGTAAAAAGAGGTGTGGTTTATAATGCACCATCTACAGCTATAGATAAATCGGTTACCATTCAAGCTGCCTATGGATTTGGAGAAGAAAAAGCAAAATTAATTTTTGATGGAAATTTCGATGTTGCCGATGGTGCTAATGTCGGGCACTTACGCTTTGTAGGCCTAGAGTTACGTGGTACAGATTGGGGTGGTAAATATGTAATGAACATGAGTAAAGAGGCATCGTTAGGAGAAATGAGTTTCGAAGATTGTTATATCACAAATTTCCGTGGAGTGTTACGTCAAAAAGATAACGCCAATACAATAAACAATTACATAATTAATAATTGTGTGATAGATAGCATTAATGGTTACGGATTGGTATCTGTAGATAACAATGCAGCAAAACTTAATAATTTTTCAATCACTAACAGCTCTGTTAACCACACGATTTATTTTGTTGTTTCAAAAAATAATTTCGAAACTTTAAATATAAGAGACTGTAGCATTGCGAATACCCCAGAAACGGGTAGGCAATTATTACGCTTTAGAGAGGCCGGACAAAATAATGTTACTAATGGAATTAGTATTGTAAACTCTGTGTTTGGACATTCTTGGGATCAAACAGGTGAAGGTAATTATGGTATAAAAGGTATAGAAGGTTTAGAGGATACCAATTTTGAACTGTTGAACAATTACAGCACCAAAAACTTCTCCTTTACAGGCAATGAAATACCAGGTTTTCCTGTAGCCAATTATGCTAACGAGCAAACCGATCTTTGGGTAGATTTAGATACTAACGATTTCCATTATAAAGATAAAGGTTTTAGAGGGCGATACGATGCAGGTGATACTAATTTTAGAGATAAACTGTAACGTAAAATCATAAAAAAGAAGTGTTAAATGGGTGCCTGTTTAGTGTCTGTTAGTTTTATTCTGTGAATAGTAAGTTAGTTTGTTACATGTGAGTATTTATTAGAAATAAAAATTGAAAAGACCATAAAATATCGGGCACCCTTATTTATAAAAAATATGAATTTAAAAATCACTTATCTAATAGTTTTGCTACTCTGGGCTCCTTTACATTTTAATTGTAGCTCATCAGATACACCAGATGATGTAAATGAAGATGTTATTGAAGACAAAGATCCAGAACCAGAGCAACCCGAACAAATAGAAGAAGAGGCTTTAGCATTTCCTTATGCCGAGGGCTTCGGAAAAGATGTTACAGGAGGTCGTGGCGGTAAAGTTATTTATGTTACGAATTTAAACGATTCAGGAACAGGTAGCTTCAGAGCCGCAGTTAATCAGTCGGGAGCACGATATATTTTATTTAAAGTATCGGGAACAATTGCTTTAAAATCGCGATTGGACATCAGAAATGGTAACTTAACAATAGCAGGACAAACAGCTCCAGGCGATGGTATTTGTATTAAAGATTATCCCATGGTTATAAAAGCCAGTAATGTTATTATTCGTTTTATGAGATTTAGAATGGGCGACGAAGCACAACAGGAAGCCGATGGATTGGAATGTAGATTTAATAAAGATATAATAGTAGATCACTGTTCCATCAGTTGGTCATCAGACGAGACCGCTACTTTTTATTCCAACGAAAATACAACCCTACAATGGTGTTATATTACCGAAAGTTTAAGGAATTCTGTGCACGAAAAAGGATCGCATGGATATGGCGGAATATGGGGTGGCCGAAAGGCTTCATTTCATCATAATCTTGTAGCACATCACGATAGCAGAAATCCAAGGTTGGGAGAGGCTGCAGGCGATGCTTTTGCCTTAACAGATTTGGTAGACTTACGTAATAATGTTATTTACAACTGGCAAGGTAATAGTTGTTACGGCGGTGAAGCCATGAATGTAAACATTGTAAATTGTTACTATAAACCAGGTCCTTCAACCAATAAAGATAGCCGAATAATTTCCATAGATAAAAATAAAGTAGAAGGTACCGCTGTGTACGATACGTGGGGGAAGTTTTATATAGCTGGTAATTATATTGAAGGGCAGCAGCAAGTGTCCGATAATAATTGGGAGTATGGTGTGTACAATCAATTTCACCATAGCTACGGAACAGTTTCTGAAGAGGATAAAACAGCCATGCGATTATCAGAACCTCACGATATAGAAAATAACGTAACGACCGATTCGGCTTTAGATGCGTATCAAAAAGTATTAGAGTTCGGTGGTGCCTCTTTGGTTAGAGATGCTGTAGATATAAGAATTGCCAACGAAGTAAAAAATGGTACATATACCTACGAAGGCTCTAATGGCAGCAGCAAAGGTATTATCGATTCGCAAGCCGATGTTGGTGGGTGGCCCGAGCTAAAATCGGAAGATGCTCCATTAGATAGTTCTGGAGATGGTATGCCCGATGCGTGGAAAGAAGCTATGAAGTTAGATAAAGATAAACATAATCCTAATGGCAACGATTTAAGCACTGCTTACGATAATGTAGAGGTGTACATAAATAGTCTTGTGACATCGATTATGGAGCAAAACAACTAAAACAATTATACACTAACTATAATCATGAAAAATATTAAAAAGGTCTTATTGTTATTTGTAGGGTTTTGTGTAACGATAGTATGTGTGGCTCAAAACAATGCAGATATTGTAGTTGATATTAATGGGACAGGCGATTTTACTTCTATTCAAGAAGCGATTAACGCAGCACCATCAAACAGCTCTACAGCAACAATTATATTTATAAAAAGAGGCACGTATAATCTCGAAAAATTAATTGTTCCCGCATCAAAATCCAATATCACAATTGTTGGAGAAAGTAGAGAAGAAACCATAATAAGTTACGATATGTATAATTGTAATGATGGCGGCGATGGCATGTGCCCAGACGATAAGGTGCTGTTGTGGCAAGATAACAGCGATTTAATAAGAACAGCTGCTACGTTAACTATTATGGCAAACGATTTTAGGGCAGAAAATTTAACCATCGCAAATACTGCAGGTCCTGTTGGTCAGGCTCAGGCTTTAACTATTCGTGGCGATCGTACAGTATTTGTAAACTGTAATTTAACAGGGTATCAAGACACGATTTATTTTTGGATGAATGAAACATATCGCGCCTATTTTAAATCGTGTATGGTTTTAGGGCGCACCGATTATATTTATGGTGGAGGTATTGGTTATTTTGATGAATGTGAAATTAGAAGTTATGGCGGAGCTTGGATAACTGCCCCATCGACCACCGAAAATCAGGATTATGGTTTTGTGTTTTATAAATGTAATTTAACATATCAAGATAATAGTCCAAGAAATGGCGATGATGGTGCTGCCATAAAATTCGGAAGGCCTTGGCATAACTATCCAAAGGTAGCATGGTTGTATTGCAAGATGCCTGCCGAGATAGACCCTTTAGGTTGGGGAGATAAATGGAATATGGATTATGCCGATACCGATACAAGATTACATTTATACGAATGGATGAATGAAGGTGCTGGTGCCGATATGAGTGGAAGAGCAAATTGGGCTGGATTACGTGCTTTGGAAAATCAAACCGAAGCGAATTTATACGAACCAGAAATTGTTTTAGCAGGATCGGATAATTGGAATCCAACAGCAATAGCTCCCGCGGTAACAGTTTATAATTGGACAGGGAATGGAACAACAAACAACTGGTCGGATACTGCCAATTGGGATCCAGAAGGATTTCCTTCTACCGGTGAAGCTGCTTCAGTAGAAGGTTCGCATACCATTAATGCATCTGGTGGCGAATTTTTAGCCGATTTAAATTTAAGTAAGGCCGCTACTTTAAATATTACAGCATCAAGTACAGTAAAACTTTTAACGCTAAACGAAGCTACTATTCAAGCATCTACTTCGGTGTCTATGTCAGGGCATATCAAAACCAAAGGCGACTTTATTATTAATAGCTCTGGAAATATCGATTTTTTGAGTACCATAACTGGAGTTCATCAAATAAAAAATATTGGTAGTGGAGTATGTAATTTAAATGCTCCAAACGATGGTTTTTCAGGGCGTTTAATTGTTGAGCAAGGCGAGGTTTTAGCATCATCATCTCAAGCTCTTGGAAATGCAAAAAGTGTAACAGTACAAACAAGTGGAGCTTTGGAAATTAACGTAAGCGATGCCATTTTAACAACAACAGCCTTGTATACAGAAGGCGAAGCAAGCTTAATATTACATAACAATATTACCCTAAACGAATGGTACAAAGATGGGGTGTTACAACCTTTAGGTACTTATAATGCTTCAAATAGTACGCTTATACAGGGCGAAGGTAATTTAGTTATAGGAAGACCAAGTGAATTTAAATTTTTAGGAGGTAATTGGGACGATCCTAGTAACTTTTCACCAGCATTATTGCCCGAAGCAGGAGAAAAAGTAATTGTAGATGCTGTTACCATTGAAGCTCAAAGCGCACCGTTTTTAGGAGATATGCATGTGCAAAATAATGGCGGTATTCGTTTAAGACGTCAAGATTCCGAAAGTATCGGAACCATTACTATGTACCAAAATACAAATATCGCTTATGCTACAAGCGGTACAGGGTTTACCCTAAAGGCCCCTATAGTTTTAGAAGGCGATGTGGCGCTTTTGTTAAACAGTTCGAATACAGAAGGCAGTATTATGAATTTACCAGGAACCTTCAGCGGGAACTACAATGTGCGTGTAGAAAATACCAGAGATGTTGCTAATACGGCAACTGTAGATTTAGGTGGTGACAATGCAGCGTTTACAGGAGTTTGGGATTTAACCAAGCCAAGTGCTAATGCCGATGGCATGGCCGTGATTAACGGATTAGTTGCTGGCGCTTTTGGAGCAGGTAAATTGATGTTGGATGCCAATAATCAGGCGGTGTTTAATCATTCTAAAAGTGCCGGAAATCGTTTGGATCTGTCGGTAAAAGGAACAGCTAAAGCGGTGTTGAATGTTGATGTTGAAGTGGCCGAGTTTATCTTAAACGATGAAAGCATGGCGAATGGTACATATAATTCTACAACACACCCTACTATATTTATGGGTTCTGGGTCGGTTGTGGTTAATAGTACTTTAAGTATAACCGATGTGTCTATAAAACAACCAGGGGTGTTAACTGTAAACGACGAATTACAACACCTGCAAATCTATAATCTATTAGGTCAGCAGGTTTACGAAACCAAAAAGCATCAAAAATCAATTAACCTTAGTTTTTTAAAAACAGGCGTATACATCGTCAATTATAAAATAGATGGGCGTCAAGGCGCCTTAAAAATATTAAACCCTTAATTAATTAAAAGTTTAGTTTGTTTTTACAATGTTTGTGTTTTAAGAGTAAAAGTATTCTGCTTTTACTCTTTTTTTATGATAAGAAACATCTTTAAGGAAAACCCTTTAATTAATTTTAGAATCAAACCTTATCAAAAACTTGTTTTAGAAGTACACCCCGTATTTAATTAAGAAGCTTTTTGTGTCTGTTTTTATTGCTTATTGCTATCTTTGTAAATTCATAAAAACAAAAGGTATGAAGCGTTATTTTATTGCGATGGTTTTGGGTATTACATCTGTTTTGGTATTTGCCCAAACTAGAACCGTTCAGGTGTTAGAGGACGGATGGAAATTTCAAAAAGGAAACCCCGATCAAGCCTATCAAATTCAATTTAACGATTCTAAATGGGAAAACGTTACAGTGCCGCACGATTGGGCCATTTATGGGTCTTTCAATAAAAACATAGATAAACAGACTGTAGCGATCACCCAGAATAACGAGACCACAGCAACAGAAAAAACAGGCCGAACAGGAGCTTTGCCTTTTATAGGCACGGCATGGTACAGAAACACGTTTACAGTGCCAAGTTTCGAACCCGGTAAAACCGTCATCTTACTTTTTGAAGGGGTAATGAGTGAGCCGCAAGTGTATTTAAATGGTAAAAAAATAGGAGAATGGAAATACGGCTATAGTTATTTTTATTTCGATATTTCCAATGATTTAAAAGTTGGCGAGAATACCTTGGCAGTTCAGGCTTCTAATCCAGAATTTTCTTCGCGTTGGTATCCTGGTGCCGGGATTTATAGAAATGTATCTGTTATTGTAAAAAATAAAGAAAGTATCGATCAGTGGGGGACATTTATAACAACACCTTACGTTAGTGAAGCTTCGGCACGTGTAAATATAAAAACTCAGGTTTCGGGAGAACAGGTTACCTTAAAAACCAGTATTTACGACGCAAATGCCAAACTAGTTGGGCAATTGCATTCCGAAACCCAGTTTGGAAAAGCTTTCGAGCAAAATATAAAGGTTGATGCTCCAAAATTATGGAGTCCGGAAACACCGTATTTGTATACCGCCATTTCTCAAGTATTCGTAAATGATGTTTTAAAAGATGAGGTTGAAACGCGATTTGGTATTCGCGATATTAGTTATACTGCAAAAGATGGCTTTAAATTAAACGGCAAGGTTACCAAGTTTAAAGGGGTGTGTTTACACCACGATCTTGGCCCAATAGGAACTGCCGTTAATACAGCGGCATTGCGCAGGCAGTTGCGTATTTTAAAAGATATGGGAGTAAATGCAATACGAAGTTCCCATAATATGCCATCGTTAGAGCAATTAGAATTATGCGACGAAATGGGATTTTTGTTTTTGGCGGAAAGTTTTGATGAATGGAAAAAACCAAAGGTGAAAAATGGGTATAATCGTTTTTTTGACGAATACGCCGAAAAAGACATTATTAATCTGGTGCATGCAACAAGAAACCATCCGTCTATCGTTATGTGGAGTTCGGGTAACGAAGTGCCAGACCAATGGGGAGCAGAAGGTGTAAAGCGTGCTAAATGGCTTCAGGAAATTTTCCATAGAGAAGACCCTACAAGGCCAGTAACCGTAGGGATGGATCAGGTTAAGGCTGTAATGGAGTCTGGTTTTGGAGCGCTTTTAGATGTACCGGGATTAAATTATCGCGTGCATTTATACGAAGAGGCTTACGAAAAGTTTCCGCAAGGATTTATTCTAGGGTCCGAAACTGCTTCAACTGTTAGCTCTCGCGGAATTTATAAATTTCCCGTTGTGCAGGAAAAAGAAAAGCAGTATCCCGATCTTCAAAGTTCGTCGTACGATTTAGAGGCTTGCAGCTGGTCGAATGTACCCGATGAAGATTTTGTGTTGCAAGACGATAAGCCGTGGGTTATTGGCGAATTTGTATGGACAGGTTTCGATTATCTTGGCGAGCCCACGCCGTACGATAATTATTGGCCCTCGCGCAGTTCGTATTTTGGTATTTCAGATTTAGCAGGGTTGCCTAAAGATCGTTATTACTTATATCGCAGCAGATGGAATACAGAATCGGAAACCTTGCATGTATTGCCGCACTGGAATTGGGAAGGGAGAGAAGGTGAAGTCACTCCAGTTTTTGTGTATACCAACTATAATAGTGCAGAGTTGTTTGTAAATGGTAAGAGTATGGGAGTTCAAAAAAAGAATACCAGCTCACCACAACATCGTTATCGTTTAATGTGGATGGACGTAAAATACGAGCCAGGAACGTTAAAAGTTGTTGCTTTTAATGATGATGGCTCTGTTGCCGCAGAAAAAGAAGTGCATACCGCTGGAACGCCATATAAATTGGTATTGACTTCCGATAGAAAAACCTTACATGCCGATGGTAAGGATTTGGCCTATGTAGAGGTGTCTGTAGTCGATAAAAACGGTATACCTTGTCCAACAGCGACACACCAGCTGCAATTTAAGGTGAAGGGAAGTGGAGTTTACAGGGCAGCCTGTAATGGAGACGCGACGTCTTTAGAACAATTTCATTTGCCTACCATGAAATTATTTAGCGGTAAGCTTGTTGTTTTGGTGCAATCTAAAAAAGAAGCAGGCAACATAACTTTAGATGTAAAAGGAAAAGGTCTTAAATCAGCTAGTATTACATTACAGTCTAAATAATAAGTCTTAGGCTTGTAACAAGGTTTCAATATCCATTTTTTTTCATTTTTAAGAAGGCTTGCGTTACACGTTCTGCACGCTCAGGATCTGATAAAAGTGTACTAAGTATGCTTGGAATAATTTGCCAGGACACACCAAATTTATCTTTTAACCAGCCGCACTGCGATTCTTGTCCGCCATCTTGAGTTAGTGCGTTCCAAAGCTTATCAATTTCGTTTTGGGTATCGCATTGTACTACAAAAGAAACACCTTCATTAAAATCGAATGCATGTGGTTCAGGGCTACTCATGGCATTAAAGATGGTATTGTTCAGTTTAAATTGCGTGAAAAGTAGAGTGTCTTCAGGAAAATTTTGTGCTTGTTTACCGTAAGTAGCAGACATTAAATTCATGCTTTCCGGAAATACCGATTGATACAGTGTTGAAGCTTGTTTTACTTTGTCAAACTTATCGTTAGTAAATAATAAGGTGGGTACTATGGTTTGTGTAGAATTAATAGGGTCTACATCCAGTTGCCACGACACGCCAAATTTATCTTTAACCCAAGCGTATTTTTTGCACCACGGGTACTCGCCTAAAGGCATGAATACCGTGCCATCTTGAGAAAGGGCTGTGTACAAACGCTCTATTTCGGTGTCGCTTCCGCAGTATACAAAAAATGAAATCGATTCATTAATGCTAAATGTTGGTCCGCCGTTAAGGGCTGTAAAGGGAGTGCTGTTAATGGTAAATTGAATAACTGTGTTGTTTTCTGTAAGTATTTCTACATTCTTAAAAACAGAACTGTAATAGTTTACGGCTGCTTTAGCATTGTCGTTAAACCATAAACAGGGATGAATTTTAGCTTGCATACCTTTTAATTTAAAGCTTGTACAGTAAAAATAAACAAAATTTACGTGCTATTAGGGGTGTTGCTTACTCGGCTCGCCATAACGGTGCACTATAGTAATGTATTTAGATCTCGACATGCCACCTGGGTTTAAACCAGGTTTGCCTTCAGGAATTTCTGTGTTTAGAGCTTTAAAATAGGCCTCCCAAATAGGAAATGTTTGGTTTGTATTTGGCGATTTATAAGTCATAGGTTGTTCTGTAAAAATAGGCGTGTTGTTGTTAGCAGATTGAAATGCTAAGTGAATGAGTTCGGAACAATAATATTTATCGTTGTTAATATCGAAAACGGCATCGTATTGGGCATTCATTTTAGAATGTATAAATGCAATGGCTTCAGGAATCAGTGGCGTGTATTTTTTGTTAAGCCGACCAACAATAACCTTGGGCCTGTTCTCTGCATCGAAACTTCGTTGTAAAAAGCTGTCTAAAGGTGTTAAAACAACTCCTTTAGAAATAGCTTCCATAACCTTTAATTGGTTGTTACTGTCTTTCATAACAAGGCCAACATGCGAAAAATTATAATGGTCTATACCTTGGGTAACAGCTTCTATAGCATCGCAAAACGGACCGCAATCGCTGTCCTGAAATAAGATGTCGCCTTCTTTAAGTTGAAACTCTGTAGCAGGACTACAGTTTAAAAAAATGAAATGTAAAAATAAGTGCAGTATGGGTGGATTAATGATTTTCATGAAATGGCATTGCTAAAGGCAAAAATAATGAAGAATTTAGTTGAAAGACAAATAACAATACTTGTAAAGCGGTGTAAAGCAACTCTTTTTTTATATTTGATATATGAAAGCAATTGAAGCCTATATTAGAGATGTAATCGATTTTCCTAAACCTGGGATTGTATTTAAAGATTTAACACCATTGTTAAATAACGCCGAAGCTATGGGCTTGTGTTTAGATGCTTTGGTGCAGCAAATAGGCGATACACACATCGATAAGGTAGTGGGAATGGAAGCGCGCGGATTTTTTTTCGGAACCTTATTGGCACAAAAGCTACAAGCTGGTTTCGTACCTGTTCGTAAACCAGGGAAATTACCTTATAAAACACTTTCCGAAACTTATGCTTTAGAATACGGTACCGATGTGCTGGAAATTCACGAGGATGCCATACAACAGGGTGATAGGGTTTTAATTCATGACGATGTTTTGGCAACTGGTGGCACTGCTGAAGCCGTTTGTAAATTAGTAGAACGTTTAGGCGGACAAATTGTGCAATGTAATTTTATTATGGAGTTACAATTTTTAAACGGTCGCGATAAGTTAAAAGGCCAAGATGTCGCTTCGATATTAAAATATTAAATAAAAAAACAGCCAAACGTAAAGTCTGACTGTTTTGTGAATTTGTTGCGTTGATAAGCGATAAGATTAGTCTTTTAATGTAATTTTTATAACACCATCTTTAGCTTCTTCTCCGTATTTTTCTGTTGCTTGTTCGCTTTTTAAAACTGTTACTTCTTTAATCATATCGGGGTCTAGCTTATCCATTTCTTCTTTGGTGGCTTTTTTTCCGTTTATAAGTATCAAAGGGCTTTCAGATATGGTATGCTTTAAATTTAATTTTTGATCATCTGAGTTGTCAATAATTATTGTTTTTTCGTCAGCACTTATCCAATTAATTTCTTTATTATCAGACTCCAAATTAATATCGTCTTTATCAGCAACAATAAACACTGAGGAACTTTGATCTTTGTTTTTAGTAGTTATTTTTTTTACAACAAAAGTATTAGGGTCTTTATCCGTTTGCATGAAAAATGAATTAGGATTATTTGTCTTAACGATTGTTGCATTTCCAGATTCTGTGAAAATTATTTCAGAAACTTCTCCTGCCTCATTTAGTTGTAAGGTGTCAGTACTATTATTATAATAAATTTTAATTGATGAAATAGGGTCGTCAGAATCCTTATTGTACTTTAAAGTGCTGGTTTTCGATTTAGCTTCGATAGAAATTTTAATAATTTCGTTGTTGGTGTTACGTTTTACATTTTTAATTTTCAGAACTACATTTTGGCTAGCAAAAGTACTTACTAAAGCATCTAATTGATCGTCGTTATCGTCTTTAGAAATGATGCCTGTAATTTCACCGTCTTCAATAAGCGATAGGTTGTCTGCTGTAGAGTTTGAGTAATACACGGTTTTGGTGTTAAAACTCATAAGAAATAGCGCTAGTAGAGGTATGATAAACACATATTTTACATAATGAGTAGCGTTAGAATTTGATTTGTGTAGCATAATGATTCGTTTTTTGATTAATGAATTATAAAAATTGTTGGTAAGGGCCAATTGATGATTTGGCAAACTTGTTTTTAATAATAGGTTCTGATATGTTTTTGAAGAAGTTGTTTGTTGTACAGTCTCACTGTCGGCTATAAATTCTAAGTTTTGTATTAGTGCTTTTTTATACAGCCAAACTATTGGGTTAAACCAAAATATAATGGTGGCTAATTTTGCGATTAAAATGTCTATGGAATGCAATTGTTTGGCATGAACTTTTTCGTGGTCTAAAATATGTTGTAGCTCGTTTTTAGAAAAATGATTGGGATTGTAAACTATCCAATTAAAGAATGAAAAGGGCGTTACTTGGTCTTGTGTTTCAATGATTTTAAATCCATTTTCTGTATTTGTGTGTTGTTGGTTTATAAAGCTTTTTAGCGCATATAATTCTGTAAAAAGCTTAACTGTGCATAGAGCTACACCTATATAATAGCTGTATAATAAGACGTCCTGCCAAGTAAAGGATGAAGTTGTTGTGTTGCTGAGTGTTGTAAACGTATTAAAATCCAGCTGCAGTGGCGCGGCTTCAACATAAATAGGAATTACTATAGCAGGAGCACCGGCAGCAAGTAACAAACCAGTCAATAAAAACCAGCGATTGGCTGTAAAGAATGTTTCTTTTTGAAGCCAGAGCATGTAGAACGTATAAAACCCAATAAGCAGTAGGCTTGCTTTTAATAAAAAATCCATATTATTTATCTTGTTCTATGATGTTAATAATTTCTTTCAGTTCCTCGACACTAATTTTTTCTTCTTTAGCAAAAAACGAAACGACATTTTTATACGAATTGTTAAAAAAGTGCTCTATGGCAGTGTTCATAAAGCGTTTTCTGTAGGCTTCTTTGGTTACAATAGGAAAATATTGATGGGTCTTGCCATAGGCGTTATGGCTTACATAACCTTTATCTTCCAGGTTTCTAATAATGGTAGATAGCGTGTTGTAATGGGGTTTATCTTCTGTAATTTGTTCTAATACATCTTTTACAAACGCTTTTTCCAGCCGCCATAAAATGTGCATGATTTCTTCTTCTTTGTTCGTTAACTTTTGCATGGTCTTGTGTAGATGTTTAAGTGTTGATCAAATATATAACTATTTTTATAGTTATAAAACTATAAATGTCGTTTTTTAACTATTTTTTTAGTTTTCAAAAAGATAACGATCATTTGAAGTAGAGAAATAGGATTTAGCCGTTTGCTATTTCTGTAGTATATTCGCATAAAAAATAAGGATAGATATGAGTTTACTTTGGGTTTTATTAGGACTATTGTTGTTGGTTGTTGGTGGCGAATTTTTAGTACGTTCGTCGGTAGCACTTTCGTTTAAATTAAATATTTCGAAAATTGTTATAGGGATGACAGTGGTTTCCTTCGCGACTTCTGCACCCGAATTATTGGTGAGTTTACAAGCGGCCTTAGAAGGTGCTTCAGATATTGCGCTAGGCAACGTTATAGGTTCTAATATTGCCAATATAGGTCTTGTTTTAGGGGTTACCGCCATTATTTCGCCTTTGGTGGTCGATAAAGGATTTTATAAGTTGAATTGGCCGGTTATGATGCTCATGTCTGTCGTGCTTTACTTTTTCTTAAAAAGTGAAAATACACTTAGCTTTTGGGAAGGATGTGCCTTGTTTGTGTCTTTAATTATATTTTTAATTGTATTAATACGAAGTTCTGCTAAAGAGGATTTATCTAATGCCGATGAGGTAGATGATAGTTTGAAGGCGACAACCAATGTTAAGATTTTTATTTGGTTGCTAATAGGGGCAGTTGCGCTTTATTATGGAAGCGAATGGCTCGTAGATGGCGCAAAATCTATGGCTTTGTCTTTAGGGGTTAGCGAGCGTGTTATTTCGGTTACTATGGTAGCTATTGGTACCAGTGTTCCAGAACTTGCAGCTTCTGTAATTGCTGCACTTAAAAAGGAGAAAGCCATTTCTCTAGGAAATTTAATTGGCTCTAATATTTTTAATATTTCTTCGGTGTTGGGGTTAACCGCCATGATTCAGCCTATTGCAGTAAAAAGCGACGAGATATTGACTACAGATGTGTTTTGGATGATAGGCTTTGCAGCGATATTAATTCCTTTAGTGTTTTTGCCAAAGCGTTTTGAAATAAGCCGGTTAAAAGGGGTATTCATTTTCGTGGCTTATTTAGTGTTTTTGTATACCACGTTTATGTAGTATAAAAAAATAATGTTTAAAGCATAAAAAAGCCTGAAAAATTAATTTCAGGCTTTTTTATTGATATATAACTTCTTAAAAATTAAACATCGGCAGATTTTACGGTCTTAACGATACGTCCTGCGATTTTGTATGGATCACCATTAGATGCTGGGCGACGGTCTTCTAACCAGCCTTTCCAGCCTTTTTCTACAGTAATAATTGGAATTCTGATTGAGGCACCTCTGTCAGATATTCCGTAGCTAAAGTCGTTAATTGAAGCAGTTTCGTGCTTACCAGTTAAACGTTGGTCGTTAAACTCGCCATAAACTTCAATGTGTTCTTTGGTAACAGGTCTAAAGGCTTCACAAATTTTCATGTAAGTTTCTTTATCTCCACAAGTTCTTAAAACAGAGTTAGAGAAGTTCGCGTGCATACCAGAACCGTTCCAGTCTCCTTTTACAGGTTTTGGGTGGTATTCGATATAGTAACCATATTTTTCAGTTAAACGATCTAATAAATATCTCGCTACCCAAATTTCGTCTCCCGCTTTTTTAGCACCTTTAGCGAATAATTGGAATTCCCACTGTCCGCTTGCTACCTCTTGGTTAATACCTTCAAAATTTAATCCGGCAGCAATACATAAGTCGGCATGCTCTTCAACAAAAGCTCTTCCGTGAGTATTTAAACCACCAACAGAACAGTAGTACATACCTTGTGGTCCAGGGTATCCACCAACTGGGAATCCTAAAGGTAATTGTGTTTTCTTGTCCATGATGAAATATTCTTGTTCAAAACCAAACCAGAAATCATCATCATCGTCATCGATTTCAGCTCTGTGGTTGCTTTCATGTGGAGTACCGTCTGGGTTTAAAACTTCGGTCATTACTAAATAGCCGTCTTTTCTAGCTGGGTCTGGGTATATAGCTACTGGTTTAAGTAAACAGTCAGAAGATCCGCCTTCGGCTTGTTTAGTTGAACTACCATCAAAAGACCATGTTGGACAGTCTTCTAATTTTCCACTAAAATCTTCTTCGATTTTGGTTTTACTTCTCATGTTTTGAGTTGGGTAGTATCCATCTAGCCAAATATACTCAAGTTTAGATTTACTCATAATATTGTATTAGATATAGTTATTAATGTCACGACAAATATAACTGAAAATTTGTTTTACTGTAAAAAATACTAGGGTCGATTATATATTTTTATTATATTATTAGTTTGCCCCCCTTTTTTTTAGGGGTATTTATTTTTTGTTTAAAAAGCGACGGTTTCAATTTTTATATTTGCAATAAAAATCAACATAAAAATCACAATATTCAATAATGGCTATATTAAGATTTCATGCTTTAAAACAGACGCTAAACCGTAGGCCTGTAATTATCGAAGAAAACGAGCGACGCTCTACTATTTTTGGGGAAAATGTATTTAACGAGGCGAGCATGCGCCAATATCTAACAAAAGCTGCTTTTAAAGAAGTAACCGATGCTATAGATAAAGGTTCTAAAATAGATAGATTGGTAGCCGACCATATTTCGACAGGTATGAAAGAATGGGCCATATCTAAAGGAGCTACGCATTACACGCATTGGTTTCAGCCCTTAACGGGAGCTACTGCCGAAAAACATGATGCATTTTTCGAGACTTTAGGTGATGGTATTGCCATAGAAAAATTTGGAGGCGGCGAGCTGGTGCAACAAGAACCAGATGCGTCTAGTTTTCCACACGGCGGTATACGTAATACATTTGAAGCTCGTGGTTATACGGCATGGGATCCGACCTCTCCAGCTTTTATATATGGAACTACTTTGTGTATACCTACAGTTTTTGTGTCGTATACAGGAGAGGCTTTAGATTATAAAACACCTTTATTGAGAGCTTTGCAGGCTATAGACACCGCAGCGGTTGCTGTTTGTAAATATTTCGATAAAAATGTTCGAAAAGTTAACGCGTCTTTAGGTTGGGAGCAGGAGTATTTTTTAATCGATAAAGCCTTAGTCGCGTCGCGTCCAGATATAGTAATTACAGGAAGAACCTTGTTAGGGCATTCTCCGGCTAAAGGGCAGCAGTTAGACGATCATTATTTTGGCACCATCCCTAATAGAGCGATGTCTTTTATGCGTGATTTAGAGCACGAATGCATGTTATTGGGTATTCCTGTAAAAACCCGTCATAACGAAGTTGCGCCTAATCAATTCGAGTTGGCTCCAATTTTTGAAGAAGCCAATTTAGCAGTAGACCACAACTCCTTATTAATGGACTTGATGGACAAAACTGCAGAGCGTCATGACTTTAAGGTGTTGTTTCACGAAAAACCTTTTGCGGGGGTTAATGGTTCCGGTAAACATAATAATTGGAGTTTAAGTACAGACACCGGAGTAAATCTTTTAGGGCCAGGAAAAACACCAATGAGCAATTTGCAGTTTTTAACCTTTTTTATCAATACCATTAAGGCGGTAAAGGAAAACGAAGAGTTGTTGCGGGCAGCTATTGCTTCGGCTAGTAACGACCATAGATTGGGGGCAAACGAAGCGCCTCCAGCCATCATTTCGGTATTTATTGGTCAGCAATTAACAGGAGTGTTAAAAGAGCTTCAAAATGTAACTAGTGGAAAGCTGTCCCCAGAAGAAAAAACAGAATTGAAATTAAATGTTGTAGGTAAAATTCCTGAAATTCTTTTAGATAATACCGATAGAAACAGAACGTCTCCCTTTGCTTTTACAGGTAATAAATTTGAATTTAGAGCTGTGGGATCTAAGGCAAATTGCGCCAACCCTATGACGGTTTTAAATACTATAGTGGCGCAACAATTATTCGATTTTAAAGCAGAAGTCGATGCTTTAATAGAGAAAAAAGATATGAAAAAAGACGACGCCATTTTTAATGTGCTTCGCGAATACATAAAAAAGTCTAAACATATTCTTTTTGAAGGGAATGGCTATAGCGAGGCTTGGGAACAGGAAGCCCAAAAGCGCGGTTTGAGTAATAATAAAACCACGCCAGAGGCGCTTAAGGTGAAAGTTTCAAAAAAATACATCAAGATGTTTGAAGATCTTGGGGTAATGAATAAAATAGAGGCCGAAGCGCGTTACGAAATTGAAATGGAGGATTATGTATTGCGGATACAAATTGAATCGCGTGTTTTAGGCGATATTGCTCGTAACCATATTGTGCCAACGGCGGTAAAGTATCAGAATATCTTAATAAAAAATGTTAAAGGTTTAAAAGAGATTTTTGGCAACGATTTTAAAGCGGTAGCTAAAGAACAATTAGCCTTAATAGAAGAAATTTCTAAACGTATAGAAGCTATTAATTCTAATGTCACTAAAATGATTGCGCGTCGTCGCGATATTAATAAAGAGCCCGATATCGAAAAGAAAGCTATAGCTTACTGCAACGAGGTTAAACCGTTTTTTGAAGATATACGCTACCATTGCGACAAGTTAGAATTGTTGGTGGACGATGAACTTTGGCCTTTAACAAAATACAGAGAATTGTTATTCACCAAGTAGTCTATACTTTAATATATAGCACAAAAAAAGAGCAGTGTTCTGCTCTTTTTTTGTATAGAAAAATGTGAGGTATAAAGTATAAATGATTTAGAGCAGTTAAAGTAAGTTTAGCTAATGTTTGCGGTTTGGTTTGAGATTGAATTGCGGACCTGGAGTCAGTTTTTGATCATAGAAAATTCTTACAACTGTTTGTACGGATATTGCGTTTTGTCTGTATAAAATGTGTGTTGTCGAAAAACCCTAAGCGATTTGAAAATAAGCAGATTATAACAAGAGTAGTAATTGATTTTTTGGTATATTTACAGTGCTATTAATCTATACAATTTAATTATGAAACGGCTCATTGTAAGTGTGCTGTTGCTCTTAATTGCTACTTTGGTGTTTTCTCAGGCGAAATCTAATTCGCAGGACGATAATGCTAATGATACAACTGTAAAAGAGTCTGCAGTACAAGTTAAACATTCTCCCACAGAACTTGGTTAAATTATGTTTTTAAACCTTAATAAAGGTTTCAATACGTTGTAATATATCTTCAGGTTTCTATTTCTTGTAAATAGAGCCTTGAGGATATTTTTTTGTTTCAGATTTTAGCATTAAATATCATAAAAAACTAATTTACAATGCTTACTTTTGCAAATCAAATCATATACATAATCCATGAGTCAGGAAGTTAGTAAACGATACGCGCAAAGAGGGGTTTCAGCCTCAAAATCAGATGTTCATAATGCAATAAAAAATATAGACAAAGGTTTGTTTCCTAAAGCGTTTTGTAAAATCGTGCCAGATTATTTATCACAAGACGATGCGTATTGCTTAATTATGCATGCCGATGGTGCAGGTACTAAAAGTGCCTTAGCTTATATGTATTGGAAAGAAACTGGCGATCTGTCGGTTTGGAAAGGAATCGCTCAAGATGCCTTAATTATGAATATAGACGATTTACTTTGTGTGGGCGCAACAGATAATATCATGTTGTCGTCTACTATAGGAAGAAATAAAAATCTTATTCCAGGAGAAGTGTTGTCGGCTATAATTAATGGTACCGAAGAATTAATAAACGAACTTAAAACTTTTGGGGTAACCATACATTCTACGGGTGGTGAAACTGCCGATGTAGGTGATTTAGTGAGAACAATAATAGTCGATTCTACCGTTACGGCCAGAATGAAACGTGATGATGTTATCGATAATGCTAACATCCAAGAGGGAGACGTTATTGTGGGCTTAGAGTCTTTTGGGCAAGCCACTTACGAAAAAGAATATAATGGCGGTATGGGTAGTAATGGTTTAACATCTGCCAGACACGATGTGTTTCATAACTATCTTGCCGATAAATTTCCAGAGAGTTTTGATGCTGCCGTGCCAAGCGATTTAGTATATTCTGGAGGCATGAAATTAACCGATGCTGTTGCAGAGTCGCCGTTAGACGCTGGTAAGCTGGTATTGTCCCCTACGCGCACTTACGCGCCAATTATAAAGGCTATTTTATCTAAATATAACAAGAGCGATATTCATGGTATGGTGCATTGTTCTGGTGGTGCACAAACCAAAATTTTACATTTTGTAGATCAATTTCATATTGTTAAAGATAATTTATTTCCTATTCCTCCGTTGTTTAAACTCATTCAAGAGCAATCTAAAACAGAATGGAGGGAAATGTATCAAGTGTTTAATTGTGGTCACCGTATGGAGTTGTATGTAAATCCAGAAGTGGCTCAGGCAATTATCGATATTTCTAAATCCTTTAATGTTAATGCTCAAATTATTGGTCGAGTAGAAGCATCAAATACAAAACGTTTAACAATACAAAGCGAATTTGGTGAGTTTAATTATGAGTAATTAAGTTGGCATGAAATTAAACCTGTTTGTTTTATTTTTTTTGTTCATAACAAGTTGTGTTTATGCGCAGCCAGATTCGTTGTACATTAAAAAGAAAGCATCGCCTGTAGAAGTGCCTGTGCCTGAGTGGAAGCAGAAAAATAAAGCGGGTTTGTTTTTAAACGAAGTTGCTTTTGTAAACTGGAGCTCTGGGGGTAGCAATTCCATTTCGGCCATTTTAAACTTAGAATCCGAACTTAATTATACTTACAAAGATTTTATTTGGAATAATAAAGGGAATGCCAGATATGGTATTAACCAACAGGAAAGTGAGCCGCTTAAAAAAACAGACGACCTTTTTGAGTTAAATTCCACTATGGGGTATAAGAAGTCCAAAAATTCCCAGTGGTATTATTCTGCAAGACTTAATTTTAAAACACAGTTTGCTAACGGGTATTCGTATCCAGACACCTCTAAGCCCATATCTCGATTTATGGCGCCAGGCTATATGTTTTTTGGGGGTGGTATGGAATACGGAAAAAATATAAAAGAAAAGTCCTTTTATTTTTCGCCTTTAACCTATAAGGCTACTTTTGTGCTCGATGATAATTTGGCGAATTCAGGCGCGTTTGGTGTCGAGCCGGCCGAATACGACGACGATGGTAATTTAATAAAAGAAGGTGATAAGGTTAGGGAGGAGCTTGGAATTTTAGTGACTAACTATTACGAAATGGAAGTCGCTAAAAATATAAAAGTAAAAAGTACGGCGAGTTTGTATACCGATTACCTTAATAGTTTCGGAAATATAGATATTGATTGGGAGATTAACTTCGATTTTAAAGTGAATAACTTTGTAAAAGCGTCATTAGGCTCTCATCTTAAATACGATAACGATGTTAAAAATCAGGTAGTCGTAAATGAAGATGAAGGGCTATACGAAACCCGGGGTGCTAGACTGCAATGGCGGCAATTGCTAGGTGTTGGTGTTGTGGTTGATTTCTAATATGTTAACTTTCTTGAAATGAAATAATTTGTCAACTTTTTATTGTTGATAAGATTTTAAAGACCTGTAAATCAGTGTTTTATTAAATTTTGTTGAAAACTTTTTGTTTTCGATACTGTTGTTTGTTGTCTGTTCTTGTGTATATTTGTGGTCTTCAAAATAAACTAGAAAGAACAAAAAAAACACGACAGCACCATGAAAGTAGACGCCTTGCAAACCCCTCGAAAAACATATACCCAAGAGGAAGCTTTTGAAGCTTCTTTAAACTATTTTAAAGGTGATGATTTAGCAGCAAGAGTTTGGTTGAATAAATATGCTTTAAAGGATTCCGATGGCAATATTTATGAGCAAACGCCAAACGATATGCATACCAGAATCGCTAAAGAAATTGCTAGAGTAGAATCTCGATATCCAAATCCATTAAGCGAACAGGAAATTTTCGATTTAATTAAAGATTTTAAATATATCGTTCCGCAAGGGAGTCCAATGGCAGGAATTGGTAATCCTTTTCAAATCGCGTCTTTATCAAACTGTTTTGTGATTGGAAATAGTGGAGATTCCGATTCTTATGGAGGTATCATGAAAATCGACCAGGAGCAAGTGCAATTAATGAAACGTCGTGGTGGTGTTGGTCACGATTTGTCGCATATACGTCCAAAAGGGTCGCCAGTAAAAAATTCGGCATTAACTTCTACGGGAATCGTTCCGTTTATGGAGCGTTATTCTAATTCTACTAGAGAGGTGGCGCAAGATGGAAGACGAGGTGCTTTAATGTTGTCGGTTTCTATTAATCATCCAGATTCCGAAGATTTTATAGATGCTAAGTTAGAGCAAGGTAAAGTAACAGGGGCAAATGTGTCTGTGCGAATAGACGATAGCTTTATGAAAGCTGTTAAATTAGGTACGGAATACACTCAAAAATATCCTATTTTTAGTGATTCACCTAAATTTTCGAAACGCATTGATGCCGATGGATTATGGAAAAAAATTGTACATAACGCATGGAAATCAGCCGAGCCGGGAATTTTATTTTGGGACACTATTATTGATGAGTCTGTTCCAGATTGTTATGCAGATTTAGGTTATAAAACCGTGTCTACAAACCCGTGTGGAGAAATACCATTATGTCCATACGATTCTTGTAGATTATTAGCCATCAACCTGTTTTCGTATGTAGAGCAGCCTTTTACACCAGAAGCTACTTTTAATTTCGACTTGTTTAGTAAGCACGTCGCAGTGGCGCAACGTATGATGGATGATATAATTGATTTGGAATTAGAGAAAATCGATAGCATTCTAGAAAAAATTGATGCCGACCCAGAATTAGATGAGGTTAAAGCAACAGAGCGTAATTTATGGTTAAACATCAAACATAAAGCCGAAGAAGGTAGACGTACCGGTATAGGTATTACGGCCGAAGGTGATATGTTAGCAGCGTTAGGCATACAATACGGAAGTGAGGCCGGAAATGCCTTCTCTCTAGAGGTGCATAAAAAATTAGCTATCGAGGCGTATAGAGCTTCAGTGTATACAGCTAAAGAGCGTGGTGCCTTTGGTGTGTTTGATGCCGAGCGCGAAAAAAACAATCCGTTTATCAATAGATTGAAAGAAGCTGATAGTAAGCTATATTACGATATGTTAGAATATGGCCGTCGTAATATTGCGTTATTGACTATTGCGCCTACCGGGACCACTAGTTTAATGACGCAAACAAGTTCGGGAATTGAACCCGTGTTTATGCCGGTTTATAAACGACGTAGAAAAGTAAACCCTAATGATAAAAATGTACGTGTAGATTTTGTAGATGAAGTAGGGGATTCTTGGGAAGAATATGTAGTGTTTCATCACCGTTTTAAACAGTGGATGGAAGTAAATGGTATAGATACTACACAAAACTATTCGCAAAAAGAAATCGACGAATTAATTCAAAAGTCACCATATTACAAGGCAACATCAAACGATGTAGACTGGTTAAGTAAGGTAACCATGCAGGGAGCGGTTCAAAAATGGGTAGACCACTCTATAAGTGTTACCATTAATTTGCCTAGCGATGTAAGCGAAGAGTTAGTTGGGCAACTGTATTTAAAAGCTTGGGAAGTAGGTTGTAAAGGTGTTACGGTATATCGCGATGGTTCTCGTTCTGGTGTGTTGATTTCTAACGAAGAGAAAAAGGAAGAAGAAAACCACGATATGTTAACCACTTTCCCGACTAAACGTCCACAAACTTTAGATGCTGATGTGGTTCGTTTTCAGAATAATAAAGAGAAATGGATTGCTTTTATTGGTTTAATTGATGGAAAGCCTTACGAAATATTCACAGGTTTGTCAGACGATGAAGATGGTATTTTAATTCCGCGTTGGGTCACTAATGGGTTTATCATTAAAAATAAAAATGAAGATGGTACCACACGTTACGATTTTCAATATCAAAATAAAAGAGGATATAAAACCACCATTGAAGGGTTATCTCATAAATTCGATCCAGAATTCTGGAATTATGCAAAATTAATTTCTAGTACACTGCGTCACGGCATGCCAATCGATAAGATTGTAGATTTAATTAACAGCTTGCAATTAGATAATGAATCTATAAATACTTGGAAAAATGGAGTAGGAAGAGCTTTAAAGCGTTTTGTTGAAGATGGTACTAAGGCTAAAGGAACGTGTTCTAACTGTAATTCAGATAAGTTAATTTATCAGGAAGGTTGTTTAACATGCCAAGAGTGTGGTTCGTCAAAATGCGGATAATACGTAAATAATAACCTAAAAGGGAGAAATCAATTTGATGCTCCCTTTTTTTATATGTATATTTTATATCTTTAAATAAAGGAGAATGTAATATTAGATTTTAGTCCCAAAATGCTAACCAAAAAAAATCTTTTACTCATACTAACCGTGGTTATGATTGTCGTAAATATTTTTGCGATATATCAATACGATCTTCAGGCTGTAAGGCTTTTTAGATCCGTAACATCGTTTATTTTTTTGGTGACCTTTGTCATTTTGGGCGGATTTAAGAAAAAACTTATGTTTTTTGCGTTGCTCTTTTTCTTCATTTCAGATTTGTTTATAAATCGATACGATCAAATTGTATATAATAATTTAACATCGGTAGCGTCAACACTCGGGTATTTGTTTATAGGGTATTACATGTTTCCTAAATTCAAATTGGTTAGCATAAAAAAGCGTATCGTGGCGCTTTTTCTTGTTATTATACTTATAAGCGCTTACATGTTTTACGAGGTTATAGGTTTAATGTCTGCTTCGTTAAACAATACCTGGCACCAATATTTGTATTACCTGTACTCATTGGTATTGTTGGCCTTATTAATTTTGGTAGGAAATTATAATTTCCGGTATAACTCTACACAATCTACTTACTGTATGTTTTTTGTGTTCTCTTTTGTGGTATCCGATTTGTTTGCGGCAATTTCATATTATTTGGGTATTCCTATGTTTTACTATCCAACACGCTTTTTTTATGTGTTAGGCTTGGGGCTTTTAACGGCTTATGCGGTATTGAAATTTGAAAAAGAATTATTGTACGAAGACGAAGAGCAATAGTTGTTACTCACTTTGCAATATTGGTATGGAGTATTCATAAATTATCGTATTTTTGCAGCACAATTTTTATGTAGATGTTAGATAAATTACAAATAGTAAAGCAGCGTTTTGATGAGGTTAGCGATCTAATCATTCAGCCGGATATCATTTCCGATCAAAAGCGTTATGTACAATTAAATAAAGAGTATAAAGATTTAAGAGCACTTGTAGATAAACGTGCCGAGTATATAGAACTTAAAGATAATATTAAGGAAGCCGAAGAAATTATTGCCGATGGTAGCGATGCCGAAATGGTAGAAATGGCTAAGATGCAATACGACGAGGCAAAATCTAGAATTCCGGAACTGGAGGAGGAAATTAAATTTATGCTTATTCCTAAAGATCCCGAAGATTCTAAAAATGCGGTTGTAGAATTAAGAGCTGGTACAGGTGGAGATGAAGCCAGTATTTTTGCGGGCGATTTGTATAGAATGTACACTAAGTACTGCGAAAGCAAAGGCTGGAAGGTCGATACTGTAGATTTTAGCGAAGGTACTAATGGTGGCTTTAAAGAAATTCAGTTCGAGGTTTCTGGCGAAGATGTGTACGGAACATTAAAATTTGAAGCTGGCGTGCATCGTGTGCAACGTGTGCCGCAAACCGAAACCCAAGGGCGAGTACATACCAGTGCGGCTACAGTAATGGTGTTTCCAGAAGCCGAAGAATTCGATATTGAAATAAGTCCAAAAGATGTTCGTATCGACTATTTTTGTTCGTCTGGTCCTGGTGGGCAGTCGGTTAACACCACCTATTCGGCAGTGCGTTTAACCCATATTCCTACAGGCTTAGTAGCGCAGTGTCAAGATCAAAAGTCGCAACACAAAAACAAGGAAAAAGCGTTTAAAGTATTGCGTTCTAGATTGTACGATTTAGAATTGGCTAAAAAACAGGAAGAAGATGCTGCTAAACGAGGATCGATGGTGAGCTCTGGAGATAGAAGTGCTAAAATTAGAACGTACAACTATCCGCAAGGTCGCGTTACAGACCATCGTATAGGATTAACACTTTACGATTTGTCTAATATTGTAAATGGCGATATTCAAAAAATTATAGACGAACTACAGTTAGCAGAAAATACCGAAAAACTAAAAGCTAGCGACGAAGTTATTTAAATAATAAACAGCCTCTTAATGAGGCTTTTTTTATAGAAGAAGTTAAAACACATTTAAAGTACATATATAGTGACAACCGAACAGCTTATACAGGAGATTCATAAAAAGAAATCGTTTTTAACCATTGGCTTAGATGTCGATTTAAATAAAATCCCAAAACATTTATTAGATGCCGAAGATCCTATTTTCGAATTCAATAAAGCCATTATTGATGCAACGCATCATTTATGTGTGGCCTATAAACCTAATACTGCATTTTACGAAGCTTATGGTTTAAAAGGTTGGCAAGCTCTGGAAAGAACAATACAGTACTTAAATGAAAACCATCCCGAAATTTTTACTATAGCCGATGCTAAACGCGGAGATATAGGTAATACAAGTACCATGTATGCTAAAGCTTTTTTTGAGGATTTAGCATTCGACAGTGTTACTATAGCACCTTATATGGGCAAGGATTCCGTAGAGCCTTTCTTAGCTTTTAAAGATAAACATACTATAATGTTGGCATTAACATCTAATGCCGGAGCTTTCGATTTTCAAACACAATTGGTTAATGGCAAAGAGCTTTATAAGCAAGTTTTGGAAACGTCTAAATCTTGGGAGAATTCCGAAAACCTTATGTATGTTGTTGGAGCTACAAAAGCAGAGTATTTAAGCGAAATTAGACAAATTGTGCCAGATAGTTTTTTATTGGTTCCTGGTGTAGGGGCGCAAGGGGGGAGTTTACAAGAGGTTTGTAAATACGGAATGACTAAGCGTGTTGGATTGCTTATTAATTCGTCTAGAGGTATTATTTATGCCTCACAAGATACCGATTTTGCTGAAGCTGCTGCCGCAAAAGCCAAGCAATTACAGCAAGAAATGGCAGACATTCTAAATCAGTTTTAATTGGTGTTTACGGTTACAGATCAATTAAACCGAAAGCTTTCTTTTATTAATAATCCCAAGCGGATAGTGAGTTTGGTGCCTAGCCAAACCGAATTGTTGTGCGATTTAGGTTTAGAAAAGTATCTTGTTGGAGTTACCAAATTTTGTGTGCACCCAAGACATCTAAAAGGTGAAAAGACAATAGTTGGAGGTACCAAGCAAGTGCATTTAGGTAAGATAGCAGCATTGCAACCCGATATTATTTTGTGTAATAAAGAGGAGAACACAAAAGCAATGATTGCCGATTTAGAAGCAATAGCACCGGTGCATATTTCAGATATCTATACACTAGAGGATAGTTTAGAACTAATGGCTATGTACGGTAAACTATTTGATGTTGAAGCTGAGGCAACAGCTCTACAACATCGGTTAAATACTATTAAAACAGAGTTTGAAGCTTCTATTACAAAATTACCTGTACAAACAGTAGCTTATTTTATCTGGAAATCGCCCTATATGGTAGCGGCAAATAATACGTTTATCAATCACATATTAACGCTGTGCAAATTCAAAAATAGTTTTGCACATTTAAAACGTTACCCAGAAATAGTCTTAGATACACATAATACCTGTCCGGATTATGTGTTTTTATCTAGCGAACCTTATCCTTTTAATCAAGAGCATATCAAAGAATTCAGCGTCTTTTTCCCGAACACAAAAATAGTATTGGTAGACGGAGAAATGTTCTCGTGGTACGGCTCTCGGTTATTAAAAGCGTTTTCGTATTTTAAAAATCTGCACGAAAATCTTCGTTACTCTTAACAGTAACCATTTGTCGTCTTAACTTGTAAGCTTCAAAATATAAATAATCGCTTAGGCTACCATCGGTATGCATAATATTGTAGGCTTCTTCAACAAAAGCACTATATAATTTTTGTAATTCTTCTAGTTTTAAGAAGTTTTTTACTTTACCTACTTTACAAAATTGGGAATTCATAGTATTACGGTTTTAATACTATTATAAACGTAATAATCGTGCCAAAAGTTTAGGGTAAATCGTTAAAAAAATGATAATATTTTAAGGGATAGAAATATTGGGTTCGCCTCTGTTTAAGTATTTTAACCGGTTTATTTTGTTTAATAATTTAATTGCTTGAAATTCAGATATATCACTGATTGCCGAGTCGGTTTGGCGGAAATTATACGCCTGCTCAATAAGTTGCTTATAGCGTTTATTGAGTCTTTGCTGGTTTTTTTTTATTCTGTCATTTTGGTTCATCTTGTTGAAACTTAGTGTTTTAAATATACACTAAAATAAATAAAACTAAAAAGGATAGCTTCTTAAATTTTTCAAAAAAAAAGTAGTCCGACAAGGACTACTTTTTAATAACTAACTAACAAACTTGGTTCAAATAGAATATCTATGAGAAAAATCCACTATTTATACAGGCAAAGGTGCATAATATTGGTTTTAAGTGTGTTATGTAATTATTAATCTTCAATTAATTATGAATTAAATCGAACTGCCATGTTAAATATTTTTATTTTATTAAAATTTAAGGTATATTTTATCAATCTATTAAATCTGATGCTGCTTTTTTGGAGATATGGTAGTTAAAGGCAATTTGTGACAGAAAAAGAATTTAGGATTAGGTTAAAAGAGGGTATATTTAAATAGTATAAAGGTGGAAACGAATGATGCAAGTTTTAGAGCGGTCTTTATTTATTCTAAAGGCTACAAACGGCAGTTGTTAATGTCTTGGAAAGATATTGAAACATTGTCTAAGTTTATAAAAAACACCATAAAGCAGGAGGTTACTATAATAAACACCAATTTAGGTTTAGATATTTATTATGTGTCGCCAGTAGATATGAAAGCGTTTATTTGCAAATCGTTTTTGTTGTTGCATGCTATTAAGGGACATAAAGAAACCGATTTTAATATTATTTCGTTAGCTTCTCACCAAGAAATTAAACAGTATTTATATCATGCGTATCTGCATTGGACTAAAATGCCCTTACTTTTAAAAAGTTACTTAAAAAGCTTTGTAATACAGTTAAACCGAGATTACTTGCATAATATTACCATTAATAGCTTGCTGTTTTCGGTTTGGTATGCAAATCTTAAACAAATTCGCACCAGAATTGGCGGTCAATTAGATCGTAAAGGCATTATTTTAATGGATACTTTACAGGAACTGTATTTAGATCAGAATTACAATCCGTTGGAAAAGTCTTTCATAAAAGAAGCTTTGCATGAATCGCATCATAATTAGTTTCTAATAAAAAATTAGTGTTTTATTGTTAAACACCATCACTTTGCGGTTAATATGCAATTTAATAGCTGTAGCCAAAACAATTTTTTCTAAATCGCGCCCTTTGGCAATTAAGTCTTCTATAGCGTGGGTATGAGAAACCCGTGCAACATCTTGTTCTATAATTGGGCCGGCATCTAAATCTTCCGTAACATAATGGCTAGTGGCGCCAATAATTTTTACGCCGCGCTTGTAAGCCGAATGGTAGGGCTTTGCACCAACAAATGCTGGTAAAAACGAATGGTGAATATTAATTATTTTATTCGGATAAACACTGATTAATTTGCTTGAAACAATTTGCATATAGCGTGCCAAAACAATAAAATCTATATTGTGTTTTTGTAATAATTCCAGTTGTTTGGTTTCGGCTGCTTCTTTCGTGTCTTTAGTAACAGGAACGTGATAAAACGGAATATTGTAACTGTCGGCAATCGTTTTTAAATCGTTGTGATTACTCAAAATAAAAGGAATTTCGGCATGTAATTCTCCTGAATTGTATCGTCCCAAAATATCGTACAAACAATGGTCGTATTTCGAAACGAAAATGGCCATTTTAGGTTTTACTTCGGCAGTATAAATGCGCCATTTCATTTTAAACTGCAACACAAGAGTGTCTTTAAATGTATTTTTTAAATGCTCCAAATTAAATGTAGAATCTTGGAATTCACTTTCCAAGCGCATAAAGAAAATGTTCTGTTCGCGGTCTACATGTTGGTCTATATATACAATGTTTCCGCCATTATTAGCAATAAAATTAGATACAGCAGCAATAATACCAGATTGGTCGTTGCAGTGCATTAATAGCGTTATTCTATTCATAATCTTGTGTTTCAATACTGCATAAAAATAGTTAGAAAATTATTAGTAGCTGCTTTCTGCTAGGCTTTTAGATAATTTAAGATAAATGAAACTTTTTTTTGAATATTCCGTAAATTGCCACTCTTTAGAATAGAAGATTTTAACAATGGAACAAATAAAACCTTATAAACCAAAATATAAAGTACGTATTGTAACGGCGGCTTCGCTTTTCGATGGGCACGATGCGTCTATAAACATCATGCGTCGCATTATTCAAGCGACCGGTGTAGAAGTGATTCACTTGGGGCACGATCGCAGTGTCGAGGAAGTTGTAAATACAGCCATACAAGAAGATGCGAACGCCATTTGTTTAACGTCGTACCAAGGTGGGCACAACGAGTATTTTAAATATATGTTCGATTTGTTGAACGAAAAAGGAGCTAGTCATATAAAGATTTTTGGCGGCGGTGGCGGCGTTATTTTACCCTCGGAAATTAAAGAGCTTATGGATTATGGTATTACCAGAATCTATTCGCCAGACGATGGTCGCGAACTCGGTTTGCAAGGTATGATTAACGATTTGGTAGAACAATCGGATTTCCCTGTGGGAGAATCGTTAAATGGTGAAGTAAATCATTTGGAAAGTAAACAGGTTAATGCGATTGCTCGTGTGATTTCTTCCGCAGAAAATTTCCCGGAAGTTGCTCACGATACCTTAGAGACTATTCATAAAAACAACGAAAAATCTACTACGCCTGTTTTGGGAATTACCGGAACTGGTGGGGCCGGAAAGTCATCATTAGTAGATGAGTTGGTGCGCCGTTTTCTATTGGATTTTCCAGAAAAAACTGTTGGAATCATTTCGGTAGATCCATCAAAACGTAAAACTGGAGGCGCGCTTTTAGGCGATCGTATTCGTATGAATGCTATTAACAATCCGCGTGTGTATATGCGCAGTTTGGCTACGCGCCAATCTAATTTGGCCTTGTCCAAACATGTAAACGATGCTGTTGAGGTGTTAAAAGCAGCGGCATACGATTTAATTATATTGGAAACCTCGGGTATTGGGCAGTCCGATACCGAAATTATAGAACATAGCGATGTGTCCTTGTATGTGATGACACCAGAATTTGGTGCCGCTACGCAGTTGGAAAAAATCGATATGTTGGATTTTGCCGATTTGGTGGCTATCAATAAATTCGATAAACGCGGTGCTTTAGATGCACTTCGCGATGTAAAAAAGCAATACCTGCGCAACCATAATCAATGGGATGCCGATCCAGAAACCATGCCGGTTTTCGGAACCATTGCCTCGCAGTTTAACGATCCAGGTATGAATACCTTGTACAAAGAGGTTATGGATTGTTTGGTTGAAAAAACGCAAGCCGATTTACAGTCTTCGTTTGCGATTTCCGAAGCGATGAGCGAGAAAATATTCGTTATTCCTCCAGCTCGCACGCGCTATTTATCTGAAATTGCTGAAAACAATCGTCAATACGATAAAACAGCAGAAGCACAAGTGCAGGTCGCACAAAAATTATATGGTATTTATAAAACGATTGGAACGCTAACAGATACTGATGTAGCCATTTCTAAAATAGGATTGGATGAAGATGAGATTCTGAAACAAGTTCAGAATGACGACAGCATTTTTGTGAAGTTGCTTGTTGCGCAATTCGACAAAGTAAAACTGAATTTAGATCCTTACAATTGGGAAGTAATTACCACTTGGGATGACAAAGTAAACAAATACAAAAATCCTGTTTATTCATTCAAAGTACGCGATAAAGAAATCAATATCAATACGCATACCGAGTCTTTATCGCATTTACAAATTCCAAAGGTAGCCTTGCCAAAATACCAGGCTTGGGGCGATGTGTTGCGTTGGTGTTTACAGGAAAATGTACCTGGTGAATTTCCGTACACTTCGGGCTTGTATCCGTTTAAACGCACGGGTGAAGATCCGGCGAGAATGTTCGCGGGTGAAGGTAGCCCCGAACGTACCAATAGACGTTTTCATTACGTCAGTGCTGGTTTGCCTGCTAAACGTTTGTCAACCGCTTTCGATAGTGTAACGCTTTATGGTAACGATCCCGATTTAAGACCTGATATTTATGGGAAAATAGGTAATGCCGGCGTGAGTATTTGTTGTTTGGACGATGCTAAAAAATTGTATTCTGGTTTCAATTTGGCCGATGTTATGACTTCGGTGAGTATGACCATTAACGGACCAGCACCAATGTTACTGGGCTTTTTTATGAATGCCGCCATCGATCAACAATGCGAAATTTATATCAAAGAGAATGGTTTAGAGGCTGAAGTTGAAGCCAAAATTGCTGCTATTTACCAAGCAAAAGGCGTAGACAGACCAACGTATAATGGTGATTTACCCGAAGGAAACAATGGTTTAGGATTAATGCTTTTGGGTGTTACTGGCGATCAAGTGTTACCAGAAGCGATCTATGCCGATATTAAAACCAAAACCATAGCCCAAGTGCGTGGTACGGTGCAGGCAGATATTTTAAAAGAAGATCAGGCGCAAAACACTTGTATTTTTTCAACGGAGTTTGCGCTGCGTTTAATGGGCGATGTTCAGGAGTATTTTATAGATAACAATGTGCGTAATTTTTATTCGGTGTCTATTTCGGGCTATCATATTGCAGAAGCAGGCGCGAACCCCATTACGCAATTGGCATTGACCTTATCTAACGGTTTTACTTACGTGGAGTATTATTTGTCACGTGGGATGGACATTAATAAATTTGGACCCAACTTATCGTTTTTCTTTTCCAACGGTATCGATCCGGAATATGCCGTTATTGGCCGCGTAGCCAGAAAAATCTGGGCTAAAGCCATGAAACTGAAATACGGTGCTAATGCCAGAGCGCAAATGTTAAAGTATCATATCCAGACTTCGGGTAGAAGTTTGCATGCTCAGGAAATCGATTTTAACGATATTCGTACAACGCTTCAGGCGCTTTATGCGATTTACGATAACTGTAACTCACTTCATACTAACGCTTACGACGAGGCGATTACTACGCCAACCGAAGAATCGGTGCGTCGTGCCATGGCGATTCAATTAATAATTAATAAGGAATTAGGATTGGCAAAGAATGAAAATCCAATTCAAGGTTCGTTTATTATTGAAGAATTAACCGATTTGGTTGAAGAAGCCGTACTCATGGAATTCGATCGCATTACAGAACGCGGCGGTGTATTAGGCGCTATGGAAACTATGTACCAGCGTAGTAAAATTCAGGAGGAAAGTTTGTATTACGAAACCTTAAAACACAACGGCAGCTTCCCGATAATTGGAGTGAATACATTCTTGAGTTCTAAAGGTTCGCCTACAGTAATTCCGAAAGAAGTGATTCGTGCGACCGAGGAAGAAAAGCAATGGCAAATTAAAACACTAGAAAATCTTCATAAAGGAAACGATACCGAAGCTATTTTACAAGACTTGCAACAAAAAGCCGTTCAGAATGAAAATATTTTTGAAGTTTTAATGGAAGTGTGTAAAGTATGTTCTTTAGGACAAATTACCAATGCGTTATTCGAGGTTGGCGGACAATACCGTAGAAATATGTAATTAATTTCTAGAGTAAAATTATATGAAATCCCGGGCACTCTCGGGATTTTTTTGTTTCTGGAAATCAGTTTATAGTTAGGTAGCGCTAATCGAGGTATAAAATATACCTAAAAATAGAAACACAAAACAAGCGGTTTCTTGTGGGTAACGATTTGTTAATTTAGTTAACATAAAAGTTGCAATAAGTTTACCGAACCACTTTTTTTACTTAACAAATTTACCAGAGTCTCGTAATACATTTGTTCATTATTAATCAAACAAAAAGAAAATAAATTATGAACAAATTTTTAAAATTATTCGCCTTATTATTAATCCTTACATCCACTAGCGCTTTAGTGGTGAGTTGTGATGTTGAAGACGGAAAAGATGGTGTTGACGGTGTAGATGGTGCCGACGGTACAGACGGTGTAGACGGAGCAGATGGAGAAGATGGCCAAGACGGTAGTGATGCTTCTGTGTATTTAACCTCATCGCAATCTCCAACTTTATTAAAGGTTACAAACGACTTTGTGAACTTAAAAATTTCAACATTAATATCTTCTGAGGATGTTATCCCAAATTCACCAGATTTTGTTTACGGTTCTATGGCCGATGGTGCTGGGTTAATTAATAATGGAGATAATACTTATACCTTAATTAATAATATTGAAGCAGATTATTCTATCGCTCGTATTTTATTAAACGAAAATTTACGTCCGTACCACGGCGAGTATATTTTAAATGCAACAGCAACTGCAGAAACAGCAATGTGTTCTGGTACTTTAATTACCCAAGAAGAGCATGGTTTTGGGCCATTATACCTATCTGGAGGTGAATGGGGAGGTGCTTCTAAAGGCGTATTTGTTGTAGATCCAAATAAAAGTGTAGAAGATGCAAGTGTAGGGGAGTTGTTACCAGCAATGGGACAATGGTCTACAGAAAATGCTGTGCCAATTGGTAAAGATGCGTATCCAGATAAAACGGTTGTATTTATTGGAGACGATCATTCCGATAATTCTGTGCCTTCAGGACAATTAGGTATGTATGTTGGTAGCAGAGGCGATTTAAATGGCGGTAAACTTTACGGTTTAAAAGTGACTACCGAAGGTGTAGATTTTGAAATGGATATGGAAGAAGGTGTTGCATATAATGCTGAATTTGTTGAATTAACAGAAACAGAAATCGATGCTTTAGATACAGAAGCCAAAGAAAAAGGTGTTATGGGCTTTTCAAGATTAGAAGATATCGATTGGAGACGTGGTTCGGCTGCTAACCAAAGAGAAATTTATTTCTGTGTTACAGGACGTATTTCTGCTAGTTTAGAAGGAAAAGGTTCTGCTTTGGGACGTGTATATAAAGTAGTGTTAAACGAAACAGATCCTACAGGAGCTGCTAAAATAACATGTGTTTTAGATGGTGATAAAGTAGGAGGCGTAGCAGATGGTTTCCATTCTCCAGACAATATTTTAGTAACCGAAAACTACGCTTATATTCAAGAAGATCCTAACGGATATTTAGATACGGCAGTAAACGGTTTTGCAAAATTATATCAGTACAATTTAGAAACAGGAGCGTTAAAAACTGTATTGGAGTGTGACCAGAATAGAGCTGAAGGGCTAGGGTATGGATCTGCTTCTAATACTTGGGAATTAACAGGTATGATAGATGTTACCGATGTGGTTAATAATGGTGTTAACACCTTTTTGTTAATGACTCAAAACCATGGTTGGGATCCTGCCGACGGGACTTCGTTTACAGACCCATTAGCAAATCCAAATTTAGCTAACGCCAAAGAAGGTTCTATGCTTTATGTTGTTAAAGGTTTAGATAGATAATTTTTACAATACAATGAATAAGAACATATTAGTTGTAAAGGCTAAGACATATACGTTTGGTATATGTCTTTTGCTTTTAATAGTGTCTTGTAATAACAAATCTGAAACGGTAGATATTAAAAAACTCGCTTCGACCAATGAGCAAGTTGAAGCATTATATATTT
The DNA here is from genome assembly GCF_051200825.1 of Formosa sp. A9. Lineage (GTDB taxonomy): Bacteria > Bacteroidota > Bacteroidia > Flavobacteriales > Flavobacteriaceae > Formosa. The sequence goes on along the minus strand of NZ_CP195158.1, from coordinate 2,816,122 downwards.
CGGAGTTACAAGAATGTATCAAACATTTAGAGCGTATTTCAATTTCAAATGCTTCAAAAGACAATGTGGCAGCTTATAAGCAGGCACGCCTGCATTTTAAGCAAATAGAACCAATCTTGGCTGCGGTAGATAAGAATAATTTTAAATCGTTAAATGCGCCAAATATTTTACAGGTTAACGAAGAAGATGCTACAGATATTAAAATTAGAAATCCGTTTGGTTTTCAGGTTATCGAAGAATTGTTGCACGAACCAGAGTTAGATACACTACTCTTGAAAAATGTGGTTTCGGTAACCAGAGATCGGATAAAGTTGTTGAAAGCGAATACTCGTATTCAGTTAAAAGATTATCATCTTATTTGGCTAATAAGAGATCAAATTATTAGAACGGCCACGACGGGTATTACAGGATTCGACTCGCCAGTTTTGGGTCAGGCTTTAAAAGAGAGTCAATACACGACAAGTACTTTGTTAAAACTAATTGATATCTATAAGGATAATTTTACTTCCGATGCTGTTTATAATGAATTAACAGGCGCCTTAAAAAATGGTATTTCAGCCTTGGACGCCGATTTTGAAACCTTCGACCGATACGATTTCATTAAAAATCATACCGATGTGCAGTTGCAAGCCTTGTTAAAAACACAAGACGATTGGCGGGTATCCTTTCCTTTCGAAATGGCGATTTCAAATACAGCAAAATCACTTTTTGATAAGCAGACGCTTAATGTCTTTTACTTTTCAGACTATAAGAGCGACACGCTTAATCTAAAACAAAAAGAAGTTTTTGGTAAACAATTGTTTAACGATTCACTGTTGTCTAAAAGTCAAACCATGGCTTGTGCAACTTGCCATATAAAAGACAAAGCGTTTACCGACGGTAGAACGGTATTTAATAATAAACAAATACGCAATACGCCCACTTTAAGCTATTCGGGGTATCAGCAATCTTTTTTTATGGATGGTAGAGCAGGGAGTTTAGAAGGTCAAGTTGTGGGGGTTGCCGAAAATCACGACGAGTTTAATCTACCAATGGATTCTATTGTAGATCGAGTTTTGAAGCATCCAAATTACAAGCAACAACTAGAGACGCTTTATAAAGGTAAACGCGCCGATTATAATATCAGGCATGCCATAGCCTCTTACATTAGAACTTTAAACGATTTCGATTCTAAATTCGATAATAATATAAATGGCAAAGCCCAAACGATTACTGCGGATGAAAAACAAGGTTTCAATTTGTTTATGGGAAAAGCTGCTTGTGCAACCTGTCATTTTCCGCCGTTGTTTAATGGTACGGTACCGCCAAATTATAACGACACCGAAGTAGAGTTATTAGGTGTGCCGCAAGTTCCCGATACGGTTAACGCAGTAATTAGTGGAGACTTGGGGCGTTATGATGTATTTCAAACAGAAGAAAGAAAGCATTTTTTTAAGACGCCAACAGTACGAAATATAGCTAAAACCGCACCGTATATGCACAATGGTGTTTACGAATCTTTAGAAGCGGTTGTCGATTTTTATAATCGTGGTGGCGGAAAAGGGATTGGGATTCATGAAGACTATCAAACCCTGCCGTTCGATAATTTGGACTTAACACCAAAAGAACAAATGCAATTAGTAGCTTTTATGAATAGCTTAACTGATGCCGGTTTCGAGGAGGAATAGATTATACCATTTTCATTGGTCTCAGTCGTTAGTTGAAACCATGCACTTTTAGTGCAAGACTTTCAGTTTCTATAAATATTTTTGCGCCACGAATGCACGAATATTTGACATAGTTTTTATAAAGATTATTCGTGTATTTGTGGCTAAGGCGAACACAAATAATCAGACTTTCAGTCTGTTTTCAAACCTATGGACTTCCAGTCTATAGTGGTTTAGTTTAAAATGGACTAAATTGGTTCCAATAGAAAGGGGTAAAAAAAAACATACGGACAAAATGATCATTTTGTCCGTATGTTTTTAGTATTTCGTCCGCATGTTTTTTATAAACCATACGGACGTTTTTTTTAAGGGTCTTAATTCATTTTAAATACCAGTCCGCCACCAAGGCTAAATTGGTAAATTGTAGAATAGCTGCTTAAACCAGCCGAAGGGCCGTATCCGCTAAAATAGAATCCACCGCCCATAGCTTGCACAGCCGATAATAATTGAGCTTGGGCTTTAATACCTAGTTTATCGCTTAACCAGTAAATACCTCCTAATTTTGCACCCCAAGCAAATTTTGTGGTAGTTTCGCTATTGCCGTTATCCGGATTGTCAATATTGGCAATAACCATACCCGCACTTAGGCCTCCAAATCCTTCAAGTGGCGAGCCCGAAGCTCTAAAATAACGGTTACCCCCAAGTAAAATGTAATTGATGCCTAAATCGAAATTAGTAAAACGCTCGTTTACAAAAAATCCTTGATCTAAGTAATACGTTGGCGCATTGGTGTCATGGCGCAAGTACATTAATTCTATACCAGTATTGTGATTGGTCATGTATTCTAAACCTGCTCCCCATTGAAAGCCATCTTCAATTTTACCATCGTAATAATTGTTGTAATCGTAGTACGAATCAAAACTATCTGCAAAAGCATACGATCCGTAAAGGTTAATGTTGAAGTTTTGTGCCCAGCTAAAACTACCAATTAAAGTGATAAGTGCTAAACTGATGTAAATTTTTTTCATTGTAAAAATGTTTATTTATTGTAATAGGGGGCAAATATAATGGTTCTATACGAGTTGTGTTTAAACTAACTGTTAGTTTTTGGAGCGGGTACGTTTTTTAAGTTTCGCAATTTTGTCTTTGTAATACATAATCAATTCATCTACAAATTGTAATGGGTTAGAGTAGGTGTTTAGGGTATGATAAAGCGTATTGGTTTTTAAGGTCTCTAACTCTTTTTGTAATGTTTTTAAGGTGGTTTGTAAAGCTTTGGTTTTGTTAATATGCGTGCTGTTAAGCTCGGTTTTGTTCAATTTTAAGTCTAGTGTGTCCGAAAAGATTTGAGCATGAAAGTTTTGTAATGCAGTTAAACTTTCGTTTTTGTAAATGTGAATAAGTTGGGTGGTAATTTCGGTAGCCGATTCTTGCTCTGAAGGCGAAAGACTAAATTTATCGGGATGTACTTGAAGCATGGCTTCTCTGTATAACTGTTTTTTTAGTGCGAGTTGTTGTGCGTTGTCTTCTTTTTTTTGGGTTGATGTTGCAGTAACCAGCTCAGGAGAGTTCGTAGGGGTATAGTGCTTACCTTTATGTTTTTGTGCTAACCGCTTTTGTCTTTTTGCTTTTTTTTGGGATTTGTATAAAACTGTGAGTTCCTGAGCTTCTATAATGTAGCTGGACACATGCTGTTTTAGCAGTTCTTCGAAAGCTAATATAGAATTTTTGATACCTGAAATATCTTGCTTAGCAGCCTCGATAGCAATTAGAAGCGCTACATCTTCGGGGGTGTCGTGTTGGCTAGGAAATTGATTGTTTATCATGGCTCAAAAATAGGAATCTTTCTTTAAATTTTAGTTTTGTCCTGTAGTTTGGTTTTAGAGTGTTTTATTAAGTAAATAGGTTAAATGGGATAGTTGGTGTGTTTTGAAGTGGATAATCTGTTTTGTAAAACATATCAGATTCTACTTGTGCTTTTAGTTATTCTTTAAAATATAACTTGCGATTTTTGGCGATATTCGTTGTAAGACATATAAGAGTTTTGCTTTGCCAACTTTACTTTCGTACCTGTTGTTTTTTAAATTCTTAATACACGTGTAAACTAATTTTTCGGGCGATATTTTTCTTTTAACGCTTGCCTTAGTCATGTTAGTGTTTACCAAAGGCGGAATGATTTCGAATACTTTTACGTTAGTATTTTCAAGTTGGTAGCGTAGCGCTTTTGTCGCATTATGTATGGCTGCTTTTGTGGCGCAATATACAACGGCACTTTTTTTAGGGGTATATGCAAGCGCAGACGAAATATTAATTACTGCACTCTCTTTTTTATTTAAAAGAATTGGTAAAAGTCCGTGAGTAAGTTGCATGGGACTTGTAAAGTTTATTGCAATTTCCTTTTCTATTTGTGTACTATACTCTAAATCTTTTGTCCATAAATAATTGTATTGTACGCCAGCATTATTAATCAGAATATTTATATTCGGATGTTTTTCTATACAAGTCTTTATCAATTGTTTTACGGCAAGGTTGTCGCTTAAATCGCATACAATAATATCAATATCAGGAAAATCAATTTGTAAATTATGTAGCTTATCCATATTACTCGAAACCACAATCAATTTATTACGCAAGGCATAAAACTGAGAAACCATTTCTCGTCCAATACCAGAGGTTCCGCCTGTTATTAAAATGGTGTTTTCTATTATTTTCATCAGTCTTAGTCGTTAGTTGAAGCTATGCACTTTTAGTGCAAGACTTTCAGTTTCTATAAATAGTTTTCCGCCACGAATGCACGAATATTTGACATAGTTTTTATAGAAATATTCGTGAATTTGTGGCTAAAACAAACACAAATAATTGGACTTTCAGTCTGTTTTAAACCTATGGACTTCCAGTCTATAGTGGTTTAGTTACGATGTTTTTATTGAGCTTAAGTATATCCAGGTAATAAATACAACCTGAAGTGGAATTCTAAACCACAAGTATTTTAATCCGTAGCCATCAAAAGTTCCTTTTTGGTAGTTTATTTGTTTAATTGAAGCTTTAATATTTGCAGGTAGTATCAGCAATAAAAATAGTATGAGCAACCAGGCGGTTAATTGTCTAACAGAATAGATATGAAGGCCAACAGCCCCGGCAATTTCGATTAGAGCTGTTGCATAAACAATTTCTTTTTTAAAGGGAATACTATTCGGAATCATTAAAATCATTCCGTCTGTAAATAAAAAATGGCCTAATGCGGCAAATAAAAGCATTACAGACATTGCTATGCGGGCAGAAAGAAAATAATCCCACCGACCATTACTAATTTTAAGCGTAAGTAATGAAATGGCAAAGGTTACGATAAGTACTATAAGTGGTTTCATCTTTTTTTACAAATGTCAGAACAACTTGTAGTTAAAACAATGAACCTAAGTTAAGAAATTCGTTTTCGGATTCGGCTTAACGCCTGAGGTGTTATTCCTATATAGGATGCGAGGTATTTTAGAGGGATTTCTTTAATTAAATGTGGTTGCTCTGTAAACAAGTTTAAATACCTTTCCTCGGCGGTGTCGTTTAGCAGTGCTTGTTCTCTTTTTGCTTTTAAAAGAAATAAATTTTCTGCGGCTAATCGGCCAATAATATCTCCTGCTTTGGTGGTTTTGTAAATGTCCTGTAAGTCGTTAAAAGTGATTTTCCAAAGTGTGGTTTCGGTTAGCGTTTCTGTTTGGTAAGTGCTTGGTTTTTGGGTTAAAAACGAATCGTATGCACTCATAAACTGATCTTTGAAGCAAAAACCAAAAGTTAAGTCGTTATCTGTTTTGGGGATAAATAATCTTATAGAGCCTTTTTCAATAAAGCTGAGATGGGTTTCTGTTTCACCAATTTTTAAGAGCGTCGTTTTCTTTTTGTATTCGCTTTTTTTGAGTTTTGATGAAAATATGTTCCAATCTTCATCACTCATTTCTGTTATCTGCTCAAAATATGTCCTTATTTGATTCATATAGGTTTTTCTAAACACTCCAAAATCATCTAAAGTTAAAATATTTCTGTAAACACGTAAAGTGCTTAATAAAAAATAAGATTGTTAAATATGGTGTTTTAAGCGTAATATGCGTTTTTTAGGCAATGCATTGGGAAGTGTTGTAGCGTGAAGAGATTGCATGAAAAAGCTGTGTGAAAAAGGATAACTTTCGTCAATCTGAATTTATTTAACTTCGTTGAATCTTCGATTTCAGATTCTCAGGATTATTGATTTTCAATATGATGAGATTCTGTGTCAAGCACAGAATGACGGATAATTTAACTTTTCAGACAGCTTTTATATACTATATTTTAGCTCTATTTCTGAAGTCTTATTTGATTTCTGGCGGGTAGTTCGCTAAAATTTTAGAGACAAACTCGCTAATGCGTTCGTCTTTTTTCTCCATATTTTGCGTTAAGTAGCCTGTGCCAACACCTTGCCAAACGAGTTCTTTTTTATTGGCATCAATTAAATCTACAAACAAAGTGCCTTCGGTAGATGTTGAAACGGTTGTGCCGTAGTTTCCGTAGTACCAAGGGCTCCAACCCCAGCCGTAACCATAAGGCCCCCAACCAAAGTTGTTGTTATAAACATTAACCTCTTCTCTAGATTTTGTAAAAATGCTTACCAATAAATCTGGATTTTCTGACTTGACATAACCTTTGGCAGTCATCTCGGCTTCTATAGCTCTTAAAATTCGGCGTTTGTCTAAATCGCTAATTTCGGCTTTGTCTATACCGGTTTTATAAAAGGCGAATGTCTTGTAAGTGTCGAAAGAAGCTTGCTTGTCGTAGTCTGATGCGACCTTAACAGAACTGCAAGATGCTACTACAAAAAGCAGTAACAGAACAGATGTAAATTGTAATAAGCGTTTCATAAGTTGTTGTTTAAATCGAGTTAATTAATGAATCGTCTACGTTATTTGGTAACGTGATTTTTAAATTAGGTTCGGCTTCCATAGCCCGTTTAATGGCAAAAATGGCTTCGTCGTTTCTGGCCCAACTGCGTCTAGCAATACCATTGTTCACATCCCAGAAAAGCATTGACTTTAAGCGTCTTGATGCATCTACTGTACCATCAAGAACCATACCAAATCCGCCGTTTATCACTTCGCCCCAGCCTACGCCACCGCCGTTATGAATACTCACCCAAGTGGCGCCTCTAAAACTATCGCCTATTACATTGTGTATGGCCATATCGGCTGTAAATCGCGAACCGTCGTAAATGTTAGAGGTTTCTCTGTAAGGCGAATCTGTACCCGATACGTCGTGATGATCTCTTCCTAAAACCACTTCGCCAATCTCTCCATTTTTAACGGCATCATTAAACGCTTCAGCAATTTTAATGCGCCCTTCGGCATCGGCATATAAAATTCTAGCCTGCGAACCCACTACTAATTTGTTGTCTTGAGCACCTTTTATCCACTGGATATTGTCGGCCATTTGTTGCTGAATTTCTTCAGGAGCATTAGTCATTAAATCTTCTAAAACCTTACAGGCAATAGCGTCGGTTTTTTCGAGATCTTCAGGTTTTCCAGAAGTACACACCCAGCGGAACGGCCCAAAACCATAATCGAAACACATTGGCCCCATAATGTCTTGCACATAACTTGGGTATTTAAAATCGATTCCGTTTTCGGCCATAATATCGGCACCAGCACGCGAAGCTTCTAATAGAAAGGCGTTACCGTAATCGAAAAAGTAAGTGCCTTTAGCGGTGTGCTTATTAATCGCTGTGGCTTGTCTGCGTAAACTGTCCTGAACATGGGTTTTAAAAGCCTCCGGATTTTCGGCCATCATGGTATTGGCTTCTTCAAACGACAAACCAACAGGGTAGTAGCCACCAGCCCAAGGGTTGTGTAAAGAGCTTTGGTCGCTACCCAAATCGATATGGATATTTTCGGTATCAAAAGCTTCCCAAACTGCTACCACATTCCCGTGATAGGCTATAGAAACGGTTTCTTTATTGTCTTGTGCTTGTTTAACGCGATGTACTAATTGCTGAATATCGCTAATAACTTCGTCTACCCAGCCTTGAGAATGCCTAGTTTTTACGGCTTTTTCGTTAACTTCGGCACAGACTGTAATACACCCGGCAATATTTCCTGCTTTAGGTTGTGCGCCAGACATACCGCCTAAACCAGAGGTTACAAATATGCAGCCCTTTGGCGATTTTTTTATTTTTCTGAACCCATTTAAAACCGTGATGGTGGTGCCGTGCACAATACCTTGCGGACCAATATACATGTAGCTACCCGCTGTCATTTGCCCGTATTGGGTAACACCAAGGGCATTAAATTTTTCCCAATCGTCTGGTTGGGAATAATTGGGGATCATCATACCGTTAGTCACTACCACACGTGGCGCATCTTTGTGCGATGGGAAAAGTCCCATTGGATGGCCAGAATACATCACAAGGGTTTGCTCGTCGTTCATTTCGGCCAAGTATTTCATAGTTAAGCGGTATTGTGCCCAGTTGGAAAACACTGCGCCGTTTCCGCCATAAGTGATTAGCTCATGCGGATGCTGAGCCACGGAATAATCTAAATTATTCTGAATCATGAGCATAATCGCCGCCGCTTGTTTGCTTTGGGCAGGATACTCGTTTAAGGGACGGGCATACATTTTATAAGTTGGGCGTAGGCGGTACATGTAAATGCGGCCGTAAGTGTCTAGTTCCTTTTTAAATTCAGTTATAAGTTCTTCGTGTTGTGAAGCGTCAAAATAGCGCAAAGCATTACGCAAGGCTAGTTTTTTTTCTTCGGCAGATAATATGTTTTTGCGTTTTGGCGCGTGGTTTATTGTGGTGTCGTAGGCTTGTGGTTGAGGTAAAGGATTGGGAATGCCTTCTAATATTTGTTCTTGAAATGTCATGTAATTTTGAATTGAAATGTTTTTAAAATGGTTTCTAATGAGTCTGGTGAAGACTCATCGATTTAATCAAAATAAAAGACACTAAGGATACCGAATATCGACACGATGGTGTGTATTCGCGACTTTAATACGGTATGTCATTAATAAATTATCCAAACCTTATTTTTTAAATGAATCGGTTTTTTTGTCGTAACCATACGGGCAATGTCTGCAACCACTTTTGCAACAATAACCGCGTTTAAGGTGGTATTGTTCGGTAAAGCAGCGGTAGCCTTCTGGGGTTAGGTAGTAATCGCCTTCTTCTACAGGAATAATTTTCTTCATCTGTCGCAAAGATAATGTAATTTGGAATTATTTTTGAGTAGAGAATAGTTATGATTTTAATTTCGAAATATTTTATTCCAAGAGGTTATTTAGGCATTACACTGTATCCCTTTGTACTTTTAAAAGATGAAGGATTAAAAACCAATAAAGTTTTGATGAATCATGAACGGATTCATTTAAGACAACAATTGGAACTTCTCGTAATTCCCTTTTATGTGTTTTACTGTATTGAATTCTGTATGCGGTTGATACAGTATAAGCATTGGAATTTGGCGTATCGCAACATTTCGTTTGAACGTGAAGCTTATACTAACGAAAAAGACCTCAACTATGTTAGGCAGAGGTCTTGGTTTTCGTTTTTGAAATATGTTTAACTCTTGTAAGAAAAAACGTGTTTTTAACGCTGTATCCCTTAAGTAGCTATGGAGTATCTATACCGTAAGTATGCTGTTGATCGGTGTTGTTTGGTGCTTTTTGTTACGTACTGTTCTCGACTACGCCTGTCTGCCGATAGGCAGGCTCGAACTGACAAGGGGTGTAACATTAATCGCAGTCGAGATACTATTCTTAATAAATGACTTTTTGTGTTTTTGTTTTTCCGTTGGCTAAAGTTGCTTTAATAATAAGCGGACTGTTAGTAGGTGCAAATTGGTCTAATAACACCTCTTGAGTGTTCAGGTTTTTAGTATTAAATAGAGCTCTACCCAATATATCGTAAATGGTAATAGTGTTAACGACATTGGTTTTGCTACTTACTTTTATGTAGTTTTTGGTAGCGAAAATATTAAGGTCGTTTAATGTGGTAGTCTCATCAATACCTAATTTGTTGGCCTCATAAACTAATACAAAGCGGTCGTTAAAGGTGCCAACTTCTGATGAAAATTGATATGGAGCCGTTCTTAAATCGTGTACTTTGTTTTCGTATAGATCTTCCAAGTAAATGTCTTGGTTAGTCGTTTCAAACAGACCGTCTACAGCTGAAATTCCTATGCTGTATACGTCTTTCTCTTTTATAATTACTCCAAGAGGTACCGTATCGGTATTGGTGAATGGGTTGGCTTTACCTTGAACTACAAAGCCTTCATTGTCTATTAAAGAATAGATTGAAGTGGTGTTTGGATCCATAATTATAGCATCGTAAAGCGGATCTTTTGCGTTTACAGCACCATCAAAATAGCCTAACAACATATTTGTCGCTATGTCTTTACTGTTTTTGAGATTAAGCCAAATGCGGTTTTTGGTGTTTTCGGTTCTAAAAAACTCTGCGTTAGTATATTCCGAAGTGTGGGTGCGCATGGCATTGGTGAAATTAAGGGTCTCACTCTGGCTAGGGGTATCCTGGCGCATAAGTACAAAAAAGCCTTGGCAAGAAGCGATGTAACCCGAAAAGCCGCTAGGATCTGATGAACCAGCTAGGGTGTAGGTAATGTAATCGTTAGGATTGTAACTATAAGTTTCGTTGGCGTAAAAAGGATCGTTGTAAGTTGAGCTTGGAGCAGAACCGTGAGTCCAGATACGTAAGCCACCTTCTATAATACCTCCATCTACACTTACATCGCCTTCTTCGTTTGTGTATAGCGAGCCACTGTTGGCAGTTAAAAAAGCATCAGCACTTATAGCAGACGGGTAGGGGTTACCAATTAAGTTCCAATTATCGTCGTATTTGGTAACTTTAGTAGTGTTAGAAGGCCCGTAGTAATCCTCGTCGTTGTACGTGCCTCTGGAAACAGTTACAGGAATAGTACCGTTAGGGATTCTATTAGAACCTCTTAGATACATCGAAAAGTTTGTAGTGTAATTTTCTCCACTTGTATGTCCGCTTGGTCCGCCTTTTACAATGTAACCTTTACCTAATTGCATTGGCGTATTAGAAACTTTACTCCAATTACCAAATTGACCACCATTAGTAGTTGGTTCCCAAATGTATCGGTTGGTAGATGTTGAGATTCCATCTAAATTATATGACATGACAGGGGCAGACCAGTATACGTAGTCGTGATTCTCTATATTTTGGGCAATTCTGTTTATATTTAATTGTCCATGATAATTTTCCGCTACATCATTAAGGTCGGTTGTAGAGGTTTGTATTAAACTAGCGTTATTAAAAATATTTAATTTCGCTTGAAGATCAAGATGTTCATGAACCATTAAATACGAATCGTCAAATAAATTCCATTGGCTGCGTCCATTTTCTTCAGCCATATATAAATTTTTAGTTTCTATTTGGACTATATCTTCAAGTATTACGGTTCCGTCTGCATTAATATCATTTTCAACAGTAACTTTACAATTGTCTTTTAAAGTGAATGTGCTGTTGAAAGTAAGGGCTACATAACTGGATTGTATATTACTGTTGGATAAATGAAATTCACTTGCGGAGTAAATAGTATTTGTAGCATTTATAAGAGAGCCGTTAGAAAAGTTAGCTTCCCCATTATACAAAAAATCTATAGTGTTTACATTAAAGATACTATTTGAAACATTTATGTATCCGTCTGATGTAAAAGATGAAGAAACATTAATTGTACTGTTATCTTCTACGGTTAAATTTTGTAAATAGTAATTTTCAAAATTAGTAGCTGTTAAATCACTGTTAGTAAAGGTGGTGGAATATCCAGAATTAAATTTCTGATTAACAGTTACATCACTGTCGTTTACTGTTAACTCTTGTAAATTTGTGAATTGATTAGTAACCTGTACTGTACTGCCGTTAATTTCCATTGTTGAGCCAGAATCCGAATTGGATATATTTGTAGCGGAAAGGTTACTATCGTCTATATTTAAAGTAGCTGCATTACTGTCATACCCATAAATGTTAACTAAATCGCCATTAATTGTTGCAGAGCTAGAGTTGTCGACGGTTAAGTTTTCTGTGTTTCTAAAATTTCCTGAAACTGTAATTGTACTATTGTCTACAGTAAACGCTGCTACAGAACCATATATTTCATTGGTAATATTTCCTGTGATATTTAATTGACTAGAACTTGATATGTTAGTTTCGAATGCGTTTAAAAGGTCTCCAGAAGTTGTGGTTACCCTACCGTTATTTACGTTTAAGTAACCATCATTTGTAATAGAACCTGAAACTGTTAAGCTGCCTGTGTTTGATATTTCTAAACGTGCTCTGTAATAAAAACTGCCGATGATCGGTAGCCAAGCGGAAGTTTTATCAATTTTAACAGATTTAGCCTGGGCATCAAAATTATTTATAATAGGAGCGTAAATATAATAAGAAATAATTACATCATCATTTATTGTAGGGACTCCCCATGGAGACCAATTAGCAGCTGTATTCCATGAGAATCCAAAAAGACCACTAGGACTCCAAGTTTTAGTAGTCTGTCCAAAACTAGAAAAACTAAAAAGGCATAAAATTATAAGGCAATAATAGGTTTTTAGAGGAGCAATATTTAATATAGAACGGGTGGTTATAGTCTTAATATACATATTGATTGGCGATAAAATGCTTTAAAACTGCTAATATATTAAGTTAATGCATGATGTGCGATATAACAACTAAAATAATCGATAAACGGTATTTTGAATTAATGTAAGAGAGATAAATCTTACTGTTTTAACAAGTAAAAAGCCTAAGAATGCATTTAAAATGTATTCTTAGGCTTGATTTTTATAATTTATATGCGTTGAGTAAAAAGACCTTTTTAAGGGCTTTCTACTACTTAATACTGACTATTAACTGCCTTTAAAATATCACTTTTTGTGTTTTGGTTTTGCCATTGGCTAAAGTCGCTTTAACAATAAGCGGACTGTTAGTAGGTGCAAATTGGTCTAATAGAACGTCTTGAGTGTTCATGTTTTTAGCATTAAATAAGGTTCTGCCTAATATGTCGTAAATGGTAACAGTGTTGACAACATCGGTTTTACTACTTATTTTTATGTAGTTTTTGTTAGCGAAAATATTAAGGTCGTTTAATGTAATGGTGTCGTCAATACTCAATTTGTCGCCTTCGTAAACTAATACAAAGCGGTCGTTGAAGGTGCCAATTTCCGATGAGAATTGATATGGAGCCGCTCTTAAATCGTGTACTTTGTTTTCGTATAGATCTTTTAGGTAAATGTCTTGGTTAGTGGTTTCAAAAACACCATCAACTTTAGAAATGCCTATTGTATAGATATCTTTTTTTGTTGTAATAATTCCTAATGATACGACATCGGTATCCATAAACGGAATTGAGCGTCCTTGAACTACCATAGCTTCATCATCAATTAAAGAGTAAAAACTCATCACGTTATGGTCCATAATTACAGAGTCGTAAAGTTCGTCTTTTTCGTTTGTAGCCCCTTCAATGTAACCGATCAACATATTTGTACTTGTATTGTTAGAATCTGATAAATTCATCCATATACGATGTTTCTCTGCATCATCTGTTTGCGTAGTTCTATAAAATTCTGTGTTGGTATAATAGTCGCTATAGGTTCGCATAGCGTTAGTAAATGTTACATTTTCGTTCAAACCAGTTCCAACGTGTTTCATAGTAACAAAGAAACCTTGACCTGAAGCAATAAATTCACTTTCGGCACTAGGGTCTGATGATCCCGATGCTGTTATGGTAAGGTAGTCGTTTGTATTATAGTTGTAAACGAAATCTTCGTAAAACGGATCGTCGTTATCTTTGCTTATAGCCGTTCCGTGTGTCCAGATACGAACGCCGCCTTCTAATACATCTACATTTTCTGTTAAGAAAGTTGTTATATTTATGGCAGATGGATAAGGGTTGCCAATTAAGTTCCAGTTATCGTCTTCGTTGGAAACGGTGGTCGACGAAGGACCGTTAGTGTAAGAGCCGCCGTTGTAATCACCTCTACTAACTGGCGTTGTTAAGGTGCCATTATTAGGTTTTTGGCCTAGAAAAGAGACAGTGTAAGTTGGGCCTCTTCGAACAATATAACCTTTTCCAGTTTCCATGGTTATGTTCGACACTTTTTCCCAGTTTCCAAAATTACTTTCGTATTTATCAGCATTATCTACCGTCGGGATCCATAGATAGCGGTGAGAGGTTGTTGAAATATTATCTAAGTTGAATGCTTGTGTTGGAGCAGACCAATATACGTAATCTGTACTTCTTTCGGTGTAGGCCGTGCGATCCATCATAAAATTAAATTCAGTAGTGTTTTGACGTGTATTTGTGTCTGTTTCATTAATTTGTATTAGGCTTGAACCAGAATCGATATACATGGTTGTTTGATTGTCGAACTTATTAGCTATGGTTAAAATGGATTCTCCTAGAACCTCTAAATTAGATCCAGAATTATTGTTGGTTAAGGTAAGGCAAGACATAATAGAACCCTCGTCCAAAATAAAATCCCCAATGTTGTTTTCTACATGATTAGTAAAATGTAATGTGCTTTCGTATATGTGTAAACTATTACCTCCAGCATTTTTGAATTCTAAATCTGAAGCGTTAATCGTACAGTTTCTAAATTCTCCACCTTCAGCTGTGGATATTTTGCCGTTAACGATAATGGTTGAATCCGTCCAATTGTTATCGTAAGTGCCAGAAGTGCCTATTTCTAAGTCACCATCTGTAATATCAATATAACTATTTGTTAACACAACACCGTTAGAGTTCCAAGACTTAGCAGAAACCTCACTGTTGGAGATTAAAACAGGTGCAAATGATTTAAAGGTCTCTGTAACGGTTAAAGTACTATTGTTTCTTATAATTAATTCGCCATTATATTCTTTAAATACAGAATAAGCAAAAGCATCTGTGTTATCGATAATAGGGAAGGTTGTTGAAGCGTATGCGATATGTACACAATGTCCAGAAGTAGGCACACCTGTTGGTTGCCAGTTGTTAGGATTATTCCAATTAGAGTCTTCATTGGCGACCCATATTTTAGTACAATCTTCAACAGTTAAAATATATTCTTCAATTTGTCCATTAACAATATTATCGCAAGCATTATTTATTGGACTATTACTCTTTACTATACGCAATTTAGACGTGCCATAAGTGGAGGTAGCTGGAACATTAATTTCGGTAGTTAAAACTTGCCCGTCTTGTCCTGTACTATTAGTTATGGTTCCTAAATCGAATTTTTCATTGTTATCGTTGTAATCGCCATCGTAATTCCAATCGAAAAAGGCGGTAATATAATTGGTGTTATTTCCATTGGTATTACCTTGAATGGAGATACTTGTAGTGGTGTCAGCAATAAGTGTTACAGGATCGTCGCAGAAGAACGTTTCGAAAGCGTCTTCACTTAAACTATTGCTCGTTGTATTATTGGTGTTGGCAATAGTAACATTTGTAATTGGTTCTACTGTGTTTATTGTTGGGGTGCAGTAATCTGTTCCAGTATAGAGTGTGATTCTAATACCTCCATTACCTCCATTACCACCAGGTCCATTGTTGCTCCCATTACTGTGTTTAAAACCGCCGCCGCCGCCGCCGCCAGGTGCTTGACCAGATTTACCTGTGATATTACTTTCTTGACTATTACCTCCAGGAGCAGCAGCGCCTCCAAGTCCACCGTTTGTGGCATTTTCACCTGCTGTAGCAGATATGCCTTCCCCCATATTTTTTTGGCCATTTGTACCACCGCTACTTTCCGCTAAAGTTTCCCATGAGACATTAGGTTCACTGATTTTAGTGCTTTGACTAGGTGGTGTATAATATTCTCCACTGGGGCCGGCACCAGCACCAATTGTATATGTGAAAATATCCCCTTGACTAACAACTATATTTTCTATTTTTGTATATACTCCTGCTTTACCGCCAGCACCACCACTTTGTCTCTCGGAACTATAGCCGCCAGCACCACCACCGCCCCAGAGCTCAATATCTATTTTGGTGACACCACAGGGTACTTCGAATGTTCTATTTCCTGTTAAGGTGTCTATTACCGTTTCCTGCCCAAAACCATTCAGGCCCACCATTGCAAAAAGTAGGAATACAAACAGGTATTTTAAAGATAATTGATTGTGTTGTGTAAAAGTACCGCGGGTAGCGTTTAGAGTAGAATTAATAGCCATAAATCTAGGGTTAAATTATCGATAGCAAAACTAATCAATTCGTGGTCTATTTGTTATTGTGTTGAAAATAAAATAATTACATAATCGATAAACGGTTGTTTTTGGTCGCTGAAAGTGATGTTTATTGCGGAATTTTCATCCTTTTTGTACTAAAAATCGTGCTAAAGGTTTTATTTCCATTACTTTTGCAATCGTATTGGGCTTGTTTTACTGGGTGTATTATGTTGTTTTCTTCAAAAGATTTTTCCGTTCGCAATCAAATTATTCCGTTTTCGGAGCGTTTTACTGGGCAGTTGGCTATAAAGCGCGAAGATGCCATCCATCCGTTTGTAAGTGGTAACAAATACCGCAAATTGTTTTATAATATCAAACAAGCGGCAGCCGAGGAACACACTACGCTGCTTACGTTTGGGGGCGCTTTTTCTAACCATATAGCGGCTGTAGCCTATGCAGGGCAGCAAAGTGGTTTTAAAACTGTAGGTGTTATCCGTGGCGAAGAACTATCAGGGGCAGTAAACCAAAACCCTACCTTACAATTTGCTGCGGCTTGTGGTATGGATTTCAAATTTGTGTCACGTTCTGCATATCGCGATAAGGAAGACGCTAGTTTTTTAAACGCTTTAACTTCAGAATTTGGTCGTGTTTATATAGTGCCAGAAGGCGGTACCAATGCCTTGGCAGTTAAGGGGTGCGAACATATTTTAACCCCCGAAGACGCGCGTTTCGATTATATCTGTTGTGCTGTTGGTACAGGTGGCACCATCGCTGGATTAATAAATAGCAGTCTGCCACACCAAACGATTTTAGGATTTCCTGCCCTAAAAGGTGATTTTTTACAAAACAATATTAGTAAATTTGCCACGAAAAACAATTGGGAGCTTATAACCGATTATCATTTTGGAGGTTATGCCAAGGTAAATACCCAACTTATTGCGTTTATAAATCAATTTAAAACACAATATGGCGTGCCTTTAGATCCTGTATATACTGGAAAGCTTATGTTTGGCGTTATAGATTTGTTGGAAAACCACTATTTTAAACCCAATGCCAATATATTGGTAATACATACAGGAGGCTTGCAAGGTATAGCCGGTATGAATACCCGATTGAAAACCAAAGGCATGCCCTTAATTTTATAAGTGAATGAAACATATTTTTATAGTTGTAGTATTAGTAAGTTTATTGTCTAGCTGTGGGGCTAGCAAACACAAGTCTAAAAGTACCTCGCATAAACACCGTACAGAACGCACATCTACAGCTTCTAAACCTGCACAGACCAAACAAAATAACAATACGCCAGCCGAAACACAGGTGCCTGTGGTTTCTAAACCGGTTACGAGTGTAGAAGAATACATACAACTATACGCTGGTATAGCGGTGGAGGAAATGAAATTTTATCACATCCCGGCCAGTATAACTTTGGCGCAGGGTATTTTAGAGTCGGGTTCTGGTCGTGGGCGTTTAGCGGTAGAGGCCAATAACCATTTTGGTATTAAATGTCACGAATGGACCGGAGACCGTATTTATCACGACGACGATAAAAACCAAGAGTGTTTTCGTAAATATAAAGACCCTAAATATTCTTTTAGGGACCACTCGTTGTTTTTAACCGAGCGTAAGCGTTACGCACAATTATTTGAATTGGATATAGACGATTACCGAGGCTGGGCTCGCGGATTACGTGCGGCGGGGTATGCGACCGACAGAAAGTATCCAGAAAAATTAATTGCTCTAATAGAGCGTTATCAGCTATACCGTTACGACGGAGACTATTCGGGCAAAACCAATACCGTAGTAGTAAAAACAGATGCCAATAACATTCATTTTGTGAAAAAGGGCGATACACTATATTCTATTTCAAAAAAATATAACATTTCAATACAAGAACTTCAACGTATTAACGGATTGAATGATACTACAATTTCTATCGGACAGGAATTGTATGTTAAATCGATGTAATAAAACATATTATGGTATATACACGTAGTAGTGCATTATTTGCAGAGGCAGAACAAGTAATTCCAGGAGGGGTAAACTCGCCTGTTCGGGCTTTTAAAGCCGTTGGTGGAACACCTATTTTTGTAAAGGAAGCCCAAGGAGCTTATTTAATAGATGAAGATGGGAACCGTTTTATAGATTATATTAATTCTTGGGGGCCAATGATTTTAGGTCATGCGCATCAGCCTGTGGTAGATGCGGTTATCGAAAAAACAAAATTAGGAACTTCCTTTGGTACGCCAACAGCTATAGAAACCGAAATTGCAGCCCTGGCAGTAGCTATGGTGCCAAATATCGATAAAATAAGATTTGTAAACTCGGGTACCGAAGCCTGTATGAGTGCCGTAAGGTTAGCACGTGGCTATACCAAAAAAGAAAAAATTATAAAATTTGCCGGATGTTACCATGGGCATAGCGATTCGTTTTTAATACAAGCGGGTAGTGGTGCCGTTACTTTTGGTACGCCAAATAGCCCGGGAGTTACTAAAGGTACAGCACAGGACACATTATTGGCAAAGTATAACGATATTGCTAATGTTACCGAAATTGTTGAAGCAAATAAAGGGCAAATAGCCTGTATTATTCTAGAGCCTGTAGCAGGGAATATGGGCTGTATACCACCTAGCGCTAGTTTTTTACAAGACTTAAGGGCGTTGTGTAGTGCGCACAATATTTTGCTTATTTTCGATGAGGTAATGACTGGTTTCAGATTGGCAAAAGGTGGTGCCCAAGAGCGTTTTGGTGTTCAGGCCGATATTGTTTGTTTTGGTAAGGTTATTGGAGGTGGCTTGCCTGTGGGGGCTTTTGCCGCTAGAAAAGAGATAATGGATTATTTAGCACCTATAGGTCCTGTTTACCAAGCAGGAACATTAAGTGGTAATCCGTTGGCAATGGCAGCAGGTTTGGCGATGCTAAACGAATTGAATAGCGATGCAGAATTGTTTAACCGTTTAGATGAAAAAACCGAATACCTACACAAAGGTATTGCCAAGGTGTTAACAGACCATAAAATAGTGCATACTATAAACCGAACGGGGTCTATGATATCGGTGCACTTTTCCGATATTCCTGTAGTCGATTTCGAAACGGCAGCGTTGG
Organism: Formosa sp. A9; assembly: GCF_051200825.1. Lineage (GTDB taxonomy): Bacteria > Bacteroidota > Bacteroidia > Flavobacteriales > Flavobacteriaceae > Formosa. The sequence continues at coordinate 2,797,177 of NZ_CP195158.1, read as the reverse complement.
GCAATAACAATATTTTTAAAGCATTTTTTCATGGTATGCTAGAGCAGGGGGTATATATTGCGCCAAGTGCTTTCGAAACCTGGTTTATAAGTGATGCTTTAAGTTACGCCGATTTAGATGCCACTATAAATGCCGTTAATAGTGTAGCTAAAAGCTTGTACGCTTAGTTGTAAAACCGTGTTCGCGTATACCTATGTCATAACAACACTGTTTAAGGCTAGGGGCAATGTTTTTTTCTGAAGTCAATATCCAATATATTGAGAGCTCTATACTGAAACAAAATCCTTTTTTAAAAGGAAAAGCTTAAAAAACAACGTATTGAACCTGTCTTGATAAATTCCAGCTTATTCTTGGATAACTATTAAAAGTCAAGATAAGTTCATTGATTTCAGGCGTTAGTTGAAACTAAGCACTTTTAGAGCAAGACTTTCAGTTTCTACACATATTTTTGCGCCACGAATGCACGAATATTTGACATGGATTTTATAGAAATATTTGTGTATTTGTGGTTAAAACGAATACAAATAATCGGACTTTTAGTCTGTTTTCAAACCTATGGACTTCCAGTCTATAGGGGTTTAGTGGTCTCAGTCGTTAGTTGAAGCTATGCACTTTTAGAGCAAGAGCTTGAGTTTCTATACATATTTTTACGCCACGAATGCACGAACATTTGACATAGATTTTATAGAAATATTCGTGTATTTGTGGCTAAAACGAACACAAATAATCGGACTTTCAGTCTGTTTTCAAACCTATGGATTTCGAGTCTATAGGGGTTTAGTAAAATCTCCATTTATGCTGCTATATTTTTAATCGGTAGCTCAATATCTTTTTTTGTAAACCACACTGTAACTCAGTGCTATTGTTAATTTTAAGTTGATGGTGAAAAATTAAATCCAGGGGTTGGGTTAATATCCTTCTAATTTACAGCGCTTTATCTTGGTAAGCAAATGCTTGGCACCTCCTGACCGCACATGACTGCTTATGACTTAATATGACCTCTTGTGACACGTCCTGACACGTTATGACACTCTATGACACACTATGACCTGTTATGAACCCTCTTGACCGCTCCTGACACAAAAGTGCGATTTTTAAGGGGTTTTGTTCGAGTCTTGTTCGGGATTTGTTCGTCTCTCGCTCGTACATATATTTTAAAAATGGAGGTTTTTAAAACAAATCCCGAAGCACACTACAAGCACAGAGGTAGAATTGCTAGAAAAAGGGTATATTGTTGCAGGAAACAACTTTCTGGAATGGGGGTGTGAGGGAGATGTTAACTAATTAAAAAAAGAAGATAAATTATTGAACATATAAAAACTAACTACAACCGCAATGCATATAATTCATTGCGGTTGAATTCCTAATCGGAATTCAATGCATTTTTACTATCTTCGGCTATGGCCGAAAGAATCCTCGTGGATTTTTATGTGTCGAAACGTAGCCAAACCATTGGTAAACATTAAAATAATATCTTGAATTTAAAGAAACCACATTTGAAGTTACATAAAATAAATGACCAACTTGTACTTGATATTGACACATATGAGCTAACAGATATTATTGACGATTATTTAACAGAAGAAGGAGGTATTGTTTATGAATTCCTTCAAGAATTACCATCGGAAGAATATAGAACATTTCGACTATTCTTTAACGAGAAATGTTCCGAAACTCAATTAATACAGCTGCTAGAAAATTTTACGGATAACGAACTTATTGACATTGTAAAATTTCAATCATAATGTATATTATGGATTGTGTAACATGTTTGAATTACCGTAAGGCTCTATTAATGACCTATGGATAAGTTTTAATAATAGGAAAATTGTATTCAATATTATATTGTTAGAAGTGTACAAACAAAATAAACATGTTGATCATTAAAAAATTCTTAACAAGAACTACGTTTATAAAATCTTATCAGAGACTATTGGATAAAAAGAGATATATAAAGGCTTTCCTAGCGGTTTAGGAAAGCCTCTTTTTTTATATGAAATTTCCGTTACCGTCTAGATATACCTTTTTCTTTAAGGTATCTTTTTTAAGATGGATCTCGTATTCGGTTTGGTTTGCTTTGTTGTGCACGTGTTTAATCTCGCATATTTGAGACGTAATAGCCCAATCTGGATACGTTTTTAAAACCTTAGTGATTATGTGGTTGGGAATGGCTACATCGGTATACCGCTCGAAAGTTTCCAGTACTTCGCCTTTGTTATTGTAGTATACATTAACATAACCGCTTTTGGTTTTCATTTTTATTTGGTATATGCCATCGTAATTATCGTTAAATACATCCGAATTTTCGATGTTGTATAAAGCAATTAAATTTTGAAACTTTCTTACGTATGTAGAATGTTCATGCACATTAGATAAGTTAATGTAGTTGGCATTAACTCCAGTGGTTTTTATGCCCGCACTACTTTTTTCTGCTAGCATAGCTTCCGAAATTCCTACTTCGTTTGGGCGGTTTAAAGCCAATCCGTTTTCTGTTGTTTTTATCTCTTGAATAACTTGACTGTGGCCAATAGAAAGAGATAGTAAACTTAGTGTGATAGTTAAAAGCGTTTTCATGATGTTCTAGATTTAAATTAAACATTAAAGTCTTATTAAATGTAGAATCATTAATAGGGAAGGGCTAATATTTAGTAGTGGTTTTAAGATTGTACAACTTTTAAAGCGTTACAATTAAACTTTTAGGAAGTTTTTAAAGCTGTGCTGTTTAACCTGAAAATTAAAAAATGGCTTTACCGTTTTATAAGTAAAGCCATTTTTCTCTAATACCCTTACCAAGATGTATTAATACGATGTAATAGGATTTAGCATGGTTTCGGCATTAATCTTATCGGAAAACATGCCTTTGTATGCATCAAAGTCAGATGGCAGATATTTGTGTGACTCCTCTTCGGTAAGCGGAGCATCATCTTGTTCTTCTGCAACCTCTAAAGCATTGGTGTCTACAATTGTAAATACAGCAAAGCTTTGAAAACCAGTGTCCGATTTGCCACCAACAGAGTTGGAGACTGCTTTGTTATAAGCTAATCCTTCGTTATTCGGCTCCAACAAGTCGTAAGTCTCTGTAGTATTGCTAGAATACAACGTAGACTCGTACGCTATTGGTATTTCAACATCAGATTGAATTACAACATAATCTGGCGTTTCTGGTTTGTGGTCTTTGGTTATGCTAAATACATTTTCTGCACCTGTAGTATAGTCATCCGATATCGTAATAGCCGTTTTCTTAGATGTCCATTGCGCATTTACGCTGCATAGACAGAGTAAGAACATTACAGTTATTATTATATGGCGTGTCATGATTATAATTTTTTACGTGTTAAAAGAGATAACGGTTATACAAAAACAGGAGAATTATTATAATTCTAGTGTTATATAAAGTTGCCTTTATCGTCTACTTTAACCGTTTTTTTGTCTTTGCCATGAGAGATCATTACCTTATATGTGGTATTGATGCCTTTGTTTTCGGCATAATTGATAGTGCATACATTGGCATCAAATCTGTAATTTGGGTATTGTTTCATAATACTTACAATTACGGCATTTGGTAATGCAATGTTTTCGAAACGTTCTTTAGAGTAAATAATTTTACCCATATCGTCGTATCTCACACTCATGGTACTTCTTTTGCTGTCAAAAACAACATCGTACGAAGCAGCTTCGGAGTTGTCGTACACTTCGGTATTTGCTAAATCGAAAAGTGCTGCATTTTGCTGAGCAATTTTAACGTAAGTAGGGCTGTCTACTAAAAACGTGCTGTTTAAGTAATTGGCATTTACCCCTGTAGTTTTAATGGCCGTACTGTGGTATTTGGCCAGCATGGCATCTGCTTTTTGTTGGCTTTTAGTGTACGCCAAGGCAGTTTCGTCTTCGCTTGTTGGCAACGTATCTGTTGCGTTTTCTAAATCGGTTTGTGCATATATGCTTCCTGCTAGAAGTAAGCATACTGCTAAGGACATTACTCGTTTCATGATTTCTAAGTTTTTTGATTAATGAAATTGATGATAGTCAAAGTTAAATTAGAAAACCAGTTTTTTTAAGCGTGTTAGTACCAGATTTTTAAGAAAGCATTTTTACCTAAGTGTACCTACGTATTTTTTATTAAGTAAATATAAGATGCCTTGTTTTTTCGTATCTTAGTAAGGATGTTATAGTTAGTGCTAACTAACGCTTATTATTAACAGGTTGAATAATTTAAACAGACTTTTACTATTACAATAAAGATACAAATAGAACTAGTTGTTTGTAAGCGTGGAAGTCTCCTATTTAAGAAAGCGTATAAATACCTGATTAATAATTGTTAAAGGTTTGGTAAAGCGAAATAATCCTCAAAGAAACTCAGTTTTTCGTCTTTTTTCTTCATTACTATAATAATATGTGTTAAATGTGTTATGTGAGTGTGAAATTGGTAATAATTAACAGTTTCTGTTAAATTGTTTTTAACTTTTTGTTAATTCGGTAACAGAATCGATAATTATAGTGTCTTTTATGTAACATTATACATTAAAACTTACTTCTATGGGGCGGAAAATACATTTAGTTATTGCAGACGACGTTAGACTTTTTAGGAAAGGCATTCGGTTTTTATTAGAACGGGATGATGCTATTCAAGTCGATTTTGAAGCCAACAATGGGCTAGAATTAATAGCGTATTTAAGGGCTAACAAAGCGCAATTGCCCGATATAGTAGTAACAGATTTAGATATGCCCGAATTGAATGGCGTAGAAGCTGCTAAATTGATTCACACCGAATTTCCTAGTTTAAAAGTCGTTGCCCTAACAGGGTATTTTTCCAAATCGTGTGTGTTAAATATGATTCATTTAGGCGCCTCGTGTTATTTGCCAAAAAGCGCCTTGCCAGAAGATGTGGTTACTGCCATTAAAGAAGTGCACGAATTAGGGTTTTGTTATACCAACGAAGTTTTAAAATACATACACGACGATCTGGCGAACAATAATGGGAAACCTGTAAAGTGCGATTTCGACGAATCGTATTTAACCTCTAGAGAGAAAGAAGTGTTACAGCTTATTTGTAACCAATTAACAACTACCGAGATTGCCGATAAACTATGTATTAGCCCAAGAACTGTAGAAGGACACCGCAACAATTTACTTTTAAAAACCGAGTCTAAAAATGTGGCAGGGTTGGTGACCTATGCCATAAAAAATAATTTGTTAGACTTGTTGGCATAAAAAAAGCAACCTTAAATAGATTGCTTTTTTTAGATATTAAGAACGTCTGTGTGTTCTAGGTTCTTGATTTGGATCTTGTTGAAAATGTCTTCGGTCTTTTCTGTTATTCATTCTGTCTTTGGCTTCATGTCTCTTGTTGGCCATGTTTTCTACCCAAGCTGAATATTGATCGGATTTTAAAATAGACTTCATTTTACTTTTATAAGCAATTTGTGCATCTAACCTTGCTATCATGTGGTCGTACTTGTCGTTTTCTGTAAGTTTTACACCCTTTTCTTTGTTGGCTTTAAACGTTTCGCGTTGTGTTTTACGCGCTTTGGCCTGATTTAAATTTAAGTTGTAAATGTCTTTTTGTTGTGCGTCCGATAAATCTAAAGCGAGTGTCATTTTTTTTGTTTGTAACGTAGCCATCTGCTCGGGTGTAAAGTCGTGCATTGGTCGTTCTTTAGGACCTCTGTCGTGTCTTGGAGCATCATCTTTCTGGTCTTGTGCAAAAGCATTTAACGATAAAAATGCTAAAGCTAAAATCATTATTTTTTTCATGTCTTATTTGTTAAAGTTGTAATTATAAGACGATGATGGTATTAAAAGGTTTAATGTTGTTGAATTTTTTAACAGGAAGTTAACGATAGTAAAAGTGTGTTTTAAAACTGAAAATGTTTGAAGAATCGCTTTGAAGCGTAGTGAATACTTTTATTTAAGTTTGAATTGGCCGACAAGTAATGCGTGATCGGAATTGGAGTGAAATTGTTTGTTCAGTTTTAATGGTTGCCACCTTTTATTCAGCCAAAACTGATCGATTTCTAATACAGGAAAAGCACTCGGCCAAGTGGCTGTTATGCCATTATTATAACTATGGAAACTTTCGAATTCTGTATTAAAGGCCTTAAAGTAAGCACTCTCGTAAGGCGTGTTAAAATCGCCTATAACAAAGTCTATATTGTGTTTTTTTGCAATGCGATGAACCTTTTGCAAATCGGAATGTTTCGATTTAAACGGATTGGCCAAAAGATCGGTAATCAGCACCGTAATGCTATGATTTTGTATGGTAGTTGTTACAAAATTATATTTGCTACTTGCCGAAATGTCGCCATAAAGTACATGGTTAATAATGCCTTTAACAGCAATAATCATTTCGCCATTTAAGGCTTTAATTTGGTAGTCTGGGTAGTGTCTGGTAAAGGTTTCTAAATCGGATTTTGGTATGTTTTTGGCTTCAACCAAAACAATGATTTCTGGCTCTAAGGTCTTCATATTTTTAAAAATCAAATCCAAAGGTAACTGTTTCGGCCTTGCAATATTCCAATATAAAATAGCATGATTGTAAGCTGTTTCTGCCTTAACTGTTTTGTCGTTTGTATAGTAATAATTAGTAAACCAAAATACGGCTAGTAAAATGTTGAGTCCTAGCAATATTATAAAAAGCGTTTTGTTTTTATAACATATACATTGCACAACAAAACCATAGGCTATAATAAAAAGTAAGGGACAGGCAAAAAAAATGAAAACAAATGGGGCAAACCTATCTTTAAAAATAAAGTGAACGCTTAACAAAAAAGCATACCCTAAAATAAGGTATGCTTTGTATTTAAATAGGAGTGCCAACATAAGTGTGTTGTCTTATTTAATAGACAGATTTATTTAATCTGCTAAAGCAACAAATAAACCGTCGTCTGTCTTGTCTACTTTCGCAACACCTAATTTGGTTAGTCCTTTAATGGTTTTATCCCATTTTTTATTACTTAAACCAGATTGCGATTTTAAAGTGTTTAAATCGATTGGAGTATTAGATTTTAAAATGTTGAATACTGCTTTTTCGTCTTCAGACATTTCTACTTGTTTTTTCTCTGGACGCATCTGTGGAAAGAACAATACCTCTTGTATAGATTGGTTATTGGTTAAAAACATAATTAATCTATCCATACCAATACCCATTCCAGATGTTGGTGGCATGCCGTATTCTAAAGCTCTTAAAAAATCGTGATCTATAAACTCGGTAGCTTCGTCGTCTCCTTTTTGAGCTAATTTTAATTGGTGCTCGAAACGTTCGCGTTGGTCTATCGGGTCGTTTAATTCGGAGTAGGCATTGGCAATTTCTTTACCACATACCATAAGTTCAAATCGTTCGGTTAAATCTGGATTATCTCTGTGTTCTTTACAAAGCGGACTCATTTCTTTAGGGTAATCGGTAATGAAGGTTGGCTGAATGTAGTTGCCTTCGCATTTTTCGCCAAAAATTTCATCGATTAGTTTGCCTTTACCCATAGTCTCGTCTACTTCAATCCCCATGCCTTTGGCTGCTTCGCGAATGTCTGCTTCTGATTTTCCTGTAATATCAAAACCTGTAAAATGTTTTATAGAATCGGCCATAGTAACACGTGCGTAAGGCGCTTTAAAGTCGATCTCGTGTTTACCAAAAGTAGCTTTGGTAGTTCCGTTTACGGCCATAGCACAGTGCTCTAAAAGGCGTTCGCAGAAATCCATCATCCAGTTGTAATCTTTGTAAGACACATAGATTTCCATAGCGGTAAATTCTGGATTGTGCGTTCTGTCCATACCTTCGTTACGGAAGTTTTTAGAGAATTCGTAAACCCCATCGAAACCACCAACAATTAATCGTTTAAGATATAGCTCGTTAGCAATTCTCATATATAAAGGAATGTCTAAACTGTTATGGTGGGTAACAAACGGGCGTGCAGCGGCACCACCTGGTATAGGTTGTAAAACAGGAGTTTCTACCTCAAAATATCCAGCGTTGTTGAAGAAACTACGCATGGCATTAAACAATTTAGTACGCTTTACAAATACCTCTTTAACATGAGGGTTAACCACTAAATCGGCATAACGCTGTCTGTAACGTTGCTCTGGATCTGTAAAGGCATCGTGTACTTTACCTTCGGCATCTACACGCGGTTGAGGTAAGGGGCGTAGCGACTTACTTAAAATGGTAAAGTCTTTAACCATTACGGTTTTTTCGCCTACTTGGGTTTTAAACAATTCGCCTTCTATACCTACAAAGTCACCAATGTCCAATAATTTTTTGTAAATGGTGTTGTATTTGGTTTTGTCGTCTCCGGCGCAAATTTCGTCGCGGTTAAAATACACTTGTATACGGCCTTCGCTGTCTTGAACTTCGGCGAAACTGGCATTACCTTGTATACGTCTAGACATTAATCGGCCTGCAATTATCACTTTTTTACCTTCTTCAAAATCCGATTTGACCTGTTTACTGTTATGGGTTAAAGGAAAAAGATCTGCTGGATACGGATTAATACCTAACTCGCGAAGTTTGCTAAGCTTTTCTCTTCTTACGATTTCTTGCTCTGATAATTGCGACATACTAAATGATTCTGTTTTTATTTTTAACGCACAAAGATAATTACTATTGGTAACTATATCAATAGATTGTTATTTAAAAACAAAATAGATTTTAATAGGTGTAACTTTTAAGGGATAAGGGCGTCCAATAGTTAGTTCATCAATTAAAAAAAATCAAATTTCAATGAGTATTTGGAGAGTTATCTTGTCTATAATTTGTCCGCCGTTAGCGGTGCTAGACAAGGGGTGTGGATCTGTAATTATCGTGTTTTTATTGTGGTTATGCGGTTGGGTGCCTGGCGTAATCGCTGCTTTGGTTATATTAAATAATCCGAAATCATAAAAAAAGCTTGTCTTTAAATTCATTCTTAAAGACAAGCTCTTAATTCTTATATTTATAAAAACCACTTATTTGTTGAAAGCGGTAAGTACTTCGCTACTATCTAATTTTCCGTTTTTCTTGTAGTTTTCTGTTTTTACCACACCTACGCCTTTAGCAAGCCATTTTTTAGAAACCGTGTGTTTGGTTATAAGCATTTTTAGTGTTGTTTCGCTTTCTATAATTATACAATCAAAAGTACCGGCAGGAACGGTTATGGTTTCTTTGCCTGTAACTTTTCGATTTATAGTGCTTACTTTAAAATTCATAGCCATAGATCCAGCATCTATGTCCATATTCATGTTGGTGTCTGGTAGTGTTTGGCCTTTTTCTAACTTGTTGGGCAGATAGAAATTTGTGCCATCTATCTTTACATCCATATCCTTATCTTTAAGTTCGCTGGCGAGTCGTTTACCTATAAGTGAATTAAAGTCTATAGTTACGCCGTCATTTTCGCAAAGCATCTCGTAAGTTGCATTAAGGGTTTCGCTGCCGGCGTTATCTTTTACTACAGTGTGTATTTCTGCTTTGTTCCCAGAGGCGCTAAGCACTTCGTTGTGGGTAACAGATTCTATGCTGTTTTTTTTGTCGTAATGTGTGATTTCATAAGTTGTTCCGGGAGTCATAGGAAAGTATTCACTACAATTTTGAGCCCAGCCTATTGCAGATAACATGATGACAACCATGGTTAAACTTTGTTTAAGGTGATGTTTTAAGGTTTTCATTAAACACATATTTTTAGGTTATTAGTATTATAAAAATATCAATTATATATTAAAAAGGAAATTCAAATTAAAATCGTTTAATAAGCTTTATATTTGTGGCTTGCTAAACAATCAATACTTATGAAATTACAAAATGTACTCTTGTTAATATGCTGTGTTTTTTTAATGTACAGTTGTCAATTTACCGAAACTATTTATATTAACGATGATGGAAGTGGTAAAATGTCTTTCGCTTTTGACGGATCTCAATTAATGGAAATGGGCGGTAATGATATGATGGGCGCCGATGAAAAGGTTGTAGATTCTACCATAGTGTTTAAAGATTTTTTAGAAGCAAAAAAGGATAGCATAGCCGCATTGCCACAAGCCGAACAAGAGCGATTAAAAGCTTTGGAAGATTTTAAAATGCATATGTTAATAGACCCTAAAACACAAAAGATGGTAATGGATATGTATACCGAATTTGATGATGTAGATGGTTTGCAGGATATGTTTAATTTAATGAACCAAGCCAATACGCTTAATAGTCAAGACGACGAGGCTCAAAAAGGCGCTAATCCGTTTTCGGATTTAGCTTCGGGCGAAGCCACTCAAGTAGATTACACGTATAAAAACAATGTGTTTAAGCGTAAGGTTGAAATTATAGATCAGGCAAAGCTAGATGCTGTAACCGATAGTATTGGCGATGCCGAAATGATGCTCGCAGCATCAACTTATGTGTTGAATTATCACTTTCCAAAACGTATCAAATCGGTGTCTTTAGAACAAGCAAAATTTAGCGAAGACCACAAAAGTTTTTCGGCCGAAGTTAATTTTAAAGCCTATATCACCAATCCTGAAAGTTTAAATGTAGAAGTGATTTTAGAAGATTAATCCAGTGAATAAAACCGTACAAGTACAAGATTTAGGTGTAAAAGATTACAAAGCGACTTGGGATTACCAGGAAAGCTTATTTAAAGGCATACTCGATGTTAAGATAAAAAATCGTCGTGAAGATGCAAATGCAGTTACACCAAATTACTTGTTGTTTGTAGAACACCCCCATGTGTATACTTTGGGTAAAAGTGGCGATTTGTCTAATTTGTTGCTTAACGAGCATCAGCTTGAAGCGAAACATGCTAGTTTTTATAAAATTAATAGGGGTGGAGATATCACTTACCATGGGCCAGGCCAAATTGTAGGTTATCCTATTTTAGATTTAGATAACTTTTTTACCGACATACATAAATATTTACGGTTTTTAGAAGAGGTTATTATTTTGACTTTAGCAGAATATGGACTTCAGGCCGAGCGTAGCGAAGGCGAAACAGGTGTGTGGTTAGATGTTGGTACGCCATTTGCGCGTAAAATTTGTGCTATGGGTGTTCGTGCGAGCCGCTGGGTAACCATGCATGGTTTCGCACTTAACGTCAATGCCGATTTAGGATATTTCGATAATATCATTCCCTGTGGCATTCGGGGGAAAGCTGTAACATCTTTAAATGTGGAATTGGGGGTTAAAACAGTAGATTTAGAAGAAGTAAAGCAGAAACTGCTAAAACATTTTAAAACACTTTTTGAAGCGGAATTATTATTTTAGTTGATGGTTGATGGAATAACATAGAAAATAGAACGTATAGAAATTCACTTCTAACTAAATTTTAGTCCAGCATCTAGAGTTCTAGCTGTCTAGGGGCTAATAGCTCACTACTCAATACTAAAACCTCACTACTAAAACGCTACCCTTCGGTATTAAAATACACTTTGTAATAATACATTTTTTTGTCCTCGTCGAAACCGCGTTCCAAATATTCGCTTGCAGCATCGGGAGCATCAATATCTAGTTTAATTTGGATTTGCGTGTCGAGTTTTATTTCCGATTTAATTTTTTGTTTTTGTTTTTTTACAACAGGTTCGGCAATATCAAACTGATTTAAAATAAGGACATCTTGCTCGCCTTCGAACGATTTTTTATAGTCGTCGAATAAGGTTTTGTGCTTGTCGTCTTCAAAAACTTCTTCTTTAAATTCTTCAACATTTACAAACTCCCGTTCTTTAAAAAAGTCAACTGTTTTCGCTAAAAAGATACTTTGTTCTTGGTTGCCATAGCTGGTTTTTAAAACCTCGGTCGAGAATTCTTTACAAAGTTCTAGGTAGTTTTGTGTGTGCGAATTATAATCGTTAGCGTATTTAATATTCAAGAAGTTGTTAATCCAATATTGGGCATCGTAATTGTTGTTGTCTACTGTAAAAACAATCGGCCCTTCGGCGTCAGTCTGATTTAAAATGAGGCAGCCTTTATCCACTTTTTTAGTGTTAATACCTTGTTGTACGGCCACATCGTAACTGTTGTTTTCGAGATAGGTCTGGAAAAAGTTAGATTTACTTTCAATTTTAAAAATACCTACAGCGTTGGTAGTAATTTCGTTGAATTCTATACCTTCAAAAAGTGCAACAATAACATCGCCTGTTTTTATTTGTGCCGAGTTAGATTGTTCGTACAAATGCTTTACAATGTTTTTAGAAACCTCAATAAAATTAGCGTCGTCTTCAAAAATAGTTTCAGCATAATTGTTTATCTCATTTAATTTTATGTTGGCATGATGGTGGAAACGGTGACTTTGTACTACCGTGCCAAAAGGACGCAATAAAAACGGCAGCATAAGGTCGTAGCTAGCTTCGTCAAACTGAACTTCTTGTTCGGAAAACGCATTCTTGGTATCGTTAAATTTATTTCCAACTTTATGGATTATAAATCTTGTTATCGCGGCATTGGTACGTTTTATCATAACGAAAAATTAAATGGTTTTGGGTTGCAATAGTACTAAATTGCAATGCTTTTTTAAGTTAAAAACTTAATTAATTTGATAGATGATGATGGCGTTGTCGTTTCCTTTAGTAACGCATTCTATTGGGCCGTCTTTGTCTAAATTTGCTAAGTCTATGCTACTGGTACCGTACACAGGAAAATTAGATATTGGTTCGGATTGACTATCAAAAACATATACCTTTTGGGCTTGTAAATCGGTTGTACTTACGTAAATTTTGTTGTTAACGTAGAATAGTTTTACAGGTGTGTAACTTCCAAAATCCATTTCTAATGTTTTGTCTTTAATGGTTAACACATTTCCCGATTGCGATACAAGTGTACGCGAGGTAGCATCTATACTATGGCGTTCCAAAAGGTTAATGTTTTGCGAAGCCACATTGCCCTTTAAATCGACTAACACTAAAGCGCCATTTTCGGTTGTTGTTGTAAATTTATTATTGTAAAAATACACAGCTTGGTTGGAGTAGTTGTAGTTGGTTTTAGGAGTAATACGTTCTTGGCCTGTACGGTTAAGAATGTATAATTTGTTTTGAGTTTTAAAAACCAAGTAATCTTTTCCTTTTTCTCTAAAATGTTGCGGTTTGTGAATAATCGTGCCATTGGCTTTGTTAAACTTAAATCCGTTTACACGTTTGCCTTTAGCATCGTACATTAATACATTACTGTCTTGAATAACTAATAACCTGTAATTTTTGTTATTGTCGTAATCGAAAACAGCTAAAGGTTGTGTTATTTTATCTTTGAAATTTTGAGGAAAAGGAGCGACGTCTTTTCCGTTTCGGTCTAAAACATACAGCTTGTTTGCTGTAGTAAAGGCCAATTGTAAACGGCCATTTTTGTACATGTCTATTTGCGAGATGTCACCAAGTACGGCGCCTTCTAATTGTTTTTTCCAAAGTATTTTTCCTTTGTTGGAAATTAAATACAGGTTATTGTTTACATCTTGAACAACAACATCTTTTTGTCGAGTAATGTGATTGGTTACAAATTGTGGGTGATTTAAAATGTTAGCATCCAGTTTAATGTTTAATTCTTCCGAAACGGCATTTTCTACTGTTCTTCCTTTTTCTTTTTGAATAACTGCATTAACATGGGCGAAATCTTGATCGTATATATATTGAATGGCAGATGTTTTGTAATTAGCCGTGTTAATATTTAAATCTGAACTAAAATTTGAAGCTAAAATACTGTTTAAAGTCGTGCTCGATCCCACAAGTAACAGGCTAGATGCATTGCTTAAGTCTTGCTTTATATTGGTGTAAAAATCTCTGTCGGCAAACGTAGCTTTGTTTTGTTGCGATGCAATAATGTGCTTTAAATAGTCTAAAGAGTTGGCGAAAATATAAAACGAATCCAGTTCGCAATAATATGTAGCATCTTGTGTTCGAATAAATGGACTGAATAGATTAGGGAACCATTCTGGGTGTTCGAAAGTTTTAATTTCTATCTGTCTAAATTCTTCAATCACTTCTTGCGAATATACTAAAGCTTCGTCTGTAGCCAAGTGGTCTAAACTGTAAAAAGCAATGGCAAGTTGTGCTTTATCGTGCATAATGCCAATTTCATTAGTACTATCAAAAAGAGTAGTCTCTGGAGCATCGGCGTGGTGGTAAGCCACCAGATTAGCTTGAAAACTACTAAAATCATGGTACGTAATACTCATAAATGCATCGCTATCTGCTGGGGTAATATTGGCTAATTTATTGTCTTGTGGTATTGTGTTTTTAAATACATTAATAAGGTATTCTGTAGAGTCTGGTGCTTTTGTAATACCATTTAAAGTAATTTGGTCTTGCGTAATATCTGTGTCTAAAGCAAGATATTTTGTGAAGGAAGAAAAAGTGATTGAATCTTCAACTCTAAACAAGTTTAAGTTTTTGTTGTAATCGCTATCTAAAATTACAGCAAAAGTTTTGTCGTTTCCAGTTGTACTGTAAATTTTTTCAAAGGTTGGGTTTACTGGTTTTGTAGTAACACTATTTTCGATAATCGATTTTGATGTCGAACCAATAAAGATGCTATCTATTACAATACTGTATAATGTTTTGTTTTTAATGTTAGCCGTCGTTATGTTATGGTTTTTAAAAGTAGTCGCTGTTTGTTTTATCGGGTTTAAGGAGTCGGTTTGGAATAAATCTTTACTGTATTTTGTAATAAGAGTCACTTGAAGACTGTCGGCATTGTCTTTAGAAAAACAGAACACAGTTTCGTCTTCTGGTGTAAAGGCATCTAAAACACTAAAATGAGTGTTTACAGTATTATAAATTGGTGTATTAGAAAACTCTTGAATCAGGGTATTGTTTGTTAAGCTGCTTTTTAACTCTTCGAAGTTTGAAGTTTTTATAAGCGAAATGGTATTTTCTGGAACAAAATCTAAAAGATTGGGTTTAGAATGGTTTGTAGTTGTGCAAGCTAATGCTAATAAAGAAAAAATAATGGCCAATCCAAGCGCTCTCATAAAGGAATTTTTTTACAAATATAAAAATGTTATAAATCTAATTTTAATTGATCTGGTAGTAATCTAAAAGATTGTCTGTGATATTTTGTAACGCCATATTTTTTTATGGCTTCGCGGTGTTCTTTGGTTGGGTAGCCTTTGTTTTTTTTCCAATTGTACATAGGAAATTCTTCGTGAATGGTGTTCATATAAGCGTCGCGATACGTTTTTGCCAATACTGAAGCCGCAGCAATATTTAAAAATTTACCATCGCCTTTTATAATTGTAGCATGCGGTATGTCGTTATAAGGTTTAAATTTGTTGCCATCTACACTAATAAATTGAGGTTGCGGAGTGAGTTTTGTTATGGCTTCTTGCATGGCCAAAATGGAAGCGTTTAAAATATTAATCTCATCGATAACATCTGGAAAAATATGAGCGACTCCAAAACTAATACTCTCTAATTCTATAACAGGTTTTAAGGCATCTCGTTTAATTTCTGTGAGTTGTTTGGAATCGTTGAGGATAGAATTTTTAAAATCGTCGGGCAGTATCACGGCAGCAGCGGTAACCGGCCCCGCCAAACAGCCCCGACCAGCTTCGTCTGTACCACATTCAAATTTGTATTTAGAATAGTTTAGGGCAAGCATTTAAATTATGTTTTGATTTATTAATGGTATCATATTTTGTATTTACCTTTGCAAGGTCTAAAAAATAATTATGAAGCAACTCATTCTATCATTCTTTTTATTGTGTTTTTCTTTGCTGGCACACGCTCAAAATTTTACAGTACCAGAAAAAGGTCAAAGAACAGAATCAAGTAATGGGCTTCAAAATAATTTAAATTCACGTTCGTCGGATACCGTTAGTACGAAAGCAGGTACTCAAAAAGTGGGGAAGATCGATCAGTATTTAATCATTTCTAGTGTAAACGATACCACGTTTGTAGATACTACCTTAAATATAAAGAAAGACTATAAGTTTAATTACCGCAGGAAAGATAATTTTAATCTGATTTCTTTTTCGAATATGGGGCAAACTTATAACACGCTTAGTTACAATTTTAAAAGTGAGCAGCTAATGCCCGGTTTTGGTGCCCGTGCCAAAATGTTTGATTTTTATAGTGTAGAAGACATTGTGTATTACCACGTGCCAACGCCTTTTACCGAGTTGTTTTATAAAACGGGTTTCGAACAAGGACAAGTGGCTAGCGGTTTGTTTACCGTAAATACGTCCGAGCGATTTAATTTTTCGGTGGCCTATAAAGGCTTGCGTTCGTTAGGGAATTATCAAAATTACATATCGAGTTCGGGGCACTTTACCTTTACAAGCAATTATAAAACTAAAGACGAACGCTATATCGCGAAAGTTCATTTTGTTGCGCAGAATATTAATAATGAAGAAAATGGCGGACTGACAGACGATGAACTACAATATTTTGAATCTGGAGATCCAGAATTTTCGGATCGAGGTGTTTTTGATATGAATTTCCAAAATGCCGATAATACTTTAAAAGGAAAACGATTTTATTTAGATCATACCTACCATATTGTTAAACCAGCAGATTCGTTGGCAAACCATAGTTTAAATGTGGCTCACATTATGAATTTTGAAGATACTTACTTTCAATTCAACCAAAGTGCCCGAGATACTATTTATTTTGGATCTGCTTTTAAAACTCAAAATTTAAGCGACCGAGCTACATTAGAGAATTTTCATAATCAATTACAATTAAATTATGGAAATAGAATTTTAGGTAACCTTCAGTTTAATACCAGTTGGGACAATTATAACTACGGATACGACCAAATTGTGATTCTGGACGGTAATCGTATAACCAACAGATTAAAAGGAAATGTAATTGCGGTTGGTGGTAAATACCATAATAGTTTTGGTGGGTTTGAAATTAATGGTGATGCAGGTTTAAATGTTACGGGAGATTTTAGTGGTAATTACATAACTGGGCAAGCAGGGTATAGGCTTAACGACGATTTGGCTTTTAGTGCGGCAATCAATCACAATGCCAAGCAACCTAATTATAATTTTTTATTGTTTCAGAGCGATTATTTAAACTACAATTGGCAGTCAAATTTTAGTAGCGAAAAAACACAGCAGCTTAGTTTTAAGGTCGTGTCAGATAAATATGTTAATTTAGATATCGATTATTCTACAATTAGCGATTATGCATATTTTAAGAAAGATTCGCTTGGTGGTGTTAAACCATTTCAGGATAATACCACGATTACTTACTTACGTGTTAAGCTAGATAAAGAAATAAAAGTAGGGCATTTTGCACTGGCGAATACTATTATGTACCAAAATGTACAAGATGACAACAAGGTGTATAATGTGCCAGAATTTGTAACGCGAAATACCTTATATTATAGTAACGAACTTTTTAAAAAAGCACTGTATTTACAAACAGGAATAACATTCAATTATTTTAGTAAATATAACATGGATGCTTACGATCCGCTTTTGGGCGAGTTTTATGTGCAAAACGATACGGCTCTTGGTGGTTATCCCAGATTCGATTTCTTTTTAGATGCT
The DNA here is from genome assembly GCF_051200825.1 of Formosa sp. A9. GTDB lineage: Bacteria > Bacteroidota > Bacteroidia > Flavobacteriales > Flavobacteriaceae > Formosa. Next base: position 2,779,751 of record NZ_CP195158.1, on the reverse strand, counting down.
AAAATACAAACAGCCCGAATTTACTTTATGTGCGAACATTTTAACTCTGCATTTACGGGTTACAATTATTATTCTGCACCCAATTACCCATACCGCGACTTTACCATTAGGTTTGGTATAGAATGGAATTTCTTTTTGTAACGGCTTTATGTGTTTCATTTTGTATTAAGTCCATTATCTATGCTTTAGGTTTAGAGGGTTTTACTTATATTCGCTGTATATAAGCTCTAACTTATCATTTACATGAAAATACAAAGTTGTCTCTTATTTTTAAGTTGTGTGTTTTTTTGCAGTACTACTTTTGGACAAATAAATCAAGAAATCCAAACAACAGATGCAGAAGAGCAATACCCTTATGTATTACCAATTTGGGGGCAAAAAGTGCAAGAACGAGGCATGGCTGATCAATTGCAATTGCCGTTTGGTGTTAACATAAACTATGTAAATGCCTTTGTCGAGCTGGATGTTACCGAGTTTGAAATGATGATTAACGGTCACGATCTTTCAGGAATTATTAATACCGAAACATTAAATTTTAAAGAAGTAAGTGCAACTACTAATGGTGTAAATGTAAGGGCCGATGCTTGGGTGCTTCCTTTTATGAATATATATGCGTTATTTTCTTCTGTAAAGGGGGGAACCAATGTTTCGCTACAACCAGCATGGACTAATGAGGTTGGAGAAGTTGTACTGCAATTACCAGAGTTTTCTTCGAATGTAGATTTCGATGCGATAGCCTATGGTCTAGGAACGACTTTAATTTTTGGTTGGGATAATTATTTTTCAAGTGTCGATATGAATTATTCGGCAACCAATACCGAAATTTTAAAAGATAATATTGGCTATTTAACCTTGTCTGGGCGTTTAGGCCATAGGTTTGGATTAAGTAAAACGAAAAAGGATTTTTTTGTAGCGCCTTATTTGGGGGTGATGTATAGAGATTTTGTAGGCGCTCGAGGGAGTAATGGTTCTATACGTATGGACGAAGTGTTTCCAGATTTAGAAACTACTTTTAACGAAAAAGCCAATGAAAAAATAGCAGAAAACCAAGCCGTTATAGATAATCCGTCAACTTCAATAGCCGAACGTGTAAAATTAGAAGCACAAAATCAAGCCATCGAAACAATTCAAACACGAATAAATGATAGTGGAGCCTTTAGTGCAGAGATTGATTATTTTATACGAAAGGATCTTATTCAAACTGTAACCTTTCAATTCGGATTCAACTTGCAAATCAATAAAAGTTGGATGTTACGCGGTGAATATGGTGTAGCAGATTCCCAACGTTTTTTAATGACAGGTCTTCAATATCGTTTTGGTGTAAAAAAGAAAACCATCAAATAAAAAGTCTTTAAGCAGAACATGTAAAAGACTTTAGTTTTTTTGAAGTTTATAGGTTTTGAAATATATTAAAGTCATACTTGTTCTTAGTGTCTTTTGCTGTTACTTAAACAGCTCACCAATCTTTGCGCAAGATTCCATTTCGTTTTTTAATAAAATTTTAAAAGGAAAACCCAAACCGCCGCCAGAAAAGGGGAGTTTCTATTTTTCGCCATTACCTGCATTAAGTGTTAATCCTGCCCATGGGTTTATGTACGGTGTTGCAGCGTCTGCAAGTGGCTATTTAGGAAATCCAGAAGACACAAAAATTTCCAATGCGTTTATTGCGGCTATTTTTACCACAAAGCAGCAGTTTATCTTTAATTTAAAATCGACTGTCTATTCCGAGCAGAATACATTTTTAGCTTTAGGCGATTGGCGATATTTAAATTCATCGCAAGAAACTTGGGGGTTAGGTACAGGGTCGCAATCTGCTAGATTGGCTTATACCGATTTTAATAATTTTGAAGGAAACGTACAAGGTGTAACCGAAGCTAATAATTTAGAGTTCGAATTGATACGTTTTTACGAAACAATTTTACGGCGATTAGATACTACACCACTTTATATTGGGTTAGGTGTACATATAGATGTGTTTAATAAAATTAAAGATCCGCTTTTAGACCTGGAAGCTTCGCCAAAACAAATTACACCTTATTATGCATACAATGCCTATTATGGGTTTCATCAAAATAAATCTAATTTAATAGGACTTTCTGCAAATGCGGTTTACGATTCGCGCGATAATGTTAATACGCCTTATTCTGGCAGATACGCGATGTTAAGGTTTAAGTACAATCCAGAATTTCTAGGCAGCGATAAAACATCTTCCCAATTATGGTTAGAATACAGAGACTATTTAAGTATTAAAAAGGATCATAAAACCATTTTAGCATTTTGGGGTTATGCAAATCTTACGCTTTCTGGCGATTTACCGTACATGAGTTTGCCAGCTTTGGGCTGGGATCAATATGCTAAATCAGGAGAGCCTTATGCTCAAGGGCGTTTTAGAGGGGATAATCTCTTATTTTCTGCTGTAGAATTAAGGCAGCATATCTGGGCGACTAAAAATAATCCTAGATTTTTAGGAGCTGTTGGTTTTGTAAATGCAACAACAGCTAGTGGAGCGGGCAATGGTATTGCCTTGTTTGAGTATATAAATCCGGGTTACGGATTAGGACTTCGTATAAACATAAGTAAAAATGCGCGCACAAATATAGGGTTGGATTATGGTTGGGGAAGTTATGGTGCAACTGGTTTCTTTTTGAAGCTTAACGAAACGTTTTAGTTTTTTTTGAATAGAAAACTATATAAAGAGCGAATACGTCTAAATAGAAAAAGTAAGAAGTATAGCGTATTTGGCTTGATAGACACTAGATGCTTTATCCATTAATATAGTCTGTATTTATTATAATCGATATAGTATTTTGAAGCGAATTATTAAGCGTTTTTATAAATCTGATAGTATTTGTAATTGCAACTCGCATAATTCCAGCGTATTAAAAAATAATTCAAAAAAACACATTAAAAAGTTTGTTTGGGAAGAGAAAAGGGTTGTATATTTGCACCCGCTTACGGCGAGAGGGATATTAGAAAAGGAGTAAGCAAACGTTCATTTACAGGCAAGCGATAGGGTTTAAAATTAAATTTAAAAAATATCAAAAAAAGCTTTGTAGATTTAAAAAAGGTTGTACATTTGCAGCCGCTAAAAACGGCAACGTTTTTAGAAAGAAAAGTTCATTGTAAGTTGTGTTTTGTTGGTTGAAAGGTTTGAAAAAAAAACTTTCAAAAAAAATCAAAAAAACATTGCAAGGAATGAAAAAGGGTTTTATATTTGCACCCGCTTTCAGACGGAAGTTTTGAAAGAGAAAGTAAAGAAGAATAAAAGTTCATTAACATATTGAATTGACAGCGTAGATAACAACTGGAAACGGTTGTTGTCAATAAGAAGAGAATAAGCCATTTTGAGTACTGGAAAATTCCATTAGTTGTTAAAGATAATAGTGGAAACACTTAAAAATTTAACGATGAAGAGTTTGATCCTGGCTCAGGATGAACGCTAGCGGCAGGCCTAACACATGCAAGTCGAGGGGTAACGGGGTGCTTGCACCGCCGACGACCGGCGCACGGGTGCGTAACGCGTATGCAACCTACCTTTTACAGGGGGATAGCCCAGAGAAATTTGGATTAATATCCCATAGTATTATTGGATGGCATCATTTGATAATTAAAGATTTATCGGTAAAAGATGGGCATGCGTTCTATTAGCTAGATGGTGTGGTAACGGCATACCATGGCAACGATAGATAGGGGTCCTGAGAGGGAGATCCCCCACACTGGTACTGAGACACGGACCAGACTCCTACGGGAGGCAGCAGTGAGGAATATTGGACAATGGGCGGGAGCCTGATCCAGCCATGCCGCGTGCAGGAAGACTGCCCTATGGGTTGTAAACTGCTTTTATACGGGAAGAAACACTCCCTCGTGAGGGAATTTGACGGTACCGTAAGAATAAGGATCGGCTAACTCCGTGCCAGCAGCCGCGGTAATACGGAGGATCCAAGCGTTATCCGGAATCATTGGGTTTAAAGGGTCCGTAGGTGGACGATTAAGTCAGAGGTGAAATCTTGCAGCTCAACTGTAAAATTGCCTTTGATACTGGTTGTCTTGAGTTATTATGAAGTGGTTAGAATATGTAGTGTAGCGGTGAAATGCATAGATATTACATAGAATACCAATTGCGAAGGCAGATCACTAATAATATACTGACACTGATGGACGAAAGCGTGGGTAGCGAACAGGATTAGATACCCTGGTAGTCCACGCCGTAAACGATGGTTACTAGCTGTTCGGTCGCAAGACTGAGTGGCTAAGCGAAAGTGATAAGTAACCCACCTGGGGAGTACGTTCGCAAGAATGAAACTCAAAGGAATTGACGGGGGCCCGCACAAGCGGTGGAGCATGTGGTTTAATTCGATGATACGCGAGGAACCTTACCAGGGCTTAAATGTAGAGTGACAGGTCTAGAGACAGACTTTTCTTCGGACACTTTACAAGGTGCTGCATGGTTGTCGTCAGCTCGTGCCGTGAGGTGTCAGGTTAAGTCCTATAACGAGCGCAACCCCTGTTGTTAGTTGCCAGCGAGTGATGTCGGGAACTCTAACAAGACTGCCGGTGCAAACCGTGAGGAAGGTGGGGATGACGTCAAATCATCACGGCCCTTACGTCCTGGGCTACACACGTGCTACAATGGTAGGGACAGAGAGCAGCCACACCGCGAGGTGGAGCGAATCTATAAACCCTATCACAGTTCGGATCGGAGTCTGCAACTCGACTCCGTGAAGCTGGAATCGCTAGTAATCGCATATCAG